>NZ_CP110615.1:1839101-2452134 GCF_026153295.1 Rhodococcus antarcticus | reverse complement strand
ACCTTGAGCGGCTCGGCGATGATGTCGCCGACCGGCAGTCGCGGGTCGAGCGAGGCCATCGGATCCTGGAACACCACCTGGACGTCGCGGCGGATGGCCTTGCGCGCCTTGGCGTCCAGCGAGCCGACGTCCTTCCCGAGCACCTGGACCGAGCCGGACTCCGGTGGCGTGAGCTCGAGGATCTGCAGCAGGGTGGTCGACTTGCCGCAGCCGGACTCGCCGACCACGCCGAGGGTCTCGCCCTGGCGGAGGTCGAAGCTGACCCCCGCCACGGCCTGGACCGTGCCGACGCGCCGACGGAACACCACGCCCTTGCTCACGGCGAAGGTCTTGACGAGCTCGTCCACCCGGAGCACCTCGGCGCGCTCGGTGCGGGGCACGGACTCGAGCGCGGAGGTGGTGACCCCCTCCACCTCGAACACGGCGGCAGCGTCGGCGCCCACGGCCTCGAGGTCGGCCGAGCGGATGCACGCCGCGGAGTGCAGGTGCGAGACCTCCAGCAGGGCGGGCTCGGCGTCGTGGCAGGCATCGATCACCATCGGGCACCGCGGCGCGAACGGACACCCGGTGGGCAGGTTCACCAGGGCGGGCGGGTTGCCCTCGATCGGGACCAGGGGCTGCTTGCCCCGCGCGTCGATGCGCGGGATCGAGCCGAGCAGCCCCAGCGTGTACGGCATCCGGGGGTGGGCGTAGAGCTCGTCGACGGGAGCCGACTCCACGGCGCGGCCGGCGTACATGACCAGCACGCGGTCGGCGAAGCCCGCGACCACCCCGAGGTCGTGGGTGATCATCACGATGCCGGCCCCGGTGACGTCCTGGGCCTTCTTCAGCGTCTCCAGGACCTGGGCCTGGACCGTGACGTCGAGGGCGGTGGTGGGCTCGTCGGCGATGATGAGGTCCGGATCGTTCGCGATGGCGATCGCGATGACGGCGCGCTGGCGCATCCCGCCGGAGAACTCGTGCGGGAACGAGGACGCGCGGGCCCGGGCGTTGGGGATCCCGACCAGGTCCAGCAGCTCCACGGCCTGCTCCGCGGCGGCCTTCTTGGACATCTTCCCGTGCACCAGCAGCGCCTCGGCCACCTGGTCGCCCACGGTGTAGACCGGGGTGAGCGCGGAGAGCGGGTCCTGGAAGACCATGGCGATCTTCTTGCCGCGGACCTTGGACATGTCGCGGTCGCTGAGCCCGAGCATCTCGCGGCCCCGGTAGCGAACCGACCCGGAGATGCGGGCCTGCGGGGGGAGCAGGCCCATCACGGCCAGCGAGGACACCGACTTGCCGGAGCCGGACTCCCCGACGATGGCGAGCACCTCGCCGGGCGCCACCGAGTAGCTGATCCCGCGGACGGCCGTGACCCGGCCCTCCTCGCTGGGGAAGCTGACCTCGAGGTCGCTGACCTCGAGCACCGGGTGGTCCCCGGGGGTGTCGGCCCCGGTGGGGACCTCCTGCACGGCCGTCACGTGGCGCGTCCCTTCTGGGAGTTGGGGTCGAGGGCGTCGCGCAGGCCGTCGCCGGCGAAGTTCGCCGCGAGCACGGTGATGACGAGGAAGCCCAGCGAGAAGGCGAACAACCAGGGGTAGGTCAGCGCGGAGGCCGTCCCGTCCGCGATGAGCGTGCCGAGGGAGACGTCCGGCGGCTGCACCCCGAAGCCGAAGAAGCTCAGCCCCGTCTCGGCGATGATCGCGCTGCCCACGGTGATGGTGGCGTCGATGATCAGCAGCGAGGCCATGTTCGGCAGGATGTGGCTGGCGATGATCTTGCGCGCCGGGGTGCCCATGAACCGTGCGGCCTGCACGAACTCGCGCTCCTTGAGGCTCATGGTGAGCCCGCGGACGATGCGCGAGGTGAGCAGCCACTGGAACGCGACCAGGAGCAGCACGAGGAACAGCCACGACTTGCCCTGCAGCGCGGGGCTCGCGATGGCGATGATGAGGAAGCTCGGCACGACCAGCAGCAGGTCGACCACCCACATGAGCGTGCGGTCGGTCCAGCCGCCGAAGTAGCCGGCCGCCGAACCCACCACGGCCGCGATGAACGTCGACCCGATGGCCACCAGCAAGCCGATCGTCAGTGACTTCTGCAGCCCGCGCAGCGTCTGCGCGAGCACGTCCTGGCCGATCTGGCTGGTCCCGAACCAGTGGTCCGACGACGGCGGGGCGAGCAGCGCCGTGTAGTCGATGTAGGTGTAGTCGTAGGGGATGACGTAGGGCCCCAGGAAGGCGAGCAGGTAGAGCACCAGCAGGGTGCCCACCCCGGTGACGGCCAGCTTGTTGCGCAGGAACCGCCGGCGGACGAGCTTGCCGCGGCTCACGGCCATGTACGCGGTGGTGGTCTCCACCACGGGGCTGGCGCTGCCCGCTGCTGTTGCGGCACCGTCGGTGACGGGCAGGGACTCGTCGGCGGGCGAGCTCCCGGTCGAGGGGCGGGTGGGTGCGGCCATGTCCTTCTGCCCTTCTCAGCCGACCCGCACGCGCGGGTCGAGTGCGGCGTAGAGGATGTCGGAGAGGAAGCCGGACACCAGGATCGCCACCCCGGCGAACAGGGTCACCGTCACCGTGATGTTGGTGTCCTGGGTCTGGATCCCGCGGATGAGCCAGTCGCCCATGCCCTGCCAGCCGAAGATCTTCTCCGTGAACACGGCGCCCGTCACGATCAGCCCGAAGCCGAAGGCGAACAGCGTGGCCATGGGGATCAGGGCGGTGCGCAGCCCGTGCTTGAACAGCGCCTTGCGGCGGGTGAGCCCCTTGGCCTGCGCGGTGCGCAGGAAGTCGCTGCCCAGCACGTCGAGCATGGTGTTGCGCTGGTAGCGGCTGTAGAACGCGATCTGCAGGAGCGCCAGGGAGAGCGTCGGCAGCACCAGGTGCTGGATCCGGTCCACCAGCTGCGTCCCGAACCCGCCCTGCAGCCCCGGCGAGGACTCCCCGGTGTAGAGGAAGAACTGGCTGCCGGTGGACTGGTTGAACGTGGTGGCGCCGTACTTCAGCAGGATGGCGATGGCGAAGACGGGCGTGCTGAGGATGAGGAAGCTGAACAGGGTGGCCAGGTAGTCGCTGAGCTTGTACTGGCGGATGGCGGCAGCGACGCCGACCACCACGCCGATGACCGTGCCGAGCACCGTGCCGACGACGAGCAGCCGCAGGCTCACGCCCACCCGCCGCCCGAGCTCGTCGGTGATCGGCTGGTTGGTCACGGTCTGCCCGAAGTCCCCGTGCAGCACCACGTCGCCCAGCCAGGCCACGTAGCGGACCGGGATCGACTCGTTCAGGCGCAGGTCGGCCGCCTTGGCGTCCAGGGTCGCCTGCGGCGGTCGTGGGTTGCGCTGCTCCAGCGACGAGAGCGGGTTGAACGTCACCGCGGCGAGCGCGAACGCCAGGAACGTGGCCACCAGCAGCAGCGCGACGTAGTTGACGAACCGCTTCAGCAGGAAGCCGGTCACTCGATCTCCTCATCTCGTCCGCCGCCGGCCACCTCGTGGGTGAACAGCGGCTCAACGTCGGGCCACGAGCCGGTGTTCGGCCGGTGGCTGCCGCCCAGGATGCTCTCAGCATGTTCCGTCGGTGTGAACCACGCCTCATCCACGACACGAGGATGTCACATCGTTGTGCTTGCGAACGGCCCGAAGCCCGGCGGTGGGTCCCAGGTGGACGGTCCGGTCCGGTCGGTGCGGCTGTGGCACCGTGGGCGCATGGCTGCCGCCCCCGCCCCCGTGACCGTGAACGCGACCGCCGCCGCCCTGCTGGGACTGCTCCGGGACGGGCCCGCGACGGGGGGCGAGCTCGTGAGCAGCGCGGAGTCCACCTACAGCGGCTTCTTCGGCCTCACCCGCAGCCAGGTCTACCGCGAGCTGCCGGTGATGGCGGCGGCCGGCCTGCTGCGGCTCGGTCGGCGGGGGCCGCGCGCCAGCCAGCAGTACGTGCTGACCGCAGCCGGCCGCAAGGCCTTCCGCGGCTGGCTCGCCGCGGAGCCGGTGGGGTCCGCGGACGCGGTCCGCAGCCCCCTGCTGCTGCGGCTGGTGCACGCCGGCGAGCTGACCGGCCCCCAGCGCGAGCGCCTGGTGGACGGGGCCCGGCAGGTGCTGGCCCAGCGGCTGGCCACGGCCCGGATCGCGGCCAGGGAGGCCGAGGGCCCGTACGCGGTGGCGGCGGCGGAGTTCGCGGTGGCGCACGTGAAGGCCGTGGCCAAGGTGGTCGAGCGGGTCGCTCGCGTGTGACGTGGCGGGTCGCTCGCGTGTGAGGGCACGTAAACTCGACAGACGTGCACCCTGACGTCATCTCCGACCTCGCCGAGCTCGACACCACCCTGGGCACGGTCGAGGCGGTGCTGGACGTCGAGGAGCTCCGCCGCCGGGTCGACGAGCTCGAGCAGCAGGCCGCCTCGCCGGACCTGTGGAACGACCAGGAGCACGCCCAGCAGGTGACCAGCCAGCTCTCCCACTCCCAGGCCGAGCTCAAGCGGGTGGAGACCCTGCGCCAGCGCCTGGACGACCTCCCCCTGCTCTACGAGCTGGCCGAGGGTGAGCAGGGCGACGCGGAGGCCGAGGCCACCGCGGACGCGGACACCGAGCGGGCGGGTCTGCGGACCGACATCGCCGCGCTGGAGGTGCGCACCCTGCTCAGCGGGGAGTACGACGAGCGCGACGCCCTGGTGAACATCCGGTCCGAGGCCGGCGGGGTGGACGCGGCCGACTTCGCCGAGATGCTCATGCGGATGTACCTGCGCTGGGCCGAGCGCCACGGGTACGGCACCGAGGTCTACGACACGTCCTACGCGGAGGAGGCGGGCCTGAAGTCGGCCACCTTCGCGATCAAGGCCCCCTACGCCTACGGCACCCTCTCGGTCGAGATGGGCACCCACCGGCTGGTCCGGATCAGCCCGTTCGACAACCAGGGGCGCCGGCAGACCTCGTTCGCCGGGGTGGAGGTGCTGCCGGTGGTGGAGACCACCGACCACATCGACATCGCCGAGAACGACCTGCGGGTGGACGTGTACCGCTCCTCCGGGCCCGGTGGGCAGAGCGTCAACACCACCGACTCGGCGGTGCGGCTGACTCACATCCCCACCGGGATCGTCGTGACCTGCCAGAACGAGAAGAGCCAGCTGCAGAACAAGGTGGCGGCGATGAAGGTGCTGCAGGCGAAGCTGCTCGCCGTCAAGCGCCAGGAGGAGCGCGCGCAGATGGACGCGCTCAAGGGCGACGGCGGCAGCTCGTGGGGCAACCAGATGCGCTCCTACGTGCTGCACCCCTACCAGATGGTCAAGGACCTGCGCACCGAGTTCGAGGTCAACAACCCCTCCGCGGTGCTGGACGGGGACATCGACGGGTTCCTCGAGGCCGGCATCCGCTGGCGCATGCGCGGCACGGACGACTGAGCCCGCCCGGTCCGCCCGCCCGGTCCGCCCGCCCGGTCCGCCCGCCCGGCGCGGGGAGAGGGTGTCCTCAGGTTGGGTGTCTACAGTAGGAACCCGTGATCAGCGTCGAGAACGTCTCCAAGTCCTACAAGACCTCCACCCGGCCCGCGCTGGACGGGGTCACGGTGAAGGTCGAGAAGGGCGAGTTCGTCTTCCTC
Source organism: Rhodococcus antarcticus (assembly GCF_026153295.1). Taxonomy (NCBI): domain Bacteria; kingdom Bacillati; phylum Actinomycetota; class Actinomycetes; order Mycobacteriales; family Nocardiaceae; genus Rhodococcus; species Rhodococcus antarcticus. Next base: position 2,446,567 of record NZ_CP110615.1, on the reverse strand, counting down.
ATCGGTGCCTCGGGCTCCGGGAAGTCGACGTTCCTCAACCTGCTGCTCCGCGAGGAGATCCCCTCCATCGGGGACATCCACGTCGCCAGCTTCCACGTCAACAAGCTGGCCGCCCGGCGGGTGCCGAAGCTGCGCCAGCGGGTGGGCTGCGTGTTCCAGGACTTCCGCCTGCTGCAGCAGAAGTCGGTGGCCGACAACGTCGCCTTCGCCCTCGAGGTCATCGGCAAGCCCCGGGGCACCATCAAGAAGGTCGTCCCCGAGGTGCTGGACCTGGTGGGTCTGTCCGGCAAGGCCGACCGGCTGCCAGGCGAGCTCTCCGGTGGTGAGCAGCAGCGCGTGGCCATCGCCCGGGCGTTCGTGAACCGCCCGCTGCTCCTGCTGGCCGACGAGCCCACCGGCAACCTCGACCCGGACACCAGCCAGGACATCATGCTGCTCCTGGAGCGCATCAACCGCACCGGCACCACCGTCCTCATGGCCACCCACGACAACCACATCGTCGACTCGATGCGCCGCCGCGTGGTCGAGCTGAGCCTGGGCAAGGTCGTCCGCGACGAGGCCCGGGGTGTCTACGGGGTGGGCCGCTAGCTCCACGGCCCCACCCAGAACGCCGGGCTGTACCCCCGCCAGCCCGCCCCCGACCCGGAGGACCCCGAACCCCCATGCGCGCCAGCTTCGTCTTCAGCGAGGTCGTCACCGGCCTGCGCCGCAACATCACCATGACCATCGCCATGATCATCACGACGGCCATCTCCCTGGGCCTGCTCGGCGGTGGCCTGCTGGTGGTCCAGATGACCAACAAGACCGAGCAGATCTACTTCGACCGCGTCGAGGTGGCCGTCTACCTGACCAACGACGTGTCCACCAACGACGCCGCCTGCACGGGGGCCATCTGCTCCACCCTGCAGCGGGACCTGGAGGCCACCGCGGGGGTGGAGTCGGTCAGCTACGAGAGCCGGGCCGACGCCTACGCGCGCTTCCAGGAGGTGTTCGCGAACCAGCCCGAGCTGGTGCAGCTGGCGCGCCCGGAGGCCCTGCCCGCGTCCTTCCGCGTCAAGCTCACCGACCCCCAGCGCTTCGCGATCATCAACCAGCAGTTCGGCACCAAGCCGGGCGTGGACAAGGTCGTGGACCAGGCCGACCTCGTGCAGCGGCTGTTCTCCGTGCTCGGCGGCGTCCGCAACGCGGCGTTCGCCATCGCGATCCTGCAGGCCTTCGCGGCGCTGCTGCTGATCTCGAACATGATCCAGGTGGCCGCCTACACCCGGCGGACGGAGGTGGGGATCATGCGCCTGGTCGGGGCCACGCGGTGGTACACCCAGCTGCCGTTCCTCCTGGAGGCGGTGGTGGCCGGCGTCATCGGCTCCGCGCTGGCCATCGGCGGTCTCGTCGTGGCCAAGACAGCCTTCCTCGACGACGTGCTGCGCGATCTCTACCAGTCCAACATCATCGGCCAGATCACCACGAGCGACGTGCTGTTCGTGTCCCCGGTGCTGGCCATCGTCGGCATCGGGCTGGCCGCGGTCACCGCCTACGTCACGCTGCGGCTCTACGTCCGCCAGTGATGCGTCCGCCAGTAGGGTGTTCTCGTGCGTGACCGGGGGACGAAGGCGATCGCGACCAACCGCAAGGCTCGGCACAACTACACCATCATCGACGTCTACGAGGCCGGCATGGTCCTGGTGGGCACCGAGGTGAAGAGCCTGCGCGACGGCAAGGTCTCCATCGTCGACGCCTTCGCGACCGTGGACAACGGCGAGGTGTGGCTGCGGGGGCTGCACATCCCGGAGTACACCCAGGGCAGCTGGACCAACCACGCGCCGCGCCGGGTGCGCAAGCTCCTGCTGCACGCCAGCGAGATCGAGCGCCTCATCGGCAAGACCCGCGAGGGCAGCCTGACCCTGGTCCCGCTGTCGCTGTACTTCCAGAACGGGTACGTCAAGGTCGAGCTCGGCCTCGGCAAGGGCAAGCAGGCCCACGACAAGCGGCAGGACCTGGCGCGCCGGGACACCGAGCGCGAGGTGACCCGAGAGCTCGGCCGCCGGGTCAAGGGCATGCGCGGGTGACCGCGGGGCCGGCCGACGACGCAGCGGTGGCGGGCTGGGTCCGCGAGCTCGGGATCCCGGGGCTCGTGGACGTGCACACGCACTTCCTGCCCGAGCGGGTCATGGCCAAGGTGTGGGACTACTTCGCCCACGCCGGCGAGCACTACGGCACCGACTGGCCGGTGCACTACGCGCTGCCCGAGCCGGAGCGGCTGTCGGTGCTGCGGGGCCTGGGCGTGATCGGCTTCGCGCCGCTGGTGTACCCGCACAAGCCGGGCATGGGGGCGTGGCTGACGGAGTGGGCCACCGAGTTCGGCCACCGCGTCGACGGTGCGGTGCCCACGGCGACCCTGTTCCCCGAGCCCGGGGTGCACGACTACGTCGCCGCCGCGCTCGACGCCGGGGCCCGCGCGGTCAAGGTGCACGTGCAGGTGGGCGGGTTCGACCCGCGCGACCGCCAGCTGGACAGCACGTGGGGCCTGGTCGCCGACGCCGGGGTCCCGGCCGTGGTGCACTGCGGGCACGGACCGATCCCCGGTTCCTTCACCGGTCTGGACGTGTTCGGTGAGGTCCTCGCCCGCCACCCGCGGCTGACGGCCGTGCTGGCCCACGCCGGGATGCCGGAGTTCGACACGGCGCTGGAGCTGGTGGCGCGCTTCGAGCGGGTGCACCTCGACACCACCATGGTCGGGACCCCGTTCACCGAGCAGATGTGCGCCCTGCCCGCCGACTGGGCGGCCCGGTTGGTCGACGTCGGCGACCGCGTGGTCCTGGGCACCGACTTCCCCAACATCCCCTACGACTACGCCACCCAGCTGCGGGCCATCGCCGGCTGGGCCGCGGCCGACGACGGCCTGGGCGAGGACTTCCTGCGCCGCGTGCTGCACCACACGCCCGCGCGACTGCTCGGCCTGTGACCACCACCTGATGGGCGCAGTGCTGCTGGCCCTGCTCGCCGCTGCCGGCTACGGGGTGAGCGACTTCGTGGGTGGGGTCGCCGCGCGCCGGGTGGCGGCCCTGCGCGTGGTGCTGGTCAGCTACCCGCTCTCGGTGCTGCTGGTGGCCGCGGTGGCGCCGGTCGTCGGCGGCCGCGTCGAGCTCGGCTCGCTGCTGTGGGGGCTCGCCGCGGGGGCGACCGCCGGGCTCGCGGTGTGGTGGTTCTACCTGGCCCTGGCCACCGGGCCGATGAGCGTGGTGTCGCCGCTGACCGCCGTGCTGGTGGCGGGGCTCCCGCTGCTGTTCGCCGTGGCCCGGGGGGAGCGACCCGGTCAGCTCGCCCTGGTGGGTGCGGGGCTCGCGCTCGTGGCGGTGGTGCTCGTCAGCCGCGAGGCGCCGTCCGCGCTGCCGTTCACCCGGCGGGTGGCGCTGCTGACCGTGGGCTCCGGGGTCGCGTTCGCGGTGTACTTCGTGCTGCTGGCGCAGGTGGACACCGGCACCGGGCTCTGGCCGCTGCTGGCCTCGCGGGTGGGGGCGGCCTCGGTGGTGCTGGTGGCCGCGGTGGTCGCCGGCCAGCTGCGGGCCCCGCGCGGGGTGCCGCTGCGCCTGGCCCTGCTGGCCGGTGTGCTGGACGTGGTGGCGAACACAGCCTTCCTGTTCGCGGTGCAGGGCGGGCTCCTCTCGCTGGTCAGCGTGATCACGGCGCTCTACCCGGCCGCGACCGTGCTGCTGGCGGCGGTGGTGCTGGGGGAGCGGACCGGGCGGGTGCAGCAGGTGGGGATGGCGCTGGCGGCGGTCGCGGTCGGGCTGATCGCCGCCCAGGGCTGAGCCGACGGGGTCCCCCTCGACCCGGCGGTCGTCGGCCTGGGGCAGGAGTGGCCCGGGGCGCACCTCCGTCGTTCGCACACACCTCCGTCGTTCGCGCACACCCATCTCGGTCCGACGGCGTCAGGTGAGCCGGGGGCCGTTCGGTGTGCGGGAGCGACGGGTGCTGGGGCGGGCGGCCGGGCAGCACCACGAGAGGTGGGGATGATCCCGACGGGCCCGGGGGTTACAGTGGTCGTCTCGGCCGCTCGTGGGCCGGGAGCGCACGGGGGTGATCGGTTTCGACTCCGTACGTTGATCCAGGGGAAGCGTGCTGGTGCAGGCAGGAGACCACCACAAGCGTCACTGCACACATATAAGCGCCGACTCCAGTCAGCGCGAGTTCGCCCTCGCCGCCTGAGCGAGTAGCGACTCTGTCAGACCGGGTGTGCCCTCGCCCCGGACCCTGGCATCGACTAGAGGGCTCTTACCCAGCGGGTCGGCCGCGGACCCGCTGGGGACACCAAACAGCGGCTGGGACCGTCATCCTGACTCGTCGGTGTGATCGGGAGGTCCGAGCAGAGACGTAGCCGACTGCGCACGGAGAAGCCCTGGTGAGCCGGCGGAGGACCCGGGTTCGATTCCCGGCACCTCCACCCCCTGCTCGACGCTCGAGCCCGGTACCTGGAGGTACCGGGCTCGAGTGCTGTGCGGGGCGGGGCTCGTGGACCCCGGACGGCTCAGGTGTGCGCGGTGAGCCCGTCGCGCAGCTCCCGACGCAGCACCTTGCCGGCGGCCGAGACGGGGATCGCGTCCACCAGGTGCACCTCGCGCAGCTTCTTGTAGTGCACCACCTGGGCGTTGACGTGCTCGCGCAGCCCCTCGGCGGTGACCTCCGCGCCGGGGACGAGGGCCACGAACGCCACGGGCAGCTCCCCGGCCTCCTCGTCCGGCCGCCCCACCACCGCGGCCCCGGCGACCCCGGGGTGCGTGTGCAGGATCTCCTCCAGCTCGCGGGGGAACACGTTGTAGCCCTTGTAGAGCAGCATGTCCTTGGCCCGGTCGACGATGGACAGGTAGCCGTCGGCGTCCAGCACCCCCACGTCCCCGGTGCGCAGCCAGCCGTCGACCAGCACCTCGGCCGTCGCGTCGGGTCGCTCGTGGTAGCCCTCCATCACCTGGGGCCCGCGCAGGTAGACCTCACCCCGCCCGCCGGTGGGCACCTCGGCGCCGTACGGGTCGAGCAGGCGCACCTCGGTGCCGTGGGCCGGCACCCCCACGGTGCCGACCTTGCGCACGCCGGAGCGCCACGAGGGGTTCATCGTCGCCACCATCGTCACCTCGGTGAGGCCGTAGCCCTCCCCGATGACGGCGTCCGGGAACCGCACCCGGAGCGCCTCGATCACGGTGACCGGCAGCGGTGCGGCGCCGGAGGAGAGGCCGAGCACGGTGGACAGGTCCCGGGTGGCGGCGTCCGGGTGGCGGAGCAGGGCCACGAACACCGGGGGAGCGCCGCCGATCATGGTGGCCCCGAAGCGCTCGACGTCGGCGAGGTACGCACCCGGGTCGAATCGCTGGTGGATCACGCAGGTGTACCCGGTCAGCACCGGCACGTTGAGGTACCCGATGACCCCCATCGCGTGGAACCAGGGCGTGATGGTGACCGAGACCCCGGTGCCCAGCCGGGTGGGCCACTCCTGCGCGGAGCCCACCTGGTCCAGCAGCAGGTCACCCTCGGCGTCGAGCCCGGCCGTGCTGCCCGAGGTCCAGCACGCGGACTGCACCACGTTGGTGACGACGTGGCGGTGGGTCAGCCGCACGCCCTTGCTGCGGCCGGTGGTGCCACCGGTGTAGGCCAGGTGGGCGAGCTCGCCGGGCTGCGGCCGCCCGTCCGGGGCCGTGGACGGCTGCCCGGCCCGGAGCTCGGCGAGGGTGAGGGAGTCGGGCAGGCTCGCGTCCACGGTGACCACCAGGCGTGCGGGCACCTGCTCGCGGACGGCGGCCAGCACGCCGGAGGCAGCACCCCAGGTGACCACGGCGACCGCCGCCGAGTCGCGCAGCTGGAAGGCGAGCTCAGCTGGCGGCAGCAGCGGGTTGGTGGGGCTGAAGACGGCCCCGGCCATCAGGATCCCGTAGTACACGGCCGGGTAGTCGAGGCAGTTGGGCATGTGCACGGCCACCACGTCGCCGGGGACGATGCCCTGCGCGCGCAGGCCGTGCGCCACCTGCGCCGCCTCGGCCAGCAGCGCGGCGTAGGTGATCTCGGCGCCGTCCTGGTGGAACGCCGTGTGCTCGCCGTAGCGCCGGGCCGCCCCGCGGAGCACCGCCCCGACGTCGACCGCGGGCACGTCCAGGTGCTCGGGCAGCCCCGGCGGCAGGATGCGTGTGCTGGTGGTTCCCGGGTGGACGGGCGTGCTGGTCATCGGGCGGCCTCCTAGGCTCCGCCACTGCTCTGTGACGGGCCTCACCACTGTGCACCCGGCCCCGCTGCGATGCCAACGAGGGGTCCGGACGCACGAGCGCCCCGACCGCTGACGGCGGCCGGGGCGCCCGGTGAGGGGTGCTCAGGCGGCGTTGGTGAGCTCCGCGAGGTCGGCGTCGGACAGCGTGAGCCCGGCCCCGCCCAGGTTGTCCTCCAGGTGCGCGACGGAGCCGGTGCCGGGGATCGGCAGGTTCACCGGCGAGGACTGCAGGATCCAGGCCAGGGCGACCTGGGCGTGGCTCGCCCCGGTTCGGGTGGCGATCTCGTCGACCGGGCCGCCCGGCTGGGCGAGCTCGCCGGCGGAGACCGGGGCCCACGGGATGAAGCCGATGCCGTGGGCGGCGCAGTAGGCCTGCACGTCGGCGGCGCTGCGGTCGGTGAGGTTGTAGCGGTTCTGCACGGTGGCGACGGTGAAGACCTTGGAGGCCTCCTCGATCTCGGCGACCGAGACCTGCGACAGGCCCAGGGCCTTGACCTTGCCCTCGTCCTGCAGCTCCTTGAGGACGCCGAACTGCTCGGCGGTGTCGACCTTGGGGTCGATGCGGTGCAGCTGGAACAGGTCGATGACGTCGACCTTCAGGTTGCGCAGGCTCTTCTCGGCCTGCTGGCGCAGGTACTCCGCGCGGCCGAGCGGGACCCACACGTCGGGGCCGGTGCGGGTCAGGCCGGCCTTGGTCGCGATGACGAGGCCGTCGGCGTACGGGTGCAGGGCCTCGGCGATGATCTCCTCGGAGACGTCCGGACCGTAGGAGTCAGCGGTGTCGATGAAGTTCACGCCCAGCTCGACGGCCCGTCGCAGGACTTCGCGGGCGGTCTCCCGGCTGGCGGGCTCGCCCCAGATGCCCTCGCCGGTGATGCGCATGGCGCCGTAGCCGAGTCGGTTGACGCCACCCACGCCCGGGATGTCGAAGGTGCCGGAGCTGGAGGCGTTCGGTGTCGTCATGCTGGGTGCAACGGTGCGACCGGTCGACGTTGTTCCGCCACGCAACGACTAACGTCGACGCTCGTGAGCCACGTCGACGACCCGGACGTGGGCCTGGTCCCCGAGCACGGACCCGTGATCGCCGTGATCGCCGCCGGCGGGGCGCTCGGCTCCCTGGCCCGCCTCGGGGTGAGCACGGTCCTGCCGCACCACGGTGGCTTCCCGCTCTCCACCTTCGTCGAGAACGTCCTGGGGTGCTTCCTGCTCGGTGCGCTGCTCGTCGTGCTCACCGAGCTGCGCCGTCCGCACCCCCTGGTCCGCCCGTTCCTCGGCACGGGGGTGCTGGGCGGGTTCACCACGTTCTCCACCTACGCGGTCGACTCGGTGACCAGGGACTCGGCGGGGGTGGCGGTGCTCTACGTGGTGCTCACCCTCGTGCTCGCGCTGGCCGGGTCCTGGGCCGGGGTCGTCACCGTCCGGCGGATCGGAGGGGCCCGGTGACCGTGCTGCTCGTGGTGCTGGGGGCCGCGGTGGGTGCGCCCGCGCGCTACGTCGTCGACAAGGCCGTGACGGCGAGGGTGGCCGCAGGCTTTCCCTGGGGGACGCTCGTGGTGAACCTGACGGGCTGCCTGCTGCTGGGTCTGGTCTCGGGCGCAACCCTCCCGGCCGGGGCGGTCGCGCTGCTCGGAACCGGCTTCTGCGGGGCGTACACCACCTACTCGACGTTCGGCTACGAGGCGGTGTCGCTGGCGGAGCGCGCACGGCGGCGGGCTGCGCTGACCTACGTCCTCGCCAGCGTGGTCGGCGGCGTGGCCCTCGCCGCGACGGGGTACGCGCTGACGTCCTGACGCGCCCCCGCCGGCGTCGCCCCCACGCCTGCCCCGACCTGGGGGAGAGCCCGGGCTCGCGCCGGCCCGGACCGGCGGGCCAGGATGGATCCCATGGCCCACCCGCGCGCAGGACAGCCCGCCCAGCCCGAGGACCTCGTCGACCTCGCCGCCCTGGAGGCCGCGTACTTCGAGCGGACGCCCGACCCGGAGGACCCGGCCCAGCAGGTCGTGTTCGGCACCTCCGGCCACCGCGGCTCCAGCCTGGACACGGCGTTCAACGAGGCGCACATCCTGGCCACCACCCAGGCCATCTGCGAGTACCGGGCGGGCCAGGGCACCACGGGCCCGCTGCTGGTCGGACGGGACACCCACGCGCTGAGCCTGCCTGCGTTCCGCACCGCGCTCGAGGTGCTGGCCGCCAACGAGGTCGACGTGCTCGTCGACTCCCGCAACGGCTACACCCCCACTCCCGCGGTGAGCCACGCGATCCTGCGGCTCAACGGCCAGGGTGCGAACGCCGACGGGATCGTGGTCACCCCGAGCCACAACCCGCCCCGCGACGGCGGCTTCAAGTACAACCCCCCCCACGGTGGCCCGGCCGGCTCGGAGGCGACGGGGTGGATCGCGGACCGGGCCAACGAGCTGCTGCGCGCGGGCCTGCAGGGCGTCCGGCGGACCACGGACCCGGAGCCCGGGACCTACGACTTCCTCGGCCACTACGTCGACGACCTGCCCTCGGTGGTCGACCTGGACGCCATCCGCGCCGCCGGGGTGCGCATCGGCGCCGACCCGCTCGGCGGTGCTGCGGTGCACTACTGGGGCGAGATCGCCGAGCGGCACCGCCTCGACCTCACCGTCGTGAACCCCGAGGTCGACCCGCGGTGGGCGTTCATGACCCTGGACACCGACGGCAAGATCCGGATGGACTGCTCCTCGCCGAACGCGATGGCGACGCTGGTCCGGGCGAAGGACGACTACGACATCTCCACCGGCAACGACGCCGACGCCGACCGGCACGGCATCGTCACCCCCGACGCCGGGCTGATGAACCCCAACCACTACCTCGCCGTGGCCATCGAGCACCTGTTCGCCCGCCGCAGCTGGGGTGCCACCGCTGCCGTCGGCAAGACCCTCGTCAGCTCCTCGATGATCGACCGGGTCGTCGCCGAGCTCGGCCGCACCCTGCTGGAGGTGCCGGTGGGCTTCAAGCACTTCGTGCCCGGCCTGCTCGACGGCTCCGTGGGCTTCGGCGGCGAGGAGAGCGCCGGAGCGTCGTTCCTGCGCCACGACGGCACCACCTGGACCACGGACAAGGACGGCCTGCTGCTGGCCCTGCTCGGGGCGGAGATCCTCGCCGTCACCGGCCGGAGCCCCTCGCAGCGCTACGCGGAGCTGGTCTCCCGCCACGGCGACCCCGCCTACGCCCGCACCGATGCGCCCGCCACCCGCGAGCAGAAGGCGACGCTGGGCCGGCTGTCCGCCTCCGACGTGACCGCGACCGAGCTGGCCGGCGAGGCCATCACGGCGACCCTGACCGAGGCCCCGGGCAACGGGGCGGCCATCGGCGGGCTCAAGGTCGTCACGGAGAACGCGTGGTTCGCCGCCCGCCCGTCGGGCACCGAGGACGTGTACAAGATCTACGCCGAGAGCTTCCTCGGGCCGGACCACCTGGCGCAGGTGCAGGAGCAGGCCCAGTCCCTCGTGGACGGCGTCCTGGGATGACGGTGCTGGGATGACGGTGCTGGGATGACGGTGCTGGGATGACGGTGCTGGGTTGAGCGACCCCCTCTGGGACCCAGACGACCCGGATCTGCTCACCCCGGAGGCCGCCCGCCTGCTCGCCGAGCAGGTGGAGGACGCGCAGCTCGCGGCGGGCGCGGTCCGCTACGGGAAGGTCGGACGGGTCGGGTGCGCGCGGGTGGTGGTGCACCCGGCCAGCCCGCTGCCCTCGGGGAGCTTCGCCGTCGGCCTCGACGGGGTGCGCGCGCCGCTGGGCTCCACGCTGCTGGCGCTGGAGCAGACCTTCGCCGCCGCGGGCAAGGCCGAGGCGCTGGTGCACGCCTCGCCCACCACGGTCACCGAGATCCAGGGGCTGGCCGACGAGGCCGGGTGGTTCGCCGTGGCCGAGCGGTGGACGGTGGTGCGGGTGGTGCCCTCGGACGCGCCGACCCCGGGGGTCCGGCCCGCCACCGGGGATGACCTGGTGGGGATCGCCGAGCTCCTGGCCGACGCGGTCGAGCTGCCCGAGGACGGCACGGACGCGCTGCTCACCGTGCTCGGGCACCGCCTGGAGGACCCGTGCACCGCGCTGCTCGTGGTGGTGGACGCCGAGCTCGACCGGGTGGTGGGAACGGCACTGGGCTACTGCGGCACCGGGGTGGGCGGGCCCGGGGTGGGCGTGGTGGAGCACGTGGTGGTGCGGCCGTCGCGGCGCCGGCGGGGGATCGGGACCGCGCTGCTCACCGCCGTCGGTCAGGACCTGTTCGACGCGGGCGCGACCCTGGTGGCCGCGCTGGTGGAGGAGGCGGGGGTCGAGGAGGCGCTGAGCGAGGCGGGCGGGTTCGTGGCGGCCTACCCGGTGACCACCTACGCCCGACGGCTCGACGAGCTCGTCTGAGGGGTGGGTCCGAGACCGGTACGGGCGTACAGTTCCGCTGGTCCTGGTCGGCGACGTGGGGAGCACGGTGTTCGGGCGAGGCACGGCGCGCGTCCGCACCGCGAAGGTGCCCCTGCCGCGCGAGATCTGGGTGCTCGTGGCGGCCAGCTTCGTCATCGCCATCGGGTTCGGGATCGTCGCCCCCGCCCTGCCCGCGTTCGCCACCAGCTTCGACGTCGGGGTCACGGCCTCCTCCGCGGTGATCAGCGCGTTCGCGCTCATGCGCCTGCTGTTCACCCCCACGGCCGGCTCGCTGGTCCAGCGGCTGGGGGAGCGGCCGGTGTACCTCGTCGGCCTCGTCGTCGTCGCGGTGTCCACCGGCGCCTGCGCCTTCGCCCAGTCCTACTGGCAGCTGCTGGTGTTCCGCGGGCTCGGCGGCGTCGGCTCCACCATGTTCACCATCTCCGCGCTGGCCCTGCTCGTCCGGATGGCCCCGCCCGGGATCCGCGGCCGGGTCACCGGGCTGTACGCGTCGAGCTTCCTGCTCGGCAACATCGCAGGGCCCATCGTGGGCGGGCTCCTCGTCGGCTTCGGCCTGCGGGTGCCGTTCCTCATCTACGCCGCCGCCCTGCTGGTGGCCGTGGCCGTGGTGCACACCCAGCTGCGGCACTCCACGCTCGCCGCGCCCGAGGGACCGGACGACCGGCCGACGCTGCGGCTGCGCGACGCCTGGGAGCACCGCACCTACCGTGCCGCGCTGGCCTCGAGCTTCGCCAACGGCTGGGCCGTGTTCGGCGTGCGGGTGGCCCTGGTGCCGTTGTTCGTCGTGGACGTGCTCGGGTCCGAGCCCGCCCTCGCCGGGGTGGCGCTGTCGGTGTTCGCCGCCGCCAACGCGGGCGCGCTGCTGTTCTCCGGTCGGGTGGCCGACGCCCGCGGGCGCAAGCCCCTGGCCGTGGCGGGACTGGTGCTGCTCGGGGCGGGCACGGCCTGGCTGGGGTTCACCACCTCCACACCGCTGTTCCTGCTGGCCTGCGTGGTGGCCGGGCTGGGTGCGGGGATGCTCAACCCCGCCCAGCAGGCCTCGGTGGCCGACGTCATCGGGTCCCGTGGTCGCGGCGGTCCGGTGCTGGTCGGGTTCCAGATGGCCTCCGACGTCGGGGGCATCACGGGTCCGCTGGTGGCCGGGTTCATCGCCGACCGGGTCTCCTACTCCGCCGCCTTCGGCCTCACCGGGGTCATCGTGCTGGTGGCCGCCGCGATCTGGTCCCGAGCCCCGGAGTCCCTGGAGCGTCCCGGGGTGCCCGCAGCCCCGTTGGTGGAGCCGATCACCGGGCGCTGAGCGCCGCCGCGCCCCAGACTTCCGGCGTGACCGTTGATGACGCCCCCCTCTGGGTCTTCGCCGACCAGCTCGGCCCGCACGTGCACTCGGCCCCCGAGCACGCCCACCGGCAGGTGCTGCTCGTCGAGGCCACCTCCGCGCTGCGCCGACGCCGCTACCACCGCCAGAAGCTGCACCTGGTGCTCTCGGGGCTGCGGCACCTGGCCGAGGAGCTCGGTGACCGGGCCGTCCACCTGCGCACCGACACCTACCGCGAGGCCCTCGAGCAGCTGGGTCGGCCAGTGGTGGTGCACGAGCCCACCTCCCGTGCGGCCGAGGCGCTCGTGCACCGGCTCGCCGCCGAGGGACTGGTGGCGGCCGTGCTGCCCACCCCCACCTTCGCCCTGGGCCGGGCCGAGTTCGCGGAGTGGGCGGCCGGTCGGGAGAGCTTCCGCATGGAGGCGTTCTACCGCGAGCAGCGCCGCCGGTTCGACGTGCTGATGGACGCCGGGGAACCCGTCGGCGGTACGTGGAACCTCGACGCCGAGAACCGGGAGCGCCCGCCCAAGGGGCGCACCACCCTGGGCGTGGAGCCGCCCTGGTGGCCCACCGAGGACGCGGTCGACGAGCAGGTGCGCGCCGACCTCGACGCCATGGAGCTGGACACGGTGGGGGTGGACGGGCCTCGGCTGTTCCCCGTCACCCGGAGCGAGGCGGAGCAGGCCCTCGAGCAGTTCGTCGACACCCGGCTCGCGGACTTCGGGCCCCACGAGGACGCCGTGATGGCCGGCGACTGGCCCATGGCCCACTCGTTGCTCAGCGTCCCGATGAACCTGGGCCTGCTGCACCCGCTCGAGGTGGTGCACGCCGCCGAGGCCGCCCACACGCGGGGTGACGCCCCCCTGGCCAGCGTGGAGGGCTTCGTCCGCCAGGTGCTGGGCTGGCGGGAGTACGTGTGGCACCTCTACTGGCACCTGGGCGAGGACTACCTCGACCGCAACGCCCTGGACGCCCACGTGCCGCTGCCGGACTGGTTGACCGAGCTCGACGGGGACGCGGTGACCGCAGCCTGCCTGGCCGACGCGGTGAACGGGGTCCGCGACCGCGGCTGGGTGCACCACATCCCGAGGCTGATGGTGCTGGGCAACCACGCCCTGCAGCGCGGCTACGACCCCCGCGCGCTCACCGACTGGTTCGCCACCGCGTTCGTCGACGGCTTCGCCTGGGTGATGCCGGTGAACGTCATCGGGATGAGCCAGCACGCCGACGGCGGCCTCATCGCCACCAAGCCCTACGCCGCGGGCGGGGCGTACCTCAACAAGATGACCGACCACTGCGGCGGGTGCGCGTACGACCCCAAGGTCCGGGTGGGGGAGAAGGCCTGCCCGTTCACCGCCGGGTACTGGGCCTTCACCCACCGCCACCGCGAGCGCCTGGCCGCCAACCACCGGACGGCCCGCGCCGTGGCCTCGATGAACCGCCTCTCCGACCTCGACGCCGTGCTCGCCCAGGAGTCGCTCAGGGAGGAGCTCTAGCCTGTGCGCGTGCAGGGAGTCGGGTGGCCGGTGTGGCTGAGCACCCTGTGCAGGCTCGGGCTCGCCGCGGTGTGGCTCGTGTCCGGCGCCATCAAGGCGGTCGACCCGCTGCAGACCGAGGTCGCGGTGCGGGCCTACCAGCTGCTGCCGGAGCCGGTGGTGAGCCCGGTGGCGACCACCCTGCCGTTCCTGGAGATCGGGCTCGGGCTGCTGCTGCTGCTCGGGGTGGGGGTGCGACCGGTGGCCGTCGCGTCGGTGGTGCTGCTGGGGGTCTTCCTCGCCGGGGTGGGCTCCTCCTGGGCCCGCGGGCTCAGCATCGACTGCGGCTGCTTCGGTGGTGGCGGTGCGGCCGACGTCGGACCGCTGGACTACCTCGCCGAGATCGCCCGCGACGTCGCCTTCGTCGTGGTGGCACTCTGGTTGGTGGCCAGGCCGCGGACGCCGCTGGCGACCGGACCGGGTTCGCGGACGAGCACGGGGCTCCCGCCCGGGGGCGGGCCCGTCGACGACACAGGTGGAGGACGGCGCGCGTGAGCGGCAAGGACAGCAAGGGCCGGGGCGACGGCAGGCCGAGCGGCGGGGTCGGTCGGGGTGGTGGCTCCGGTCGCGGAGTGGTGACGGCGGCCCGGCCGACCCAGTCGAGGCGCGGCACCCTCGTCGCCGGCGGTGCGGTGGTGCTGGTCCTCGCCGTCGTCATCGGCGGTGTGCTCTACCAGCGCTCCCGCACCGCCCCCGTCAACGACGGCTACGGCTCGGCCCAGAGTGCTGCGGTGTCGGTGAGCAACGGCGTGGTCCGCGTGGGCGCGACCGACGCACCGGTGACCCTCGACGTCTACGAGGACTTCCTCTGCCCCATCTGCAGCCAGTTCGAGGGGCTCTACGGCCAGCAGGTGGCCCAGGCCCTCGACGAGGGAAAGGTGGCGGTCAGCTACCACATGCTGGACTTCCTCAACTCGAGGTCGGCCAGCAAGGACTACTCCAGCCGCGCGGCCGGCGCCGCGATCTGCGTGGCCTCCGACGGCACCGGATCGGCCTTCCCGGCCTTCCACACGGCGTTGTTCGCGACGGAGAACCAACCGAAGGAGGGGGCGGGCGACGACCTGAGCAACGACCAGCTCGCCACCCTCGCCGGCACCGCAGGTGCGTCGCAGAGCGCGCAGGCGTGCATCGCCGCCGGCGACCGGACCGCCACCGCGCAGGCCGCCTCGAAGACCGGCCAGGACGCGCTCCAGGCCGCTGTCGGACAGGTGGGGACGCCGACCGTGCTCAACGGGGGCACCCAGGTCAACATCAACGACCGCGGCTGGTTGACCAGCCTGACCTGAGCAGCGCCCCGCTCCGACCAGGCGATTGGGACGTGACTGCGCCGCTGGTGTAACTTCCTCTGCGCAGCACACCCGGGGCTGTGGCGCAGCTGGTAGCGCACCACACTGGCAGTGTGGGGGTCAGGGGTTCGAGTCCCCTCAGCTCCACCGGGAAGCGCGTGCGAACGGCCTGGATCCTCGTGGATCCGGGCCCTTCGTGCGTCCGGGGGTCCCGTCCGCCACGCGGGCGGGGCGTCGGGCGTGAGGGGCGGGTGAGCCCACGCGGGCCGCGAGGTCACGAGTGGGGGTCCGACAGCGCGTAGTGGACGTGCCCGGGCTACCATCCTCCTCGCCGGTGAACGGCGTCTCGAGCAACGTTGGAGGATCTGTGACGGCCCTAGCGCCCCAGCCCGTCGCCACTCGGCCGTACCCGGTCCGAGAGGCGAAGAAGGGCTCTTTCATCCTCAAGATGGTCCACACGACGGACCCGAAGACCATCGGGCTGATGTACCTGGTGACGTCCTTCGCGTTCTTCATCATCGGTGGGCTCATGGCGCTGCTCATGCGCACCGAGCTGGCCGTGCCGGGGCTGCAGTTCCTGAGCAACGAGCAGTACAACCAGCTGTTCACCATGCACGGCACGATCATGCTGCTGCTCTACGCGACGCCCATCGTCTTCGGCTTCGCCAACTACATCCTGCCGCTGCAGATCGGGGCGCCGGACGTGGCGTTCCCCCGGCTGAACGCGTTCTCCTACTGGCTGTACCTGTTCGGCGCCATCATCGTCGTCGCCGGGTTCATCACCCCCGGTGGTGCCGCGGACTTCGGCTGGTTCGCCTACACCCCGCTCTCGGACGCCGTGCACTCCCCGGGCGCCGGCGCGGACCTGTGGATCACCGGACTCATCGTCGCCGGCCTCGGCACCATCCTCGGTGCGGTGAACATGATCACCACGGTGGTCTGCCTGCGGGCCCCCGGCATGACGATGTTCCGGATGCCGATCTTCACCTGGAACATCCTGGTGACCTCGATCCTCATCCTGCTCGCGTTCCCGATCCTCACCGCAGCGCTGTTCGGGCTGGCGGCCGACCGCCACCTGGGCGCCCACGTCTTCGACCCGGCCAACGGCGGGGTGATCCTGTGGCAGCACATGTTCTGGTTCTTCGGCCACCCCGAGGTGTACATCGTGGCCCTGCCGTTCTTCGGCATCGTCAGCGAGGTCTTCCCGGTGTTCAGCCGCAAGCCGCTGTTCGGCTACAAGGGCCTGGTCTACGCCACCCTCTCCATCGCGGCGCTGTCCATCGCCGTGTGGGCGCACCACATGTACGCCACCGGCGCGGTGCTGCTGCCGTTCTTCTCCTTCATGACCTTCCTCATCGCCGTGCCGACCGGGGTGAAGTTCTTCAACTGGATCGGCACCATGTGGAAGGGCCAGATCACCTTCGAGACGCCGATGCTGTTCGCGGTCGGCTTCCTGATCACGTTCCTGTTCGGTGGGCTCACCGGTGTGCTGCTGGCCAGCCCGCCCATCGACTTCAACGTCTCCGACACGTACTTCGTGGTGGCGCACTTCCACTACGTGCTGTTCGGCACCATCGTGTTCGCGACCTACTCCGGCATCTACTTCTGGTTCCCCAAGATGACCGGCCGGATGATGGACGAGACCCTGGGCAAGTACCACTTCTGGACCACGTTCATCGGCTTCCACACCACCTTCCTGGTCCAGCACTGGCTCGGTGCCGAGGGCATGCCACGCCGCTACGCCGACTACCTGCCCACCGACGGGTTCACCACCCTGAACACCATCTCCACGATCGGCGCGTTCATCCTCGGGGCGTCCACGCTGCCCTTCCTGTGGAACGTGTTCAAGAGCTACCGCTACGGCGAGATCGTGACCGTCGACGACCCGTGGGGCTACGGCAACTCCCTCGAGTGGGCCACCTCCTGCCCACCGCCACGGCACAACTTCGTCGAGCTGCCCCGCATCCGCTCCGAGCGCCCCGCGTTCGAGCTGCACTACCCGCACATGGCCGAGCGGATGCGCCTGGAGGCCCACACCGGAAGTGCGCAGCACTCCGGCGCGGTGTCGGAGAAGCTCACCAACGCACTCGAGCCCGACGAGGTCAACGGCAGCGACGCCCGCTCCCGGTAGAGGTCGGTTCCACCGCAGCGCCCCCGGGCCCCGTCCGCACCAGCGGCCGGGGCCCGCGGCGCCACGCCGACCCGGGCTGCCCGCCCCCGAGCTGGAGGTCTCCCACCCGTGAGCGTGCCCCTGCCCACGTCCGTGCTCGTCACCGTGACCGGTCCGGACGGTCCCGGTGTCACGTCGGTGCTGTTCGCCGCGCTGACCCAGCACTCCGTGGACGTGCTCGACGTGGAGCAGGTGGTGATCCGGGGCCGGCTGACGCTGGGTGTCCTGGTGCTCTGCCCCGGTGACGCCGAGGAGCTGCAGGAGGCCGTCGAGCAGGCCATGAGCACCGTCGACGTCCACGTGGACGTCGAGATCGCTCCGAGCACCGGGCCGCGCGCCTCCTCCACCCACGCCGTGGTGGTGCTGGGGCGGCCCGTCACCGCCAGGGCGCTGAGCGCACTGGCCCGCGAGCTCGCCGCGCGCGGGGCCAACATCGACTCCATCCGCGGGGTGGCCGACTACCCGGTGACCGGTCTCGAGCTGGCCGTGACCGCCGCCGACGACGCGCGCGAGGACGACTCTGCGCTGCGGGCCGCGCTGGCTGCCGTGGCTGCCGCGGAGGGCGTGGACGTGGCGGTGGAGCGGGCCGGTCTGGCCCGGCGGTCCAAGCGGCTCATCGTCTTCGACGTCGACTCCACCCTGGTGCAGGGCGAGGTGATCGAGATGCTGGCTGCCCGCGCCGGGCAGGAGGCGGCCGTCGCCGAGGTCACGGCCGCGGCCATGCGTGGCGAGCTCGACTTCGCGGAGTCGCTGCACCGCCGGGTGGCCGTGCTCGCGGGGCTGCCCGCCTCCGTCGTCGACGACGTGGCCGACAGCCTGGAGCTCACCCCGGGTGCACGCACGACCATCCGGACCCTGCGGCGCCTCGGCTTCCGCTGCGGGGTGGTCTCCGGCGGGTTCACCCAGGTCATCGAGGGCCTCGCGCGCGAGCTGGAGCTCGACTTCGTGGCCGCGAACACCCTGGAGATCGTGGGCGGGGTGCTGACCGGACGCGTGGTGGGAGACGTGGTGGACCGTCCCGCCAAGGCGGTGGCCCTGCGCCGCTTCGCCACCCAGGCGGGCGTGCCGATGGACCAGACGGTGGCCGTGGGCGACGGCGCCAACGACATCGACATGCTCGCCGCCGCCGGCCTCGGCATCGCCTTCAACGCCAAGCCGGCGCTGCGCGAGGTGGCCGACGCCGCGATCTCCCACCCCTACCTGGACGCGGTGCTGTTCGTGCTGGGCGTGACCAGGGACGAGGTGGAGGCCGCGGACGCCCGCGACGGTCTGGTGAGCCGGGTCCCGATCCCGTGACCGGCCCCGTGCTGGCCGCGATCGCCGACCCGCGCACGCGGCCCGATCCCGAGGACCCGGCCCGGGTGCTGGCCATGCCGCTGGTGCTGCGCATCGAGCGGGCGGACCCGCCAGCCCGGACCGCGCTGCTCGCGGCCGCGGCGAGTGCCGCGCTCGCCGTGTGCCTGGACCCGCGGTCCGGGACGGCCGAGGACGGCGAGCCCGGTCCGTGGCGCGAGCCCGTGCTGGAGTGGTGCTCCGGACGCATCCGCAAGGTGAGCCGCCGGGCCCGCGGTGCGCACTGGGCGGCGGTCGGCGTGCTGGACGGGGTGACCGTGGACGTGGGGGGAGCGCAGGCGAGGGCGCTGGTCCCGGTGGCCGTGGGTGAGACGCCGCCGCAGGTCCGGCGGCTGCAGATCAGCGGCACCGAGCTGGAGCCCGACGAGCCGGGCGGGGTGCCGGACGGGACGCCCGTGCTGTGGCTGGACGCCGGGCTGGAGATGACCGTGGGGAAGGCGGCCGCCCAGGTGGGCCACGCGACGATGCTGCTCGCGGCCTCGCTCGGGGCGACGGAGCTGGCGGCGTGGCGGGCGACGGGGTGGGCGTGCGCGGTGCGGGACGCGACGCCGGAGCGCTTCGCGCGGGAGCTGGGCCGGCCGGGCTCGGTGGCCGTGCGGGACGCGGGGTACACGGAGGTGCCGGCCGGGTCCGTGACCGTGGTGACGCGCTGGCGGCAGGGCTAGGCCGTGAGCCGGGCGAGTGCTGCGCGGACCACGGCTGGATCGGTCGTCGGCCAGAACGGCGGCAGCGACGCTCGCAGGTAGCCGCCGTAGCGCGCGGTGACCAGGCGCGGGTCGAGCACGGCCACCACGCCCCGGTCGTCGACGCTGCGCAGCAGCCGACCCACCCCCTGGGCGAGCAGCAGCGCGGCGTGGTTCGCCGCCACGGACAGGAACCCGTTGCCCCCGGCGCTCTCCACCGCGCGCTGCCGTGCCACGAGCAGGGGGTCGTCGGGCCGCGGGAACGGGATGCGGTCGAGGATCACCAGCGACAGCGAGCGCCCCGGCACGTCCACCCCCTGCCACAGCGAGAGGGTGCCGAACAGCGAGGTCGCCTCGTCGGCGGCGAAGCGCGTGATCAGCTGGCCGGTGGAGTCGTCGCCCTGGCACAGCACCGGGGTGTCCAGCCGCTCGCGCATGGCCTCGGCGGCGGTCTTGGCGGCCCGCATGGAGCTGAACAGTCCCAGGGTACGGCCGCCCGCGGCGCCCACGAGTCCCTCGATCTCGGCCAGGTAGGACTCCACGAGCCCGTCGCGGCCCGGCGCGGGCAGGTGCTTGGCCACGTAGAGGATCCCGGCGCCGGAGTGGTTGAACGGCGAGCCGACGTCGAGGCTGCTCCACCGCGCGGCGGGCACCACCTCCTTGCCGGAGGCCGTCGCCGCGCTCACCGGGGCGCTGTTCTCCGCGGGCAGCCCCCACTGCCGGGCCAGGCCGTCGAAGCTGCCGCCCAGGGCCAGGGTCGCCGAGGTCAACACCACGGTCGCCTCGGCGAACAGGCTCGCGCGCAGCAGCCCGCCCACGCTGAGCGGCGCCACCCGCACCACCCGTCCCCGGCGCTCCTCGTCGGCCAGCCACACCACGTCACGGCGCTGGGCCGGGTCCGGCTCGTCGAAGGCGGTGAGGACGCGGACGGCGGTGTCGTGGACCTCCTCGACCAGGGCCAGGGCCGCGGTCCGGGCGGCCGCACCCTCGGGGTCGGAGGCGTTCTGCCCGGGCCTGGCCGGGCCGATCGCCGTGCGCAGCGACCACGCCGCGTCCCGCACGGTGGTCAACGGGCCCGCCATGCCCTCGGGCAGGGCCTCCCAGCGACCGGGCGTCGTCTCGGTCAGGGCCAGGGTGAGCAGGTCGCCGGCCTCGGTGAGGTGGTCGACGTCCCGGTCGTCGGCGAGCTTGGCGCTGCGCCGGGCGGCGGCGGCGACGGCCCCGCCGAACAGCTCGGCCGTGGCGACGCCCGTCACCCGGTCCACCAGCTCGTGCGCCTCGTCGATGACGACCACGTCGTGCTCCGGCAGCACCGGCACGCCCGTGATGGCATCGATGGCCAGCAGAGCGTGGTTGGTCACCACCACGTCGACCTTGGCCGCCGAGGCGCGGGCCTTCTCCGCGAAGCAGTCCTGGCCCACCGGGCAGCGGGAGACGCCGAGGCACTCGCGGGCGGAGACGCTGACCTGGCGCCAGGCCTGCTCGGTGACCCCGGGGACTATCTCGTCGCGGTCGCCGGTGGTGGTCTTCTCCGCCCAGGCGGTCAGCCGCTGGACCTCCCGGCCGAGCTTGGACACGGCGAACGGGTCGAACAGGGCGGCGTCCTCGGGCTCCTCCGGTGCACCGGAGGCGAGGCGGTGCAGGCACAGGTAGTTGCGGCGACCCTTGAGGATCGCGAACTCCGGGGTGCGCGGCAGCGACGGGGCCAGGGCCTTGCTGAGCCGGGGGAGGTCGCGGTCCACGAGCTGGCGCTGCAGGGCGATGGTGGCGGTGGAGACCACGACGGTCCTCCCGGACTCCACGGCGTGCCGGATGGCCGGGACCAGGTAGGCGAGCGACTTGCCGGTGCCCGTGCCGGCCTGCACCGCCAGGTGCTCCCCGGTGTCCAGGGCGTGGGCGACGGCCGAGGCCATGGTGACCTGCCCGGTGCGCTCGGTGCCGCCCAGCGCGGTCACCGCGGAGGCGAGCAGCTCGGGGACGGGAGGCAGGTCGGGCACGTCGGGTGACGCTACCGCCGCGGGCCGACCGTTCGCCGTCGCCGGGCCGGGGCGGGCGGGGACGGCCGGTGACCGCAGCTCAGCCGAGCGGGACCCCGCGCAGCACCACGCCGGCCGCGGCCATCTCGGCCAGCGCGCGGTCCACCGTCCCCGGGGCCACCCCGGCGGTGAGGTCGAGCAGCACCGTGGTGTCGAAGCCCTCGGCGACGGCGTCCAGGGCGGTGGCCCGGACGCAGTGGTCGGTGGCGATGCCGACGATCTCCACGCTGTCCACCTCCCGGTCGCGCAGCCACTCGGCCAGGCGCAGACCGTCGGGGTCGGTGCCCTCGAACCCGGAGTAGGCCGCGGCGTGCGCGCCCTTGGAGAACACCGCCGCCACCGCGGCCACGTCGAGGTCGGGGTGGAAGGAGGCCCCGGCCGTGCTCACCCGGCAGTGCGGCGGCCAGGAGTCCACGAAGTCCGGGGTGCTGCTGAAGTGCGCGCCGGGCTCGACGTGGTGGTCGCGGGTGGCCACGACGTGGGCGTACGCGCTGCCCGCCCCCCGCATCTCGGCGATGTGCCGGGAGATCGCGGCCGCCACCGCCGCGCCGCCGGCCACCGCCAGGGAGCCGCCCTCGCAGAAGTCGTTCTGGACGTCGACGACGACGAGCGCGGTGGTCACGGCGGGTGCCTCTCGGTCGGGCGGGTGGGGTCAGTCGAGGAACGTGGTGGGGATGGCGGCCTCGCCGCGGGAGAGCTTCAGGCCCTCCCAGGGCAGGCTGACCAGGGCGGCGGCCAGGTGTGCGCGGGAGTCCTCGAGGGTGGGCAGGCCGTGGAGCAGCTCCCCGTCGCGGACCATCGGGACCACCAGCTCGCGGTCGTGCGCGCCCAGCTCGGGCGGACGACCGGCGCGGTGCACGAGCTCCTCGACCACCGTGCCGGTCTCGCGGGCCCGTCGGACGGCGTGCTTGTGCCCTCCGCGGGAGTTCTTGTGGCTGCTGCGCTTGGCCACGGGGACGCCGTCGACCTCCACGAGCTTGTAGACCATGCCCGCGGTGGGTGCCCCGGATCCCGTGACCAGCGACGTCCCCACCCCGTAGACGTCGACCGGTTCCGCCCGCAGCGCCGCGATGGAGTGCTCGTCGAGGTCGCCGGAGAGCACCACCCGGGTGTTCGTCGCGCCCAGTCCGTCGAGCTGCGCGCGGGCCTGCACCGCCATCACGCCCAGGTCGCCGGAGTCGATGCGCACGGCCCCCAGGCCGGTACCGGCCACCTCGATGGCGGTGGCGATGCCCCGGGCGATGTCGTAGGTGTCCACCAGCAGCGTGGTGCCCACCCCGAGAGCGTCGACCTGGGCGCGGAACGCGGCGGCCTCGTCGGGCCCGTCGGCGTCGGTGTGCAGCAGCGTGAACGAGTGCGCGCTGGTCCCGGAGGTGGGCACGCCGTGGCGCCGGCCCGCCTCCAGGTTGGACGTGGCGTCGAAGCCGGCGAGGTACGCGGCCCGGGCCGAGGCCACCGCAGCCTCCTCGTGGGTGCGCCGCGAGCCCATCTCGATGGTCCGGCGGCCCCCGGCGGCCTGGACCATCCGTGCGGCGGCGGAGGCGACGGCGCTGTCGTGGTTGAGGACCGACAGCGCGAGGGTCTCCAGCAGCACGCACTCGGCGAAGGTGCCGGTGACGGTCAGCACGGGGGAGCCCGGGAAGTACAGCTCTCCCTCGCGGTAGCCCTCGACGGCTCCCGTGAAGCGATAGCCGCGCAGCCACTCCAGCGTCGCCTCGTCCAGGCCGTGCTCCACCGAGGCGAGCTCGGCCTCGCCGAAGGTGAACTCGCGCAGCAGGTCCAGCAGGCGTCCGGTGCCCGCGACCACCCCGTAGCGACGCCCGTGCGGCAGCGAGCGGGCGAACACCTCGAAGGTGCACGCCCGGTGCGCCGTGCCGTTGCGCAGGGCGGCGGAGAGCATCGTCAGCTCGTAGGAGTCGGTGAGCAGGGCGGTGCTCGTGCGCGTCGTCACGATCACGGACTCTACGAGGCGGGCCCCTGGTCGTAGGGTGTCCAGCATGGCTGCACCGCTGGAGGTCGAGCCCGGGACCGCCTCCGACGCCTCGGTGGAGGAGGCCGTCGGCACCGACCGACCGTGGGTCACCGTCGTGTGGGACGACCCGGTGAACCTCATGCACTACGTGACGTACGTGTTCCAGAAGCTGCTGGGCTTCAGCAAGGCGAAGGCCACCGAGAAGATGATGCAGGTGCACAGCGAGGGCCGCTCGACGGTCACCTCGGGCCCGCGCGAGAGCATGGAGGCCGACGCCGCCAAGCTCCAGGGCGCCGGACTCTGGGCCACCGTCCAGCGCGACTGACCGCGCACCGCCCCGTACCGACCACCGAGAAGAGGACCGTGCAGCCCTGGATCCGCAAGGCCTCGCTGACCGGCTCCCGGTTCCGGTCCGAGCTGGAGGCCCAGGAGGCGGCCGTCCTGCGCGGCATGGTCGGTTCCATCACCGAGATGCTCGGTGAGCGCGCGGACGCCGCACCCCAGGACGAGCTCAGCGAGATCACCGGCGTCCGCACCGGGCACAGCACGCCACCAGAGGACGCGACCCTGGCCCGGCTGCTGCCGGACTTCCACCGCACCGACCTCGGCGAGGTGGACGGGGTGGACCCGGCCGGGGCGGGGGACGACTCCGCGGCGGCGCTGCGCAGCCTGCACGAGCCGGAGATCATCGAGTCGAAGCGGGCGGCCGCGGCCGTGCTCCTGGCCACCTGCCCCGCGCACGGTGGACGGGTGAACCTCACTCCCGAGGAGGCCGACGCCTGGCTCGTGGCCATCAACGACGTGCGGCTGTCGCTGGGTGTGGTGCTCGACATCGACGCCGACACCCCCGACGAGCTGCCCGAGGACGACCCGCGCGCCGGCCACCTCGGCGTGTACCACTGGCTGACCTGGGTGCAGGACTCCCTGGTGCAGGTCCTGCTGCCGTGACCCACCCCGGCCCGCGCGACGCCCTCACCGACGTGGCGGGGCTGACCGTGGGCCACCACCAGCGCCTCGGCGGCGGGTGGGCCACGGGCACCACCGTCGTGCTGGCGCCGGCCGGCGCGACCGGTGGGGTGGACGTCCGCGGGGGTGGGCCGGGCACCCGGGAGACCGACCTGCTCGACCCCAGCCACCTCGTGCAGCAGGTGCAGGCCGTGGTGCTGACCGGCGGCAGCGCCTACGGGCTGGCTGCGGCAGACGGGGTGGTGGGCTGGCTCGCCGAGCGCGGGCACGGGTTCCGGGTGGGCCCGGCCGAGCACCACGTGGTGCCGATCGTCCCGGCCGCCGTGCTGTTCGACCTGCACTCCTCCACGGTGTTCGGCAACGTCCCGGACGCGGCGTTCGGGCGGGCGGCGTGCGAGGCGGCCGGGCTCGAGGTGGCCCAGGGTTGCGTGGGGGCGGGCACCGGCGCGCGTGCCGGGGTGCTGCAGGGCGGGATCGGCACGGCCAGCGCGGTCCTCGCGGACGGGACGACCGTGGCGGCCCTGGTGGCGGTGAACCCGGCCGGGTCGGTGGTCGACCCGCGGACGGGGCTGCCGTGGGCGGCGGACCCCGAGCTCGACGGGCTGCGTGCACCCGTGCACGCAGAGGTGGACGCGTTCGCGGCCCTCGCCGACGACGCGGCGCGGCTCAACACGACCATCGGGGTGGTGGCCACCGATGCCGGTCTGACCAAGCCCCAGTGCCGCCGCCTCGCCGTGGCCGCGCACGACGGGCTGGCCCGGGCCGTGCGCCCGGCCCACTCCATGCTGGACGGGGACACCTTCTTCGCCCTGGCCACCGGCGAGGGTGCGGTGGACGTGCCCCGGCTGGACGCCATCACCGCGGCCGGGGCCGACTGCGTGGCGCGGGCCATCGTGCACGCGGTGCTCGCCGCGACCACCGTGACGGGGGTGCGGGCCTACCGGGACGTGCTGCCCTCGGCGCTGGCCTGATCCGCAGCCAGGACGGCCCGCACTACGATCACGACCGTGCTGAGGACCGGGCAGGACCGCGCCGGCCCCCCGGAGGGGTCGGGGGGCGAGCCGTGACCGCCACGCCGACGCCGTCACGGCCGGTCTGGCGCACCGCTCTGCTCGGCTCCGTCGCGTTCGTGGCTCTGCTGTGGGTGCTGGAGGTCGTCGACCAGACCACGGGCTCCGCCCTGGACGCCGAGGTCTTCGCCAACGGGATCACCCCCCGGGACACCGACGGCCTGGTCGGGATCCTGCTCGCACCCCTGCTGCACGGCGGGTTCGGCCACCTCGCGGGCAACACGGTCCCGCTGCTCGTGCTCGGCTTCCTGCTGCTGCTCTCCGGGGTGCCTCGCGCGCTGGCCGTCACCGCCGTGGTCTGGCTGACCGCGGGTGCGGGGGTGTGGCTGGTGGGAGCGCCCGGTGTGCACCTGGGCGCGTCGGTGCTGGTGTTCGGCTGGCTCGCGTTCCTGCTGGTGCGCGGGGTGTTCGCCCGGAACCTGGGCCAGGTGGCGCTCGGCCTCGTCCTGCTGGTGGTCTACGGCGGGGTGCTGTGGGGCGTGCTGCCCGGTGACCCCGGTGTCAGCTGGGAGGGCCACCTGTTCGGCGCGCTGGGCGGGATCGGCGCGGCCGCGGTGCTGGCGCGCCCCCGGTGAGCACCAACCCGGCGGACCGGCCGATCGGGATCTTCGACTCCGGGGTCGGTGGGCTCACCGTGGCGCGGGCGATCATCGACCAGCTCCCCGACGAGGCGGTCCTCTACGTGGGGGACACCGCGAACGGCCCCTACGGTCCGCTGCCCGTCGCCGAGGTCCGTGCGCACGCCCTCGCCGTGGCCGACGACCTGGTGGAGCGCGGGGTCAAGGCGCTCGTGATCGCGTGCAACACCGCCAGCGCCGCGTGCCTGCGCGACGCCCGGGAGCGCTACCCGGTGCCGGTGGTCGAGGTGATCCTGCCGGCGGTGCGCCGAGCCGTAGCGACCACGCGCAGCAGCCGGGTGGGGGTCATCGCCACCCGGGGCACCGTCACCTCGCGGGCCTACGACGACGCCTTCGCCGCCTCCGCCGTGCAGCTCACCACCGCCGCCTGCCCGCGGTTCGTGGACTTCGTCGAGCGCGGGGTGACCAGCGGGCGCCAGGTCCTCGGCCTCGCCCAGGCCTACCTGGAGCCGTTGCAGGAGGCCGACGTGGACACCCTGGTCCTCGGCTGCACCCACTACCCGCTCCTGTCGGGGGTGGTGCAGCTGGTGATGGGTGACGGCGTCACCCTGGTCTCCAGCGCGGAGGAGACGGCCAAGGACGTGCTCAAGGTCCTCACGACCGCCGACCTGCTGCGCGAGCACGGGGGTTCGGCCCCGCGGCGCACCTTCCTGGCCACCGGGGACCCGGAGCAGTTCGCCCGGCTGGGTCGGCGCTTCCTCGGCCCGGAGCTGACGGCCGTGGGGTCGGCGTCGGTGGGCTCGACGGCGGTGGGGTCGGCGTCGGTGGGCTCGACGGCAGAGGGCTCGACGTCGGTGGGTTCGGTCACGACCTGACGGGGCTCCGTGGCAGCATGGCGGCCATGCGGCTGACCGTGCTGGGGTGCTCCGGGAGCGTGTCCGGCCCGGACTCGCCGGCCTCGGGCTACCTGCTCACGGCCTCGGGCGCCCCCCCGCTGGTCCTCGACCTCGGCGGCGGCACCCTGGGCGCGCTGCAGCGCTACGTGGACCCGGCCGATGCCACCGTCCTGCTCAGCCACCTGCACGCCGACCACTGCCTCGACGTGGCCGGGCTGCTCGTCTGGCGGCGCTACCACCCGCACGCCCGCCCGGGCCTGACCCGGGTGCACGCCCCCTCCGACGCGGCGCTGCGGCTGGGGGTCGCCTCCGCCGAGCGTGGCGGTGAGGTCGACGACGTGACCGACGTGCTGGACCTGCGGCCGTGGGTGCCCGGCGAGACGCTGACCTTCGGCCCGGTCACCGTCGAGGTGGCGCTGGTGGACCACCCGTGCGAGGCCTACGCGATGCGGTTCGCCGACGCCGACGGTGCCACCTTCGTCTACACCGGGGACACCGGGCCCTGCGCGGCGATGACGACCCTCGCGCAGGGGGCGGACGTGCTGCTGGCCGAGGCCTCGTGGACCGACGCCCCGGACCGGCCCGTCGGTGTGCACCTCTCCGGCACCCAGGCGGGTGTGCTCGCGCGCGAGGCCGGGGTGGGGCGGCTGCTGCTCACCCACGTCCCCCCGTGGACCTCGATCGACGCCGTGGTGGCCGAGGCCCGGGCGGAGTACACCGGGGACGTGCACGCCGTCCGCGCGGCGGAGCAGATCGAGCTCGCCCCGGCGACGGCGCGGTCCTAGGCGCCTACTCCGCGCCGGTGCCGGTCTGCTTCCGCGCCAGCTCGCGCAGCACCGTGACGAGGGTGCCGGTGACCATGGGGATCTTGTAGCGGCTGCCCGCGCGGACGTGCGCGTGGGCGAGCTCGGCGGCCGCCGCGGCCCGGAAGGTGCTGTCGGTGGCGGGCGCACCGAGCGCCACCGACTCGGCCAGGGTCGCCCGCCAGGGCTTGGGTGCAACGCCGCCGAGCCCGATCCGCACGGCGGTGACCGTGCCGGCCGTGACCTCCAGCGCGGCGGCCACGGAGACGAGCGAGAACGCCTGCGCCGACCGGTCGTGGACCTTGCGGTAGGTCGAGCAGCGCGCGGCGGCGTCGGCCGGGGGGAGCTCGACGTGGGTGACGAGCTCGCCGTGCGCCAGCACCGAGTCCCGCTCGGGGTGCGCGCCGGGCAGGCGGTGCAGCGCCACCACCGGGACGCGGCGCTCACCCTCGGGGCCCAGGACCACCACGACGGCGTCCAGGACCACCAGGGCCACGGCCAGGTCCGACGGGTGGGTCGCCGTGCAGTGCTCGGAGGCGCCGAGCAGCGCGTGGTGGCGGTCGTGGCGGCCCACCGCGGAGCAGCCGGAGCCGGGCTCGCGCTTGCCGCACGGGGCGGAGGCGTCCAGGAAGTGCACGCACCGGGTGCGCTGCAGGAGGTTGCCGGCGGTGGTGGCCAGGGCTCGCTGCGGGCTGGAGGCCCCGCTGAGCAAGGCCTCGACGAGCACCGGGTAGTGCGCCAGGAGCAGCGGGTGCACGGCGAGGTCCGTCGTGCGCACGGCCGCACCGATGCGCAGACCGCCGCCGGGGAGGGCCTCGACCGTGGCGGGCAACCGCGAGACGTCCACGAGCAGTGCGTGCTCCACCAGCCCGAGCCTGAGGCGGTCGACGAGGTCGGTGCCGCCGCCGAGGAAGGCTGCGCCCGGGTCCGCGGCGACCGCGGCCACGGCGGCCGGGGCGTCGGTGGCGCGGGAGTAGGCGAACGGGATCACGCGGGGCCCTCCTGTCCGGCTGCCCGGCGAACCGTGTCGACGGTGCCGTGGCCACCACCGCAGCGGTGGGGTCGGGCGTCATCCTCCCGCAGCGCGCCAGCCACCGTCCGCCACGGTCCGGATCGGCTGTCGCGCTAAACGCGTGCCCAGCCGACCCCGCCGACCCCGCCCGGCCCGCCGTGGCCACCACTCACCTCGTGCTCCACCGCTCCCTGCTGCGCCAGTAGGGTCGCCGGTGTGTCCTCACGCGCCGACGGCAGATCCGACGACCAGCTCCGCGAGGTGCGCATCACCCGCGGGTTCACCGACCACCCGGCGGGCTCCGTGCTCGTCGAGTTCGGCAGCACCCGGGTGATGTGCACGGCCAGCGTCACCGAGGGGGTGCCCGGCTGGCGCCGCGGTTCCGGGCTGGGCTGGGTGACCGCGGAGTACGCGATGCTGCCCGCCGCCACCCACGACCGCAGCGCCCGGGAGTCCGTCAAGGGCAAGGTCGGTGGGCGCACCCAGGAGATCAGCCGGCTGGTCGGGCGCTCCCTGCGGGCGTGCATCGACCTCGCGGCCATCGGCGAGAACACCATCGCGATCGACTGCGACGTGCTGCAGGCCGACGGCGGGACCCGGACCGCGGCCATCACCGGCGCGTACGTGGCCCTGGCCGATGCGGTGACCTGGCTCGGGGCCAAGGGTGCGCTGGCCGACCCCGCACCGCTGTCCTGCTCCATCGCGGCGGTGAGCGTGGGTGTGGTCGACGGCCGCGTGCGGCTCGACCTGCCCTACTCCGAGGACTCCCGTGCGGAGGTCGACATGAACGTCGTGGCCACCGACGCCGGCACCTTCGTGGAGATCCAGGGCACCGGCGAGGGGGCGACCTTCCCCAGGTCGACCCTGGACGCGATGCTCGAGCTGGCCCTGGCCGGGTGCGCCGAGCTCACCCGCAAGCAGGTGGAGGCCCTCGCGGCGCCCTACCCGGGCACGCTGCCCACGCCTGCACCCAAGGGCAAGAAGCGCTGATGCGCCTGCTCGTGGCCAGCCGCAACGCCAAGAAGCTGCGCGAGCTGCAGCGCATCCTCGACGCCGCGGGCATCGTCGGGGTGCAGCTGCTGGGCCTGGACGAGGTCGAGCCCTACGACGAGGCCCCGGAGACCGCGCCCGACTTCGAGGGCAACGCCCTGGCCAAGGCCCACGACGGCGCCGCGGCCACCGGTCTCGCCTGCCTGGCTGACGACTCGGGGATCACCGTAGACGCCCTCAACGGCATGCCCGGGGTGCTGTCCGCGCGCTGGGCCGGCCGGCACGGTGACGACGCGGCGAACACCGCGCTGCTGCTGGCCCAGCTGGCCGACGTCCCCGACGAGCGCCGCGGCGCCGCGTTCGTCTCGGCTGTGGCCCTGGTGGTCCCGGACGTGGGCGAGCACGTGGTGCTGGGGCGGTGGTCCGGCCGGATCACTCGGTCCCCCGCCGGGGCAGGCGGTTTCGGCTACGACCCGGTGTTCGTGCCGGACGGCGAGGACCGCTCCGCGGCCGAGATGGGGGCCGAGGAGAAGGACGGGTCCAGCCACCGCGGTCGGGCCCTGGCCCAGCTGGTGCCCGTTCTGCGCGAGCTCTCCCGCTAGAGCGGGCGCCCGGCGCGCACCCGCTGGCTCACGCGGTGCTCGGCCACGAACGACATGAGCGGGACGGTGCCGGCGAGGAGCACCAGCAGGGCGGGCCCGGGGCGCCACCGCGCCTTGACGGCGAGGTCGAGGCTGGCCAGCAGGTAGACGATGTAGATCCAGCCGTGGGCCACACCGATGACGGTGGTCGAGCCGCCGTCGCCCGAGGTGTACTTGAAGATCACGGCGACGGTGAGGCCGATGAGCAGCACACCGGTGACGTAGGCCATCACCCGGTAGCGCAGCAGGGCCGAGGCCACGCGCGGGGTGAGGGCGGCGGGGGCCGCCGGGGGCGTGGTCGCGGAGCTCGTCATCGGGTGCTCCTCAGGTCCTCGTCCAGCTCCTGGGCGGCCAGGCGGGCGAGGTAGGTGTTGTAGTCGAAGAGCTCGTCGTCCTCGTCGAGGTGGGTCCGGGGGCGCTCGGGGAGCAGCCCGGCGGGGAGCTCGGAGGGCTCCGCCTCGCGCACCTGCTCGGGGGCGGCCCCGGACTCCAGCACCACGAAGCGGCGGTAGGCGTAGATCACGAAAATGGCGAACAGCGGCCACTGGAACGCGTAGCCGAGGTTCTGGAAGGTGCCCCCGGCGGCGGAGAACCTCTCCCACTGCCACCAGCCCAGGCCGAGGCAGGCCACGAACGCCACGACCACCAGCGCGATGAGGGGGCCGCGACGCGGTGTGGTGGTGGTCTCCGGCACGAGCACCACGGTACTACCGGACGTCGTGGTCGGCCCCGGGGCCGTCGGTTGGCGGAGGCACGGCGTCGACGGGTCGCGCAGGTGGTGGGGCCGGAGGGAGTCGAACCCTCACTGGCGCGGACCTAAACCGCGTGCCTCTGCCGTTGGGCTACGGCCCCTGGGGTCGGACGTGCGTCAGAGAGCGAGGTCGCGGATCAGCTTCGCGACGTGCCCGGTGGCCTTCACGTTGTACTGGGCGGTGCTGATCCTCCCCTCGGGGTCCACCACGAACGTGGAGCGGATCACCCCGGTCACCGTCTTGCCGTACAGCTTCTTCTCCCCGAACGCGCCCCAGGCCCGCAGGACCTCCTTGCCCGGGTCGGACAGCACGGGGAAGGTCAACCCCTCGGCCTCGACGAAGCGAGCGAGCTTCGCGGGCGCGTCGGGCGACACCCCCAGGACGTCGAGCCCCGCGCCGTTGAGCTGGGCCAGGTTGTCGCGGAAGTCGCAGGCCTGCTTGGTGCATCCGGGAGTGCCGGCGGCGGGGTAGAAGTAGACGACCACGGAGCGGCCCCGGTAGTCCGCGAGCGACACGGGGTTGCCGTCCGCATCGGGGAGGGTGAGCTCCGGCGCGGTGTCGCCCGGTGCGAGGATCGTCTTCTCGGTCACGAGCCCGGACGGTACCTGCACTACGGTTCCTCCCGACGCAGTGCACGCAGCAGATGGAGGACACGTGGCCCGGGACACCGACAGCATCGAGCGGGACATCGTGCGTGCCCGCGAGCAGCTCGCCAGCACCCTCGACGAGCTCAGCACCCGCGCCAGCCCGCAGCGGCTGGTCGAGAACGCCCGCCGCACGATCAGCACCACGCTCGCCGACCCCAAGGTGCGCGCCGCGCTCGCGGGCGTCGGGGTGCTCGTGGTGGCGCTCGTGGTGGTCCGCGCCCGCCGCTGACCCCCCGAACACGTCCAGGGCCCGACCGCAGACCGCGGTCGGGCCCCTGTGACGTTCGCGTGCCTCCCGGTCCGGCACCCGGCCCGCGCGATGCCTCGGTGGTGGACCCGGGACGAGAACGACCCCCCGCACGAGCTGCGAGGGGTCGTTCTCGAGAGCGGTTGTGCGCCGTCAGGGACTTGAACCCCGAACCCGCTGATTAAGAGTCAGCTGCTCTGCCAATTGAGCTAACGGCGCCTGTCGATCAGACCGGCGGAACAGTAACAGGGCCCGTGGGGCGCCACGAAATCGGCTGGTCAGCGCGGCCGGGAACAGGTGCGCGAGAGGGGCGGACCCTGCCGTGGCGGGAACCAGGCCAACGTGGCTGCCCGGCTGGGAGAGCTCGCCAAGACCGTTCCCGGGGGGCTCGTCGCCGCGGCCCGCGCCGGGCACGCCGGCGACGCCGGGGAGGCTGCGCACTGGCGGACCACAGAGGAGGTGCTGCTCCGCGGTCGAACGGAGCACACCCTCCTGGCGGTGCCTACCCCGTGACGTCGCCCTTCACGCCGAAGACGTCCCAGTGCTCGCTGGTGGGCTCGATCCGTCGCTCGGCCCGCAGGTACGTCGTCTCCAGCCGGGCCAGGGACTGGCGCACCGCCTCGACCTCGACGCCGAGGTCCTTCGCGAGGCCGTGACCGGTGATGCGGACGTGGCCGCTCTTGCGTGGGCCGAGCGTGCGCACGTACGCGACGATCCGCTGGTCCAAGCCGTCGAGGTCCTTGATCGCAGGCATCTGCACTCTCCTCATGTCCGCTCTGACATGCCGACGCGCCGACGTGGCGCGTTCTGGAGGTGAACCTACGGCCCGGGGGGCCCGCTGCACAGGCTGCTCGCGCCAGGCGGTCCCGTGTCGGCGTCGGTGGCCGATGAGCCCCGGTAGGCGCGGAGCCGGACGGCGTGCGCGGAACGGGGTGCCGACGTGAACGTGGACGAGGCGCGGGCGAAGGCGGTCTGCGCGCGGTGCCCCGTGCTCGTCCTGTGCCGCGAGGACGCCCTGGACCGGCGTGAGCCGCACGGCATCTGGGGGGGCACCTCGCCCCGCGACCGCCGCGAGCTGGTCGTCGTCGACGGGGCGTGAGCGCGACTGCTCAGCCCAGCACGTCCAGCGCTGCGGCCACGACGGCGTCCGCGTCCAGGTGGTGGTGGCGGTGCACGCTCGCGAGGTCGCCGCTCTGCCCGAACTGCGTCACCCCGAGGTGGCTGGCCCGCACGCCCCGCACCCCGGCCAGGAACGCCAGGGTGTGCGGGTGCCCGTCGAGCACGGTGACCATGGGCACGGCCCGGTCGGCGCCCAGGACGGCGTCGAGGATCCAGGTGGGCGCGTCGGAGTGCCCGGCGCGGGCCTGCACGGCCTCGAACAGCTTGCCGGGGCTCGTCACCACGACGACGTCGGTCGCGGTGCCCTGGGCCTCGAGCCGGTCGGCGGCCGTCAGGGCCTCGGGGACCAGCGCGCCCATGGCCACGAGGGTGACCCCCGGGCGGTCGCGCCGTCTCAGGGTGTACGCCCCGGCCACCACCTGCCGCCGTCGGCGCTCGCGCGCCGCCGGGTCGGTGGGCACCGCGGCCAGGGTCTGGTCCACCCCGCGGGTGGACAGCCGCAGGTACGCCGACCGACCGCCGGGGCGGCCGAGGTTGCCCAGGGCCGCGAGCAGGCACCACTCGGTGTCGAGGGCGAAGGCGGGTTCCCAGGTGTCGCAGCCCGGCTGCTCCAGCCCGATCGACGGGGTGGTGATCGACTGGTGCGCACCACCTTCCGGCGCGAGCGTGACCCCGGACGGGGTGCCGACGAGGATCGACTGGCCACCGGCGTAGATCCCGAAGCTCCACGGCTCCAGGGCGCGGGCCACGAACGGGTCGTACATCACGCCGATGGGCAGCAGCGGCTGGGCCCAGCGGCTCCACGTCGCCCCCAGCTCGCCCATCAGGCCCACGAGGTTGGTCTCGGCGATGCCCAGCTCCACGTGCTGGCCGGTCGGGCGCTCGCGCCAGTGCAGGATCGTCTCGGAGTCGTCGGCGAACCAGTTCTCCCGCTCGGCCTCCGCCCACACCCCGACCTTGTTCACCCACCCGCCGAGGTTCGTCGAGGAGCTGACGTCGGGGCTCACGGTGACCACGCGGGCGCCCACCTCCGGGGCGGCCCGGTTGAGGTCGAGCAGCGTGCGTCCGAGCGCGGCCTGCGTGGTGGCGGTGCCCGAGGGGGTGCGGCCCAGGTCGGTGGGGACCTCCAGGGTGGGCGGTGCGGGAACGGCCGCACGGCGCAGGCGCGCGCCTGCCGCTGCGCACAGCTCGGCTGCGGCGGAACCGGCGGCGAACGGCGCCCACGGGCGCTCGGGGTCCACCCCCACCCGGGCGGCCAGCTCGTGCAGCTGCTCGCCGGTCAGCAGGGCGGAGTGGTTCTGCGGGTGCCCCTCGGTGGCCAGCCCGTAGCCCTTCAGCGTGTAGGCGAGCACCACGGTGGGCCGGGTGTCGTCGATGGCGTCGAAGGCCTCGTCCAGCGCGGCCAGGTCGTGCCCGCCGAGGTTGCGGACCGCGGCCATCAGGTGCTCGTCGTCCAGGCCGGCGACCAGTGCCGCGACGGCGGGGGCCCCCGGTCCCTCACCGGGCAGAACCGTCCGGGCGCGCTCGGCGCCGTGCCGCAGCAGCCGCTGGTACTCGGGGTTGGTCATGTCGTCGATGCGCCGGCGCAGCGCCTCCCCGCCGGGCCGGGCGAACAGCTCGGTGAGCACCCGTCCGTACTTGACGGTCAGCACCTGCCAGCCCGCCGCGGCGAACATGCCCTCGAGCCGGGTGGCCCCCATGGTGGGCACCACGCGGTCCAGCGACTGGCGGTTGAGGTCGACCACCCACACCACCTCGCCGAGGCTGGCGACCATCGGGTCCAGCACCGCTTCCCACACCGCACCCTCGTCGAGCTCGGCGTCGCCCACCAGTGACCACTGCCGACCGTGCGGCTGCGGGTTGAAGTGCGCCCCGACGTAGCGCCGGGCCAGCGCACCCCAGATCGGGGCGGTGGCGCCGATGCCGACCGAGCCGGTCGAGTAGTCGGCGGGCACCGGGTCCTTCGTGCGGCTGGGGTAGCTCTGCAGCCCGCCGAACTCGCGCAGGGTGGTCAGGTGCGCCGCGTCGAGCTGGCCGAGCACCACCTCGAGGGCGTGCAGCACGGGTGAGGCGTGCGGCTTCACCGAGACCCGGTCCTCGGGGCCGAGGTGGCGCAGGTAGAGCGCGGTCATGATGGAGACGATGGACGCGCTGGAGGCCTGGTGGCCGCCGACCTTGAGCCCGCCGGGGTTGGGCCGCACCCGGTTGGCGTGGTCGACGGTGGCGGTGGCCAGCCACAGCACCCGCTGCTCCACCTCGCGCAGGACCTCGAGCTCGGTGCGGGGCTCGACGGCGGGGCTCGCCGCATTTCCTGACATCAGTGGTGCTCCCAGCTCTGGACGGCGGACCGACTGGTGACGGTAGGCACCCCCCGGCCGTGCGCACCACCCGGCCCGGCACGGCGCCCGGATCACCCCGCGGTGGTGGCCACGTACACCGTGTTGGCCGACTCGCCGCCGGTGTAGGGGTTGGCGAAGGGCACCACGTCCGCGCGGGCCGTGGCGAACACCGCGCCCAGCACCTCGAGCAGGTCGTGGTCGGGCGGGTCGTCCGACCACAGCGCGAACACCCCGCCCGGGTGCAGCCCCGAGGCCAGCCTGGTCAGACCGTCCGCCGTGTAGAACGGCGCGTGGCTCGGGTGCAGGACGGCGCGCGGGGAGTGGTCGACGTCGAGCAGCACCACGTGCGCGGGCCCGAGCGCACCCGTGGCGGCGAGGGCGAAGAAGTCGCCGTGCACGAGCTCGCAGCGCGGGTCCCCGGTGAGCGTTCCAGCCAGCGGGAGCAGCCCGTCCCGGTGCCACCCGATCACGGCCTCAAGGGCGTCGACGACCCGCAGCGACCGCACCCGCGGGTCCTCCAGCGCGGTCACGGCGGTGCATCCCAGCCCCAGGCCGCCGACCACCACGTCGAGCTCGCGGCCGGTGGTCGCGGCCAGCCCCAGCCGGGCGAGCTCCTCCTCGGCCACGGTGAACAGGCTGGACATCAGGAACTCCTCACCCAGGCGCACCTCGTGCACGTCGACCCGCAGCACCGGCTCCCACCGGCGACGCAGGCTGATCTCGCCCATCGCCGTCGGCCGGCGGTCGAGCTCCTCGTACCGTGCGCTCACGACGGTGCACCTCTCCTCGGGTCCGCCCACTGTGCTCCTCGGCAGCCCGCCGGCCGGTCAGCGCCGCGGGCCGGTGCGCCGCCGACGGCCGAAGCAGGACGAGCGCGCAGCCCGCGGCCAGGGCGAGGGCGCCGAGCAGGGGCTGGTCGGCCGCGTCCACGTCCGTGCTGGCCAGACCCCGCCGCGGCCGCGCGCACGACCGGGTTCCGTCGAGGCAGCGGCCGTAGGTGGTGCTGGCGTGGCTGGTCCAGGTGTTGCTGGCCGGCAGGCCGCGCCGAGAGCTGTGCACCGGGTGTCTCCGCCTTGGTGGACTGCTGGGCGCCGGTGGTGGAGGGGCTGAGCGACCTGCGCAGCCTTGGGCACGGTGGCGACCGGGCCGTGAACGCCGGGCCGAACAGCGGGGACGGTTTCCTCGTCGGTCCGGGGTGCTGTGCCGGCTCGGACCCGTCGTGGCGGCCGTTCCCGAGTCGCCGCGTCCCGCACCGTGTGTCACGGTGACGGCGAAGCTGACGCTCCGCCGCGCGGGCCTCAGCCCCACCGGCCACCCCTGAGCTCGAGGTGAGAACCGCCATGACCGACCCACAGCGCCTCGACCCACCGCCCTGGGCCCGCCCGACGACCGGTGCCGTCGTGCTTGGCGGTCCGGTGGCCGGGTCGAGGACGGCGCCGGCCGTCGACACCCTCGGCAGGGTGTCCTCCGCGGGGCCGGTCGGCGTGCTCCTGCCCCGGCCCGGTCTCTCGCGCGGCACCCGTCGCGCCCACCCCCGCGACCTGTGGTGACCGCTCGCCGGTCGGCGGTCACGGTTGGTGCTGGTGACGTGCGTGGCCACGCCATCGTTCTGCCCCGCGGGCTCCGCCCTGTCACCGTCGACCCATGACGACCACCGCGCGGTCCCCGATCGTGCCGAGCCGCGTCACTGCCGCCGGCCGTGACCGGTGAGCCCCACCGCTGAACCGGCCGCCGGGCGCACCCCGCGTCCCAGTGCCCACGACCCGGCGCGTCCGGTCGTCCTCGTCACGGGGGCGTCGCAGGGCATCGGGCGGGCCACCGCCGAGCTCTACGCCGCCCGCGGTGCCAGGTTGGTGCTGTGCGCCCGGTCCGTCGACGCGCTGGTCGAGGTCGGTGCGGTCTGCGAGGACCTCGGCGCCGCGGTCGAGGTCGTCGCCACCGACGTGACCGACGACGCCCAGGTCGAGCGGGCCGTCGCGGCGGCGCTCGCACGCTTCGGGCGCCTGGACATCTGCGTCCACGTCGCTGGGGTCTCGGCCTACGGCCACCACACCGACACCACCGCGGACGTCTTCGCCCACGTCATCAGCACCAACCTCGTCGGGGCGGCGAACGTGGCCCGGTCGAGCCTGGTCGTGTTCCGGGCGCAGGGCGCCGGGACCCTCGTCGTCGTGGGATCGGTGCTCGGTCGCGTCGCGGTGCCCGGGATGGGGGCCTACGTCGCCTCCAAGTGGGGGCTGCGCGGACTGGTGCGGGTGCTCCAGCAGGAGAACCGGGACCTGCCCGGGGTACGGGTGACGTCGGTGGCACCGGGGTCGGTGCGGACTTCGATCTACTCCAGCGCCGTGGGGGGCAGCGAGCACGGCGCCACCCCGCCGCCGCCGTCCACATCGCCCCGGACCGTGGCCCGGGCGGTCCGTGCCGCAGCCGCCCGCGGCTCGCGCGAGCACGACGTGGACGCCGTGGGCGGCCTCGGCAACAAGGTGCTGGCCGCGGCGTTCACCCTGGCGCCCGGGGTCTTCGACCGGCTCATCGGCCCCCTCGTCCGCACGCTGAGCACCACCGCCCTGCCACCGGCCGTCGGCCCGGGCAACCAGCAGGACCACCGGTGACGGACCCGACCGTCCGGTCGTCCACCGCCCCGCGGTGGGTGACGGGGTCCGGACCGGTCCACGCGGACCGCCGGTTACCCAGGCCCCGCGCCCGCGCCCGCGCCCGGATCGGCGTCGACGTGGGCGATGAGCTCGGGGTCCGAGGAGACGATGCGGTCCATCTCCTCGCCACCGTCGCACGTCACCAGCGCAACGGTGAGGCTGGTGACCGTGCGCGCGGAAACCCGCCAGCCGCCTCCCGCGGTCGTCCAGCGGATCAGGCGAGCAAGGTCAGGACCGGCAGGCGACGAGCCCTCGACGGCGGGTGCGTCCACGGTGGTCCACCCTTCGTCCGGGGCACCGGCTCGACCGGCTGGACGAGGTGGTCGTGACCCACGAGCCTGACCGTCCCACAGCGCCGCCGCGGCGCGCACCCCACCCGGGACCCGCGTCGCCCGTCGGGAGCTCCCGGACCACCGGTCGATAGCCTCCGCACGACGGGGGAACCGACGAGGAGGAGCGCTGGATGGTGTCCTGTGAGCTGGCCGGCAAGACCGTGGCGGTGACGGGCGGGGCGCGTGGCATCGGTCTTGCCATCGCCCGCGCGTGCAGCGACGCCGGTATGTCGGTCGCCATCGGTGACCTGTCGGCGGACGCCAGCGCGGCGGCGGCACGGTCGTTGCCCGGACCGGCGTGCGGCCTGGTGGTGGACGTCCGCGACCGCGCGTCGTTCGCCACCTTCCTCGACGGAGCTGAAGCGCAGCTCGGCCCGTTGCACGCGGTGGTGAACAACGCCGGTGTGCTGCGCACGGGGCCGTTCGCGGACGCCTCCCCGGCTGATGTCTCGCTGCAGGTCGAGGTGAACCTCGGCGGGGTCCTGACGGGCACCCAGCTCGCGCTGGAGCGGTTCCTGCCGCGCGGCGGTGGTCACGTCGTCAACCTGGCGTCCACGGCGGCCATGGTCGCCGCTCCCCAGGGCGCGACGTACTCGGCCACGAAGCACGCGGTGCTGGGTTTCACCCGTGCACTGCGGGGGGAGCTGAGGGGGTCCGGGGTGCTCACGACCGTGGTCGTGCCCGGCGTGGTCCGGACCGGGATGACCGGTGGGTTCCGGCGGGCGTGGGGTGTGCGGACCGTGGAACCCGAGCTGGTCGGCAGCGCGGTGGTGGCGGCCCTGCGGCGCGGTACCCCGGAGATCTACGTACCGCGGGAGGTCGCGCTCCAGGGTCGGCTGTTCACGGTCCTGCCGGCCAGGATCGCCGACCAGCTGTCCCGGCTGACCGGCGCCGCACGGGTCATGCACTGAGCCGACGGCCGAGGCACGTCTCGGAACACCGAGGTCACGAGCACGTCGGGCTCGTCGGGCTCGTCGACGGAACGCTTCCACCCGGCGACCCGTTCCGGTTCAGGACCGTTCCGGTTCGCCGCTGTCCGGCAACGGTGGCGCGGAGCCCGCTCACCACGGCGGACCGGGGGCCGGCCCCGGCGCGGATCGTTGCGGTGCGGCGGACCGTCGAGGTGCTCGTGACGTCCG
Organism: Rhodococcus antarcticus; assembly: GCF_026153295.1. NCBI lineage: Bacteria > Bacillati > Actinomycetota > Actinomycetes > Mycobacteriales > Nocardiaceae > Rhodococcus > Rhodococcus antarcticus. The sequence goes on along the minus strand of NZ_CP110615.1, from coordinate 2,407,375 downwards.
CGGTGACGTGCACCTCGACGCCGATGTGCGCGAGCTCGCGGCGTTCCTCGGCGGAGAGCCCGCCCCACACGCCGTGCGGCTCCCGCGCCGCGACGGCGTGGCTCCGGCACTGCAGCTGCACCGGGCACTGCCGACACAGCGACTTCGCCACCATCTCGCGCTGTCGACGGGCATCGCCGCGCTCGTCGTCGGGAGGGAAGAAGATCGCCGGGTCGAAGCCACGGCACAGACCGTGGAGCTGCCAGTCCCCGGGGTGGGTGTTCGGGCCCGGCAGGGCTGCGGGGCGCGGAGCGGAGTGGGCCACGAGCACGTCTCCCGGGAGACCACGAGCCTGGGGTTGGACGTCCGGTGGACGCGATGGGCTCCCGGTCCGAACCCTTTCTCGAACATAGACCACGATGCGACCGTCGGCCTCGTGGACGCCGGAGCGGACCGTGCAGGACGCTGCGCAGGAGCTGGGTGTGGACCGGACGTGGCCGCGGTTCGGGCCCGGGCTGGGCCGCCTGGGGGTGCGCAGCGCGCTGTCGATGCCCCTGGTCGGGTCGGAGGGGGTGCCAGCAGGAGAACCGCAGTGTCCGTCCTCGCGCAGGGCATCGTCGAGCAGGCCGGCAGCCGGTCGCGCGCCCGGCGCACCGAGAGCTGACCGTCCGGACGCAGGGACCCGCACCTGCGATGCCATCTCGTCGCACCGTGCGGACCGAACGCGCGTAGCGTCTCGCTCCTGAGACCACGGGGTGCGGGTACCGACCCGCGCCGGGACTCGGACCCTGCACCCCGCGGTCTGCCGGGCGCGGGGACCAGGCTCCACGAGCACGGCGTCGTCGGAGCGTCCCCCGAGGTTCCTCGTGGATCTCTCCCGTGCCCTGGCCGCCGAGCTGGCCGTGCTGACCGACGCCCTGGACGACCCCGACGCGGACCTGCAGTCGCAGGTGCACCGTCTGGGTGCGGTGGTCGGGGTGTCGGTGTCCTCGTTCATGGGTCTGCGCCTGACGGTGCTGGTGGACGGCTACCCGTTCACCATCACCGCCATGGGTCGGGGCGCCGGTGGCACCGGCCCGGGAGCTGTCGGTGCCTCGGTGCTCATCACGCTGGAGCCTGCGGGCCGGTGGGGTCCCCGCAGCAGCGTGGTCTTCTACGCGGGCACGCCGGGGGCGTTCGTCGACCTCGCCGCGGATGCTGCCCGGCAGGACCCAACACCGGGGGCGGTGGTCCTGGACGCCCACCTCGATGATCCCGACGGGGCGCACCCGGTGTCGGGTACGTCGGGGTGGGCGGAGATCTCGGTGATCAACCAGGCCCTCGGGGTGGTCATGGGCGGAGGCCGCACCCCGGCCGAGGCCCGGGTGGTCCTGGACGCCCGGGCGGCGGGTACCGGGCTCGGCATCGTGGCCACCGCCCGAGAGGTGGTGGCCGCCGCCGCGTCCCGGAACCCACCCCTCGACTCGGACGACGACCTCGACACGGACGACGGCCTCGACACGGACGACGGCCTCGACGACGACCTGGACGACGACGACCCCGACGGGGGCGTGACGGGGCCGGGTCCGGACCTGCTGTGAGGCGGTGCTTGCCGTCGTGCTGCTCCGGCGGGCACAGTGGGGTTACGTCGGTCGACGTCCCCGTTCGGAGCGTGTGCGGGCCCTGCAGTGCAGCGCCTGAACGGTGGTGAGCCCCGGTGGTCGAGGAACGTGTCCTGTCGACGGTGTTGTCGGAGTTCGCCCGCACCCTGGTCACCGATTTTCCGATCCAGGCGATCCTGGACCACCTCGTGCAGCGCATCGTGGGTGTCCTGCCCGTCACCTCGGCCGGGGTGACGTTGATCGACCGCGGCCGCGACCCGCACTACATCGCCGCCTCCGACGGTGCCGCGCTGCGCTTCGAGCAGCTGCAGTCCGAGCTGGGGCAGGGCCCGTGCCTGCTCGCCTGCTCCTCCCAGCGGCCCGTGGCCATCGCGGACCTGGCCCTGGATGCGGTGTTCCCCGTGTTCTCCCCGGCCGCGGTCGCCGCCGGGTGTGCGGCGGTGTTCACCTTCCCGCTGCGCCACCCCGCGGGGTGCCTGGGAGCCCTGGACCTCTACCGGGACACCCCCGGCGACCTGAGCGACGAGGACACGGAGGCCGCGCAGACCCTCGCCGACGTGACGGCGGCGTACCTGCTGAACGCCCAGGCCCGGGAGGACGCCGCCAGGGCCGCCGACTACCACGAGCACACGTCGACGCACGACGCCCTGACCGGGTTGGCGAACCGCAGGCTGTTGCACGAGCGCCTCATCCACGCCGCGGCGCGGGCGACCCGGAACCACAGCACGTCGGTGGTGGTGTTCTGCGACCTGGACCGGTTCAAGCAGATCAACGACGTCCACGGCCACCAGGCCGGCGACGAGCTGCTGCTGGCGGTGGCGCACCGGCTGTCCGGGCTGGTCCGCCCCGGCGACACCCTGGCCCGGGTGTCCGGCGACGAGTTCGTGTTCCTGTGCGAGGGCCTGACCGGCGTCGACGACGTGCACCGGGTTGCTGACCGGGTGGATGCCGCGTTCGGCCACCCGTTCGTCCTCGGTGGGATCACCTTGTCAGTCACGGCCAGCGTGGGGGTGGCCCACTCAGGCCCGGGGGAGGAGCTGACCGAGGTGCTCATCCACCGCGCCGACGCGGCGATGTACGAGGCGAAGCGGCTCGGTGGGGCCAACCACCAGGTCGTCGACCTCGGGACCGGGGTCCAGACCCACGACCGGGCCACTCTCGAGCAAGACCTGCGCCGTGCCGTGGACCACCGCGAGCTGTCGGTGCTATACCACCCGGTCGTGGCCCTCACCGACGGGGCGGTGGTCGGGGTGGAGGCCCTGCTGCGCTGGACCCACCCCACCCGGGGTCCGGTACCCACGGCGGTGGTGGTGGAGATCGCGGAGAGCACCGGGCTCATCGGTGACATCGGGGCGTGGGTGCTGGAGCAGGCGTGCGCCGACCACGCCCGGTGGGCCTCCACGCACCCCGGCATCGCGTTGGAGGTGGCGGTGAACGTGTCCACCCACCAGCTCGTGCACCCCGACTTCCCGAGGCTGGTCGCGGACGTCCTTCGCCGCACCGGTACGGACCCCGGCCAGGTGGTCCTGGAGTTGACCGACAGCGACGTCGTCGACGACGGCGACCGGGTCCTGATCGCCCTGACCGCGCTGAAGGCCCTGGGTCCGCGGCTGGCCCTGGACGACTTCGGCACCGGCTGCTCGTCGCTGTCCCACCTGCGCCGGCTCCCGGTGGACATCGTGAAGATCGACCAGGGCTTCGTCGCCGATCTCGACGACACCCCAGCAGGGACGGCGATCATCGACGCGGTCACCACCCTGGGCCACGTCCTCGGGATGGCCGTGGTCGCTGAGGGCGTCGAGACCACCGACCAGCACCGGCAGGTGAAGGCGGTGGGGTGCGACCTCGCCCAGGGCCACCTCTACGCCCGGCCCCTGACCGCCACCGAGATCGACGAGCGGCTGACCGAGGCCTCACCGGGACCGTGGCGGGTTGCCGGGGAGGCGGCCGCCGTGGCGTGACCGGGTGCCCCCCGGGGGCAGCGGGCAACGCGTCGACCGGGTACCTCCAGCGGCGGGTGGGAGTGACGAGCAGGGGATGGTGCAGGGATGTACGGGGTGCACAGCGACACGTGGAAGAAGGCGGTGGCCGCCCTGTGGTCGTGGGCGGAGAACCACGGCGACATCGGCACCCTGCCCCCAGGTGTGGCGGTGGAGGGGGTGGTGCTGTCCCGGTGGGTCAGCGCCCGCCGCCACGAGCGTCGCACCGGCGAGCTGGGCGACGAGCAGGTCACCCAGCTGGAGGCGCTGCCGGGGTGGTCCTGGGGTGCTGGGCAGCAGGAGGCGTGGGCCACCACCTTCGCCCTGCTCTGCGCGTACGCCGCCGAGAACGGCACCGCGCGCGTCCCGACAGGCCACACCACCGGTGGTGTGCGGCTGGGGGCGTGGGTCAGCCGGCAGCGCACGGCCCACCGGAGCGGCAGCCTGCCCACCGACCGGGCCGCCGCCCTGCAGCGGCTGGCCGGGTGGGAGTGGAACCCCGGCAGCTGAGCACACCCGCAACCGCCCGGCCGGCGTGCTGACGACGCGATCGCGGGGCCGAGGGACGGGTGGTGCACCCCAGGACGCACGGTCCTGGGCTGCACCACCTGCGTGTCCTGCGGGTGAGTGACGGGGATTGAACCCGCGACAACCGGGATCACAACCCGGTGCTCTACCAACTGAGCTACACCCACCACGGTCCCGGTCGCCCGGGAACCTCGCACAAACTACCGCCTGGGTGGCCGGTCACGAAATCGGGTTCAGCCCCCGGCGAGCAGGTCCGCGGCCACGGCCTTCACCTCGTCCGACGACGGGCCCGGCTGGGGCACGAACGCGGTGCGCCGGTAGTAGGCCAGCTCGCGGATGCTCTCGGTGATGTCGGCCAGCGCCCGGTGGGCGAGCCCCTTCTCCGGCTGGCCGAAGTAGATCCGTGGGTACCACCGGCGGCTGAGCTCCTTGATCGAGCTCACGTCGATCATCCGGTAGTGCAGGTGCGCGTCCAGCTCGGGCATGTCGCGGGTGAGGAACCCGCGGTCGGTCGCGATGCTGTTCCCGCACAGGGGGGCGGTCCGCGCCTCGGGGACGAACCGTTGGACGTAGGCGAGCACCTGCTGCTCGGCGTCGGCCAGGGTGAGCGTGGCTGCCCGCACCTCCTCGGTGAGCCCGGAGTGGGCGTGCATCTTCTGCACCACCTCCGGCATCCCGGCCAGCGCCTCGTCGTCCGCGTGGATCACCAGGTCGATGCCCGGGTCCAGGACGTTGAGATCGCTGTCGGTGACGAGCACCGCGATCTCGATGAGCTTGTCCGTCGCCAGCTCGAGCCCGGTCATCTCGCAGTCGATCCACACCAGCTTGTCCTGCATTGGACCACCCTATCGACGGTCCCCGTCAGTACTGTCCCGACCCATGAGCGAGCAGACGCCGAGCGAGCAGACGCCCACGCAGGAGATCGCGGCCGGCTACGCCACCGGGGGCGCGGCGGTGGAGCTGGGCACGGTGGTCGTCGACGGCACCGTCGACCCGTCCGCCCGGGTGCGCATCCCGCTGGCGATGATGAACCGGCACGGCCTCGTCGCCGGGGCCACGGGGACCGGCAAGACCAAGACCCTGCAGCTCATGGCCGAGCAGCTCGCGGCGGCGGGCGTGCCGGTGGTGATGGCCGACATGAAGGGCGACCTGTCCGGGCTCTCCGCCCCCGGCCAGAGCTCCGACCGGGTGACCACCCGCGCCACCGACACCGGTGACACCTGGGCGGCAACGGGTTTCGGGGTGCAGTTCCTGTCCCTGGGCACCGACGGGATCGGCGTCCCCGTGCGGGCCACCATGACCAGCTTCGGCCCGCTGCTGCTGAGCAAGGTGCTGGGTCTGAACCCCACCCAGGAGTCCACGCTCGGGCTGATCTTCCACTGGGCCGACCTGCAGGGACTGCCGCTGCTGGACCTCAAGGACCTCCGCGCGGTCATCAGCCACCTGACCAGCGACGAGGGCAAGGCGGACCTCAAGGGCATCGGCGGGGTGTCCTCGGCCACGGCCGGGGTGATCCTGCGCGCGCTGGTCACGCTGGAGGCCGACGGCGGGGACACGTTCTTCGGCGAGCCGGAGCTGGACCCCGCCGACCTGCTGCGCGTGGTGGAGGGGCGCGGGACCATCAGCCTCGTCGAGCTCGGCGCCTCCGCGGCCCACCCCGCACTGTTCTCCACCTTCCTCATGTGGCTGCTGGCCACCCTGTTCGAGGACCTGCCCGAGGAGGGCGACCTGGACCAGCCCAAGCTGGTCTTCTTCCTCGACGAGGCGCACCTGCTGTTCGCCGACGCGTCCAAGGCTTTCCTGGCGCAGGTGGAGCAGACCGTCCGGCTGATCCGCTCCAAGGGGGTGGGCATCTTCTTCTGCACCCAGATGCCGACCGACATCCCCAACTCGGTCCTGTCCCAGCTCGGCGCCCGGGTGCAGCACGCCCTGCGCGCGTTCACCCCGGACGACCAGAAGGCGCTGGCGCGGACGGTGAAGACCTACCCACGCACCGCCCACTACGACCTGGAGACCGCGCTGACCTCGCTCGGCACGGGGGAGGCGGTGGTCACCGTGCTGAGCGAGCGGGGCGCCCCCACCCCGGTGGCGTGGACCCGACTGCGGGCCCCCCGCTCGCTGATGGACACCATCGGGGACCCGGCGATCACGGCCGCGGCGGCCGCCAGCCCGCTGCACGCCACCTACTCGGCGACGGTGGACCGGGAGTCGGCCTACGAGAAGCTCGCGGCCAAGCTCGCGCCCGCCCCTGCCACGGAGGACGCACCGGCGCCCGAGCAGCGCCACGACCAGCCGGATCAGGACCAGCAGGACCGGGAGGGGGTGTTCAGCCAGGTGCTGGGCAACCCGGCGGTGAAGAGCTTCCTGCGCTCGGCGGCCTCGGCTGCGGGCCGGGAGATCACCCGGGGGCTGTTCGGCACCCGCAAGCGCTGATCCCGGGCCGGCGCACGCCGCGGGAGCCGCGGGCACACTGGAACCGTGCTGTCCTCCCTGGCCCCGGCCCGCCGTCGGCTCGTGCTCGCCCTGCTGGGGATCGGGGTGGTGGCCGTGGCCGCGGGGGGCCTCGCGCTGGTGGCCGGGCGGTCGAGCGACGCGCCGGTGGCCGCGGTCGACCAGTCCGTCCCGGGCCCGGTGCTCCTGGTTCCCGGCTACGGCGGCTCGACGGAGTCGCTGACCGTGCTCGCCGACCGTCTGCGCGCCGCCGGGCGCGACGCCACCGTGGTGGACCTGCCCGACGGCGGGACGGGGGACCTCGCCGTGCAGGCCCGGACGCTCGCCGACGCGGCGGACGCCGCACGCAGCCGTACCGGGGCGGGATCGGTGGACGTGGTCGGCTACTCCGCCGGAGGCGTGGTGGCGCGCATCTGGGCCAAGGACCTCGGCGGCGCCGCGGAGGCCCGGCGGATCGTCACCCTCGGCTCGCCGCACCACGGCACCCAGCTCGCCGGGCTCGCGGCGGGACTCGTGCCCGGTCAGTGCCCGACGGCCTGCCGGCAGCTCGCGCCGGACAGCTTCGTGCTCAGCGCGCTGAACTCCGGTGACGAGACCCCGGACGGGCCGCAGTGGGTATCGTTCTGGACGACGAGGGACCAGGTGGTGACGCCGCCGCGCTCCGCCAGCCTGGACGGCGCACGCGACGTGCCGGTGCAGGACGTCTGTCCGTCGGCGACGGTGGACCACGGGAACCTTCCGCGCGACCCGGTGGTCGGCGCCCTGGTGCTGGCCGAGCTGGGGTCGGGCCCGACCGTGACCCCGGGCTCCGGCAGCTGCGCGACCTACGGCGGCCCGCGCTCCTAGCTGGTGATGTCCTTCGAGGTGAAGCTCGCCCACGCCGCACCCACCAGCACCACCACGTACACGGCCTGCAGCCCGATGCCCCGCGTGATGTCCCGCAGCGGCACCGGGTCCCGGAACAGGTCGGTGAACGCGAGCCAGTACCGCGTCGGCAGGTACGGCTGCACCGCCCCGGCCGCGTCGAGGGTGAGCAGCAGCGAGGACGCGATGAGCAGGGCCAGCGCGCCGATGGTGGCCGCGAGCGGGGAGTCGGTCAGGGTCGAGAGGAACAGGGCCATGGCCGCGACGCCCAGCATGGACAGCGTCACGTAGCCCACGGCCAGGGCGGTCCGCAGTGCCACCTGCTGGCCGCTGAGCACGGTGCCCGAGACGCTGGTGGCCGCGAGCGTCGACGTGCCGAACAGCGTCGTGCCGACGAAGTACGCGGTGCCGGCCACCACCACCACCGCGAGCAGCACGAACACGACCACCGACACGAGCTTGGCCACGAGGAGCTTGGTGCGCCCGACCGGTCGGGCGAGCAGGTAGCGCAGCGTGCCGGCCTGGGCCTCCCCGGCGATGGCGTCCCCGGCCACCACGGCCACGGCCACGGGCAGGAACAGCGGGAGCACGATGGCCAGGGCCGCCAGCGGGAAGAGCTGACCGTTGGCGAGCACGGCCGAGAGGAACGCCGGGCCCTGGCCCGGGCGCGGGCCGACGTTGGTGACCGACACGAGCACGGCCACGATGGTCGGCAGCAGGTCCAGCAGCAGGATCACCACCCACGTGCGGGGACGGCGGAGCAGGGCGCGGAGCTCGACGCCGATCACGCGGCGGCCCCGGCTCGGAGGCTCGGGGCCTCGGCGCCCACGTGGTCCGAGCCCGGACCGGTCGCCGCCAGCACCGCGTCCTCCAGGCTGCGACGCTGGTCCACGAGCTCGCGCACCCGCACCCCGTCCGCGACGAGCAGCGCGTTCAGCCGCGCCGGGTCCGGGTGTGCCACCACCAGGCGCTGGCCGTCCCGGTCGACCACCTCCGCCTCCGTCACCCCGGAGAGCAGCGCCACGGCGTGCGAGGGGTCGGGGGTGTGCACCACCACCCGACCGGTGGGGCGGGTGAGGGCGCTGAGCTGGTCCTGCACCACCAGCCGACCCCGGTCGAGCACACCCACCCGGTCGCACAGCTGCTCCACCTCGGCCAGCAGGTGGCTGGAGAGGAACACCGTGGTGCCCTGGGCGTGCAGCCCGAGCAACAGCTCCCGGATCTCGCGGATGCCCTGCGGGTCCAGGCCGTTGGTCGGCTCGTCGAGGACGAGCAGCTCCGGGGTGCGCAGCAGGGCGGCGGCCAGGCCGAGTCGCTGCCGCATGCCCAGGGAGTAGTTCTTCACCGGTCGGCGCCCAACGCCCGCGAGCCCCACCTGCTCCAGCGCGTCGGAGACCCGGGTGCGGCGGGTGCGGCGCGAGCCCCCGGGCCCCGCGGCGTCGAGCATCGCGAGGTTGGTGCGACCGGAGAGGTTGCGGTACGCCGCCGGGCCCTCGATGAGCGCGCCGACGCGAGGCAGCACCGAGTGCCGGCTGCGCGGCATCGGCTCGCCGAGCACCTCGATGGTCCCGGAGGTGGCCAGCACCAGCCCCAGCAGCATCCGCACGGTCGTGGTCTTGCCGGAGCCGTTGGCGCCGAGGAAGCCGTAGATGTCACCTGCGCGGACGTCGAGGTCGACGGAGTCCACCGCCCGCAGCGAGCCGTAGCGCTTGGTCAGCCCGGTGGTGCGGATCATGCGGAGCCTCCTGTGGCGAGCTGCTGGGCGGCGGCGGTGAGGGTGTCGGCGGTGACCGTCCCGGAGATGATCCAGCTGGTCCCGTCCGCACCGCGGGTGGTCAGGCGCAGGTTGAGCGGACCGACACCGACACCCACACCGTCCGCGTCGACCACGGCTCCCGGGGTGGCCTCGAGCTGGTCGCGGAGTCCATGGGTGTCCCGGCCGCGCAGGGGGATCGCCGCGAGCAGGGTCACCCCGCTGCCGTAGATCCCCACGGCGCCGGCACCCACCCGCTCGCGGGCCGGGAGCCCGGCGAGCGTGGTGGGCGGCACGGCGTCGGAGTGCTGGTCGGCCAGCGCCGCCAGGTCGGTGGGGCCCTGCCGCTCCACCTCGGCTCCGGGCGGCGGGGTGAACGAGGTGGTCGCGGCGTCCGGGACCGCGGTCGAGAAGTCGAGGAACGACGTGGTGACCACGGGACGGGTGGCGCCGTCGCCGAGCACGTCCACCCGCAGCGGCAGCCCCGTGCCGGGGTCGACCCAGACGTCCACCTCTCTCACCGTGGTCCGCGCGTCGGCGGCCACCAGGCGCAGCCCCGGAGCATCGACCCCGGCCACCCGCACGGCGGGCAGCCGGCTCACCTCCGACGGCTCGGCCTCGCTGAGCAGTCGCCGACCGAGCTCGGTGGGCAGCAGGTCGGCCTCGCGGGGCAGCCGCAGCGCCGGGTCCGTGCTGAGCACCGCACGGGCGGCCTCGTAGTCCCATGACCAGGTCTGCAGCCCGTCGCGGTAGAGGTCGCGCTCGCCGGTGAGCAGCACGGTGTCCACCCGCCACCGGTCCGAGCCGAGGAACCAGGTGCGCATGGTCGTGGTGTCGCCCAGCAGGTTCGTCAGCGAGCTCAGCGGGTCGGTGACCGGCAGCACCACCCCACCGGTGGACTGGGCGTAGCCGGAGTAGGGGATCTCCGACGACCCCCGGACCCGGGCGAGCAGCCCGGCGGCGGAGACGTCGGTGTCGCCGACGGGCAACCGGGCGACCACGGAGGGGGCAGCGGCCAGTGCTGCCACCGCCAGGACCACCACCGCCCAGCGCCAGCTCACCCTCACCCGCTCGACGGTACGGCCGAACCGGGTGGCGTGCGCGTGAGGAACGGTGCTCACCGTGGCGGGCGTGCTCCCGTCCCCGCCGCGCTGGCGGAGCGGGCGTGGCTCACCAGTGCACGCCGGGCAGCAGTCGCATGAAGGCGACGGCCGCGCGGGAGGCCTGCTTGACGCCCGGGGCGGAGGGCACCAACGACCCCCCGGACGAGGCGGGCGCGTCGGCGTCGACGGGCGAGACCACCTTCTTCTCCCCGCGCGCGGAGGCCGAGTCGGGGAACACCCGGTAGGCCTGGTGCAGGATCGCGTCCTTGGTCTTGGGCGCGAGGGTGCCCATGAGCTCGCCCAGGGTGCCCACCGGGGTGTTGATCCGCTTGGGCCTGTCCTTGATCGCCCGCACGAGCATGGCGGCGGCCTCGTCCGGGGTGGCCGCGGGGAACGCGTCGTAGAGCGAGGTGGGCGCGATCATCGGGGTGCGCACCAGGGGCATCCGCACCGAGGTGAAGGTGATGCCGTCGTGCCACGTCTCGCTGGCCACCACCTCGCTGAACGCGTCGAGGGCAGCCTTGCTGGCCACGTAGGCCGAGAAGCGCGGCGGGTGGGTCTGCACGCCGATGGAGCTCACGTTGACCACGTGGCCCGTGCGGCGGGACTCCATGTGCGGCAGCAGCTCCAGCACCAGGCGCACGGCCCCGAAGTAGTTCACGGCCATGGTGCGCTCGAAGTCGTGGAACCGGTCGGTGCTCAGCGTGATCGAGCGGCGGATGGAGCGCCCGGCGTTGTTGACCAGCACGTCCACGTGGTCGTGGGCAGCGATGATCTCCTTGACCACGGAGGTCACGGAGTCCGGGTCGGTGATGTCGCAGGGGTAGGCGAAGGACTCCCCGCCGGCGGCGCGCACCTCCTGGACCACCTCGTCGAGCTCGTCGGCCCGGCGGGCCAGCAGGATCGTGACCGCCCCCTCGTCGGCCAGCTTCAGCGCGGTGGCCTTCCCGATGCCCGAGGACGCCCCGGTGATGACGACGACCCGCCCCACGAGCTCGCCGGCCGGGTCGTGGCGCCGGTTGCGGTCCGGGTCGAGGTTGGCCGCCCAGTAGCGCCACAGCACGTCGGCGTAGGTGCCGAGCTCGGGGGAGACGATCCCGCTGCCGCGCAACGCGTCCTGGGTCTGCTTGCTGGCGAAGGTGGCCGTGAACGTCAGGTGGTCGACCACCTCGGGGGGGATGCCCAGCTGGTCCAGCACGAGGTCGCGCACGGTGCTCACGCCCGGCACGCGGGAGACGGCCGCGCCGATCGCCCCGAACGGCACGAGCCAGGGGGCGGGCACGGTCAGCACCGGGGTGGGGGCGCCGGCGGCCGCGGCGAAGGCGCCGTAGACCTCGCGGACCGACTGCGGCCGGGGGTGCACCAGGTGGAAGGCCTTGCCGTCGCCCTCGGCGCGGTGCACCAGGTGCACGAGCGCCTGCGCGACGTAGTCGACGGGGACGATGTTGGTGGACCCGACGTCGGGGACCGCCACCGGCACGGCAGCCATCCCCGGGGCGAGCTCGCCGAGCCGGCGCAGGGCGCCGAAGAAGTAGTAGGGCCCGTCGACCTTGTCCATCTCGCCGGTCACCGAGTCGCCCACCACCACGCTGGGGCGGTACACCCGCCACGGGCCGGTGCACGTCTCCCGGACGAGCTGCTCGGCCTCGAACTTGGTCTGGTGGTACGGGGAGCCGAAGCTCTGGCCCCGGTCGAAGTCGCTCTCGGTGTAGCGGCCGCGGTGCTCGCCGGCCACGGCAACCGAGGACACGTGGTGCAGGGTGGCGCCCAGCCGGGTGGCCAGGGCGATCACCGACCGGGTGCCCTCGACGTTGGCGGCCCGGCTGACCTCCTCCGAGGCCGTCATGTCGTACACCGCGCCCAGGTGGATCACGTGGTCGGCCGCGCGCGGGCCCCGGCGGCCGAGGCCCAGGCCGGGGGCGGTGAGGTCGCCGACCAGCGGGTGCACCTTCTCCCCGCCGTCCCAGCCCGCCGCCATCGCCTCCAGGCGGGCGACGGAGGACTCGCGCACGAGCACGTGCACCGCCTCGACGTCGGTGCGCGCGAGCAGCAGCGGCAGGACGTGGCGACCGAGGAAGCCCGTGCCCCCCGTCACGACGTGGACGGTCATCGTCGGCCTCCTGGTGGTGGGTGTCCCGCGAACCTAGTGGTCCACGGCGGGCCGGGTCACGACCCACCGGTCGAGCCGGGCAGCTCGCGGGTCACCACCTTGCCGGTCGCGTTGCGGGGGAGCTCGTCCAGCAGCACCACGTCCCGGGGCACGCTGAACCGCGCCAGGTGCTTCCTGACGTGGGCGCGCACGGCGTCGGCGTCCACCCCGTCGCCCACCACGTAGGCGGCGAGCCGGGCGCCGAGCCGCTCGTCGGACACGCCCACCACCTTCACCTCGCGCACGCCGTCCACGGCCGCGATGACGTCCTCGACCTCGCCGGGGTACACGTTCTCCCCGCCGGAGACGACCATGTCGTCCGACCGGCCGTCCAGGTGCAGCAGCCCGTCGTGGTCGACGTGGCCGAGGTCCCCGGTGGACATCAGCCCGCCGAGCACCTCCTTGTCCTCGCCGGCGCGGGTGTAGCCCTCGAAGAGCATGCCGTTGCCGACGAACACCCGGCCCACGGTGCCCACCGGCACGGGTTCGCCGTCCTCGTCGACCACGGCCAGCCGCGTGCCCAGCGGCGGCCGACCGGCCGTGGAGGGCGCGGCCGCCAGCTCGTCCGGGGTGGCGATGGAGACCCAGCTGACCTCCGTCGAGCCGTAGAGGTTGTAGAGCACCGGACCCAGCTCGGCGAGCACCCGGCGGACCAGGGGCACGCCCAGGGCCGAGCCGCTGGCGGCGACGACCCGGAGGCTGGACGTGTCGTGGGCGCGCTCGGCGGGGGGCAGCTCGACGATCCGCTGCAGCATCACCGGCACCACGAACAGGGCATCGGCGTGGTGGGCCTGCACGTCGGTGAGCACCGTCGCGGCGTCGAAGCGGCGGCGCAGCACCACGGTGGAGCCCAGAGCCAGGCTCAGCTGCAGCGCCGCGAAGCCCCACGTGTGGAACACCGGCGCCGCGACCACGGTGGTCCGCCCGCTGCGCAGCGGGATGCGGGAGAGCACCGCCGCGGCGGGCAGCCAGCTGCGGGGCTCGGGGCGGTGGGCTCCCTTGGGGGTGCCCGTGGTGCCGGAGGTGAGCACCACGGTCCGGCCTCGGCGGGGGCGGGTGGGCAGCGGCTCGTCCGGGGCTCCGTCGACGAGCTCGGCGAGGGTGGGGGCGGCGAGGCCGGTGCCCTCGTCGGGGGCCCAGGCCTGCACCAGCACAGGGGCGTCCGGCCCGCTAGGCACCACGTCGGCGAACTCGCCGTCGGCCACCAGGAGGTCGACACCCTGCTCGGACACGACGTCCGCGAGCTGCCCGGCCGAGAGCCCGGTGTTCAGCAGCACCAGGTCCGCACCCAGGCGACCGGTGGCGCCGAGCACCTGCAGGACGCCGCGGTGGTTGCGGCAGAGCACGGCCACCCGGCTGCGCTCCCCGATGCCGCGGCGCTGCAGGGACCGGGCCAGCGCGCTGACGGAGGCGTCGAGCTCGGCGTAGGTCAGGCTGCCCGCGTCGTCCACCACCGCCGTCCGGCCGGGAGCGCGACGGGCGGAGATGCTGAGCAGCCCGCCGGGGGTGAGGTCCCAGCGGACCCAGGCCCCCGCCACCCCCGCGAGACGGCTCGGCCGCATGGGTCGGACGATCCCGGCCCGTGCGACCGGGACGAGTCCCCTCGCGAGATCGACGGCCGAGGTGAGGCGGGTGCTCAGCGGGGAGAGGTCCACGGGAGTCAACTTACCGGCGAGTAGGTATCGGTGGGAACGGCGTCTCAGCGGCCGCTGAAGCTCGGCTTCTCCTTGGCCAGGAAGCTGCGGACCGCACCGTGGTGGTCGGCCGTGCGGCCGAGGCGGGCCTGGGCCGCTCCCTCGGCGGTGAGGACCTCGACCAGGTGCGGGTCGGCCATCAGGGCCTTGGACTCGGCGTAGGCGGAGGTGGGACCTGCGGCCAGGTGGGCGGCCAGGGCGGCCGCACCGTCCGCGAGCTCGGCGGCCGGGAGCACGTCGCGGACCAGGCCCCAGCCCTGCGCCTGCTCGGCGGTGAAGGTCTCGGCCAGCAGCACGAGCTCGGCGGCCCGGGAGGAGCCCACCGCTCGGACGAGGCTCGCCGAGAGCCCGGAGTCGCAGGTCAGCCCGATTGCGGTGAACGCCGTGCCCATCCGTGCCCCGGCCGCCGCCAGCCGGAGGTCGCAGGCCAGGGCGAACCCGAGCCCGGCACCCACGCAGGTGCCGTTGATCGCCGCCAGCACGGGCTTGGGCATGGTCGCCAGCGCGACGACGATCGGGTTGTAGTGCTCGGTGACGGTGCTCAGCGCGGTGGAGGCCCCCGCGTCGAGGACCTTGGCGTGCTCGGCGAGGTCCTGGCCGAAGCAGAAGGCCCGGCCGGAGCCGGTGAGCACGACCGCACGCACCGAGGGGTCGGCCGCGACCTCGTGGAGGGCGTCGCGCAGCTGGGTCTTCACCGCCACGGACAACCCGGGCCTCAGCAGGGTGACGGTGGCGACCGCCCCCTCGCGGGTGGTGGAGACAGCGGCGTCCTCAGCAGTGGTCACCGCCGCAGCGTAGCCAGCGCGTGGTGCCCCCGGCAGGACTCGAACCTGCGACCTCGGGATTAGAAGGCCCTTGCTCTATCCACCTGAGCTACGGAGGCGTGCGGCCGAAGGGTAGCGGAGCGCTGCCGCAGGTCACGCACCTCACAGCTGCGCACCTGGGCCGACCGCCGCGCCGTGGGGCTCCTATCCTGGTCCCATGGCCGTCCGCGAAGCAGCGCCCGATCCCGTCTTCGCGGCGTCCCCCGCCGACGGCCCGCGCCCCACGGGTGGCCTGCTGGTCGCGGCCGCCGGCCTGGCCGGTCTGGTGGCCGCCGCCCTCGCGGCCGTCTCCACCGCCCGGGCCCTGGTGCTGCTCGGCCTGCCCGACCCGGGTGCTCTCACCACCTACGGGCTCCCCCTCGTCACCGGCGTCGGCGAGGTCGCGGCGGTCCTGGCGATCGGGTTCCTGCTTCTCGCGGCGTTCCTCGTGCCCCCCCAGCGCAGCGGTGTGCTCGACGTGGACGGCTACCGCGCGGTGCGCACGGCGAGCACGGCTGCGGCTGTCTGGTGCGTGTGCGCCGTCCTCATGGTCCCGCTGAGCCTGTCCGACACCTCCGGGCAGCCGCTCGCGGCCGCGTTGAGCCCGTCGGTCATCATCAGCTCGGTCGGGCAGGTCGACGTCGCGAAGTCGTGGGTGTGGACGGCCGCGCTGGCGTTCCTGCTCGCCGTGGGTGCCCGGGTGGTGCTGCGCTGGGGCTGGACCCCGCCACTGCTCGTGCTGGCGCTGGCCACCCTCCTGCCGCTCGGCCTGTCCGGGCACTCCTCGGGCGGCGGCTCGCACGACATCGCGACCAACAGCCTCGTCTTCCACATCGCGGCCGCCTCGATCTGGGCCGGCGGACTGGCCGCGCTGCTCGCGCACGCCCGACGCCGTGGCGCGCACACCGACGTGGCGACCCGGCGCTTCTCGGCGATCGCGCTCGTGGCCTTCGTCGTCATGGGGGTCACGGGGGTGATGAACGCGGCGGTGCGACTGCCCGTGTCCGACCTGCTGACGACCACCTACGGGCGCCTGGTGCTCGCCAAGGTCGCCGCGCTGGTGGTGCTCGGCGGCTTCGGGTGGGCCCAGCGGCGGAGCTCCGTGGCCGCGCTGGCCGCCGACCCCACCGCCCGGGGCCCGCTCGTCCGCCTCGCCGGGGTCGAGGTGCTCGTGCTGATGGCCACCATCGGTCTCGCGGTCGGTCTCAGCCGCACCCCGCCACCGGTCACCACGGAGATCCCCAGCCTCACCGACGTCGAGCTGGGCTACGACCTCGCCGGTCCGCCCACCCTGGCCCGGCTGGCCCTGGACTGGCGCTTCGACCTGGTCTTCGGCACGGCCGCGATCGTGCTCGCCGTGCTCTACGGGCTCGGCGTGCGGCGGCTTCGCGCCCGGGGTGACGCGTGGCCCGTCGGCCGAACGGTCGCCTGGATGTCCGGGTGCTTAGTCCTGCTCGTGGCCACCTCGTCGGGCGTCGGGCGCTACTCCACCGCGGTGTTCAGCATCCACATGGCCAACCATATGACCCTCTCCATGCTCGTCCCGGTGCTGCTGGTCCTCGGTGGGCCCGTCACCCTGGCGCTGCGCGCGCTGCCCACCGCGGGCAAGCAGGGTGTCCCCGGACCCCGCGAGTGGATCGTCCTCGCGCTGAACAGCCGGATCGCCCACGTCGTGTCGCACCCAGCCATCGCTCTCGCCCTGTTCGTGGGCAGCTTCTACGCCCTGTACTTCGGGGGGCTGTTCGACCTGGCCGCGCCGCACCACTCCGCGCACGTGCTGATGAACGCGCACTTCCTGCTCTCCGGCTACTTCTTCTACTGGCTGGCCATCGGCGTCGACCCCGCTCCCCGGACGCTCCCCCCGATCGGGAAGCTCGGCCTGGTCTTCGCGGCGCTGCCGTTCCACGCGTTCTTCGGCGTGATCCTGATGGGCACCACGCAGCTGCTCGCCGGCAGCTGGTACCGCTCGCTGGGCCTGTCCTGGAACAGCGACCTCCTGGGTGACCAGCGGCTGGGGGGAGGGATCGCCTGGGCCACCGGGGAGCTCCCGCTGCTGCTCGTCATGCTCGCGCTGGTCGTGCAGTGGTCGCGGGCGGACGAGAAGATCGCCAGGCGGACCGACCGGGCTGCGGTCAACGACGACGACGCCGATCTCGCCGCGCACAACGCGATGTTCGCCGAGCTGCGTCGCCGGGACTCCGCCCCCCGCGCCTGAGCAGCCCCGCCGGTCGTGATCTGATCGACGCGACACCGCCGTCACCGAACCGGAGGACCCCGTGCCCGATGCCGTCATCTGCGAGCCCCTGCGCACCCCGGTCGGCCGGTTCGGGGGGGTGTTCGCCGGCCTTGCGCCGCAGGACCTCGCCGTGGCCGTGGTCCGCGAGCTCGTGGCCCGGACCGGGATCACCGGCGCCCAGGTCGACGACGTCATCCTGGGGCAGGCGAACCCGTCGGGGGAGAACCCGGCCATCGGGCGGATCGTGGCCCTGGACGCAGGGCTCGGCATCGAGGTGCCGGGGCTGCAGGTCGACCGTCGCTGCGGGAGCGGCCTGCAGGCCGTGCTGCAGGCGTGCATGCAGGTGCAGACCGGAGCGAGCGACCTCCTGCTGGCCGGCGGCGTGGAGAGCATGAGCCAGGTCGAGTTCTACGCCCAGGGCATGCGCTGGGGCGTGCGGGGTGACGGCGTGCAGCTGGCCGATCGGCTCGCCCGGGGACGGGTGACCGCGGGGGGCCGCGACTTCCCCGTGCCCGGCGGCATGCTCGAGACGGCGGAGAACCTGCGGGCCGAGCTCGGCATCAGCCGTGCCGACCAGGACGCCCTGGCCGTCCGGTCGCACCAGCGGGCCGTGGCCGCGCAGGCCGCCGGCGTGTTCGCCGACGAGATCGTCCCCGTCGCCGTGCCGCAGCGGCGGGGCGCGGACGTGCTGGTGGACACCGACGAGCACCCGCGCGCGGACACCACCCTCGAGTCGCTCGCGAAGCTGCGGCCCGTGCGGCTGGCTGCGGACCCGGACTCCACCGTGACCGCGGGCAACGCGAGCGGGCAGAACGACGGCGCCGCGGTGTGCATCGTGACCACGCCCGAGCGGGCCGCGGCCCTGGGTCTGCGGCCGCTGGCGCGCGTGGTCAGCTGGGCGGTGGCCGGGGTGCCGCCGCGGACCATGGGGATCGGTCCCGTGCCGGCCAGCGAGAAGGCCCTGGGCCGGGTGGGCCTGGGGCTCGCGGACATGGACGTCATCGAGCTGAACGAGGCCTTCGCGGCCCAGGCGCTCGCCGTCACCCGCACCTGGGGGATCGAGCCCGACGACCCGCGGCTGAACCCGCACGGCTCCGGCATCTCCCTCGGCCACCCGGTCGGCGCCACGGGCGCGCGGATCCTGGCCACGCTGCTGCGCGAGATGGACCGTCGCGGTGCCCGGTACGGGCTGGAGACCATGTGCATCGGCGGCGGGCAGGGCCTCGCGGCGGTGTTCGAGCGGGTCTGACCGGGCGTCGGCGGCTGAGGCAGAGGCGCATCCCGCGGGCGCGGTGTCGTGGGACGCGGGCAGCCCGACGGCGCCCGGGACCCTGGCACAGCGCCCCGACAGAACCGGGCCGCACGGCCCTCGACGGGCCCGTCCGTCCACACCCGCCCGAGCTGTCCACAGGCACCGGAAGGCTCCGCCCACCCACCTCGGTCCCGACGCAGGCTCTCCCCACCGGTCACACCGACCGGCCACCGACCAGGCACCCAGGTCCTGGCGGTCGAGCTGAGGAGAGAACCATGAACGAGACCCACGTGACCCTGGTCGGCACCGTCATCCAGGACCTGCGCCGGCGCACCACCGCCGAGGGTGCGGAGCTGATCAGCTTCCGCATGGCCAGCAACGAGCGGCGCTTCGACCGCACCTCCGGGGAGTGGGTCGACGGCGAGACGCTGTACGCCAACGTCACCTGCTGGCGCCGCCTGGTCAAGGGCGTGGCGTACGCGCTCGCCAAGGGTGACCCGGTGGTCGTGACCGGACGCCTCTACACCCGCAGCTACGAGGTGGAGGGTCAGCGCCGGCACACCACAGAGCTCGACGCCGTCACGGTCGGGATCGACCTCTCGCGGTGCATCGCCTCGATCGACCGCACCAAGAAGCTCCCGGCCGGGGTGGCCTCCTCGGCCGCCGAGGAGCAGATCGAGCAGCTCGAGGTGTCGGTGCCGGACACGGCGGAGGAGCTCACGGCCGAGGAGACCGTGGACGCCTGAGCCGCCGGGACCACCACGACCCGCCCCGGTGCCCCCGCGCCGGGGCGGACGGGCGTGGACGCACGGCCCGCGCGGGGTGGTGCTGGGCCCATGCCCTCCCAGGTGCACGTGCTCGGCAGCTACCAGTCCGACTTCGTCCGCACCGTCGCGCGGGAGGGCGGCGAGCCGTTGCGAGCCCTACCTGCTGCCCCACCTGCGCACCGCGATCACCGACGCCTACGGCCGCGCCGGGATCTCCGGCCCCGCCCAGCTCGACGCGGTGGAGACCCACGACTGCTTCACCATCACCGAGCACGTGGCGCTGGACCACCTGGGCCTCACCCCACCCGGCCAGGCGTGATCGGGCTCGGCCACCCCGTGGGCGCCACCGGGGTCCGGATGCTCGGTGACGCCGCCCGCCAGGTGACCGGGCGCGCCGGTGCGACCCAGGTCGAGGGCGCGCACCGGGTGGCCACCCTCAACATCGGTGGCAGCGCCGCGACCGTGGTGAGCCTGGTCGTCTGCGGGTGACCGACGCCCTCGCGCGGGGCCACTAGGCTGGGGGCCATGGCTGAGTTCATCTACACCATGAAGAAGGTGCGCAAGGCGCACGGCGACAAGGTCATCCTCGATGACGTGACCATGTCGTTCTACCCGGGCGCGAAGATCGGCGTCGTCGGGCCCAACGGCGCCGGCAAGTCGAGCATCCTCAAGATCATGGCGGGGCTCGACCAGCCCGGCAACGGCGAGGCGTTCCTCGCGGCCGGCGCGACGGTCGGCATCCTCATGCAGGAGCCGGTGCTCGACGAGACCAAGACGGTCCGGCAGAACGTCGAGGACGGCCTCGGCGAGACCATGGTGCAGCTCAACCGCTACAACGAGATCGCCGAGCTGATGGCCACCGACTACTCCGACGAGCTCATGGAGGAGATGGGGGACCTGCAGGAGAAGCTCGACCACGCCGACGCGTGGGAGATCGACTCGCAGCTCGAGCAGGCCATGGACGCGCTGCGCTGCCCGCCGCCGGACGAGGCCGTCACCCACCTCTCCGGGGGGGAGAAGCGCCGCGTGGCCCTGTGCAAGCTCCTGCTGAGCAAGCCGGACCTGCTCCTGCTGGACGAGCCCACCAACCACCTCGACGCCGAGAGCGTGCTGTGGCTCGAGCAGCACCTGGCCGCCTACGCCGGCGCCGTGCTGGCCGTGACCCACGACCGGTACTTCCTCGACCACGTCGCGCAGTGGATCGCCGAGGTCGACCGCGGCCACCTGTACCCCTACGAGGGCAACTACTCCACGTACCTGGAGAAGAAGTCCGAGCGCCTCGAGGTGGCGGGCAAGAAGGACCAGAAGCTGCAGAAGCGGCTCAAGGACGAGCTGGCCTGGGTGCGCTCCGGTGCCAAGGCCCGCCAGGCCAAGAGCAAGTCCCGCCTGGCCCGCTACGACGAGATGGCGGCGGAGGCCGACAAGAACCGCAAGCTCGACTTCGACGAGATCCAGATCCCTGCGCCGCCCCGCCTGGGCGACGTCGTCGTGGAGGTCAGCCACCTCGACAAGGGCTTCGACGGCCGCGTGCTCATCAAGGACCTCTCGTTCACGCTGCCGCGCAACGGCATCGTCGGGGTCATCGGCCCCAACGGCGTCGGCAAGACCACGCTGTTCAAGACCATCGTGGGGCTCGAGGACGCCGACTCGGGCGAGGTCAAGATCGGCCAGACGGTCAAGCTCAGCTACGTCGACCAGAACCGCTCCGGCATCGACCCCGCCAAGAGCGTGTGGGAGACGGTTTCCGACGGGCTGGACTTCATCATCGTCGGCCAGACCGAGATGCCCAGCCGCGCCTACATCAGCGCGTTCGGGTTCAAGGGCCACGACCAGCAGAAGG
Source organism: Rhodococcus antarcticus (assembly GCF_026153295.1). Classification (NCBI taxonomy): domain Bacteria; kingdom Bacillati; phylum Actinomycetota; class Actinomycetes; order Mycobacteriales; family Nocardiaceae; genus Rhodococcus; species Rhodococcus antarcticus. The sequence continues at coordinate 2,386,376 of NZ_CP110615.1, read as the reverse complement.
CGGCCGGGGTGCTCTCCGGCGGGGAGCGCAACCGGCTGAACCTGGCGATGACCTTGAAGCAGGGCGGCAACCTGATCCTGCTGGACGAGCCGACCAACGACCTGGACGTCGAGACGCTCGGGTCCCTGGAGAACGCGCTGGACGACTTCCCGGGCTGCGCCGTCGTGATCTCGCACGACCGGTGGTTCCTCGACCGGACCTGCACCCACATCCTCGCCTGGGAGGGCGGCCTCAGCGACAACGAGGCGTCCTGGTTCTGGTTCGAGGGCAACTTCGAGGGCTACGAGGCCAACAAGATCGAGCGGTTCGGCCCGGATGCGGCGCGCCCGCACCGGGTCACCCACCGCAAGCTCACCCGCGACTGATCCGGTGGTCAGCCCCTTCCGGTTCCTCCTGCAGTCCCGGTGGGGCGACATGGACGCGCTGCACCACGTGAACAACGTGCGGTACGTGGAGTACGCGCAGGAGGCCCGCATCGCGTTCTTCGCCCGGGCGGTCGGTCTCGACCCGGACGACCGGAGCCCGTTCGTCGTGGTTCGCCAGGAGATCGACTACCTCCTGCCCCTGGTGCACCGGGACGGGCAGGTGGCTGTCGACGTGGTCGTGACGCACCTCGGCAACCGGTCGTTCACGCTGGTGCAGACCATCCGTGACCCCGAGCCGGACGGGTCCACCTACGCGCGCGTGGTCACCGTGCTGGTCGGGTTCGACCCGGTCGCGGAGTCCTCGCGGCCGCTGGAGGACGTCGAGCGCACCGGCCTCACCGCGCTGCTCGACGAGCCCGACGCGCGGGCCTGAAGGACGCGCCCGGCCGCGTCCGGCCCAGTGGCTAGGGTGATCGGCAGGACCCGGTGGAGCAGCACTGGCCGCCGGCACGGGTCGAGCACGGGGATGGGTCAGCAGTGGGCGAGGCGGCGCAGGGCGAGGGCACCGGGCACGAGCAGGGCGAGCTGTCCGCGCTGGTGGAGCGCTACTTCCAGCACGTGGTGGTGGGTGATCGAGAGGCCGCCAGGGCCGCTGTCGCCGCGCACCGCGAGCTGGCTGCACGTCGCGCCCCGGGCACGGCGCTGGTGGCGCTGCGTCGTGCGGGCGAGGGCTGGTCGCACCCCACCCCGGTGCTGCAGGTGGTCGTCGACGACATGCCGTTCCTCGTCGACACCGTCACGGCCGCGCTGAGCCGCGCCGAGGTGCGGGTGCGCTCGGTGGTGCACCCGCTGGTGGTGGTGCGTCGAGACTCCGAGGGCCTGCTCACCGAGGTGCTCGCGGACTGCGCGGCCCAGGAACCGCCCTCCGACGCCCTGGTGGAGTCGTGGATGTTCCTCGAGCTGGAGGCCGGGCTCGGCGACGACGTGCTCGCCACCCTGTCCGAGGAGGTCCTCGACGTGCTCGCCGACGTGCGGGTGGTGGTGGAGGACACCGAGCGGATGCGGACCACCCAGCGCGAGCTGGCCGCGGCGCTCGAGGTGGCCTCGGACTCGGGGGGCTTCCCGCACGAGGACGTCTTCGACGCCGCCGCCCTGCTGCGCTGGCTGGCCGACGGCAACTTCACCGTGCTCGGCTACCGGCGCTACGAGCGGGTCCACGTCGACGGTGCGGTGCAGGAGCGGGCTGTGCCCTCCTCCGGGCTCGGCGTCCTGCGCGACGACGACGTGGCCCGACGGGCGAGCGCCAACACGGGCCCCGACGGTGACCGCGGCGACGTCAGCGACCGGCTGCTCGTGCTCACCCAGGCCTCCACCCAGACCACCGTGCACCGTCCGGTGTACCCGTTCTTCGTGGGCGTGCGGACCTTCGACGTCGACGGCACCATCACCGGGGAGCACCGCTTCCTGGGCATCTTCACCGTCAGCGCGCTGCACGAGAACGTCCTGGACATCCCGGTGCTGGCCCGGCGCACCCGCACCGTGGTCGAGCGGGCCGGCGTGGACCTGGACTCCTACTCCGGCCAGGCGATGCTCGAGGTGGTGCAGACCTACCCGCGCACCGAGCTCTTCGCGACGGACACCGACACGCTCTTCGAGACGGTGACCGCCGTCACCAGCCTCGGCGACCGGCACTCGGCGAGGCTGTTCCTGCGCCGGGACACCTACGGACGCTTCGTGTCCTGCCTGGTCTACCTGCCCCGCGACCGCTACACCACGCGCACGAGGACGGCCGTGCAGGAGGTGCTGCTGCGCGAGCTGGGCGGGGTGAGCCTGGAGCACACCGCACGGGTCACGGAGTCGGCGCTGGCGCTGCTGCACGTCACGGTGCACACCCCCGGCCGCGCCGAGCTGCCCGCCGGCACCCAGGAGCGGGTGCAGGAGCTCGTCAACGAGGCGAGCCGGACGTGGGACGACCGGCTGACCGAGGCGGCGTCGACCGCCGACGTCGACCCGGCTGCCGCCCACACGGACCTGCTGGCCGGCTACGCGCGCGAGCTGCCGGAGAGCTACAAGGAGGACTTCGACGCCGCGCACGCGGTGGCCGACATCGCCCGGCTGGAGGCACTCACCGACGGGGGCACCGACCTGTCCCTGCGCCGCCGCGACGGCGGTGCCCCGGGCGAGCTGCGCTTCACGCTCTACCTCGGCGGGCGACGGGTGTCGCTGAGCGACGTGCTGCCGCTGCTGCAGAGCATGGACGTGGAGGTGCTCGACGAGCGCCCGTACGAGGTCCACCGCCCGGACGGGCTGCCCTGCTGGATCTACGACTTCGGCCTGCTGGTGGACCCGGCGATGCTCGCGGGGAGCCCGGACGGCGTGGCGGGACGCTTCACCGAGACCTTCACGGCGGTGTGGAGCGGGCTGTGCGAGAGCGACCGGTTCAACGCGCTGGTGCTGCACGCCGGGCTCGACTGGCGGCAGGTGTCCGTGCTGCGCGCCTTCGCCCGGTACCTGCGCCAGGCGGGACTGCCGTTCAGCCAGGCCTACGTCGAGCAGGTGGTGCTGGACAACGCGCCCATCTGCGCCGCGCTCGTCGCGCTGTTCGAGGCCAAGCTCGACCCGGCCCTGGAGCACGTGCCCACCCCCGAGGAGCTGCACCCACGGGTCGCCGCGGTGGGGGCGATGGTGGACGAGGTGACGAGCCTGGACGCCGACCGCATCCTGCGGGCCATGCTCTCGCTCGTGCAGGCGACCCTGCGCACCAACCACTGGGTGACCGACGCCAGCGGGGCGCACCGGCCGTCCCTGGCGCTCAAGCTCGATCCTCGCGGCATCGCCGAGCTGCCCCAGCCCCGCCCGCGGTTCGAGGTGTTCGTCTGCTCCCCGCGCGTGGAGGGGGTGCACCTGCGCTTCGGCGCGGTGGCCCGGGGCGGGCTGCGCTGGTCCGACCGGCGCGAGGACTTCCGCACCGAGGTGCTGGGGCTGGTCAAGGCCCAGGCGGTGAAGAACGCCGTCATCGTTCCCGTCGGGGCCAAGGGCGGGTTCGTGCTGAAGCACCCGCCCGCGTCCACCGGCGACGCGACGGTCGACCGCGAGGCGCTGCAGGCCGAGGGCGTCGCCTGCTACCGCACCTTCATCGCCGCGCTGCTCGACGTCACCGACAACCTCGATCCCGTCTCGGGCACCGTGCTGCCCCCGGCCCGCGTGGTCCGCCACGACGGTGACGACACCTACCTCGTGGTCGCGGCGGACAAGGGGACGGCGACGTTCTCCGACATCGCCAACTCCGTCGCCGCCGACTACGGGTTCTGGCTCGGCGACGCCTTCGCCTCCGGCGGCTCGGCCGGCTACGACCACAAGGGCATGGCCATCACCGCCAAGGGCGCCTGGGAGAGCGTCAAGCGGCACTTCCGCGAGCTCGGGGTCGACACCCAGAGCCAGGAGTTCACCGTGGTCGGCGTCGGTGACATGAGCGGGGACGTGTTCGGCAACGGCATGCTGCTCAGCCCGCACCTCCGGCTCGTGGCGGCCTTCGACCACCGGCACGTGTTCCTCGACCCGGATCCGGTGGCAGACACCTCGTTCGCCGAGCGGAAGCGGGTGTTCGACCTGCCGCGCAGCTCCTGGGCCGACTACGACACCTCGCTGATCAGCACCGGGGGTGGCGTCTACCCGCGGACGCTGAAGTCGGTGCCGATCACCCCGCAGGTGCGCCGGGCCCTGGGCCTGGACGACGACGTGGTGCGGCTGTCTCCGCAGGAGCTGGTGCGGGCGGTGCTGCTGGCCCCGGTGGACCTGCTGTGGAACGGCGGCATCGGCACCTACGTCAAGGCCGGGGCGGAGACCCACGCCGAGGTGGGGGACAAGGCGAACGACGGGCTGCGGGTCAACGGGAGCCAGTTGCGGGTGAAGGTGGTGGGGGAGGGCGGCAACCTCGGGCTCACCCAGCGCGGGCGCATCGAGTTCGACCGTGCCGGGGGCAAGGTCAACACCGATGCCCTGGACAACTCCGCCGGTGTCGACTGCTCCGACCACGAGGTCAACATCAAGATCCTTCTCGACGCTCTGGTCACCGACGGCTCGCTGGCCGCCGCCGACCGGAACCCGCTGCTGGAGTCGATGACCGACGAGGTCTCCCGGCTGGTGCTGTCCGACAACGCCGACCAGAACGAGCTCATGGGCATCAGCCGGGCGAACTCGGCACCGATGCTCGGCGTGCACGCCCGCCTGGTGGCCCGGCTCGAGCAGTCCGGTGGTCTCGACCGCACGCTGGACGCGCTGCCCACCAAGGCCGGGTTCCGTGCCCTGGAGCAGGCGGGCCAGGGACTCACCTCGCCCGAGATGGCCACGCTCATGGCCCAGGTCAAGCTCGCCCTCAAGCACGAGGTGCTCGCCAGCGAGCTCCCCGAGTCCGACGTGTTCGCCCGGCGGGTGCCGCACTACTTCCCGCACCCGCTCCCGCAGCGCTTCCCGGCGGCGGTGGCGGGGCACCCGCTGCGCCGCGAGATCGTGGCCACGATGGTGGTGAACGAGGTGGTGGACACCGGCGGCATCTCGTACGCGTTCCGGCTCTCCGAGGAGGCCGGTGCGTCGACGACGGACGCGGTGCGTGCGCACGCTGCAGCCACGGTGGTCTTCGACCTCGCCGACGTGTGGACCCAGGTCCGCGGGCTCGGGGCGGGGGTCCCCACCGGGCTGACCGACGACCTGGCGCTGGAGACCCGGAGGCTGCTCGACCGGGCCTCGCGATGGCTGCTGTCGAACCGTCCGCAGCCGCTAGCCGTGGGCGCGGAGATCAGCCGCTTCGCTGCCGACGTGCACGCGCTGACCCCGCGCGTACCGGGGTGGTTGTGCGGAGCCGAGGCCGAGGTGGTGGCCGGGCAGGTGCAGGGCTACGTCGACCGCGGTGCACCGCGCGTGCTGGCCGAGCGCATCGTGGGCCTGCTGCACGTGTACGGCTTGCTGGACGTGGTGGAGGTGGCCGACATCGCGGAGCGCGCACCGCAGGAGGTGGGCGAGCTGTACTACGCCCTCAGCGAGCACCTCGGGGTGGACCTGATGCTCACGGCGGTCTCCGAGCTCGAGCGCGGCGATCGCTGGCACTCGCTGGCCCGGCTCGCGCTGCGCGACGACCTGTACGGCTCCCTGCGCTCGCTGACCCTGGACGTCCTGTCGTTGTCCGAGCCCGAGGAGTCCGCGGCGGAGAAGATCGAGCAGTGGGAGCAGGCCAACGCCTCCCGGATGGCGCGCGCCCGGACCGCGCTGGCCGAGATCGCCGAGGTGGGCACGCTCGACCTGGCGATGCTGTCGGTGGCCGCCCGCCAGGTTCGCAGCATGGTGCGCGGCACGGGCGCCAGGGTCGAGGTCGCGCGGTGAGCGCAGCAGGTGTGGAGGGTCGCGCGGTGAGCGCAGCAGATGTGGAGGGTCGCGCGGTGAGCGCAGCAGATGTGGAGGGTCGCGCGGTGAGCGCAGCAGGTGTGGAGGGTCGCGCGGTGAGCGCAGCAGGTGTGGAGGGTCGCGCGGTGAGCGCAGCAGGTGTGGAGGGTCGCGCGGTGAGCGCGCTTGCGGGGTACCGGGCGCTGGTGCCGGTGCGCTGGTCGGACATGGACGCCTACGGACACGTCAACAACGCCCGCGTGGTCACGCTGCTGGAGGAGGCGCGGGTGATCTGGCTGTTCCAGCCGGGTTCTCCGACCGAGGAGATGGCCAAGGGCTCCGTGGTCGCCGACCTGCACGTGCGCTACCGCAGCCAGCTGACCCACCTCGACGGCCCGCTCGAGGTGCTCATGTGGATCTCCCGGCTGCGTGCCGCCGACGCGGTGGTCCAGTACGAGGTGCGTCCGGCCGCGGATGCGGCCGCCGCCCCCTCGGTGACCGCGAGCACGCAGATGGTGCCCTTCGACATGGTGGCGCAGCGTCCGCGCCGGTTCAGCGCGCAGGAGCGGGAGTCGCTGCAGGTGCACGTCCGTGGCTGAGCGGGGGCTCACGGTGGCCGACGCCGGTGAGCGGGACGACCTGGCGCAGTTCGTCGGGCGGGCCGTGCGGCTGGACCCCGACGGCATCGTGCGGCTGCGGGCACGGTCGGACGGTCAGGTGGGGGCCTGGGCGTCCACGGGCTTCGACGTCATCGCTGCCCGGGTGGTGCGCGGGGAGCTCGTGCCGGCCGACACCACCGTCAACTCGGCCGACCTGCTGACGGCGCTGGCGGTGCAGCGTGCCGACTCCGTGGACCCCGGGTTCCCGGTGGACGCCTCGTGGCGCTCCGCGCTGCCCCCCGAGGACGGGTTCGTGCACGTGGACGACGTCCCGGCCTCGGTGCTGGCGGAGCTCTCCGAGCAGGGCGTGGCGCTGGCCAAGGAGCACGCGGGCCCCCAGGGGCCGCCGGCCTCGCTGCTGGACTCCGTCGTGCTCACGGTGCACGGCGGCGGCCACGAGGTGGCGGTGCCGCTGCGCTGCGTGTTCGCGCTGTCCGGCATGGGGTTCGTCGGCGAGCGCGGTGACGAGCTGGTGCGCGTGCGGGCCACGGGGGGCTGGCTGCGACTGGACGCGCGCTGGGGGTCCGTGCTGCGTCGGCGGCACCCGCAGATCCCGCTGCTGATCGGCTGATCGCAGGCCGTCCCCAACACCCACGCACGGGGCGCAGGCCGCCTACACCAGCCAGACCGCGGCGTCCGGGGGCAGCAGCCCGTCCACCAGGGGCACGCTCGAGAGCAGCACCTCGCCCGGCGGAACGGGCACGGGCTCGGAGGAGGTGTTCAGCGCGCACACGAGCCCGCCGCCCTTGCGCCGGAAGGCGAGGCAGCCGGCCGGCGCTCCGTACCACTCCAGGTCGGTGCCGGAGAACTCCGGCCGCGTCGACCGCACCTCGAGAGCGCCGCGGTACAGCGAGAGCATCGAGCCGGGGTCCTCGAGCTGCGCCTCCACCGTCAGCGAGACCCACTCGGGCGGCACCGGCAGCCAGGTGTCGGGGCTGGTGGAGAACCCGAACGGCGGCTCGGTGCCCTCCCACGGCAGCGGCACGCGGCAGCCGTCCCGGCCGCGCTCGGTGCGTCCGGACCGCTCCCAGACCGGGTCCTGCAGGGCATCCTCGGGCAGGTGCACGTTCGGCAGCCCGAGCTCCTCGCCGTTGTAGAGGTAGATCGCGCCGGGCAGGGAGAGCTCCACGAGAACCATGGCCCGGGCTCGTCGCACGCCGAGCTCACCGCCGCCGTAGCGGGTGACGTGGCGCTCCACGTCGTGGTTGGACAGCGTCCACGTGGGCGGGGCGCCGACGGAGGCCACCGCCGCCAGCGAGTGCTCGACGGCCTCCCGCACCGCGTCGGCCACGGGCTCGGCCTCCACGAGGCGGAAGTTGAACCCCAGGTGCAGCTCGTCGGGCCGCACGTAGCGGGCGAAGCGCTCGTCGTCGCCGACCCAGATCTCGCCGACCGCCATCGCGCCGGGAGTCTCGTCCAGCACCGAGCGGATCATCTGGTGGATCTCGTGGACGCCGTCGTGGTCGAAGCGCGGGTCGTCGTCACTGTTGGCCAGCAGCTGGTTGTCGGCGAGCAGCTGGGGGTCCATGTCGGGCAGGCCGGGGGGCTTCGCCATGCCGTGCGCGACGTCGATGCGGAAACCGTCCACTCCGCGCGCCAGCCAGAAGCGCAGGGTCTGCTCCAGGTCCTCGCGCACCTCGGGGTTGGTCCAGTCCAGGTCCGGCTGCTCGGCGGCGAAGATGTGCAGGTACCACTGGCCGGGCTCGCCGTCGGCCTCGGTGACACGTGTCCACGCCGGGCCGCCGAAGATGCTCGGCCAGTTGTTCGGTGGCTCCGCCCCGTCGGGGCCCTTCCCGTCGCGGAACAGGTACCGAGCCCGCTCCTCGCTGCCGGGACCGGCGGCGAGGGCGGCCTGGAACCACGCGTGCGCGTCGCTGGTGTGGTTGGGCACCAGGTCCATCGTGACCTTCAGCCCGTGGTCGTGGGCGTCGGCCACCAGGGCGTCCATGGCCGCGAGGTCACCGAAGACGGGGTCGATGTCCCGGGGGTCGGACACGTCGTAGCCGTGGTCGGCCATCGGCGAGCGCATCACCGGGCTCAGCCAGAGCGCGTCCACCCCCAGCAGCTCCAGGTACCCCAGCCGGCTGCGCACGCCCTCGAGGTCACCCACCCCGTCACCGTTCGAGTCGGCGAAGGAACGGGGGTAGACCTGGTAGAACACCGCGTCCTGCCACCAGCCCTGCGCAGGGCTGACGGGGCTGGGACCGGCCTGGGTTCTACGCACGGGGCACGATCCTGCCAAACCCGGAGGCCGGGACACGACTCGTGGCCCACCCGGCCTCAGCCCGGGGTGTTCACCAGGCTGTCGGCGGCCGACGTGAGGTAGGTCCACAGCGCGGTGCGGTGCTCGTCGTCGATCGTGTCGGAGCCGATGGACGCCAGGGCCAGCTCCATGCACCGCAGCCAGGCGTCGCGGGCGGCGGCGTCGACGGCGAAGGGGGCGTGCCGCAGCCGAAGCCGGGGGTGTCCGCGCAGGTCGGAGTAGGTGCGGGGACCGCCCCAGTACTGCTCGAGGAACATCCGGAACCGCACCTCCGCCGGGCCCAGGTCCTGCTCCGGGTAGAGCGGTCGCAGCACGGGGTCCAGTGCCACGCGCTCGTAGAAGCGGCCGACGAGGGTGGCGAAGGTGTCGTGCCCACCGACCGCGTCGTAGAAGGTCTGCGCTGCTGTCTCGCTCACCACCCCATCCTGCCGGTCAGGGCGCCGTGCCGGGCGCGTGGGCCTCGGCGAGGCCGCCGAAGCGGCCCTGCGGGTAGGGCGGGCGGATCCCCTGCTCGTCGAACTCGTCGAGGATGCGCTGGTTGAGCGCGCGCTGGACGGCCCACTGCCGCCCCGGGCGGACCTTGACGGTGATGCGGAGGGTCACCGTGTCCGCCGTGACCTTGTCCACCCCGAGGACCTGCACGGGCTCGAGCACGTCCTCGGAGAGCGGGCTCTCGGCCGTGGCCTCGGCGGCGACGCGGGCGGCGACGGCCGACGCGACGTCCACGTCGGTGGTGTGCGCCAGCGGGAGGTCGAGCACGGCCACGGCGAAGCCCTGGCTCTTGTTGCCCACCCTCAGCACCTCGCCGTTGCGGCAGTACCAGAGCGTTCCGTTGATGTCCCGCAGCGCTGTCACCCGCAGGCCGACGGTCTCCACCACGCCGCTGGCCTCGCCGAGGTCGACGACGTCGCCCACCCCGTACTGGTCCTCGAGGATCATGAAGATGCCGGACAGGAAGTCGCGCACGAGGTTCTGCGCACCGAAGCCCAGGGCCACGCCGACGATCCCGGCGGAGGCGATCAGCGGCGCCACGTCGAGGCCCAGCACCCCCAGCACGTAGATCACGGCGAGGCTCAGCACCGCGATGGACGTGACCGACTTGAGCACCGATCCCATGGTGTGCGCGCGCTGCTTGCGGCGCTCGTGCACGAGCGGGCTCACCGCCGTGCGCACCCGCTCGGGAGCGCGGTCGCGCAGCGGGCGCAGCAGGGCGGGCACCTGGCCGGGTCCACGGTCCTTGGTGAGCCCGTCGATCAGCCGCTGGGCGAGGTAGCGGACCAGCACGGCGCCGACCACGATCGCCAGGATCTGGAGCGGACGCACGACGAGCCACTCCTGGGCGGTGTCGCTGAGGGCGAGGTCGCTCGCGGTGGGGGTCACCCGACCATCGTAACGATGTCTACTGTGGACATTCAGGATCCTCTCAGGTCGTCCAGCCGCAGGCCCGTGTGCAGGGCCAGGAAGCCCAGCTGGTCCACGGTGAGGGCCACCGTGCGCGACACCGAGCGCGCTCCGTGACCCACGTCACCCTCGGTGCGCAGCAGCACCGGCGCGGTGTCCACCGGAGCCGAGGTGGCGTGCTGCAGGGCGGCGGTGAGCTTGGCCCCGTGGACCGGGTCCACCCTGGTGTCGGAGGCGAACACCGTGACCAGCGTGGCCGGGTACGCCGTGCCCTCGACCACCCGGTGGTAGGGGGAGTACCCCAGCAGCCAGCCCAGCTCGACCGGGTCGTCGGCCGTGCCGTACTCGTCGTTCCAGGTGCGTCCGAGCGAGAAGCGCTCGTAGCGGACCATGTCCAGCAGGGGGGCCGAGCACACCACGGCCCGGTACAGCGCCGGGCGCTGGGTGAGCGCGGCGCCCACCAGCAGCCCTCCGTTGGAGCCGCCCATGATCGCGAGCTGCGCCGGGGTGGTCCACCCGCGCGCCACCAGCGTCTCCGCCGCCGCGTGGAAGTCGTCGAACACGTTCTGCTTGCTCTCCCGCATGCCCGCCCGGTGCCAGGCCTCGCCCTCCTCGCCCCCACCCCGCAGCGACGGCAGGGCCCACACCCCGCCGGCCTGCACCCAGGCCAGGGCGGAGGCGGCGTAGCCGGGCTCCCGGCTGACGGAGAAGCCGCCGTAGCCGGTGAGCAGGGTCGGGCGGGGACGGTCCGGCTCCGCACCGGCGCTGATGACGAACATCCGGATGGTCTCGCCGTCGGCCGAGGAGTACTCCAGCTGCTGGGTGTGCAGCCCCGGCACGTCGGCCGCACCCGGGGCCGAGGCGACGAGCTCGGACGTCCCGTCGACCACGTCGAGGCGGTGCACCTGGGTGGGGGTGACGAAGTCGGTCCAGCCCACCCAGACGCGGCCAGCGCCGGTGGGGGTCAGCCGGTCGGCCACCGAGAGGCCGGTCAGGGAGCCGGGACCGGGCAGGGCGGGAGCCCCCAGCGGCGCACCGTCCGGCGCGTGCAGGGCCAGCTCGGCCACGGCGTGCCGGGAGCGGGCCAGGACGAGCTCGCCGCCGGGCTGCAGGACGCGGACGCCCTCGAGCACGGAGCCCGCGTCCTCGCCGACCAGCTCGGTCCAGCTTACCGGCTGCGGCGCGGCCGGATCGGCGGCGCACAGCCGCCATCGGGGCGCGCCGAGGGTGGTGTGCACCAGCAGGCGCCCGTCCTCCACCCACGCGTTGGCCTTGACTCCGTCGGCCTGGGTGAGCACGACCACGAGCTCGCCGGTGCTGGCCAGGTCCCCGATCCACACCGAGTCCCGGGGTGCCGTGCCGGGTGAGCCGGCCACCACGAGCCAGCGGCCGTCCGCGCTCACCGTGGCCCCGAAGTAGAAGGTCGGGTCGTCGTACATGCCGGGGGCCTCGACGAGCACGTCGGTGGACGGGTCGGCGCCCACCCGGTGCCGCAGCACGCGCCGGTGGAACTGCTCCTCCCCGGCCGGCACCTGCTCCGGAGGCAGGCGCCGCACGTAGTACAGCTCCTCGCCGCCGGGAAGCCAGGCCACGCAGGAGTAGCGGCAGCGGTCGACCGGGCCGTCGAGCAGCTCCCCGCTGTCCACGTCCAGGACGTGCAGCAGCGACTCCTCGTCCCCGCCGACCGACAGCTGGTAGGCGAGCCGGTCACCTTCGCGGCTCGGTGTCCACGCGTCCAGCGTCGTGAGTCCGGAGGGGTCCAGCGACGCAGGGTCCAGCAGGACCCGCTCGGTGCCGTCCGGCTCGGTGACCAGCAGCACCGCGTGCTCCTGGCCGGGGTCGCGCCGCACCGAGAACGCCCGGCCCGCGCGCCAGGCCGGGGTGGAGACGGCCCCGACGTCCAGCAGCTGCTGCAGGCGGTCACCGAGTGCCGCCCGACCCGGCAGGCTCGCCAGGGCAGGTCCGGTCAGGGCGTCCTGGGCGGCGTGGAACGCGGCCGTGCGCGGGTCCGCCGCGTCCTCCAGCCAGCGGTACGGGTCGGCGACGGAGCGTCCGTGCAGGTCCTCGACGAGGGCCGAGCGGTCGGCGGCGGGGTAGGTGTTCGGGTCGGTGCTCACGCCCTCGACCCTAGGCAGTGGGTCCGACGGTCCGACGGTCCGACGGTTCGCCGCACCGCGGGCCGTGCGCCCCCGCGACGGGCTGGTCGCACAAAAGTCGTGCGTGACCGGCGTCGGCGTGGTCGGATGGTTCCACCTTCGCGGGAGGTGGTGCGTGCCAGGACGACAACGCAGACCCACCGGTGGCCGGTCGAACCGGCCGCCGCGCTCCACGGCGCTCCGCGGGGTCCCCCGTGCCACGGAGCCGGGCACCGCCGAAGCACGGGACGCAGCCCAAGCGCGGAACACGGTCGCACCGGCGGTGTCCGCCGTCGACGACCACGTCGCGCCGGCCTGGGTCACGCGCCGCGTCCTGCTGCTCAACGCCACCTACGAGCCGCTCACCGCGCTCCCGCTGCGCCGGGCGGTGGTCCTGCTGCTCCGTGGCAAGGCCGACGTGGTGCACGGCGATCCCTCCGGCCTGGTCCTGCACTCCGCGGGCACGTCGGTGGACGTCCCGTCGGTGATCCGCCTGCGCACCTACGTCCGGGTGCCCTACCGCGCCCGCATCCCCATGACCCGGGCCGCGCTCATGCACCGGGACCGGTTCCGGTGCGCGTACTGCGGTGCCAAGGCCGAGACCATCGACCACGTCGTCCCGCGCAGCCGGGGTGGCGAGCACTCCTGGGAGAACTGCGTGGCCTGCTGCTCGGACTGCAACCACCGCAAGGCCGACACGTTGCTCAGCGAGCTCGGATGGACCTTGCGCACAGTCCTCGTGCCCCCCAGGGGGCGACACTGGCGCCTGCTGGTGGCCGCCGAGGCCGTCGAGCCGGAGTGGGCGCGCTACCTGGGCGAGCCGGCGGCCTGACGCCGCACCCGGGCGTGTCGCGCTGGGCCGTCCGGGCGGAACCGTTGTGCGCTGTCTGTTCGTCCGAACGGGTGACGGCTACCCTCGCCAGGGTTGATCTTGGACGGCCGGGGGGTGCGGGGGGTGGGACGACACAGGGTGGCCGCCGTGCCCCGGTCGGGACCGGCCTCCGGGGTGGACGGCACCGCGTTCCGGCGCCTGCTGGTCGCGTGGGGCGTCTCGGTGCTCGGCGACGGCGTGCGGATGGTCGCGCTGCCGCTGGTCGCCGCCCTCATGACCGGCAGCCCGCTCGCCGTGACCGCGGTGGCCGCCGCGGAGCTCGTCCCGTGGCTGCTGTTCTCGGTGCCCTCCGGTGCGCTGGTGGACCGCTGGGACGCCCGCACCGCCCTGCTGGTCGCGCACCTGGTGCGGGCCGCGCTGTCCGGGGTGCTCGTGGTCGCCCTGCTGCAGAGCTCCTCGACGGTGGCCCTGCTGTGCGCCCTGGCGTTTATGCTCACCGTGGCCGAGACGTTCGCCGATGCGGCCTCGCAGGTGCTCCTGGTGGGCGCAGCCGGGCCCGCCGACCTGGTCCCCGCCAACGCGCGCGTGCGCACCGTGGAGTCGCTCACCCTGCACCTCGCCGGCCCGCTGCTCGGCGGCGTGCTGGTGGCGGTGCAGCCCGCGCTCGCGTTCGCCGTGGACGGGCTGACCTTCCTCGCCGCCGCGGCCCTCGTGACCCGCCTCCCGCGCGCGCTCGTCGCCGAGGACGGCGGCGGCGGTCCGGCCGAGCCGCTGCTGCGGGCCGTCCGGGAGGGCGTGCGGGCCGTGCTGGCCGACCGCGGGCTGCGGCTGGTGGTCTCGGTCATGGCGTGGACCTCGCTGGCCACGGGAGCGGTGGAGGCCATCACCACCCTGTACGCGCTGCAGGTGCTCGACCTCCCCATCGCACTGGTCCCGTTCGTGCTCGTGCTGCAGGCCGTCGGACTGCTGGTCGGCTCGCGGCTGGTCACGCCCACGGCGTCGAGATGGGGCGAGGGCTCGGTGATGACCCTCGCGCTGGTCCTGGTCGGCGGGGCCTACGTGGTCATCGGCCTGGTCCCGCGCGTCCCGGTGGTGCTGACCTGCTACCTGGTCACCGGCATCGGGTTCGCCCTGTGGAACGTGCTGGCCTCCGCGCGGCGCCAGCGGCTGACCCCGGAGGGCCTGCTCGGTCGGGTCAGCAACGCCAGCCGGGCCGTCACCTGGGGAGCGATGCCCCTGGGCGCACTGGTGGCCGGCGTGCTGGCGACGGCGACCTCGATGGCCGTCGTGCACGTCGCGGCCGGGGTCCTGGTGCTCGTGGTGGCGGGGCTGACGCGCGCTGCGCTGCGCGCCGCACACCGGTCGGGTTCACCGCTGCGGCAGTCCGCCACCGCCTGAGGGCGAGAACGCGGGCGGCGCGGGAACGATCTCGACCCCACTGGCGCGGACCCGGCGGGCGCGTCGGCTACGGTTCCCGCTGTGAGCGTCGCCGAGACCGTCCTGGTCTACGTCCTGATCCCGGTGGGGGCCCTGGCCGTCCTCGCCCTCGTCACCATGGCACCGCGGCTGGGCAAGCGCCCGCGCTACCGGAGCGGCCAGCCGTGGGAGCACGCGCCCGTGTGGTGGTCGGCCAACCCGGAGGGGGTGGGCACCGCCCACCACTCGTCGGTGCCGCAGCTCACCGCGGGGTCGTCGGACCGCCCGTCGACCGTGGGAGGCGGAGCTCGTGGCACCTGGTGATCTCGTGAAGGGTGATCTCGTGAAGGGTGGTCTCGTGGAGAGCGGTGCCGAGAAGGACCTGGAGGCCGCCCGGGCCGTGGAGACCCCGGACGGCAGTCCGCAGACCCCCACGGGCCGACGTGAGGACGACGAGCTGGCGCACGGTGCCGCCGTCGTGAACCTCTCGCGGGTCTCCGTCGCCCGCATGCAGAAGGCGGACCGACCGACCCTGCCGTTCACCCCCCAGCAGCTCTCCCGCCTCGACGAGGCCCTGACCTTCGCGGGCCGGGAGACCGGCGTGGCGTTCAGCGTCTACCTCGGCGAGCTGGGCGAGGACACCCGCGCCCGGGCCGAGGAGATGTTCGCCGGCCTGGGTGCCGCCGCCCCCGAGGCCGTCCTCATCGCGGTGTCCCCCGGGGAGCGCGTCGTGGAGCTCGTCACCGGCTCCTCGGTGCAGCGACGTGTCACCGACCGGGCCGCACGGCTGGCCGTCACCGCCATGGTCGCCTCTTTCCGCGAGGGTGACCTCGCCGGCGGGCTCGTCAGCGCCCTCCGGATGCTCGCCGACCAGGCCGGCCCCGCCGGGCACTGACCTGCACGAATCCCGACCCTGCGCGAATCCCGACGCCCCCGTCACCGGCAATGCCGGTGACGGGGGCGTCGTCGCACGTCAGCTCGCGTCGAACTCCCGGGCCGCCAGGGAGCGGACGACACCCGCGCGACCCTCGACCACGAGCCGGTGCAGGGCGGGCGGGTGCTCCTCGGCGAGGAACGCGTCCGCCGCGTCCACCGTGGACGGACGCACCGACCAGGTGGGGAACAGCCCCACGACGACGGCCTGGGCCACCTCGCTGGAGCGGCGCGCCCACACGTCGGAGACCTCCGCGAAGTAGCGGTCGACGAAGGGCTCGAGCAGCTCACCCTGGCCCGGTCGCCCGAACCCACCGATGATCGCCCGCCCGACGGCGTGGCTGAGCGTGTCGTCGTGCACGGCCCGCTGCCACGCCTGTTCCTTGGCGGCGAGCTGCGGGCGCAGGGCGGCGGCCCGTGCCCCCTGGCGCTCACCCGCGGCCGTCGGGTCGCGGCGCACCTCGGCGTCGATCTCCGGGGTGTCGAGGCCGGCGGCGTCGAGCTCGCCGGCCGCGGCCAGACCCTGCACCAGCGACCAGCGCAGGTCGGTGTCGACCACGAGCCCGGGCAGGCCCTGCGCGGCCGGGTCGCCGTCGAGCAGCCCACGCAGGACGGCGGTGTGCTGCGGACCGAGCACCGAGGAGGCCAGCGAGCCGACCAGGGTGAGCTGGTGGTCGGAGCCGGCTTCGGCGGTCCGCGCGAGCTCCAGGACCTTGTCGGTGAAGGCGGGCCACCCCTGTCCGGCGGCCCAGCCGGGCTCGGAGTAGCTGGCCAGCGCGGTCTGGGCCTGCAGCAGCAGCCGCCCCAGCACGCCGACCTCGGTCTCCCCGGCCAGCCCGGAGAGCACCAGCGCCACGAAGTCGCGCGGCTTCATCTCGGCCTCGCGGGTCATCTCCCAGGCTGCCGACCAGCACAGGGTGCGGGGCAGGGGCTCGGCCACGTCGGCGATGCGGTCGACCAGGGTGGCCAGGGACCGGTCGTCGAGCCGCAGGGAGCAGTACGTCAGGTCGTCCTCGTTGACGAGCACCAGCTCGCCGCGGTGCACGCCCACCAGGTCGGGGACCTCCGTGCGCTCGCCGGAGACGTCGAGCTCCACGCGGTGGGTGCGCACGAGGCGGCCGTCCTGGTCGTCGTACACGCCCACGGCCAGGCGGTGGGTGCGCCGCTCGCCGGCCCCCGGGCTCGCTGGTCCCTGCAGGACGGCGAAGGAGGTGAAGCGGCCGTCGGCGTCGGTCTCGAACTCCGGTCGCAGGGTGTTCAGGCCCGTGGTCTTGAGCCACTGCGCGCCCCAGTCGGACAGGTCGCGCCCGGAGGAGGCCTCGAGAGCACGGAGCAGGTCGGCGAACTCCGCGTTGCCGTAGGCGTGCTCGGCGAAGTAGGCGCGCAGCCCGGCCAGGAAGTCCTCCTGGCCCACGTAGGCCACCAGCTGCTTGAGCACGGAGGCACCCTTGGCGTAGGTGATGCCGTCGAAGTTGACCTCCACGGCGGCCAGGTCGGGGATGTCCGCGGCGATGGGGTGGGTGGAGGGGAGCATGTCCTGGCGGTAGGCCCAGCTCTTCTCCAGGTTGGCGAACGTCGTCCAGGCGCTGGTGTACTCGGTGGCCACCGACTGGCAGAGCACGGAGGCGTAGGTGGCGAAGGACTCGTTGAGCCACAGGTCGTCCCACCAGCGCATGGTGACCAGGTCGCCGAACCACATGTGTGCCATCTCGTGCAGCACGGTCTCGCAGCGCCGCTCGTAGAGGGCGGACGTGACGCGGCTGCGGAAGACGTAGTCCTCCAGGAAGGTCACGGCGCCGGCGTTCTCCATGGCCCCGGCGTTGAACTCGGGCACGAAGAGCTGGTCGTACTTGCCGAAGGCGTAGGGCGTGCCGAAGTTCTGGTGGTAGAAGGCGAAGCCCTGCTTGGTCTCGGCGAACAGCCGCTCGGCGTCCATGTGCTCGGCGAGCGTGCTGCGGCAGTACAGCCCTAGCGGGATGGTTCCGTGGGCGTCGGTGTAGCTGTCGGTCCACACCGCGTACGGACCGGCGATCAGGGCGACGAGGTAGGTGCTCAGGCGCGGGGTCGTGGCGAAGACGTGCACGCCGCCCTCGGTCGACGTCGCGGACGAGTTGCTGATCACCTGCCAGTCCTGGGGAGCGGTCACGGTGAGGTCGAAGACGGCCTTGAGGTCCGGCTGGTCGAAGCAGGCGAACATCCGCTTGGCGTCCGCGGTCTCGAACTGGCTGTAGAGGTAGACCGCTTCGTCGACCGGGTCGACGAAGCGGTGCAGGCCCTCGCCGGTGCGGGAGTACTCGCACGCGGCGTGGACCACGAGCTCGTTGCGCTCGGCCAGGTCGGGCAGCACGATGCCCTGCTCGGGGTCGTAGCCGGAGATGTCCAGCTCGGTGCCGTTCAGCGTCGCGCCGTGCACGGTGGGTGCGACCAGGTCCACCACGGAGGTGGACCCGGGCGTCGCCGTGAAGGTGATGGTGGTGCGGGAGTCGAACGTCGACGTGCCGGCACCGCCCGCCCCGTCGGTCAGGTCCAGCGTGATCGCGTAGCGCTGCACCGCGAGCACGTCCGCGCGATCCTGGGCCTGCTGCTGGGTGAGGTTCGGGGCCGTCACGCAGATGCACCTCTTCGTCGTCGTCGTCGGGCGGGATCACCGCCAGGGCTGCCGACCATCCCACCACGGGAAGAGCGGGCCCGTCCGCGTGGTTGTGCCGGGCATGACCACTGCTGCTGCCCCGGAGAAGGACACCGCCGACTTCTGGTTCGACCCGCTCTGCCCGTGGTGCTGGATCACCTCGCGCTGGATGCTGGAGGTCGAGAAGGTCCGCGACATCGAGCTGAACCTGCACGTGATGAGCCTGGCCGTGCTGAACGAGGGCCGGGACCTGTCGGAGAGCTACCAGGAGCTGATGGCCAAGGCCTGGGGCCCGGTGCGGGTGTGCATCGCCGCGGAGCAGGCGCACGGCACCAAGGTGCTGGCCGCGCTGTACACGGCCATGGGCACGAGGATCCACAACCAGGGGATGGACGACTTCGACCTGGTCATCCGTGAGTCGCTCGCCGAGGCCGGTCTACCCGCCGAGCTCGCCGAGGCGGCCTCCAGCACCTCCCACGACGAGGCGCTGCGAGCCTCGCACCACGCCGGCATGGACGCCGTGGGCCCGGACGTGGGCACCCCCACCATCCACCTCAACGGGGTCGCGTTCTTCGGCCCGGTCCTCTCCCGCATCCCGCGCGGAGACGACGCCGGCCGGGTGTGGGACGGCTCCGTGCTGCTCTCGAGCTACCCGCACTTCTTCGAGCTCAAGCGCACCCGCGACGAGGAGCCGCAGTTCGACTGAGCCCTGCCGGTCCGTGGTGATCACGAGCGGCCGGGGTCGCCGCCCCACGTCTGCCTGGTCACCACGGGGGCTGGCACCCGTTGCGGCCCCGCCGGTCGCGTCAGACGACGATGCGCATGGGCTTGCCCAGGCCGTCGGGCTCCCCGCCGAGCACCTCCGCCTCCCCGGCCGCCCACCGTCGCGCGGACCACGCGCACGCCACCGCGTCCAGCACGTCGTCCATCGCCGGGCCCGGGGGGATCCCGCCCAGCGAGACCGCGACGTCCAGCCAGAGGCCCAGCGCGGCGATCCGCTGACCCTGCCCGCGCGCGGTCTTCTTTGACGCGAAGGCCGTGCCGGGGTCCATCGCCCGGAACGCGACCTCCGGGTGGCACTCCACCACCCGCACCGGGTCCACCGGGACCGAGTCGAAGTCCAGGATGCCCGGCACGATGAACCACGTCTGCTTGCTGATCTTCCTGCCGGCCGCGACGACCGAGCGGGCGTTGGCGTCGGGGTAGCTGGTGGCCCCGAGCACGGACCTCGCCGGGGTGGGGAACACCGAGGACGTCGCCCCGGGCAGCCGTCTCCGGGCCAGGGGTTCGCAGGAGCGGACCGCGTCGTCGGCCAGGCCCATGGGGACGTCGATCGCGACGGCGGCGCAGCCCGCGGTGGCCGCCAGCACACCGGTGGCGTCCTGCTCGACGGTGAACCCCACGTCGCGGCCGTCGACGGTCGCAACGACCCACCGCCCGCCGAACCCGTCCACGCCAGCGACCACCGCACCCACCTGAGACACTGTAGGCATGCGCGTCTACCTGGGTGCCGACCACGCCGGTTTCGAGTTCAAGGCCAGGATCGTCGAGCACCTGCTCGCCGCCGGGCACGAGCCGGTGGACGTCGGGGCGCACGCCTACGACCCGGTCGACGACTACCCCGCGTTCTGCGTCGAGGCGGCCCGGTGCACGGTGGCCGACCCCGGCAGCCTGGGCCTGGTGCTCGGCGGGTCCGGAAACGGCGAGCAGATCGCGGCCAACAAGGTGCCCGGCTGCCGCGCGGCGCTGGCCTGGAGCGTGGAGACCGCGACGCTGGCCCGGGAGCACAACGACGCCCAGGTCATCGGCATCGGCGGTCGCCTGCACACCCCGGAGGAGGTGCTGGCCATCGTCGACGCCTTCCTGGCCACGCCGTTCTCCGGCGAGCAGCGCCACCAGCGGCGCATCGACCAGCTCAGCGACTACGAGCGCACGGGCACCCCGCCGGCGCTGCCGGAGGCCTGAGTTGCCCGAGGGCCACACGATCCACCGCCTCGCCCGCGACCACCAGAAGCAGTTCGGCGGGGCGCCGGTGCACGTCACCAGCCCGCAGGGCCGCTTCTCCACCGGTGCGGAGCTGGTCGACGGCATGACGCTGCGCGGGGCCGAGGCGTACGGCAAGCACCTGCTGCACCGCTACGGCCCGGACACGGTGGTGCACGTCCACCTGGGGCTCTACGGGAAGTTCACCTCGCACACCGGGGAGGTCGCCGAGCCACGTGGGCAGGTGCGCATGCGGATGGTGGGCACCGACCACTGGGCCGACCTCCGGGGTGCGACGGCGTGCGAGGTGTGGACCGCCCACGAGGTGGACACCCTGCTCGACCGGCTGGGTCCGGATCCGTTGCGCAAGGATGCCGACCCCGAGCGGGCCTGGGCGCGGATCTCCCGCTCCAAGGTCACCGTGGGGGCGCTGCTCATGGACCAGAAGGTGCTGGCCGGGGTGGGCAACGTGTACCGGGCCGAGGTGCTGTTCCGGCACGGCATCGGCCCGCACCGCAGCGGCCGCGACCTCGACCGCGCCGAGTGGGACGCGGTGTGGCTGGACCTGGTGGAGCTGATGAAGGTCGGCGTGCGGCGGGGGCGCATCGTCACCATCCGTCCCGAGCACGACCACGGTGACCTGCCCGTGCGCCGGGGCCGGGTGGGCGGTCCGCGCAGCTACGTCTACCGCCGCGCGGGCCTGCCCTGCCGGACCTGCGGGACTCCCGTGCTGACCGAGGAGATGGTGGGCCGCAACCTGTTCTGGTGCCCCACCTGCCAGCCCGACTGAGCGCGCGGCGCGGGGGTCGCCCCGCCCGCGTCGCCGTCGGTCGGGCGGGGGCCGGCGTCCCGGCCTACCGTCCTGAGGTCGCCTGCAGCAGCCCGGGTGCGTGCCCAGCCCGTTCGACGAACCAGGAGAACCCCCAATGGCTTCCCGCCCCCTCACCGGCCTCGCCGCCGGACTGCTCGCCGGCGCCGCCGGCGTCACCGCCCACAACGCGGTCACCTACGTGCACCAGGCCCTCACCGGCTCGGCGTCGCCCTCCTCGCCGGCCTCCGACGTGCCCGCCCGCACCGCTGACGGGGCCACGCCCGCGCCCGTGCAGACCGCCGCGGCCGGCCCGCTGGGCGGCACCGTCCTCGGGGTCGTGATCGGGGCCGCAGCCGGTGCGCTGCGCGGGCTCTCCACCACCCCACCCCAGCCCGTGGCCGCCGTCGGTGTCGGTGTGGCGGCCTGGGCCTCGGCCCTGGGTGCTGCCGCCGCCACGGGGGCGGCGCGGCCGACCACGCCGCAGCAGACCGCCATCGAGGCGCTGAGCCACCTGGCCTACGGCGTCGTCACCGTGCTGGCGCTGCACCACCTGCTCGACCCGCGCACCCCGGTCGTCCCGCGCTGACCACCCGCCACGGGTCCACCGTCGCCGGTGGACCCGTGGTCCGGAGTGCGTGCACCCCGAAGCTCTGACCTGGGCAGACCGCGACGGGTGCTGCTGTGGAGCGGGCGACGGGAATCGAACCCGCGTAGTCAGTTTGGAAGACTGGAGCTCTACCATTGAGCTACGCCCGCGTGCAGCGCCGGCCCCAGGATCGCCGGGACCGCCGCGTGCGGTGTCAGAGACTACCCACCCGGCCCGTACGATCCACACCACGGGGTGTGGCGCAGCTTGGTAGCGCACTCGCTTTGGGAGCGAGGGGCCGTGGGTTCGAATCCCGCCACCCCGACGCACCAGAGGCACCGCGCCCCCGCACGAGCACGAGCCCACCCGATCCACCGAACGCCAGAGGAGCACACCCCGTGAAGAGCACCGTCGAGCAGATCAGCCCGACCCGGGTACGCGTCGTCGTCGACGTCCCGTTCTCCGAGCTGAAGCCCGACTTCGACCGTGCCTACAAGGCGCTCGCGCAGCAGATCCGCCTCCCCGGGTTCCGCCCGGGGAAGGCGCCGGCCCGGCTGCTCGAGGCACGCGTCGGCCGCGGTGCGGTGCTGGAGCAGGTGGTGAACGAGGCGATCCCGGCGAAGTACTCCGAGGCGATCACCAAGGCCGAGCTCAAGGTCCTCGGCCAGCCGGAGATCGAGGTGACCAAGCTCGAGGACGGCGAGGAGCTCACCTTCACCGCCGAGGTCGACGTCCGCCCGGAGATCACCGTCCCGGCGTTCGGCGAGCTCGCCGTGACCGTCGACCCCATCGTCATCGACGAGGACGACGTGACCGAGCAGCTCGACTCCCTGCGCGCCCGCTTCGGCACCCTCACCGGCGTCGAGCGCCCCGCGGAGACGGGCGACTTCGTCAGCATCGACCTGTCGGCGACGGTCGACGGCGAGGACGTCCCGGACGCCTCCACCACGGGCCTGTCCTACGAGATCGGCTCCGGCCAGCTCATCGAGGGCATCGACGAGGCGCTCGTGGGCATGTCCGAGGGCGACACCGGCGAGTTCTCCACCGCTCTGCTGGCGGGTGAGCACGCGGGCAAGGACGCCGTCGTCGCCGTCGTCCTGGGTGCGGTGAAGGTCCGCGAGCTGCCCGACGCCGACGACGAGTTCGCGCAGATGGCCAGCGAGTTCGACACCCTCGACGAGCTGCGCGCCGACCTCCGTGAGCGCGTCTCGCGGGTGAAGAAGGTCGAGCAGGCCACCCAGGCCCGCGACAAGGTGCTCGACGCGCTGCTCGAGGTCACCGAGATCGCCGTGCCGGAGAAGGTGGCGCAGGCGGAGTACGACTCCCGCCTGCACGACGCCGTGCACCCGTTCGACCACGACGAGGAGAAGTTCGAGGCCGCCCTGGTCGCCGAGGGCTCCACCCGCGAGGAGTTCGACACCGAGGCCCGCGCGGACGCCGAGCGGTCGGTGAAGACCCAGCTGCTGCTCGACGCCATCGCCGAGGCCGAGGGCACCACCGTCGGCAACGACGAGCTGACCGAGCGGATCGTCTACCAGGCGCAGCGCTTCGGCATCAGCCCCGACGAGTACGTCCGGCAGGCGCAGGAGGCCAACCAGCTCCCCGCGATCTTCGCCGACGTCCGCCGTGGCAAGGCGCTGGCCGGCGTCGTGGGCCAGGCCACCGTGACCGACACCGACGGTGCGGCCGTCGACCTCGACGAGCTGCTCGGGCGCACCTCCTCCGACGAGGGCTCCGACGACGGTCCCGAGGTGGTGGGCACCACCGCCGAGGGTGACGCCGTCATCGAGGGCGACGTGGTCGAGGGTGGCGCCACCTCCTGACGCCCAGAGCGAACACGGGCGGTGCCGGGACTGCGGCACCGCCCGTCTTCGTTAGTGTCGAGAGGACAGCTCGACCGGGTCTTCTCGGTCACCACTGACGCTGAACCTCGACCGGAAGGCAGGCCCCCTCGTGACGCCGAAGAACCCCTCCATGGCCGGCACCGCTGGGCTCAACCTGAGCGACTCGGTGTACGAGCGGCTGCTCCAGGAGCGGATCATCTTCCTGGGCACCCAGGTGGACGACGACATCGCCAACAAGCTGTGCGCGCAGATCCTGCTCCTCTCCGCGGAGGACCCGACGCGCGACATCTCCCTCTACATCAACTCCCCGGGTGGCTCCGTCACCGCGGGGATGGCCATCTTCGACACGATGCAGTTCGCGGAGTGCGACGTCGCCACGATCGGGATGGGCATGGCTGCCTCGATGGGCCAGTTCCTGCTCTCGGCCGGGACCAAGGGCAAGCGCTACGCACTGCCGCACGCCCGGATCATGATGCACCAGCCGTCGGCCGGCATCGGTGGCTCCGCGAGCGACATCGCCATCCAGGCCGAGCAGTTCGCCTACACCAAGCGCGAGATGGCCGAGCTCATCGCCGAGCACACCGGGCAGACGGTGGAGCGCATCAACACCGACTCCGACCGCGACCGCTGGTTCACCGCCGCCGACGCGAAGGAGTACGGCTTCGTCGACCACGTCGTCAGCCGGGCCACCCAGACCGGCGGCACCGGCTCCTGACCCGAGCCGTCACCCCACCCCAGGCTGCCGAACCCCAGACGGAGACCCACACCATGAACATCCCCCCGCTGCTCGGATCCCAGGGCATGCAGATGCCGAGCTCGCGCTACACGCTCCCGTCCTTCGTGGAGCGCACCAGCTACGGCATGAAGGAGTCCAACCCGTACAACAAGCTCTTCGAGGAGCGCATCATCTTCCTCGGGGT
The DNA here is from genome assembly GCF_026153295.1 of Rhodococcus antarcticus. NCBI lineage: Bacteria > Bacillati > Actinomycetota > Actinomycetes > Mycobacteriales > Nocardiaceae > Rhodococcus > Rhodococcus antarcticus. The sequence continues at coordinate 2,362,223 of NZ_CP110615.1, read as the reverse complement.
GCAGGTGGACGACGTGTCCGCCAACGACATCATGGCCCAGCTGCTGGTGCTCGAGTCCGACGACCCGGACCGCGACATCATCATGTACATCAACTCGCCGGGGGGTTCGTTCACCTCGCTGATGGCCATCTACGACACGATGCAGTACGTCCACGCCGACATCCAGACGGTGTGCCTCGGCCAGGCGGCCTCCGCCGCGGCCGTGCTCCTCGCGGCCGGCACGCCCGGCAAGCGGATGGCGCTGCCCAACGCGCGGGTGCTCATCCACCAGCCCGCCACCGAGGGCATCTACGGCCAGGTCTCGGACCTGGAGATCCAGGCCAACGAGATCCAGCGCATGCGACGGCTGCTCGAGACCACCTTGTCCAACCACACCGGCAAGACGGCGGAGCAGGTCAAGGAGGACATCGAGCGGGACAAGATCCTCACCGCCGAGGAGGCCAAGGCCTACGGCATCGTGGACAACGTGCTGCCCTACCGCAAGCTCTCCGCGCAGGGACCCAAGAGCTGAGACGCGCTTCCCCGCACGCGCACGACACGCCGCCCGGACGCTCCTGCGTCCGGGCGGCACGTGCACCGGGCACCCTGGGCGACCAGTCCTGGTGATCACGCCTCGCCCGGGTGCCGTCGACGGGTAGCGTCGGTCCTGGAACGAGGACGCAGCGCGCTCGACGAGGAACGCATCGCACGATCGACCACCGCTCGCAGCCAGCCGCACCGGCTGAGGAAGTAGGACCACCCATGGCACGCATCGGTGACGGGGGCGACCTGCTGAAGTGCTCGTTCTGCGGCAAGAGCCAGAAGCAGGTCAAGAAGCTCATCGCCGGGCCCGGGGTGTACATCTGCGACGAGTGCATCGACCTGTGCAACGAGATCATCGAGGAGGAGCTGGCGGAGGCCGGCGAGGTCAAGCTCGACGAGCTGCCCAAGCCGGCCGAGATCCGTGAGTTCCTCGAGAACTACGTCATCGGCCAGGACACGGCCAAGCGCACGCTCGCGGTGGCCGTCTACAACCACTACAAGCGCATCCAGGCCGGGGACAAGGTCCGCGACCCGCGCGACGAGCAGATCGAGCTGGCCAAGTCCAACATCCTCATGCTCGGCCCCACCGGCTGCGGCAAGACCTACCTCGCCCAGACCCTGGCCAAGATGCTGAACGTGCCCTTCGCCATCGCGGACGCCACGGCGCTGACGGAGGCCGGGTACGTCGGCGAGGACGTGGAGAACATCCTCCTCAAGCTCATCCAGGCCGCGGACTACGACGTGAAGCGGGCCGAGACCGGGATCATCTACATCGACGAGGTCGACAAGATCGCCCGCAAGAGCGAGAACCCGTCGATCACCCGGGACGTGTCGGGCGAGGGCGTGCAGCAGGCCCTGCTGAAGATCCTGGAGGGCACGCAGGCGAGCGTCCCGCCGCAGGGTGGCCGCAAGCACCCGCACCAGGAGTTCATCCAGATCGACACCACCAACGTGCTGTTCATCGTCGCCGGCGCCTTCGCGGGCCTCGAGCGGATCGTCAGCGACCGGGTCGGCAAGCGCGGGCTCGGCTTCGGCGCGGAGGTGCACTCCAAGGCGGAGATGGACACGATGGACCGCTTCGCCGACGTGATGCCCGAGGACCTCATCAAGTTCGGCCTCATCCCCGAGTTCATCGGCCGCCTCCCGGTCATCGCGACCGTGACCAACCTGGACAAGCAGTCCCTGGTCACCATCCTCAGCGAGCCCAAGAACGCGCTGGTCAAGCAGTACAACCGGCTGTTCGAGATGGACGGTGTGGAGCTCGAGTTCGAGGCCGACGCGCTCGACGCGATCGCGGAGGCGGCCATCCACCGCGGCACCGGGGCCCGGGGGCTCCGCGCGATCATGGAGGAGGTCCTGCAGCCGGTCATGTACGACATCCCCAGCCGCGACGACGTGGCCAAGGTCGTCATCACCGGGGAGACCGTCCGCGACAACGTGCTGCCGACGATCGTGCCCCGCAAGCCGGCCCGCGCGGAGCGCCGCGAGAAGAGCGCCTGAGCCCTCAGGCGAGGATGCGCTGCACCTCGGAGTAGACGTTCATGGTCTGCCCGCGCAGGAAGCCCACGACGGTGACCCCCGCCTCGGCCGCCAGCTCCACCGCGAGCGAGGACGGGGCGGACACCGCGGCGAGCACCGGGATCCCCGCCATCACGGCCTTCTGGACGAGCTCGAACGACGCCCGGCCGCTGACCATGAGCACGCAACCCCGCAGGGGCACGCGGCCCTCCCGCACGGCCCAGCCCACCACCTTGTCCACCGCGTTGTGGCGGCCCACGTCCTCGCGGAGCACCAGCAGCTCACCGTCCGGGGTGAACAGCGCAGCGGCGTGCAGCCCACCCGTGGAGCCGAACACCTTCTGCGAGGCCCGCAGGGTCCCCGGCATGGTCGTCAGGACGCTGACCTTCACCGCCACCTCGTCCTCGGCGGGGGAGTAGCGGCTGACCAGCTTCACCGCGTCCAGGGATGCCTTGCCGCACACCCCGCACGAGCTGGTCGTGTAGAAGTTGCGCTCCACGGACGGGTCCGGCGGCGCGACGCCCTCGGCGAGCTCGACGTCGAGCACGTTGTAGGTGTTGCGGCCCTCCTCGTCCACGCCGTCGCAGTAGCGGGCCACCAGCACGTCGTCTCGGCTGCCGATGACACCCTCGGTGAGCAGGAAGCCGTGCAGCAGGTCCACGTCGTGGCCGGGGGTCCGCATGGTGACGGCGAGCGAGGCCCCGCCGACGCGGATCTCCATCGGCTCCTCGACGACCAGCGTGTCCGGCCGGGTGGTCTCGCCGTCGGCGGTGATCCGGCGGACCGGGCGGCGAGCGGTGACGCGTCCCACGGGTGCTCCTCCTCTGCTGCAGGGTTCAACCACACCACTGTGCCACCGTCGGTCCCGCGGTGCCGTGCGGGTGGGTGCGAGACTGACGTGGAGAAGGTCGGACGGCAGACAGGGGCACGGGTGCGCTCGGAGTGGGTCCGGCTCACCGTGCTGGTTGCGGTGGTGGCCACCGTCGTCGTGGTGTTCGCCGTCGAGGGTGTGCCCTCCTTCGAGGACGTGCGCTCCACGGTGGACGGGGCGGGTGCCTGGGCCCCGGTCCTGTTCGTCGTCCTGTTCGCCCTCGCGACGCTGGCGGTGCTGCCGGTGTCGCTGTTCTCCCTGTCGGCCGGCGTGCTCTTCGGGCCGGTCGAGGGCCTCGGCCTGGTGTGGCTGGGTGCCATGGCCGGGTCGCTGGCGTGCTTCGGGCTCGGCCGGGTGCTCTCGCGGCCCGCGCTGCTCCGGCTGGCGGGGTCCGACCGCGGCGGCCCGGCCCTGGCGCGGTTGGAGCTGTTCCTGGCTCGGCGGGGACTCGTGGCCGTGCTCTCGATGCGGCTGGTCCCGGTGGTGCCGTTCGGACCGTCGAGCTACGTCGCGGGTGCCACGGCCCTGCAGGTCCGGGACTTCGCGGTGGGGACGGGCATCGGCATCCTGCCCGGCGTCGTGGTCTTCACCGTGCTGGGGGGCAGCGTGGGGGACCCCACCTCGCCGGCGTTCCTGGGTGCCGTCGCGGCGTTCCTCCTGCTGCTCGCGGTGTCCGGTGTGCTGGCTCGGCGCAGCCGCCGCACGGGGGAGCTCCCCGGCGAGGACCTCTGAGCGCGCGGACCTCACCGCTCGGCGCGCACGCACCCGCAGGACCGCGCTCGGTTTGCTCAGGCGTGGTGCAGGTCATACCGTCGCCCGGGTCGTCCAACCTGCGACGACCTCCACCACCACCGAGAGGACCTGCGCATGAGCGTCGGCATCCTGGCGCGCGAGCGCATCGTCGCACCACCGGGCTGGAGCCGGTGGCTGATCCCCCCAGCAGCGCTGGCCATCCACCTCGCGATCGGCCAGGTCTACGCCTGGAGCGTGTTCAAGGCCGCCATCTCCAAGTCCGAGGGTCTCTCCGGGACCGTCACCGCCATCCCGTTCCAGCTCGGGATCGTCATGCTCGGCGTCTCCGCCGCCGTGCTCGGCACCCGCGTCGACAAGAACGGCCCGCGCTGGGCCATGACGATGGCCGCCATCTTCTTCTCCTCGGGCCTGCTCGTCTCCGCGCTGGGCATGGCGCTGGGGCAGTTCTGGCTGGTCATCCTCGGGTACGGCGTCATCGGTGGCATCGGGCTGGGCATCGGCTACATCTCGCCGGTCTCGACGCTGATCAAGTGGTTCCCGGACCGTCCCGGCCTCGCCACCGGCGTGGCGATCATGGGCTTCGGTGGTGGTGCGCTCATCGCGTCGCCGCTGACCACCCAGCTCATCAAGGCCTTCTCCGGCATGAACGCCGATGGCACCCAGGCCACCACCAGCGGCGGGATCGCCTCCACGTTCCTGGTCCTGGGGATCGGCTACGCCGTGTTCATGGCCCTGGGCGCCGTGATCATCCGGGTGCCGGCCGACGACTGGAAGCCCGCCGGCTTCACCCCGCCCGCGCACGGCACCAAGGGCGCGGCGGGCAAGGCCGTCTCGGCCGCCAGCGCCATCCGCACCCCGCAGTTCTGGCTGTTGTGGATCGTGCTGTGCTTCAACGTCACCGCGGGCATCGGCATCCTCGAGCGCGCCTCGGGGATCTACCAGGACTTCTTCCCGTCCGCGACGTCGCCGACGGCGCTGACCGCGGCCGCCGGCGGGTTCGTCGCCTTCCTGTCGCTGACCAACATGCTCGGCCGGTTCCTCTGGTCCTCGGCCTCCGACGCCATCGGCCGCAAGAACATCTACCGCGTCTACCTCGGCGTCGGTGCGCTGCTCTACCTCTACATCACCCTGTACACGAGCTCGAACAAGGTCCTGTTCCTGGTGAGCGCGCTGGTGATCATCTCCTTCTACGGGGCCGGGTTCGCGACCATGCCCGCGTACCTGCGCGACCTGTTCGGCACCTACGAGGTCGGCGCCATCCACGGCCGTGTCCTCACCGCGTGGTCGGCTGCGGGTGTGCTCGGCCCGCTCATCGTCAACGCCATCGCCGACCGCGGTCAGGCGGGGGACCCCGGCCGCTACGTGCCGGCGTTCGCGGTCATGATCGTGCTGCTGGTCATCGGCTTCGTCGCCAACGAGCTCATCAAGCCCGTCGCAACCAAGTTCCACGAGCCCGACACGTCGACCTCGCCCTCCCTGGGCAAGACGGGAGCGAACGCATGAGCACCAACACTGCCCGCGACACCACCGGGGCCGCGCCCGCGGTGGTCGTCGTCGTCGCCTGGCTCTGGGTGCTGCTGCCCTTCGCCTACGGCGTCTACGAGCTCGTCCTCAAGGTGAAGAACCTGTTCGGCTGAGCTCCGCACCCACGACGCAGCCCCCGCACTCGGCTCGAGTGCGGGGGCTGCGTCGCGGGTGGGGCAGGACTCAGACCGTCACGGGCTCCACCCGGACCACCACGCCCTTGGACACGGGCGTGTTGGACGTCGTCGCCACGTGGTCCAGCGGGATCAGCGGGTTCGTCTCGGGGTAGTAGGCCGCGGCGTTGCCCTGCGGGGTGGAGTAGGAGACCACCCGGAACCCGTCCGCGCGGCGCTCCTCGACGGTGCCGTCCGCGAGGGTCCACTCCGAGACGAGGTTGACGGCCGCCTCGTCCACCAGACCGAGCGAGGCGATGTCGGCGGGGTTCATGAAGATGACCTTTCGGGCGTTCTTCACCCCCCGGTAGCGGTCGTCGAGTCCGTAGATCGTGGTGTTGTACTGGTCGTGGCTGCGCAGCGTCTGCAGGATCACCCGGCCCTCGGGCGTCGGCAGCCACGTCAGCGGGTTGGTGGCGAAGTTCGCCTTGCCCGTCGTCGTCGGGAAGCTGCGCGAGTCGCGCGGGGGGTGGGGCAGCAGGAAGCCGTCCGGCTGGCGGACCCGGGTGTTGAAGTCGTCGAAGCCGGTGATCACCCTGGAGACCGAGTCTCGGATGGTGTCGTAGTCACCCTCGAAGGTGCGCCAGGGCACGACGTGGTCCTCGCCGAGGGTCGCCAGGGCCATCCGGCAGACGATGGAGACCTCGCTGCGCAGGTACTCGCTGGCCGGCTCGAGGCCACCGCGGGAGAGGTGCACCATCGACATGGAGTCCTCGACGGAGACCTTCTGCTTGCCGCTGGCCTGCACGTCGCGCTCGGTGCGGCCCAGCGTCGGCAGGATGATCGCGGTGCGGCCCGGCACCACGTGGCTCCGGTTGAGCTTCGTCGAGATCTGCACGGTCAGCGAGCAGCCCTGCAGGGCTGCCTCGCACACGGCGGTGTCGGAGGTGGCGTGGGCGAAGTTGCCGCCCATCCCGACGAACACCCGGGCCGCACCGTCGCGCATCGCCCGGATGGCGTCGACGGTGTCCACCCCGTGCTCGCGCGGGCTGGTGATCCGGAACTCGGTGTCCAGCGCGTCGAGGAACTCGTCCGGCATCTTCTCCCAGATGCCCATGGTGCGGTCGCCCTGGACGTTGGAGTGCCCGCGCACGGGGCACACCCCGGCACCCGGCTTGCCCATCATCCCGCGCAGCAGGAGCAGGTTGACGGCCTCCTCGATGGTGGCGACCGCGTCCTTCTGCTGCGTGAGGCCCATGGCCCAGCAGAGCACGGTGCGCTCGGAGGTGATCATCATGTCGGCGAGGGTGCGGATCTCCGAGAGCTGCAGGCCGGTGGCCTCGAGCACGGTGTCGTAGTCCACGGTGCGGATCGCGGCCTCGTACTCGGCGAAGCCGTGGCAGTGCTCGTCGATGAACGCGCGGTCCACGACGGTGCCGGGGTTCGCGTCCTCGGCCTCGAGCAGCATCCGGCCGAGGGCCTGGAACAGCGCCAGGTCGCCCGAGAGGCGGATCTGCAGGAACTCGTCGGCCATCTCGACGCCGCTGCCGAGGACGCCGTTGACCTTCTGCGGGTCCTTGAAGCGGCGCAGACCGGCCTCGGGCAGCGGGTTGATGGCCACGATCTTCGCGCCGCGCCCCTTGGCGATCTCCAGGTTGGACAGCATCCGCGGGTGGTTGGTGCCGGGGTTCTGCCCCGCGATGATGATGAGGTCGGCCTCCTCGACGTCGGTGACCGAGACCGAGCCCTTGCCGATGCCGATGCTCGAGCTCAGGGCGGCCCCCGAGGACTCGTGGCACATGTTCGAGCAGTCCGGCATGTTGTTGGTGCCGAAGCTGCGGACGAACAGCTGGTAGGTGAAGGCGGCCTCGTTGCTGGTGCGCCCGGAGGTGTAGAAGATCGCCTCGTCGGGGCTGGCCAGGCCGTTGAGCTCGTCGGCGATGAGGGTGAACGCGCCGTCCCAGCTGATCGGCTCGTAGTGCGTGGCGCCCTCGCGCAGCACCATCGGGTGCGTCAGCCGCCCCTGCTGGCCCAGCCAGTAGCCGGACTTGGTGCGCAGCTCCTCGACGGAGTGCTCGGCGAAGAACTTCGGCGTCACACGGCGCAGCGTTGCCTCCTCGGAGACCGCCTTGGCGCCGTTCTCGCAGAACTCGGCGATCTTGCGACCACCGGGGCGCTCCGGCCACGCGCAGCCCGGGCAGTCGAACCCGTCGCGCTGGTTCAGCTTGAGAAGGGTGCGGGTGGTGCGCAGCAGGCCCATCTCCTCGAGGCCGCGCTTGAGCGAGACCGCGACGGCGGGCACTCCGGCCGCGTAGTCCTTGCGCTTGGTGACCTCCAGGTCCGCTTCGTCGATGTCCTTGATGGGTGCCGGGCGTGTCATGGCTCCAGTCTCCTCACGGGCGCGGCCGAGCACCACACGAGCAGGTGGCGGCACGGCCGGCGGTACCCGACCCTCGGCGGACGGCGGTCGCACGAGGGCCGGCGCACGGGGTCGCGCGGGTCCGGTTCGTCGGGACCCGGGACCGACGGCCCGCGTCGCACTACGGTGAGGGCGTCGCAGCAGGGGCCGCGTCCTCGTCGGCGTCGTGTCGACCCGCGCACCGGATGGCGCTCGGTTTCCTGCCGTCCGTCCAGCCGTGACGCACACCAACACCGGAGCTGCGAGGGGTGACGACCTGTGGATGGCGGGACGAGCACGGCGGCGCACATCAACCGGAGCACCACCTCGGCGTCGGCGGGCAGCTCGTTCCTGCGCTCCACGTGAGGCCCGCCGGCGTGGTCCTCGCGGGCGGGCGGTCCCGGCGGATGGGCACCGACAAGGCGCTGCTCGAGCTCGACGGAGTGCCCTCCGTGGTCCGTGTCGTCGCCGCGCTCGCGCACCTGGGCCGGGTGGTCGTCGTCGCGGCCCAGCACCAGCCGCTGCCCCGGCTGGCCGCCACCGTCGTCCGCGACGAGAGGGCCGACACCGGTCCGCTGCACGGGCTCGCGATCGGGCTGCGTGCCGCGGCGGGTGCGGGGGCCGGCGTGGCGGTCGTCTGCGCCACCGACCTGCCGCTGCTGCACCCGGCCGTCGTCGACGCCCTGCTGGCCCGCCTCGGGGACCACGACGTGCTGCTGCCGGTGGTGGACGGGCACGAGCAGCCGTTGGCGGCGGTCTACCGCACCTCCCTGGCGCCGGTGGCCGGCGAGCTGGTCTCCGCGGGGGAGCGTCGGCTGCTGGCAGTCCTGGCCGGCGTGGACGTGCGTCGGATCGACGGTGCCGAGCTGGCCGGGGATCCCGCCGTCGCCGCCGCCGACCCCCACCTGCACTCCCTGCGCAGCGCCAACACCCCGCAGGAGTGGTCCGCGCTGGCGGGGCTCGTCGCCGGGCGCTGACGGGGCCGGACGCGGCGCGTCCCGGGGTTTCCTAGACTCACCCGGTGACCCGCCCCGAGGACCGCGCCACCAGCGCCGACACCCCCCGCACCAACCCGCACGACCGCTCCGCCGTGCTGCCCGCCGCCTGGGAGCCCGGGGCCGTGGAGTCCGAGCTCTACCAGCGCTGGGTCGACGCCGGGTGGTTCACCGCGGACGCGACGAGCAGCAAGCCGTCGTTCTCCATCGTGCTGCCCCCGCCCAACGTGACCGGCAGCCTGCACCTGGGTCACGCGCTGGACCACACGCTGATGGACGCGATGACCCGCCGCAAGCGGATGCAGGGCTACGAGGTGCTCTGGCTGCCCGGCACCGACCACGCCGGCATCGCCACCCAGGCCGTCGTCGAGAAGCGGCTCGAGGGGACCACGCGCCAGGAGCTGGGGCGCGAGGCGTTCGTGGAGAAGGTCTGGGACTGGACGAAGATCTCCGGGGACACCGTGCGCGGGCAGATGCGTCGCCTCGGCGACGGGGTCGACTGGAGCCGGGAGCGCTTCACCCTGGACGACGGTCTCTCCCGCGGCGTGCAGACGATCTTCCAGCGCCTGTTCGACGCCGGGCTCGTCTACCGGGCCGAGCGGCTGGTCAACTGGTCGCCCGCGCTGCAGAGCGCCATCAGCGACATCGAGGTCAGCTTCCGCGACGTCGAGGGCGAGCTGGTGAGCCTGCGCTACGGCTCCCTGGACGACACCGAGCCGCACGTCGTGGTGGCGACCACCCGGGTGGAGACCATGCTGGGGGACACCGCGGTGGCCGTGCACCCCGACGACGAGCGGTACGCCCACCTCGTCGGCACCACGCTGGAGCACCCGCTGACCGGGCGCCGCATCCCCGTCATCGCCGACGACTACGTCGACCCCGAGTTCGGCACCGGCGCGGTCAAGATCACCCCTGCCCACGACCCCAACGACTTCGAGATGGGCCGCCGGCACGGCCTCGAGATGCCCTCGATCATGGACGTCGAGGGTCGCATCACCGGGACGGGCACCGAGTTCGACGGCATGGACCGTTCCGTGGCGCGGGTGGCCGTTCGCGAGGCCCTCGCCGCCCAGGGCCGCGTCGTGAAGGAGGTGCGGCCCTACCTGCACAGCGTCGGGCACTCCGAGCGCACCGGCGAGCCCATCGAGCCCCGGCTGAGCCTGCAGTGGTTCGTGGCCACCGAGACCCTGGCGAAGGCCGCCGGCGACGCCGTCCGCGACGGTCGCACCACCATCCACCCGAAGAGCCAGGAGCCGCGCTGGTTCGCCTGGGTCGACAACATGCACGACTGGTGCATCAGCCGCCAGCTCTGGTGGGGCCACCGCATCCCCATCTGGTACGGCCCCGACGGTGAGACCGTCTGCGTCGGACCGGACGACGTCCCGCCCAGCGGCGAGGGCTGGCACCAGGACCCCGACGTGCTGGACACCTGGTTCTCCTCGGGCCAGTGGCCCTTCGCCACCCTGGGCTGGCCCGAGCAGACACCGGAGCTGGCGCGGTTCTACCCGACGGACGTGCTGGTCACCGGCTACGACATCTTGTTCTTCTGGGTGGCCAGGATGATGATGTTCGGCCTGTACGTGGCCGAGGCCGACGGCCGTGCCCCGGTCGACGCCGTGCCCTTCACGGACGTGTTCCTGCACGGGCTGCTCCGCGACGGCGAGGGCAGGAAGATGTCCAAGAGCCGAGGCAACGGCATCGACCCCATCGAGTGGATGGACACCTTCGGTGCGGACGCGGTGCGCTTCACCCTGGCCCGCGGAGCCAACCCGGGGGCGGACCTCTCCGTCGGTGACGAGCACGCCCAGGCCTCGCGCAACTTCGTCACCAAGCTGTTCAACGCGACCAAGCTCGGCCTGATGAACGGCGCCGAGGTCGACGGCCTGCCCGACCGTGCCGACCTCACCGACGTCGACCGCTGGGTCCTCGACCGGCTCGACGTCGTCCTGGCCGAGAACGACGCGCTGCTGGACCGCTTCGAGATCGGCAAGGCCAGCGAGCTCGTCTTCCACTTCGCGTGGGACGAGGTGTTCGACTGGTACCTCGAGCTGGCCAAGGTGCAGCTGGGCCGCGAGGGTGACGAGCCCACCGCACCGGCCACCCGGGCCGTGCTCGGGCACGTGCTGGACGTCCTGCTGCGCCTGCTGCACCCCACGATGCCCTTCGTCACCGAGACCCTGTGGACGGCACTGACCGGCCGCGAGTCCGTCGTCGTGGCCAGCTGGCCGACGCACTCCGGCGCGAGCGCGGACACCGTCGCCGCGCGCCGGGTGGCCGACCTGCAGCGCCTGGTCACCGAGGTGCGCCGCTTCCGGGCCGACCAGGGCCTGCGCCCCACCCAGAAGGTGGCGGCCCGGCTGACGGGGCTCTCCGGCGCCGACCTCGACCCGGTGGCCGCGCAGCTGCTCTCGCTGGCGCGCCTCGACGAGCCCGGCGAGGGCTTCGCCGCAACGGCCTCGATCGAGGTCAGGCTGTCGCGGGCGACCGTGCAGGTGGAGCTCGACACCTCCGGCACCGTCGACCTCGCCGCCGAGCGCCGCCGGCTGGACAAGGAGCTGGCCGCGGCGGAGAAGGAGCTGGCCACCACCACCGGCAAGCTGGGCAGCGCCGCGTTCGTGGGCAAGGCACCCGACGACGTGGTGGCCAAGATCCGGGCGCGCCAGAGCCTCGCGACCGAGGAGATCGAGCGGGTCACCGCGCGGCTGGCCGGGCTGGGCCAGGGATGAGCCGACCCGTGCCCAAGGGCTGGGGCCCGCAGGACCTGGCCGACCTCTCCGTCGTCGAGGGCCTGCTGAACCAGCGCTGGCCCGAGACCAAGATCGACCCCACGACCGAGCGGATGGTCCAGCTGGTGGAGGCGCTGGGCTCCCCGCAGCGCAGCTACCCGGCGGTGCACGTGGCCGGGACCAACGGCAAGACGTCGGTGAGCCGGATGATCGACGCGCTGCTCACCCGGCTCCAGCTGCGCACCGGGCGCACCACCAGCCCGCACCTGCAGGTGGTGACCGAGCGCATCAGCATCGACGGTGCGCCCATCAGCCCCGCGCGCTTCGTGGACACCTACGCCGACGTCGCCCCGTTCCTCGACCTCGTGGACGCCTCCTCCGCGGCCCGGGGCGGACCGCCGCTCAGCACGTTCGAGGTGCTCACCGCCATGGCGTTCGCCGCGTTCGCCGAGGCCCCGGTGGACGTGGCCGTCGTCGAGGTCGGGATGGGCGGGCGCTGGGACGCCACGAACGTCGTCGACGGCCAGGTCGCGGTCATCACCCCGATCGCCGTCGACCACGTCGAGTACCTGGGCTCCGACCTCGGTGGCATCGCGGGCGAGAAGGCCGGGATCATCAAGGCGGGCTCGGTGGCCGTGATGGCCCAGCAGTCGCCCGAGGTGGGAGAGGTGCTGCTGCGCCGGGCCGTGGAGGTGGACGCGTCCGTCGCCCGCGAGGGGGCGGAGTTCTCCGTGCTGTCCCGGGCCGTGGCCGTGGGCGGCCAGCTGCTCACCCTGCAGGGGCTCGGGGCGATCTACCCCGACGTGTTCCTGCCGCTGCACGGCGCGCACCAGGCCCGCAACGCCGCCCTGGCCCTGGCCGCGGTCGAGGCCTTCTTCGGTGCCGGCCCGGAGCGGGCGCTGCCCGCCGAGGCCGTGCGCGACGCGTTCGCCTCCGTCACCTCGCCCGGCCGCCTCGAGCGCGTCCGCAACGCCCCGAGCGTGTTCCTCGACGCGGCGCACAACCCGCACGGCGCGACCGCGCTCGCCGTCGCGCTCGACGAGGAGTTCGACTTCCGCAAGCTCGTCGGCGTCGTCGCGGTGATGGCCGACAAGGACGCGCCGGGGCTGCTCGCGGCCCTGGAGCCCGTGCTCGACGAGGTCGTGGTGACCCGCAGCGCCTCCCCCCGCGCCATGGACGTCGAGGTGCTGGCCGCGCACGCTGTGGCCCGCTTCGGCGACGAGCGCGTGGTGGTGGTCGACGACCTGGCCGGGGCGATCGAGACCGCCGTCGCCCAGGCCGAGGAGGCCGCCGAGGACGAGGCCGTCTCCGGGTCCGGCGTCGTCGTCACCGGTTCGGTCGTCACCGTCGGCGAGGCCCGCACGCTGCTCGGGAAGGATCCCGCATGACCACCGACGCCACCCCGACCCCCGAGTTCGGGCCGCCCGACCGCGACCCCTGGAAGGGGCTGCGGGGGGTGATGGCCGGGACGCTCGTGCTGGAGGCGATCGTGGTGCTGCTCGCGCTGCCGGTCGTCGCCACCACCGGGGGCGGGCTGACCGTGGTCACCGGCACCTACGTGGTCGCGCTCGCCGTGGTCATGGTCGTGATGAGCGGGATGCAGCGTCGGCCCTGGGCCCTGGGCGCGAACCTGGGCCTGCAGCTGCTCGCCGTGGCGGCCGCGGTGTTCAGCATCCCGCTCGGTGCCGTCGGGGTGCTCTTCGCCGCGGTGTGGGCGTACCTGATGTACCTGCGCCGCGACATCCAGCAGCGGATGGCCTCGGGGCGGCTGCCCGGCCAGCGCGGATAAGGTGCGCACATGAGCGAGCGCACCCTGGTCCTGGTCAAGCCCGACGGAGTCGCCCGTGGCCTCACCGGGGAGGTGCTGGGCCGCATCGAGCGCAAGGGGCTGCGGATCGTGGCCCTGAAGATGCTGCTGGCTCCCCGCGACACCGCCGAGCAGCACTACGCCGAGCACGAGGGCAAGGGCTTCTACCCGGGCCTGCTCGACTTCATCACCTCGGGCCCGCTCGTGGCCGCCGTGGTCGAGGGCGAGCGGGCCATCCCGGCCTTCCGCCAGCTCGCCGGCGGCACCGACCCGGTGGAGAAGGCCGCCACCGGGTCCATCCGCGGCGACCTCGCCCTGGAGACCCAGCTCAACATCGTGCACGGCTCGGACGCGCCCGAGAGCGCGGTCCGCGAGATCGCGCTGTGGTTCCCCGAGCTGGTCTGAGCCTGGTCAGCCCGCTGGTCGACCGGCCCGGCGGCCCGACCGCGCGAGGCTGCGGGGCGCTGACCACGCTCCGCACCGGCGTTCGGGGCCGCAGCGCGGGGCGGGCACTACCCTGACTGCCATGTCAGCACCCACGCGCACACCCGGAGCGTCGGTCTTCGCCGAGCTCGAGCCGTTGCTGCCCCGGGTCTCCAAGCCCGTGCAGTACGTCGGTGGCGAGCTCAACGCCAGCCTCAAGGAGTGGGACTCCACCGTCGTCCGCTGGGCGCTGATGTACCCCGACGCCTACGAGGTCGGTCTGCCCAACCAGGGCGTGATGATCTTGTACGAGCTCCTCAACGAGCAGCCCGACGTCCTGTGCGAGCGCACGTACGCGGTGTGGCCGGACCTCGAGAAGCTGATGCGCGAGGCCGGTGTCCCGCAGTTCACCGTGGACGGTCACCGTCCCGTGGTCGACTTCGACGTCCTCGGGGTCAGCTTCGCCACCGAGCTGGGCTACACGAACCTGCTCGCCGCGCTCGACCTGGCGGGCATCCCGTTGCACGCCGTGGACCGCGACGAGCGGCACCCCATCGTCCTCGCGGGCGGGCACGCGGCGTTCAACCCCGAGCCCATCGCGGACTTCCTCGACGCGGCCGTGCTCGGCGACGGCGAGGAAGCCGTGCTGGAGGCCACCGAGATCATCCGCACCCACAAGGCCGAGGGGTCCCCGGGCGGGCGCGACGAGCTGCTGCTGCGCCTGGCCGAGTCCGGCGGCGTGTACGTGCCCAAGTTCTACGCCGTGGACTACCTGCCCGACGGCCGCATCCAGCGCGTGGTGCCCACCGATCCGCGCGTGCCGTTCCGGGTGTTCAAGCGCACCACCATGGACCTCGACGCCTGGCCCTACCCGAAGACGCCCCTGGTGCCGCTGGCCGAGACCGTGCACGAGCGGGCCAGCGTGGAGATCTTTCGCGGCTGCACCCGGGGCTGCCGGTTCTGCCAGGCCGGGATGATCACCCGCCCGGTGCGCGAGCGCAGCATCGAGGGCATCGGCGCCATCGTCCAGAAGTCGCTGGAGGCCACCGGCTACGACGAGGTGGGCCTGCTCAGCCTCTCCAGCGCCGACCACTCCGAGATCGCCGAGATCACCAAGGGCCTCGCCGACCGCTACGAGGGCACCGGCACCGGGCTCAGCCTGCCGTCGACCCGGGTGGACGCCTTCAACGTGGACCTGGCCAACGAGATCAGCCGCAACGGCCGGCGCTCCGGGCTGACGTTCGCCCCGGAGGGCGGCAGCGAGCGCATCCGCAAGGTGATCAACAAGATGGTGTCCGAGGAGGACCTCATCCGCACCGTCACCACCGCCTACGCCAACGGCTGGCGCCAGGTGAAGCTCTACTTCATGTGCGGGCTGCCCACCGAGACCGACGAGGACGTCCTGCAGATCGGCCGGATGGCCCGCGAGGTCATCAAGAGCGGACGGGTCGCCAGTGGGCACAAGGACATCCGCGCGACCATCTCCATCGGCGGGTTCGTGCCCAAGCCGCACACCCCGTTCCAGTGGGCCGCGCAGTGCCACCCCGACGTCGTCGACGACCGGCTCCGCAAGCTCCGGGCCGAGGTCGGCAGCGACCGGAAGTTCGCCCGCGCCATCGGGATGCGCTACCACGACGGCAAGCCCAGCCTGATCGAGGGCCTGCTCAGCCGGGGGGACCGCCGCGTCGGACGGGTGATCGAGACGGTGTGGCGCAACGGCGGTCGCTTCGACGGCTGGAGCGAGCACTTCTCCTACGAGCGCTGGGTCGCCGCGGCCGCCGCCGAGCTGGAGCCGCTGGGGGTGAGCCTGGACTGGTACACCACCCGCGAGCGCGAGCGCACCGAGGTCCTGCCCTGGGACCACCTGGACTCCGGGCTGGACAAGGAGTGGCTGTGGGCGGACTGGCAGGACGCGCTCAACAGCGAGGAGCAGGACGACTGCCGCTGGACGCCGTGCTTCGACTGCGGGGTGTGCCCGTCCATGGGCACCGACATCGAGGTCGGCCCCACCGGTCGCAGCCTGATCCCGATCGCCCCGGTGAGCACCGGCAGCCCCATCACCAACACGGCCCTGGCGGACGGCTGAGCAGACCGTGACGGCCCCGACCCGGATGTGACCACGGTCGGGACTGCGTGACACGCTCGGGGAGTGGCCGTTCCTCGGGGGTTGACCGTGCTCGTGGTCGCCGGCTCGCTCGTGCTGGCGGGGTGCACCGGGGGCGGTCAGGACCGCACGCCGGGTGCGGTGGGCCCATCGTCGGCGCCCTCGCCCTCGGCGCCGGCGGCGCTGCAGGCCGATGTCCAGGCGCCGGCGGGCACGAGCGTGGTCGCCGGTACCACGGTGGCGGGGCTGGCGAACGCGGTGGCGGCCTCGTTGTTCCGCCGCGCACCGGTGGCCGTGGTCGTCTCCTCCACCGCGGACGCCGAGGTGGGTCCGGCCGCCGCGACGGCCACCCGCCTCGGTGTTCCCGTGCTGGTGGACGGCGACGGCGGCAATCTCGCCGGCCGGCTCGCTGCGCTGGGCACCACGACGGTGCTCCGGGTCCGTGCCCCCACAGTCCGTGCCCCCACCGTCCGTGCCCCCACCGGCCAGACCTCCCCGGTCCTGCCGTCGCCGGCCCGGACCTCCTCAGCTCGGTCCTCCGGCGGTCCGGGGTCCGACGGGTACCCGGGGGTGACGGTCGTGGACTCCGCCGACCAGCTCCCGGTCACCGCCGCCCCGTCCTCCCCGCTGGTCTCCACGACCGTCCTCGTGCGCACCGGTGACGCCGCGACGGACCCCGCGGTGGCCGCCGGTGCCGTCGTCACCGCCACCGCGAAGGCGGCGGGCGCCCGCGTCGTCGACGTGGTGGCCGACGACCCGCGCTCCGACACCGCCGCGATCTCCGCCCTTCAGCAGGCTCCGCAGGGGCCGCTGCTCGCGGTCGGCGCCGGCTTCGGCACCTCCGAGGTGCTCACCCACCGCGTCGCCGTGGCCCGCACCGGGGTGCAGCTCCCCGGGGGCGGGCAGACGGTGTTCCCCGGCCGCGCCCTCGTCGCCCTCTACGGCTACCCCGGCTCGTCCTCGCTGGGGGTCCTGGGTGAGCAGGGACCCTCGGCCAGCGTGGCGCGCGCCCAGCGGGTGGCCGCCCCCTACGCCGCGCTCTACGACGTCCCCGTCGTGCCCACCTTCGAGATCATCGCGACGGTCGCCAGCGGTTCGCCCGGTGCCGACGGCGACTACTCCAACGAGGCCGGGGTCGCGACCCTGCAGCCGTTGGTCGACGCGGCCACCGCCGCCGGGATGTACGTGGTGCTGGACCTGCAGCCCGGTCGGGCGGACCTGGTGACCCAGGCGCAGCGCTACGCCTCGCTGCTGGCCCGCCCGAACGTGGGCCTCGCCCTGGACCCGGAGTGGGCACTGGGCCCCGACCAGGTCCCGCTGCAGCAGATCGGCTCGGTGACCGCGCAGCGGGTCAACGCCGTCGTCACCTGGCTCAGCGACCTGACCGCGGCGGCGAACCTGCCGCAGAAGCTGCTGGTGCTGCACCAGTTCCGGCTGTCGATGATCACCGACGAGGCGGCGCTGGACACCACCGACGACGACGTGACCCTGCTGATCCACGCCGACGGCCAGGGTGGGCGCAGCCAGAAGGAGGCCACCTGGCACGCGATCGTGCGGGCGGCGCCGGCGGGGATCCACTTCGGCTGGAAGAACTTCTACGACGAGGACCCGCAGATCGCGAGCCCCGCCGACACCGTCCGGCGCCACCCCGTGCCGCTGATGGTCAGCTACCAGTAGCGCCGGCTCACCCTGGGCGGGCGGGGTCTCAGCGGGTCCTGAACTGCTCCGCGAGTCCCACCAGTGCGTCGGGGTCCACCAGCGAGGTGGTGTCCCCGGGCTCCCGACCGGCGGTGATGTCCAGCAGCAGCCGGCGCACGATCTTGCCGGAGCGGGTCTTGGGCAGCTCCTCGACGACGATGACCTCCTGCGGCCTCGCGACCGGTCCGATCTCCCGCGCGACGTGGGCCCGCAGCTCGGCGACGAGGTCCTCACCCGCTACTGCCTCGCCCCGGGTGACCACGAACGCGACGACGGCCTGGCCGGTGGTGGCGTCCGGGGCACCGACCACCCCCGCCTCGGCCACGCGCGGGTGGCTGACCAGGGCGGACTCCAGCTCGATGGACGACAGCCGGTGGCCGGAGATGTTCATGACGTCGTCCACCCGCCCCTGCAGCCACACGTAGCCGTCGGCGTCGGTCCGGGCGCCGTCCCCGGCGGTGTACCAGCCCTGCGCCGCGAACTTCGCGAAGTAGGAGCTGCGGAAGCGCTCCGGGTCGCCCCACACCCCGCGGGCCATCGCCGGCCACGGCCGGTCGATCACGAGCAGGCCCCCCTCACCGGGGTCGCAGTCGCGACCGGACTCGTCCACCACCCGCACCGAGAGCCCGGGCAGTGCCCGGGTGGCCGAGCCCGGCTTGAGCGCGGTCACCCCGGGCAGGGGTGCGACCACCGCGGCCCCGGTCTCGGACTGCCACCAGGTGTCCACGACCGGGCACCGCCCACCGCCGACCACGCGGTGGAACCAGCGCCACGCCTCGGGGTTGATCGCCTCGCCCACGCTGCCCAGCAGCCGCAGCGAGGACAGGTCGTGGCCGCCGAAGGTCTCCTGCTCGCCCCACTTCATGAACGTCCGCACCAGGGTCGGGGCGGTGTAGTAGACGGTCACCCCGTGCTTGGCGATGATCTCCGCGTGCCGGCTGCGGCGCGGGGTGTCGGGGGTGCCCTCGTAGAGCACCTGGGTCACGCCGTTGCTCAGCGGGCCGTAGACCTCGTAGGTGTGCGCCGTGACCCAGGCGAGGTCGGCGGTGCACCAGTAGACGTCGTCCGGCTTGTGGTCGAAGCACGCCCACGCCGTCCACGAGGTCTGGGTGAGGTAGCCGCCCATCGTGTGCACGATGCCCTTGGGCTTGCCCGTGGTCCCCGACGTGTAGATGAGGAACAGCGGGGTCTCGGCCTCGAACGCGGGCGCGGTGTGCTCGACGGGCTGGTGGTCGACCACGTCGTGCCACCACACGTCGCGTCCGTCGGTCCACGCCACGTCGGACCCGGTCCGCCGCACCACCAGGACGTGCTCCACCGACTCGATGCCCTCGACGGCCGCATCGGCGGAGGCCTTCACCGGGACGACCTTGCCGCGGCGGTGCTGGCCGTCGGTGGTGACGAGGAGCTTGGCGCGGGCGTCGGCGACCCGGAAGCGCAGGGCCTCGGCCGAGAAGCCGCCGAACACCATCGAGTGGATCGCGCCGATCCGGGCGCACGCCAGCATGACGACCACGGTCTCCACGAGCACCGGCAGGTACACCACCACCACGTCGCCACGGCCGACGCCGAGCTCGGTGAGCGCGTGGGCGCAGCGGGACACCTCGACCTGCAGCTGGGCGTAGGTGACGGTGCGGGAGTCGCCCGGCTCGCCCTCCCACAGCAGCGCCACCTTGTCGCCGCGGCCGGCCTCGACGTGGCGGTCCACGCAGTTGCGGGCGACGTTCAGCTCGCCGCCGGAGAACCACCGGACGAAGGGGAAGTCGCGGCCGTCGTAGACGGTGTCCCACGGGCGGGTCCACTCCAGCCGGCGGGCCTGCTCGGCCCAGAACGCCTCCGGGTCGGCCGCGGCCCGGGCGTAGGCCTCCTCGGTCACGTTCGCCGCGGCGGCGAGGGCGTCGGGGGCGGGGTACAGGTCCGGGGCGGTCACGGGCACGACCGTAGCCACGCCCGGGGCCGAGTCCCACGCCGTGGTGACCACCCCCACCCGTCCGGCCGCTACCGTCGGAGGTGCCGCCCGCCAGCACCCACCCACGAGACCGGAGGCACCGGTGCCCGCCCAGCACGAGCCCAACCCCTCGGCCGCGCCCGCCCAGAAGATCCGCCTGCGCTACACCAAGCGGGGCCGGCTGCGCTTCACCTCCCACCGCGACGTCGCCCGAGCCTTCGAGCGTGCGCTGCGCCGGGCCGGGGTACCGATGGCCTACTCCCAGGGCTTCCACCCGCACCCCAAGATCTCCTGGGTGGGGGCGGCTCCCACCGGTGTGGCCAGCGAGGCCGAGTACGTCGAGATCTCCCTGGTCCGGGTGCTCGACGCCCAGCTCGTGGGTCGCGAGATCGACAAGGCGCTGCCCCCCGGGCTGGACGTGGTGGACGCGGTGACCGCCTCCGGCGGGTCCCTCCCGGAGCGGATGCACGCGAGCCTGTGGGAGCTCGTCGTCGACGGGGTGGAGCCAGCCGTCCTCGCCGCGGCCGTCGAGGCGTTCCTCGCCCTGGAGACCGCACCCGTGGAGCGGTTGACCAAGGACGGCCGCCGCCAGCTCGACGCGCGGGGTCCCGTGGTGAGCATGTCGGTGCGCCCCCCGGACGCGTCCCGGGCTCCGGGCGCGCCGCCGTGTGGGATACTCGACGCGGTCGTGCGGCAGGCAAGTCCCGCCGTTCGGCCGGATGACGTGATGAGCGCTCTGCTCGTCGTCGCTGGTCTGGAGCTCCCGGTGCCCGTGAGGGCCACCCGGGTCGCCCAGGGCCCGCTCGACGACGACGGGACGCTCGGCGATCCGCTCGCCGCTGATCGGGAGGCCGGCCCCCCAGGGCTCGGCGACCCGGCGCAGCGAGGGCCTCACGTGGTCGAGACCGGCACCGCCTGATCTCTCCGAGGTCTGCGGCGGTGAGAGACCCGCTCCACCCGGCGCCCGCACGGGCGCCGTGACCCGAACCGAACCGGCCCTCGCGTGGCCGCGTCCCACCACCCGGTGGACGCGCCCGGGGGCCCGAGGAGAACACGTGGCCCAGATCGTGCCGCCCGAGAACACCGACCTCCCCACCCGCCTGCGGGTGCACGCCCTGGCGAAGCTGCTGGGGGTGACGAGCAAGGCCGTGCTGGTCGAGCTCGAGCGCCTCGGCTCCGCCGTCGGCAGCGCCCAGTCGAGCATCGACCGCGCCGTCGCCGAGCAGGTGCGCGCCGCGCTCGCCCCGGCCGCCGCGAGCCCGGCTCCGGAGCCAGCCGCGGAGCCGGAGCCCACGGCCCCGCCCACAGCCGCCGCCCCGGCTGTCCAGGCGCCGCTGTTCATGGCCCCCGAGCCCGTGGCCGCCCCGCCGCGCCGCCGCCGCGCGAGCCGTCCCGCCGCCCCGGCCGAGGCCGACGTGCCCACCGAGGTCACCGACGCCGCGCCTGCCGAGCCCGCGGCCGCGCAGGCGCCGGTCGCGCCCGCCGCCGAGACCCCCGAGGCGGACCAGTCCCCCCCGTCGTCGGGTCGCGGCCGCCGCCGCCGCACGTCCAAGCCGGCCGACGCCGAGGGCGACGCCCCGACGACCGGTACCCCCGCAGCCGCGTCCGAGGAGCCGTCGGACCCCGACGCCCAGGATCACGACCAGTCCGACGACTCGCTCGACGAGGACGGCCAGCCCAAGCGCCGCCGCCGCGGGCGCCGTGGCCGTGGCCGTGGCCGTGGCCCGTCCGCCGACGAGCAGAACGACGAGGGGTCCGAGTCCACCGGCTCCGAGCCGCAACGAGACGGTGACCAGGCCGTCCCGCCCGCCGCCGAGGACACCTCCGACGACGCCGACGAGCGCGACGACGACGCGGAGGACTCCTCCGACGAGGACGGCGGCAACGGCCGGCGTCGGCGTCGGCGTCGGCGTCGCCGCTCCTCCGGGGAGTCCGCCGAGGGGGAGACCCAGACCGACGACGACCCGCCCAACACGGTCGTGCACGAGCGCGAGCCGCGCGCCCGCCGCAGCCGGGGCGGTCGGGGCGAGTCCCGCGACAAGGGTGACGCCGTCCGCGAGGGCTCCGACGAGGTCCAGGGCATCACCGGCTCCACCCGGCTCGAGGCCAAGCGCCAGCGCCGCCGCGACGGCCGTGACGTGGGTCGGCGTCGTCCGCCGATCCTGTCGGAGTCGGAGTTCCTGGCCCGTCGTGAGGCCGTCGACCGGAAGATGGTCGTCCGCCAGCACGGGCAGCAGACCCAGGTGGCCGTCCTGGAGGACGACGTCCTCGTCGAGCACTTCGTCACCAGCGCCAGCTCCACGGCCATGGTCGGCAACATCTACGTCGGCCGCGTCCAGAACGTCCTGCCCAGCATGGAGGCCGCGTTCCTCGACGTCGGTCGGGGCCGCAACGGCGTGCTCTACGCCGGCGAGGTCGACTGGGACGCCGCCGGCCTCGGTGGCCGCTCCCGCAAGATCGAGCAGGCGCTGCACTCCGGCGACCCGGTGCTCGTGCAGGTCAGCAAGGACCCGGTCGGCCACAAGGGTGCCCGCCTGACCACCCAGATCAGCCTGCCCGGTCGCTTCCTGGTCTACGTCCCCGGCGGTGGCTCCACCGGTATCAGCCGCAAGCTGCCCGACACCGAGCGCAAGCGGCTCAAGGACATCCTCAAGCGCATCGTCCCGGCCGAGGCGGGCGTCATCATCCGCACCGCGTCGGAGGGTGTGAGCGAGGAGGAGCTCGCCAAGGACGTGGAGCGGCTCCAGGCGCAGTGGGAGGACATCTCCGCCAAGGCCGCGGCGGCCACCGCGGGCGGGGCCAAGTTCACCGCACCCGTCGCGCTGCACGAGGAGCCCGACCTGCTGGTCAAGGTCGTCCGCGACCTGTTCAACGAGGACTTCAGCTCGCTCGTGGTAGCCGGTGAGGACGCGTGGGGCACCGTCGAGCGCTACGTCTCCTCGGTCGCGGTCGACCTGCTCCCACGCGTGCAGCGCTGGACCGAGGACACCGACGTGTTCGCGGCGCACCGCATCGACGAGCAGCTGGCCAAGGCGATGGACCGCAAGGTCTGGCTGCCCTCGGGCGGCACGCTGGTCATCGACCGCACCGAGGCGATGACCGTGGTCGACGTCAACACCGGCAAGTTCACCGGTGCCGGCGGCAACCTCGAGGAGACGGTCACCCGCAACAACATCGAGGCCGCCGAGGAGATCGTGCGGCAGATGAGGCTGCGCGACATCGGCGGCATGATCGTCGTGGACTTCATCGACATGGTGCTGGAGAGCAACCGTGACCTGGTCCTGCGACGGCTCACCGAGTGCCTCGGTCGGGACCGCACCCGCCACCAGGTGTCCGAGGTGACCTCGCTCGGCCTGGTGCAGATGACGCGCAAGCGCATGGGTGCCGGGCTCATCGAGGAGTTCTCCGTCCCCTGCGAGCACTGCCACGGACGCGGCGTGATCGTGCAGGCCGAGCCGGTGGTGCAGTCCTCCACCGGGGGCGCCCGGGCCGAGTCCGCCGGCACCGGCCGCGACCGTCGCCACGACCGGCCCGCCACCGCGGCACCGGTGGTGCTGGACCCGGGCCCGCTGGTCCGCAGCACCCCTCCCGTGCCCGGGCCCAAGGGGCGCCCCGTCTCGGCCCCGGCCCCGGTCACCAGCGCGGCCGAGGAGACGGCCGCCGAGGTGTCGGAGACGTCGACCACGGTCGCCGAGTCCACGCCCGAGCCAGCCGTCGCCACCCCGGAGCCGGCGCCCGCCCGGCGCTCCAGGGCCCGTCGGGCCTCCCGCCCGGCGTCCGCACCGACCGACGGTGACGCCGTGGCCGGGGAGCCGGTGGTCGTGGAGCCGGTGGTTGCTGAGCCGGCGGCCGTCGAGCCCGCAGCCCCGGTGGAGCCCGTGGTCGATGAGCTTGTGGTCCCGGTCGTGGAGCCGGTGGAGGACGCGCCGGTGGTCGCCCCGCCGGCCCGGCGCAGCCGCGCCCGCCGGACCGCCTCGCGCCCCGAGGCGGCCCCGGAGTCCGGCACCGCACCCGTGGTGGTCGCGGTCGCGGTCCCGGAGTCCCCCGCGGTGGATCCCGCCGTGGTGACCGTGCTCCCGGAGGCCGCTGCCCCGCCCGTGGAGCAGCCCGCCGTCACCCGGCCCCGCCGCCGGCGCGCAGCCGGCCGTCCGGCCGGGCCCCCGGTGGGGGAGTCGGCGTGACCGGTGCCGCACACCGCGGTTTGACCAGCCGTCGAGGCGCCCCGTAACCTCAGATGGTCGCTGGTCCGCGGCACCGTGACGCGCGTCCGTGCGTCGTCGTGGCGAGCAGGACCGCAGCACCACCACAGATGTTCCCCAGACACGCGCACCACCCCGCACGGGGTGCTGCGGCCAGAGTGCGAAAGAGCAGGAGATCCCCTCCGATGTACGCGATCGTCAAGACCGGCGGCAAGCAGTACAAGGTCACCGAGGGTGACCTCGTCGAGGTCGAGAAGGTCGACGGTGCCCCCGGTGCCCAGGTCGCCCTGCCCGTGCTCCTCCTCGTGGACGGCACCGAGGTCACCACGGACGCCGACGCCCTCGCCAAGGTCACCGCGACCGGCGAGATCGTCGAGCACACCAAGGGACCGAAGATCCGGATCCACAAGTTCAAGAACAAGACCGGATACCACAAGCGCCAGGGGCACCGTCAGAAGCTGACGATCCTCAAGGTCACCGGCCTTTCCGCCTAGCCTTCCCGGCTCCCCAGAACCCGCACTTCCCCAGGAGGGACGCTCCATGGCTCACAAGAAGGGTGCTTCCAGCTCCCGCAACGGTCGCGACTCGAACGCCCAGCGACTGGGCGTCAAGCGCTTCGGTGGCGAGGTCGTGAAGTCCGGCGAGATCATCGTGCGCCAGCGCGGCACCCACTTCCACCCGGGGCTGAACGTCGGCCGGGGTGGCGACGACACGCTGTTCGCGCTCACCGCCGGTGCGGTCGAGTTCGGCCGCAAGCGTGGTCGCAAGCTCATCAACATCGTGCCGTCGGTCGTGCCCGAGCTCGTCGAGGCCTGAGCGCCTCCACGCCTGAGCGCCGAGCTCCAGCGTCCCTGACAGGGGCGGGCAGGGTCACCGACCCCGCCCGCCCCTGTCGGCGTTGCGCCCGCCCTTGTCGGCATTGCGCCCGTGCCGCCGAACGTCCCGTCCCACCCGCTCCACCTGGAGGATCGCTCGATGTCCCGCTTCGTCGACCGCGTCGTCCTGCACGTCTCCGCCGGAGGTGGCGGCAACGGGTGCTCCTCGGTGCACCGGGAGAAGTTCAGGCCTCTCGGCGGCCCGGACGGCGGCAACGGCGGCAAGGGTGGGTCGATCGTCCTCGAGGTCGATGACAGCGTCCACACGCTGCTCGACTTCCACCACCACCCGCACGCCCAGGCCGAGCGCGGCAAGCAGGGCATGGGTGGCAACCGCGACGGCGCGCAGGGCGGGGACCTCGTGCTCCGCGTCCCGGACGGCACCGTGGTCCTCGACTCCGACGGCCGCATGCTCGCGGACCTCGTGGGCAACGGCACCCGCTTCGACGTGGCTCCCGGCGGCCGTGGTGGGCTCGGCAACGCGGCGCTGGCCTCCAAGGCCCGGCGCGCTCCCGGCTTCGCGCTGCTCGGCGAGACCGGGGTCACCCGCGACCTCGTCCTCGAGCTGAAGTCGGTGGCCGACGTCGGCCTGGTGGGGTTCCCCTCGGCCGGCAAGTCGTCGCTGGTCAGCGTGCTGTCGGCCGCCCGGCCCAAGATCGCCGACTACCCGTTCACCACCCTGGTGCCCAACCTCGGGGTGGTGACGGCCGGGGAGACCACGTTCACCGTGGCCGACGTCCCGGGGCTCATCCCGGGGGCGAGCGACGGGCGGGGGCTCGGCCTGGAGTTCCTGCGCCACCTCGAGCGCTGCGCCGTCCTGGTGCACGTCGTGGACTGCGCCACGATGGAGCCCGGCCGCGACCCGCTCAGCGACATCGACGCCCTGGAGGCGGAGCTCGCCGCCTACACCCCCGTGCTGCACGACGACGCGGAGCTCGGCAGCCTCGACCGGCGCCCGCGCGTGGTGGTGCTGAACAAGGTGGACGTGCCCGACGCCGCCGAGCTGGCCGAGCTCGTCACCCCCGAGCTGGAAGCCCGGGGCTGGCCGGTGTTCACCATCTCGGCCGTGAGCCGGGAGGGCCTGCGGGCGCTGACCTTCGCCCTGGCCACCGCGGTGAACACCTACCGCACCGAGAACCCGCCGCCGCCCCCCACCCGGACGGTGCTGCGCCCGGTGGCCGTGGACGCGGTGGGCTTCAGCGTCGAGCACGACGAGGAGATCGAGGGCGGGTTCATCGTGCGTGGGACGCGGCCCGAGCGCTGGATCGCCCAGACCCAGTTCGACAACGACGAGGCCGTCGGCTACCTCGGCGACCGGTTGGCGCGGCTCGGCGTGGAGGACAAGCTCGCGAAGATGGGCGCCGTGCCCGGTTCCCCGGTCACGATCGGGGAGATGACCTTCGACTGGGAGCCGTCCACCCCGGCCGGCATCGCGCTCACCCGCACCGGCCGCGGAACCGACCCCCGGCTGGACGCCGTGGACCGCATCGGGGCCTCCGAGCGCAAGGTCGCCCACCGCGTGCGCCGCGGGCTGGACGTCGAGGGCATGGACTGACGGTGGGCGGCGCCCATGCGTCCACCCCGCTCTCGACGCGGGCCGCCGTGTCCGGTGCCCGTCGGGTGGTGGTCAAGGTCGGCTCGTCGGCGCTGACCAGCCTGGCGGGCGGGCTCGACCCGGTGCGGCTGGACGCGCTGGTGGACGCGGTGGCGGCTCGGGTCGCCGCCGGTGCCGACGTGGTCGTGGTGTCCTCCGGTGCCATCGCGGCCGGACTGGCTCCCCTCGGGCTCACCCGCCGCCCCCGCGACCTCGCCAGCCAGCAGGCAGCGGCGAGCGTGGGCCAGCTCGTGCTCGCCCAGGCCTGGAGCGCGTCGTTCGCACGGCACGGCCGCACCGTCGGACAGGTCCTGCTCACCGCCGAGGACCTCAGCCGTCGCAGCAACCACCGCAACGCCCAGCGCACCCTGGAGCGGCTGCGCGTGCTCGGCGTGGTCGCGGTGGTCAACGAGAACGACACCGTGGCCACTGCGGAGATCCGGTTCGGCGACAACGACCGGCTCGCCGCCCTGGTGGCGCACCTCGTCGGCGCGGACGCCCTCGTGCTGCTCTCCGACGTGGCCGGGCTGCACGACGGCGACCCGAGGCTGGGCGGCGCCACGCTGGTGCGCGAGGTGGGAGGTGATGGCGACCTGCTCGGGGTGAGCGCCGGCACCGGGGGAGCGCTGGGCACCGGGGGGATGGCGTCCAAGCTCTCCGCGGCCCGGCTCGCCGCCGACGCCGGGGTGCCCGTGCTCCTGGCGTCGGCCGCCGAGGCTGGCGCCGCGCTCGGTGCGGCCGAGGTGGGGACCGCGTTCGCCGCCCGGGGGGCCCGGCTCTCGGCCCGCAAGTTCTGGGTGCGGCACACGGCCGACGCCGCGGGCGCCCTGCACCTCGACGCCGGGGCGGTGGCCGCGGTGGTCACGGGGCGCCGGTCGCTGCTCGCCGCGGGGGTCACCGGGACCGAGGGGGAGTTCCACGCCGGTGACGTGGTGGACCTGCTCGCTCCCGACGGGGCGCTCGCCGCCCGCGGAGTGGTCGCCTTCGACGCCGCGGAGCTCCACACGATGGTCGGACGGTCCTCGGCCGACCTGCCCGTCGAGCTGCGCCGTCCGGTGGTGCACGCCGACGACCTCGTCGCCGGCTGAGCTACCCGCCCGACGCCCCGAAGCGCTCCGTGCGCACCAGCGCGGGGTCGTGGCCGAGCTCGAGCAGCCCGTCGGCCACCGCCTCGACGAAGGCGGTCGGCCCGCAGACGAGGACCAGCGGTCGCTCCCCCGGCCCGATGGTGTTCTGCCGCAGCACGTCCGGGGTGAGGCGGCCGCGCAGCCCGGTCCACTCCGGCCGCGCGTACCGGCTCATCGTGGTGGTCACGAGCAGCCCGGGCTGGGGACGGGCGAGGGTGTCGGCGCCGATCACCTCGTCGGGGGAGCGGGCCGAGAGCAGCAGCCGGGCCGCGGGGACGCCCCCCACCCGCGCGCGCTCGGTGAGCACGGCCAGGAAGGGGACCACCCCCGACCCCCCGGCGACCATCTGCACCGGGCGCGGTTCCCCGGGCGTCCACTCCAGGTGCCCCCCGACGGGTCCGTTGACCTCCAGCTCGTCCCCCGCCCGGGCCTCGCGGACCAACCAGGGCGAGACCTCCCCGTCGTCGAGCAGCTCCACGACGAGGCTGAGGCCGTGCTCCCCGGGTGCTGAGGCGATGGAGTACGACCGCTGCGCGGTGTAGCCGTCGGCCGCGGTCAGCCGCACGTCGAGGTGGTTGCCGGCGCGGTGGCCGGGCCACGCGGGCACGTCGAGCAGCAGGCGGCTGGCGTGCGTGGTCTCGGGGCGGGTGGCGACCACGCGCGCAGGCATCCAGGGCACGGCGCGGGCCTAGTCGCCGCTGTAGCGCTGCTCGCGCCACGGGTCGCCGAGCTCGTGGTAGCCGAGGTTCTCCCAGAACCCGGGCTGGTCGGTGCTCCTCAGCTCGAGGCTGCGCACCCACTTGGCCGACTTCCACAGGTACAGGTGCGGCACCAGCAGCCGGGCCGGCCCGCCGTGCTCGGGGGTCAGCGGCGCGCCGGCGTAGGTGTCGACGACCCAGGCCCGGCCCCCCGTGACCTCGCTCAGCGGCAGGTTGGTGCTGTACCCACCGTCGGCCCCGACGAGCACGTGGGTGGCGTCGGCCGACACCCCCTCCAGGAGCAGGTCGACCGACACCCCGCGCCAGGAGGTGCCGAACTTCGACCACGTGGTGACGCAGTGCAGGTCGGTGGTGAGGTCCTCGTGGGGCAGGGCCGCGAACTCCGCGGTGCTCCAGCGGCGGGGCAGCCCCGCTCCGCCGGTCACCTGCAGGTCCCACCGGGTCGGGTGGGTGCGCGGGGTGGGTCCGATGGAGAGGACGGGGAAGTCGTCTCCGACGTCGTGCTGGCCCGGGGGCAGGACGCGGTCCGAGGCGGGGCGGCGGCCGTGGAAGCCGCGGGTGACGGGAGGCACGGACCCAGTGTCCCCCGTCCACCGGTCGATCTGCGCCGGCCCACGGGCGCCGCTACCGTCGAACACATGAGCGACCAGCCCAGCGGCGACCAGCAGAACGACGTGAGCACGAACCCCGAGAAGGACCCGGAGGACTGGGTCACCGGCGACGAGCCCATGACGGGCCCGCAGAAGAGCTACCTGTCGACGCTGGCCCAGGAGGCGGGCGTCGACGTCCCCGAGGACACGACCAAGGCAAAGGCCTCGGAGATGATCGACGAGCTCCAGGGCAGGACCGGCCGCGGCCGGTAGCGCTCCCGCAGCGTCGGGTCCCGCGGGACCCGACGCTCAGGCCGTGGCGGCCAGGGCGAACGGCAGCACCGCGTCGGCCCCCGCCGCCCGCAGCTCCCAGGCCGCGACGGCCAGCGTCCACCCGGTGTCGGCCCTGTCGGTGACCAGCAGGACGGGCCCCTGGACGGCGGCCAGGTCCGGCAGCAGCCACGCTCCCTGCAGCCCGGCCACCCGGTGCGCGGAGTTGGCGGCGTGGACCGCGGGGTGCTCCGGGCGGCGCTGCAGCGTCCCGAGGTCGGCCAGCCGCCCCACCTGGGCCAGCCGCTCCACCACGCTCGTCAGCAGCACCGGGTGGGTCTGCGACTCCAGCCCGAGGATGCTCGTCGGACGCTGGTCCCAGCGCCAGGAGGCGAGCACCGCGACGCAGGCCGAGAGCAGCGCGTCGTCCGCCTCGTCGTCCGGCCCGTCGAGCAGCGCGCGCAGCCGCTGGCCCCAGCCCAGGTCGGTCAGCCTGCCGATCGCCCGGCCCGGCTCCGCTCCGGCGGTGATCTTGCCGGAGAGCGGCACCCCGAGCTTCGCCATCCCGCTGGGCCACTGCTTGCGCTCGGGCAGGTCCACCCCCGGCCGGTCGAAGCGGGCCCGCGCGGCCTGCAGCGCAGCCGGGTCCACGGTCGCCGACGGTGCGACCCCGGTGCAGCGGTCGCAGCGGCCGCAGGTCCAGCCGTCCACGAGCTCCGGGTCGTCGAGCTGGGCCCGCAGGAAGGCCATCCGGCAGCCGTCGGTGCTCTCGTAGTCCAGCACCGCACGCTGCTCGGAGCGTCGGGCGTCGGCCAGGCGGCCGTACCGCTCGCCGTCGTAGGACCACTCCGCCCCGGTGGAGACCCAGCCGCCCCGGACCCGCTGCACCGCGCCGTCCACGTCCAGCACCTTGAGCACCATCTCCAGCCGGCTGCGCCCCAGGTCCACCAGCGGCTCCAGCGCGGCGGTCGACACGGCGCGCCCCGCCTCGGCCAGCGCGGCGAGCACCGAGCGCACCAGGGACTCGGACGGAAAGGCCAGCGAGCCGAAGTACGACCAGATGGCCTGGTCCTCCCCGGCGGGCAGCAGCACCACCTCGGCCCGGTCGGTCGCACGGCCGGCGCGCCCCACCTGCTGGTAGTAGCTGATGGGGCTGGACGGGGCCCCCACGTGCACGACGAACCCCAGGTCGGGCTTGTCGAAGCCCATGCCGAGCGCCGAGGTGGCGACGAGCGCCTTGACCCGGTTGGCCAGCAGGTCGCCCTCCAGCACCTCGCGCTCAGCGGTGTCGGTGCGTCCGGTGTAGGCGGCCACCGCGTGGCCCTGCTCCCGAAGCAGCCCCGCGAGGTCCTCGGCCTGGGCCACGGTGAGGGTGTAGACGATGCCGGAGCCCGGCAGCTCGTCCAGGTGCTGCGCGAGCCACGCCGGACGCTGCGGACCCGGCACGGTGACCACCGAGAGGTGCAGCGACTCGCGGTCGAGGCCCCCGCGGAGCACCAGGGTGTCCCCGTGCCCGGCGCCCACCCCGAGCTGGGCGGCCACGTCGGTGACCACGCGGTCGTTGGCCGTGGCCGTGGTGGCGAGCACGGGCACCCCGTCGGGCAGGTCGGCCAGCAGCGTGCGGATGCGGCGGTAGTCCGGCCGGAAGTCGTGTCCCCAGTCGGAGACGCAGTGCGCCTCGTCCACCACCACGAGCCCGGCGTCGGCGGCCAGGCTCGGCAGGACCTGGTCGCGGAAGTCCGGGTTGTTCAGCCGCTCCGGGCTGACCAGCAGGACGTCGAGCTCGCCGGCGGTGACCTGCGCGCGAACGTCGTCCCACTCGGTGACGTTTCCGGAGTTGATGGTGGCCGCCCGGACCCCCGCCCGTGCGGCGGCCTCGACCTGGTTGCGCATGAGCGCCAGCAGCGGCGAGACGATGATGGTGGGCCCGGACCCCCGGGCGCGCAGCAGCTTCGCCGCGATGAAGTACACCGCCGACTTGCCCCACCCGGTGCGCTGCACGACGAGCGCGCGGCGTCGGCCGACCACCAGGGCCTCGATGGCGGTCCACTGGTCCTCCCGCAGCACCGCCGCCGGGCCGGCCAGCTCGCGCAGCAGGGCCTCGGCGTCCGCGCGCAGGTCGGGGCTCGAGGGGTCCGCGCTCGAGGGGTCGGCGCTCGAGGGGTCGGGGCTCGAGGGGTCGGCGCTCGGGGGGTCGGGGGGAGCGGTCATGGGCACCACTCTCCCCGACACGACCGACAGGACCGGACGCCTACGCTTGGGCGGTGACCACCAGCACGCCCACCGACACCCTCCGCCAGGACGTCCACGACGCCGCCCGCCGGGCCCGTACGGCCGCCCGCGCGCTGGCCCTGCTCAACCGTGCCGAGAAGGACGCCGCCCTGCACGCGTGTGCGGACGCGGTGCTCGCCGCCGCGCCGGACGTGCTGCGCGCCAACGACGACGACGTCCGGGCGGGGCGCGACGCGGGTCTGGACGCCGGGCTGCTCGACCGGCTGCGGCTGAGCCCCGAGCGCCTGGACGGCATCGCGGCCGGGCTGCGCCAGGTGGCCGGGCTGCCCGACCCCGTGGGCGAGGTCGTCCGTGGCTCCACGCTGGCCAACGGCATCCGGCTGCGGCAGCTGCGGGTGCCCCTGGGGGTGCTCGGGATGGTCTACGAGGCCCGGCCGAACGTCACGGTCGACGCCGCCGGGCTCGCCCTGAAGTCCGGCAACGCCGTCCTCCTGCGCGGCTCGTCGTCCGCGGCCCGGTCCAACCGTGCCCTGGTCGTGGCGCTGCGCGGTGCCCTGGAGGCCCAGGGTCTGCCGGCCGACGCGGTCCAGCTCCTCGACGCGACCGACCGGGCCACCGTCACCCACCTCGTCCAGGCCCGCGGGCTCGTGGACGTCGTCATCCCCCGGGGCGGGGCCGGGCTGATCCAGGCCGTGGTCCGCGACGCCACCGTGCCCACCATCGAGACCGGGGTGGGCAACTGCCACCTGTACGTGCACGCGGCCGCGGACCTGGCCGTCGCGCAACGGCTCGTGCTCAACGCGAAGACCCGTCGGGTGAGCGTGTGCAACGCGCTGGAGACCGTGCTCGTCGACCGGGCGGTCGCTGGTGTCGCCGTGCCGCAGCTGGTCTCGGCCCTGCAGGCGGCCGGGGTCACCGTCCACTCCGACGTCGAGGGCGGCGCGGAGCTGGGGACGGTCCCGGCCACCGACGACGACTGGGCGAGCGAGTACCTGTCGATGGACGTCGCGCTCACCGTGGTCGACGACCTCGACGCCGCCGTCGCGCACATCGACACCTGGGGGACCGGGCACACCGAGGCGATCGTGACCACCGACCTCGCTGCGGCGGAGGCGTTCACCCGCCGGGTGGACGCCGCGGCGGTGATGGTCAACGCCTCCACCGCGTTCACCGACGGCGAGCAGCTCGGCCTCGGGGCCGAGATCGGCATCTCCACCCAGAAGCTGCACGCCCGCGGCCCGATGGGCCTCACCGAGCTGACGTCCACCAAGTGGATCGCCTGGGGTGACGGGCACGTGCGTGACTGACCGGGCATCATGGCCGCCAACCCCACCCCCGAGGAGCGCACCCCGTGGCCCGCAGTGACTCGCACGCCGTGACCACCAGCCCGCCGTTGTTCACCAGCGTCGACGACGTCGTGGAGAAGCTGGCCACCACCGGCTACCTGGCCGACAAGGCCACCGCGACCTCGGTGTTCCTGGCCGACCGGCTCGGCAAGCCCCTTCTCGTCGAGGGCCCCGCCGGGGTGGGCAAGACCGAGCTGGCCCGTGCCGTCTCCGAGGCCACCGGCGCCGGGCTCGTCCGCCTGCAGTGCTACGAGGGCGTCGACGAGGCGAGGGCGCTCTACGAGTGGAACCACGCCAAGCAGCTGCTGCGGATCCAGGCCGGCAGCGGCGACTGGCAGCAGACGCAGGAGGACGTGTTCAGCGAGGAGTTCCTGCTGACGCGCCCCCTGCTCACCGCCATCCGTCGCACCGAGCCGACGGTGCTGCTCATCGACGAGACCGACAAGGCCGACGTCGAGATCGAGGGCCTGCTGCTGGAGGTCCTCAGCGACTTCGCCGTCACCGTCCCCGAGCTCGGGACCATCGTGGCCACCCGCAAGCCGTTCGTGGTGCTGACCTCCAACGCCACCCGCGAGCTCAGCGAGGCCCTCAAGCGCCGCTGCCTGTTCCTGCACCTGGACTTCCCCGACGCCGAGCTCGAGCGGCGCATCCTGGCCAGCCGGGTGCCCGACCTGCCCGAGGCGCTGGCCGAGCAGCTCGTGCGGACCATGCGCGTGCTGCGCGGCATGCAGCTCAAGAAGCTGCCCTCGGTGGCGGAGACCATCGACTGGGGCCGCACGCTGCTGGCGCTGGGCCTGGACACCCTCGACGACGCCGCCGTGCGGTCCACCCTGGGCGTGGTGCTCAAGCACCAGAGCGACCAGCTCCGGGCGGCCGGCGAGCTGCGGCTCAACTAGTGGCCAGCCGCCCGTCCTGGCTCGCCGACGAGCGCCCGGCTGCGCCGCACGGCCTGCCCGGTCACCTCGTCTCCTTCGTCGAGGCGCTGCGCTCGCGGGGCATCGGGGTCGGCCCGTCGGAGACCGTCGACGCCGGACGGGTCATGGAGGTCCTCGACCTGCTCGACCGCGAGGCGCTGCGGGAGGGCCTGGCCGCCGCCCTGCTGCGCCGCGCCACCCACCGCCGCACCTACGACAGCCTGTTCGACCTGTGGTTCCCCGCCGTCATCGGCGAGCGCTTCGTCGGGGGGGCGGACGCGGTGGACACCGAGCTGCCGCGCGACGAGGACGGCGACGTCGATCTCGACGCCGTGCGCGACCTGCTCGCCGAGCTCCTGGCCGAGGGCTCCGCCCGGTCCCGCGGGCTCAGCCGCATGCTCGCCCGCGAGGTCGCCGAGCAGCTCGGCCGCTACGAGACGCGCTCCGGTCCGTCCTTCTCGGCCTACCAGGCGCTGCGCGACATCTCCCCGGACACGCTGCTCGCCCGGATCCTCGAGGCCCTGCTCGGGGGCGAGGAGGCTGCGGGGGCGGCGAGCGACTTCGACACCGAGATCGCCCGTCGCACCGCCAAGGAGCGCATCGCCGAGTTCCGCCGCGACGTCGAGGAGGAGGTGCGTCGGCGCACCGCCGAGCGGGTCGGCAAGGAGAAGGTCGCGGCCTCGAGCGTGCCCAAGATCGCCGAGCAGGTCGACTTCCTCCGTGCGCGCAGCGACGAGCTCGTCGAGCTGCGCAAGACCGTGGCGCCCCTGGCCCGGCGGCTCGCGAGCCGGCTCGCCGCGCGCCGGCGCCGCAGCCGCCGCGGGGCCATCGACCTGCGTCGGACCCTGCGGAAGTCGATGTCCACCGGTGGTGTCCCGGTGAGCCTGGAGCTGAAGAAGCCGCGGCCCGGGCGGCCCGAGCTCGTCATCCTCTGCGACGTCTCCGGGTCGGTGGCGGGGTTCAGCCACTTCACCCTGCTGCTCGTCAGCGCCCTGCGCGAGCAGTTCTCCCGGGTGCGGGTGTTCGCCTTCGTCGACACCACCGACGAGGTCACCTCGTTCTTCGACCCGGGCAGCGACCTGGCCGACGCCATGGCCCGGATGACGCACGAGGCGAAGCTCGTCGCCTTCGACGGGCACTCCGACTACGGCAACGCGCTGGGGGACTTCGCGGAGACCTTCGCCGACGCGGTCACCACCAAGAGCTCGGTGCTGGTGCTCGGCGACGCCCGGACCAACTACCGCGACCCGAATCTGGCCGTGCTGCGCCGCCTCGCCTCCACCGCGAGGCACGTGCACTGGCTCAACCCCGAGCCGCGGTCCCAGTGGGGCAGCGGGGACTCCGCCGCCGACCGGTACGCCGCGCTGGTCCCCATGCACGAGTGCCGCACCGCCGAGCAGCTCGCCGAGGTCGTCGCCCGCCTGCTGCCGGTCTGAGCGGGGGCGGGCCAGCCACTACCCTGGAGCGGTGACGAGACGGCTGGGGGTGATGGGCGGGACGTTCGACCCCGTGCACCACGGCCACCTGGTGGCCGCCAGCGAGGTCGCGGAGCGGTTCGCCCTCGACGAGGTGGTCTTCGTGCCCACCGGCGAGCCGTACCAGAAGCGTGAGCACCTGGTCAGCCCGGCCGAGGACCGCTACCTCATGACGGTCATCGCCACCGCGTCCAACCCGCGGTTCTCGGTGAGCCGGGTCGACATCGACCGGGTGGGTCCCACCTACACCGTCGACACCCTGCGCGACCTGCGGGCCCAGCACCCGGACGCCGAGCTGTACTTCATCACCGGGGCCGACGCACTGGCGGCCATCCTGTCCTGGCACCGGGTGGAGGACCTGTTCGACCTGGCCCACTTCGTCGGCGTCACCCGGCCCGGGTTCGAGCTGGAGGCCGACCACCTGGGAGACCTGCGGCCCGGGGCCCTGGACCTCGTGGAGATCCCCGCCCTGGCCATCTCCTCCACCGAGTGCCGCACCCGCGCCGCCGAGGGGCGTCCGGTCTGGTACCTCGTGCCCGACGGGGTGGTCCAGTACATCTCCAAGCGCGACCTCTACCGCCCCGCCGACGCGCCCCGTCCGGACGGCACCGTCCGCACCTCGGACCCGTCCCCGCACCACGCCCCACCACTGACAGCACCTGCACCACCGATCGCACCAGGAGCCACACCGTGACCGCCACCAGCTCCGCCCGCGAGGCCGCGCTCGTCGCGGCGGCCGCCGCCGCCGAGAAGCTCGCCAAGAACATCACCATCCTCGACGTGTCCGAGCAGCTCGTCATCACCGACTGCTTCGTCATCGCCTCCGCCGGCAACGAGCGCCAGGTCGGCGCCATCGTCGACGAGGTGGAGGAGCAGATGCGCCGCCACGGGGTGAAGCCCGTGCGCCGCGAGGGCACCAAGGAGGGGCGCTGGGTGCTGCTGGACTTCGTCGACGTCGTGGTGCACGTCCAGCACGACGAGGAGCGCAGCTTCTACGGACTGGAGCGGCTCTGGAAGGACTGCCCCGTCATCCCCTTCGACGCCGACGCGCACCAGCCCACCGGCTCCGAGGCCAGCTCGGACGCCGAGAGCCGCGAGCTCACCGAGACCGAGCGGCTCAACCGCCTCCTCAAGGGCCAGTGACGGGGTCGCACCGCCGGCTGGTCCTGCTGCGGCACGGTGAGACCGACCACAACGCCGGGCTGCGCATGCAGGGCCAGCTCGACATCGGGCTCAACGACCGTGGACGCGAGCAGGCGGCGACCGTCGCACCGCTGGTCGCCGCGCTGCACCCCGAGCTCGTGGTCACCTCGGACCTCGCCCGGGCCGCGGACACCGCCGCGGCGGTCGCTGCCGCCGCGGGGGTGGCGGTCCACCCCGACGCGCGGCTGCGGGAGACGCTGCTGGGCCAGTGGCAGGGACTGACCCACACCGAGGTCGAGGAGCACACCCCCGGGGGTTTCCCGGCCTGGCGCTCCGACGCGCTGTACCGCCCGCCCGGTGGCGAGACCAGGGTGGAGGTGGCCGAGCGCGGTGCGGCGGTGGTCGACGAGCTGCCCGAGGGGCCCGGCACGGTCGTCCTGGTGGCGCACGGCGGCCTGGTCGCGGCGCTGACCGCCCGGCTGCTCGAGCTGCCCGTCGCCCGCTGGGCGGTGGTCGGCGGACTCGGGAACACCCGCTGGGCCGAGCTCGTGCCACGGGTGGTGGACGGTCGTCCCTCCTGGCGGCTGGAGGCGTGGGACACCCGTGGCTGAACCCCCCGTGCTGCTCGTGATCGCCGACAGCCTCGCCCACCACGGCCCCGAGCGCGCCCACCCCGCCGACCACCCGCGGATCTGGCCGGTGCTGGCCGCGGCGGAGCTGGGGTGGCGCTGCGAGCTCGTCGCCCGGGTCGGCTGGACCAGCCGCGACGCGTGGTGGGCGCTGACCCAGGACCCCCGCGTGTGGGCCGCGACCGGCCAGGCCGGTGCGGTGGTGCTGGCGGTGGGCGGCATGGACACGCTGCCGTCCCCGCTGCCGACGGCGCTGCGTGAGCAGCTGCGCTACCTCCGGCCCCCGGCCCTGCGTCGCGTCGCCCGCGCCGCGTACGGGTGGGCGCAGCCGCGGCTGTCCCCGCTCGGCCGGCCGGTGGCGCTGCCGCCCCGGCTCAGCGTCGAGCACCTGGAGCTGTGCCGGGCGGCGCTGCACGCCCTGCGGCCCGATCTGCCCGTCATCGGCACCCTGCCCTCGGTGCACCGCAGCGCCGCCTACGCCGGCGTGCACGCCGGGCGTCCGGCCGCCGAGCGGGCGCTGCGGGTGTGGTCGGCGACCTCGGGGGTGCCGCTGGTGGACCTGCGGGCGGCGGTGGGGGAGCACGTGCTGTCCGGGCGCGGCAACCCCGACGGGCTGCACTGGGGGTGGGAGGGTCACCGCTCCGTCGCCGACGCCGTGGTCGCCCAGGTGCGTGCGACCACGGCGGCCCAGGTGCGTGCGAGCGGGGTGGGCGGACTGTCCTAGCCGCTCCGCGCTCTAGTGTCAGGGCCGTGCCCGTGAGCGTCGTCACCGACTCCAGCGCGCACCTCGCGCCCGGGGTGGCTGCGGAGCACGGCATCGTCGTCGTGCCGCTGCACGTGCTGCTCGACGGGGTCGCGCACCTCGACGGGGTCGACATCGGGCCCGACGAGCTCGTCGCGGCGCTGGGTTCCGGTCGGCCGGGCCTGCGGCGCCAGCCCGAAGCCGTCACCACCTCCCGCTGCTCGGTCGGCGAGCTCGAGCAGGCCTACACCGCCGCCGGGGACGACGGCTCCGACGTGCTCGCGGTGCACCTGTCCCGCCAGCTCAGCGGCACCTGGGACGCCGGCCGGCTGGCGGCCCGTGCGGGCGCCGCAGCCGGGCGACGGGTGCGGGTGGTGGACTCCGGCTCGACGGCGATGGGGCTGGGCTTCCCGGTGCTGGCCGCGGCGCGGGCGGCGGCAGCCGGCGCCGACCTGGACGAGGTGCACGCCGCTGCCGTCGACGTCGCGGCGCGCTGCCGCACCCTGCTGTGCCTGGACACCCTGGAGCACCTGCGCCGCGGCGGCCGGATCGGGGCGGCCGCCGCGGCCCTGGGCACCGCGCTCGCGGTCAAGCCGCTGCTGCACGTCGTGGACGGCCACATCGAGGCGCTGGAGAAGGTGCGCACCTCGGCGCGGGCGCTGGTCCGGCTCGTGGAGCTCGCCGCCCTGGCCGCCGGGGACGCGCCCACCGCCGTGGCCGTGCACCACCTCGGTGCGCCGGAGCGGGCCCAGGCCCTGGCGGTGGCCCTGCGCGAGCGGCTGCCGTCGGTCATCGAGCTGCACGTGTCGTCCGTCGGCGCCGTCGTGGGTGCGCACCTGGGGCCCGGCATGGTGGGCGTGGTGGTGTGTCCCGGTGGCGCCGGCGACCCTGGAGCGGCCGGGTTGTCCACACCCCGCTGAGCTGTCCACAGGCAGCCTGCGGTGGCAGTCCGGGACGCGGCCGCCCTCCTAGCGTCGACGTTCGTGCAGACCAGCGACCCGTCCCACTCCAGCGCGCGCGCCCGGCACCGGTTGAGCGCGGTGACGGCGGACGGGCCGATGCCCCCGGAGCCGGAGCCCGCCGACGAGGCACCGCCGCAGCCCCAGCACGCCCGTCCGCGCGGGTGGCGGGAGCGCTGGTTGCCGGCCTCCTGGCGCGGAGCCCGCGCCGATCCCGGCCGCAGGGGCGCGCTCGCGCTCGCCGGGGTCGCGGCCGTGGCCGCGGTGCTCGCCGCCGTGGGCGTGTGGCGCGACCGCCCGGTGCCCCAGGCTGTCCTGCCGCTCGCCCCGGTGGTGGTCAGCGCGCCGACGGCGAGCCCCACCGGCCCGGCGCCGACGGGTGAGCTCGTGGTCAGCGTGGCTGGGTCGGTCGCTACCCCGGGGCTGGTCACCCTGCGCGCCGGCGCCCGGGTGGCCGACGCGCTGACCGCCGCCGGGGGAGCCCTGCCCGGCACCGACCTGCTGACCCTGAACCTGGCGCAGCCGCTCACCGACGGCGAGCAGGTCCTCGTCGGGGTCGTCGGACCACCGGCGGTGGCGGTCTCCCCGGCTCCGGGGGCGTCCGCCGCCGGCGGACTGGTCAACCTCAACACCGCCACGCAGCCCGAGCTGGAGGAGCTGCCCGGGGTGGGTCCGGTGATGGCCGGGGCGATCATCGACTTCCGCACCCAGAACGGTCCCTTCACCAGCGTCGACCAGCTCGACGACGTGAGCGGGGTGGGGGCTGCCCGGCTCGCCCAGCTCGTCGACCTGGTCACCGTGTGAGCCCGTCCGAGCAGCACGCACCCACCCTGGACGTCCGCCTCGTCCCGTCCGCGCTGGCCGCCTGGCTCACCGTGGGCACCGGGATCCTGGCCGGGACGCTCGCGGGCGTGGTGCTCGCCGCCGTGGCCGTTCCCGCCGCGGCGGTGGTGCTCGCCCGGCACCGGCACCGCGCCGGGGCGGCCGGGCTGCTCGCCGTCCTCGCCGTGGTCACCGCGTTCGGGCTGGCCACCGCCCTGCGCAGCCACGCCGTCAGCACGAACCCGCTGGCCGGTGGGCCCGGGCGGAGCACGACCGTCGAGATTGTCCTCACCGACGACCCGAAGGCCCTGCGCGGGGCGGCCCTGCCCGGGGCCCCGCCGCGCGTGCTCGTCGCCGCCGACCTGGTGTCCTCCACCGACCACGCCCACCTCGGCGGTGCGGTGGTGGTGCTGGCCCCCGCGCAGGGGTGGGCCGGTCTGCTGCCGGGCCAGCACGTCCGCGTGCGCGGGCAGGTGGCCGCGCCCCAGCGCCACGACCTCACCGTGGCGGCCCTGCGGGTCGACCGGGCGCCCGAGGTGCTCGGGCTGCCCTCAGCGGCCCAGCGCGCCGCCGGCTCGCTGCGCACGGGCCTGCGCGAGGCCGCCGCCCGCACCCTCGGCCCGGACTCGGCGGGCCTGCTCCCCGGTCTGGTGGTCGGTGACACGTCCGCCCTGTCCGACGACCTGGTGGCCGACGCCAAGGTCGCCGGGCTCACGCACCTGACCGCCGTGTCCGGCACCAACATCACCATCGTGCTCGGGGCGGTGGTCCTGCTGGTGCGCGGGCTCGGGGCCGGGCCGCGGACGGCGGCTGTGCTCGCCGGGCTCGCGCTGGTCGGTTTCGTGGTGCTGGCGCGCCCCTCGCCGAGCGTGCTCCGCGCGGCGGTGATGGGGACGGTGGCCCTGCTGGCCCTGGTCACCGGGCGGCGCAGGCAGGCGCTGCCCGCGCTGAGCGGGGCCGTGCTCGTGCTGCTCGCCGTGCGGCCGGCGCTCGCCGTGGACGCCGGGTTCGCGCTCTCGGTCCTGGCCACCGGGGCCCTGGTGCTGCTGGCCCCGCGCTGGGTGCTGGCCCTGCGGCGTCGCGGGGTGCCGGCCGGGGTGGCCGAGCTGCTCGCGGTCCCGGCCGCCGCGCACGTCGTCACGGCGCCGGTGATCGCCGGGCTGTCGTCCCAGCTGAGCCTGGTGGCCGTGCTGGCGAACCTGCTCGCGGCGCCGGCCGTGGGGGTGGCCACCGTCGCAGGGGTCGCTGCCGCCGTGGTGCTGCCGGTGTGGACCCCGGCCGGCGAGGTGCTCGTGCGCCTGGCCGGACCGCCCGTGTGGTGGCTGGTGGAGGTGACCCACCGGGCCGCAGACGTGCCGGGGGCCGTCGTCGCGGTGCCCGGGGGAGCGGCCGGGGCCGTGGGGATGGCCGCGGCGACCGTCGTGGCGCTGGTGCTGGCCCGCAGCGCGGCCGTGCGCGGCCTGGTGGTGGCGGTGGTCGTCGGGGCCGGGCTGGTGGTGGTGCCCACCCGACTCCTCCTGCCGGGCTGGCCCGTGACCGGGTGGGCGCTGGTGGCCTGCGACGTCGGCCAGGGTGATGCGCTCGTGCTCTCCGCCGGGGAGGGTTCGGCCGTGGTGGTGGACACCGGGCCGGACCCGTCGGTCATCGACGGCTGCCTCGACCGCCTCGGCGTGACGCAGGTGCCGCTGGTGGTGCTCAGCCACCTGCACGCCGACCACGTGCGTGGGCTCGCCGGAGTGCTCGAGGGCCGCAGCGTGGGGGCGGTGGCGGTGGGGCCGCTGCACCTGCCCGAGGACGCCGTGGCCGGTGTCCAGGCCACCGCCGCCGAGCACGGGGTGCCCGTGGTGGACCTCGCCGCCGGGCAGCGGCTGCAGTGGCCCGGTCTCACCCTCGACGTGCTGGCGCCCACGAGGACCCCGCCCACCCGGCTCGGCGGTGACCCCGGCACCCAGATCGACGAGTTCTCCCTCGTCCTGGCCGCGCAGACCACCCTCGGTCGGGTGCTGCTGCCCGGCGACGTCGAGCTCGGCGCGCAGGGCGAGCTGCTCAGCAGCGGGCTCGACCTGCACGCCGACGTGCTCAAGGTGCCCCACCACGGCTCGCGGTTCAGCCTCCCGGAGTTCTTCGACGCCGTCGCCCCGCGGGTGGCGGTGATCAGCGCGGGGCAGGGAAACCCCTACGGCCACCCCAGCGCGCCCGTCCTGGAGCACCTGGCGGCTGTGGGCGTGCCCGTGGAGCGCACCGACCAGGCCGGTGACGTGGCTCTGCGGCCGGGGCCGGACGGTCCGGTGGTGGTCGAGCGCGGCGACCCCCGACCGCCGCCGTAGACGGTCCTGTCGGCGCCGCGTGGGACGCTTGCCGGCGTGACGAACCCCGCTCTGCACCTCGTCCTCGGGGACGAGGAGCTGCTGGCCGAGCGCGCCGTGTCCGCCGTCGTCGCGGCGGTCCGCGCACAGGACCCCACCGCGGACGTGCAGCACCGCAGGGCGGGTGAGGTCTCCGCACCGGAGCTGGCCGAGATGCTGAGCCCCTCGCTGTTCGCCGAGGCCCGGGTGATCGTGCTGGAGTCCGTGCACGAGGCGGGCAAGGACGCCGCCGCGCTGGTCGTCTCCGCGGCCGCCGACCTGCCGGACGGGGTCACGCTGGTCGTCCGGCACGCCGGGGGCGCGAGGGGCAGGGCGATCGCGGACGCGCTGGTCGGGGCCGGGGCCACCACGCACCGGGCGGCCAGGCTCAAGGGGGCTGAGCTGGCCGCCTTCCTGCCCACCTTCGTGCGCGCCGAGCTCGCGGCGGCCGGGGCCCGGGCCGCCGGCGACGCGGTCTCCGCCCTGGTCGACGCCGTGGGCTCGGACCTGCGCGAGCTCGCCGCGGCCTGCTCGCAGCTCGTCGCGGACACCGGCGGCCGGGTCGACGTGGTGGCCGTGC
Organism: Rhodococcus antarcticus; assembly: GCF_026153295.1. NCBI lineage: Bacteria > Bacillati > Actinomycetota > Actinomycetes > Mycobacteriales > Nocardiaceae > Rhodococcus > Rhodococcus antarcticus. The sequence goes on along the minus strand of NZ_CP110615.1, from coordinate 2,320,262 downwards.
GTCGCTACCACCAGGGCCGCGCCGAGGTCACCGGTTTCGACGTGGCCGACGCGGCCGTCTCGGGGGACCGCGCTGCCGCCCTGGAGGCGCTGCGGTGGGCCGTGCACCGCGGCGTGGCCGACGTGCTGCTGGCCGATGCCCTGGCCGACGCGGTGCGCACCATCGCCCGGGTCGGGGCGGCCGGCCGCGGGGACCCGTTCCGGATGGCCTCCGAGCTCGGGATGCCGCCCTGGAAGGTGAAGAAGGCGCAGGCCCAGTCGCGGGGGTGGAGTCCCCGCTCGGTCGGGGCAGCGCTGCAGGTGGTGGCCGCGCTCAACGCCGACGTCAAGGGTGCGGCGGCCGATCCGGCCTACGCCATCGAGCGCGCCGTGCTCGCCGTCGTCGACCTCCGCGCGGCCTGAGCCCGTTGCCGGCAGGCCCGGACGCAGAGCAGCCCCGGTCGGGGACCGACCGGGGCTGCTCTGGTGGCGAGGTGGATCAGAGCTTGTTGACCGCCTGCGCCATGGCGGACTTCTTGTTGGCGGCCTGGTTGGCGTGGATGACGCCCTTGCCGGCTGCCTTGTCGAGCTTGCGGCTGGCCTCGACGAGAGTCGTGCTGGCCTTGTCCTTGTCCCCCGTGGCCACGGCCGCACGGAACTGGCGGATGGCGGTGCGCAGGGACGACTTCACCGACTGGTTGCGCAGCCGCTGACGCTCGTTCGTGCGGATCCGCTTCACCTGGGACTTGATGTTGGCCACGCGTGCACCCTCAGATCATGTGTGTTGGGAGTTACCGACCTCAGAGATTAGCAGCGGGTGCGCTGATCACCCAAACCCGTGCTCGACCCACCACACTACCGGCCGTGCTGTCACCACTGGGCTGGCCCGGGTTCGGCGAGATCACCCTGCTGGCCCTGCTGGCCCTGCTGGCGGCCGCCCTCGTCGCCGGGGTGGTGGACGCCGTGGTCGGCGGGGGCGGGCTGGTGCAGCTGCCGGCTCTGCTGCTGCTCCTGCCGGGGGCGCCGGTGCTGGCCCTGGCGACGAACAAGGTGGCCTCCGTCGTCGGCACGACCGCGGCCACGGTCACCTACGCCCGGGGCACCCGGGTGGACTGGCGTGCGGCCGTGCTGATGGCGGGCACCGCGTTCGCGGGCTCGGTCGGGGGAGCGGCGTTCGCCGGGGCCCTCCCGGCCACCGTCCTGCGGGTCGTGGTCCTCGTGGCCGTGCTCGGGGTGGGGATCTACACCCTCCGCACGCCGCACCTGGGGTCCACGCAGCGGCTCCGCTTCGGGCGGCGCCCGCAGCTGGTGCTCATGGCCACCGGCGGTGCGGTCATCGGCGGCTACGACGGGCTGGCGGGGCCGGGAACCGGCTCGTTCCTGGTGTTCCTGCTGGTCGGAGCGGTGGGCTACGCGTTCCTGCACGCCTCGGCCACGGCCAAGCTGGTCAACGTCGCCACCAACCTGGGCGCGCTGGCGTACTTCATCCCGGCGGGGCACGTCGTGTGGGGGCTGGCGCTGTGCATGGCCGTGGCGAACCTGCTCGGTGCGACGCTGGGCGCCAGGGTCGCGGTGCGGCGGGGCTCGGCCTTCGTGCGTCGGGTGTTCCTCGTGGTGGTGGCCGTGCTCGTGGTGTCGCTGATCGTCCAGCTCGTCACGTCGGCGTGACGAGCCGCTGACCGGTGCGCACCCGTCGACACGCCAGTCGAGGTCGGTGCGCACGGGGGGTGTCTCGTCGGACAGGATGAGGGCGTGACCAGACCGCTGCCCCGCATCCAGGCGCTCGCGCAGTCCCAGACGTCGCGTGCGGCGACGCAGGGCCAGGGCACATCGGGGGACCTGTTCAACGGGTACCAGCGCAGCGAGCACTACGCGCAGGCCTACGACGAGATGTTCCACCACGACGGTTCGGTGCGCCCGCCCTACAAGGGACTGCACGCCGCGCTCGCGCCGTCCGACGCGGCGGACCTGGCCACCCGCTCGGACGCGCTCGGACGCGCGTTCGTGGACCAGGGCATCACGTTCTCGCTGTCCGGCCAGGAGCGGCCGTTCCCGCTGGACCTCGTCCCCCGGGTGATCTCGGCCGCGGAGTGGACGAAGCTGGAGAAGGGCATCGTCCAGCGCGTCCGGGCGATCGAGGCGTTCCTCGCCGACGTCTACGGCGAGCAGGAGATCCTCCGCGACGGCGTCCTGCCGAAGCGGCTGATCACCTCCTGCGAGCACTTCCACCGCGAGGCCGCCGGGATCGTGCCGCCCAACGGGGTGCGCATCCACGTCTCGGGCATCGACCTGGTGCGCGACGCACAGGGGACGTTCCGGGTGCTGGAGGACAACCTCCGCAGCCCGTCCGGCGTCAGCTACGTCATGGAGAACCGCCGCACCATGGCACGGGTGTTCCCCGACCTGTTCGCCAGCCACAAGGTGCGCGCGGTCGGCGACTACGCCAACCACCTGCTGCGGGCCCTGCGCGCGTCGGCGGCCAGCAACGTGGCCGACCCGACGGTGGTCGTGCTCACCCCGGGCGTCGCGAACTCGGCCTACTTCGAGCACTCGCTGCTGGCCCGGCAGATGGGCGTGGAGCTCGTCGAGGGTCGCGACCTGTTCTGCCGCGACAACACCGTCTACATGCGCACCACCGAGGGCGAGCGCCAGGTGGACGTCGTCTACCGCCGCATCGACGACGAGTACCTGGACCCCATGCACTTCAAGCCCGACTCGGTGCTGGGCGTCGCGGGGATCATCAACGCGGCCCGTGCGGGCAACGTGGTGATCTCCTCGGCCGTCGGAAACGGGGTCGGCGACGACAAGCTCGTCTACACCTACGTGCCCACGATGATCGACTACTACCTGGGCGAGAAGCCCCTGCTGGCCAACGTCGACACCTTTCGCTGCTGGCTCGACGAGGAGTGCACCGAGGTGCTCGACCGCGCCGAGGAGCTCGTCATCAAGCCGGTGGAGGGTTCCGGCGGCTACGGCATCGTCTTCGGCCCGGACGCGGGGCCGCGCGAGCTCAAGGCCATCCGCAAGAAGATCAGGGAGGACCCGCGCGGCTGGATCGCCCAGCCCGTCGTCCAGCTCTCCACCGTGCCCACCAAGATCGGCGACGAGCTGGTCCCGCGGCACGTGGACCTGCGCCCCTTCGCGGTCAACGACGGTGACGGCATCTGGGTCCTGCCGGGCGGGCTGACGCGCGTCGCCCTGCCCGAGGACAGCCTGGTGGTCAACTCCAGCCAGGGTGGCGGCAGCAAGGACACCTGGGTGCTGGCCGGGCGCGGGTCCACCGACGAGCGCGAGCTCGCCGGGGAGGAGCTCGTCAGCGAGGTGCCTCTGGGCGTGGAGGCCGAGCACGGCCCCGAGCTCTCCGCGCTCCAGGAGCAGCAACAGCAGCAGCAACAGGGAGGTGGACGGTAGTGCTCGCCCGCAACGCCGAGTCGCTGTACTGGATCGGCCGCTACGTGGAGCGGGCCGACGACACCGCCCGCATCCTCGACGTGTCGGTCCACCAGCTCCTCGAGGACGCCACCGTCGATCCCGACCGCCACTCGCGCACGCTGTGCCGGGTGCTGGGCATCGACCCGCCCGAGGGCGAGCTGGACGTGTGGTCGCTGACCGAGCTGGTGGCCTACGGCCGCGAGCACGGCGGCTCCATCATCGCCTCGGTCTCCAGCGCCCGGGAGAACGCCCGTGGTGCCCGCGAGGTCACCTCCAGCGAGATGTGGGAGTGCCTGAACACCACGTTCAACGCGCTGCCCGAGCGCCAGCGCGCAGCCCGCAGGCTCGGCCCGCACGAGTTCTTCTCCTTCGTGGAGGAGCGCGCCGCCATGTTCGCGGGCCTGGCCGACTCCACCATGAGCCGCGACGACGGCTACCGCTTCCTCGTGCTCGGGCGCTCCGTCGAGCGGGTGGACATGACCGTGCGGCTGCTGCTCTCCCGGGCGGGCGACCGAACCTCCAGCCCCGCGTGGGTGGCGGTGCTGCGCTCGGCCGGCGCGCACGACACCTACCTGCGCACCTACCGCGGCGCGCTCGACGCGAACCGGGTGGTGGAGTTCCTGCTGCTGGACCGGCTGTTCCCGCGCTCGGTGTTCCACGCCCTGCGCCAGGCCGAGCTGTGCCTGCACGACCTCGACCACCGCCCCACCAGCCGCGTCGGCTCCCGCGCGGAGGCGCAGCGCCTGCTGGGCCGGGCCCGCAGCGAGCTGGAGTTCCTGAAGCCCGGGGACGTGCTGGAGGACCTGCAGAACCGGCTCCTGACGCTGCAGGAGATCTGCCGCGAGCTCGGCGAGGCCATCTCGCTGCAGTACTTCCACGCCGCCCCCTGGGTGGCCTGGTCGGACGCGGGGGCCATGTCCGAACCCCTCGACGAAGCACAGGGAGAGCTGTGACACTGCTGGAGGACGAGCGATGAGCTGGCGCATGCGGGTCGTCCACACCACCGGGTACGACTACGCGACCCCGGTCACGTCGTCCTACAACGAGGCCCGGCTCACCCCGCGAAACGACGGACGGCAGAACGTCATCCTCAGCCGCGTGGAGACCACCCCGTCCACCCGGTCCTACCGGTACACCGACTACTGGGGCAGCGTGGTCACCGCGTTCGACCTGCACGCCCCGCACACGGGCCTGGAGGTCGTCGGGTCCTCGGTCGTGGAGACCGAGGCCACCGTGGTCCCCGAGGAGCGGGCGAGCTGGGAGGACCTGGCCAGCGAGCCGATCATCGACCGGTTCACCGAGGTCCTCGGGTTCTCCGACTACGTGCCCGCGCACAAGGGCCTGCTCGGCGTGGCGGCCAGGCTGGCCAAGGGCCTCACCCCGGAGGAGGCCGTGCGCGCGGCGGCCACCTGGGTGCACTCGGAGATGTCCTACGTGCCGGGCACCACGGGCGTGCACACCTCGGCCGTGGAGGCCTGGGGCGAGAAGAAGGGCGTCTGCCAGGACTACGCGCACCTGACCCTGCTCCTGCTGCGCGGCATGGGGATCCCGTCGCGCTACGTCTCCGGCTACCTGCACCCCCGGCGCAGCGCCGTGGTCGGGGAGACCGTCGAGGGCCAGAGCCACGCGTGGATCGAGGCGTGGACCGGTGGCTGGTGGGGCTACGACCCGACCAACGACGTCGAGGTGAACGAGCAGCACGTGACCGTGGGCGTGGGCCGCGACTACCACGACGTGCCGCCGCTCAAGGGCATCTACTCCGGGGGCGGCTCCACCGCCCTCGACGTGGTCGTGGAGATCACCCGCCTGGCCTGAGCGCCGCCGCGGGTTCAGCGTCGAGGGGTCAGCGCCAGCCGTGCTCGGCGCGCAGCCGGGCGGCCACGGCGTCGAACCTGCTGCGCCCGAGCACCGCACCCTCGCGGCGGATGCCGTCCTCGGGGACGTCGAGAACGCGGTCCAGGCGCACCCAGCTCTCACGGCGCTCGGCGTCCCAGGAGCCCGGTCCCAGGGCCAGCCAGTCGGGATCTCCGTCGCGCCGGGACTGGCTGGAGAGCATCAGCCCGAGCACCGTGGTCCCGTCGCGGCCGACCACGAGCACCGGACGGTCCTTGCCCTGGCTGGCGTCCTCCTCGTAGACCACCCACGTCCACACGATCTCGCCCGGGTCGGCCTTGCCGTCCAGGTCGGGGGAGTAGGAGACGGTCCGCGCACGGTCGGAGCTCGGACGGGTGCGCGAGGCGACGGGGCGACCGGTGCCCGGGGCGGGCTGCCGTGCCTGTGGACCACTGCTCCCACGCCCGGACTGGATCTGTCGCAGCAGCTTCGGCGCCTCGCGCGCGATCCGGGGGCCCTGCTGCACGAGCAGCCTGCCCAGGGTGCTGCCGATCCTGCTCCACGCGCTCGCCACGCCCCGAACAGTACGTCGGGCGTCCGTCGGGTCCCCGTCCGCGGTCGTGGGACGATGGGGGCCAGTCCAGCCTTGCCCTCACGACCAGGGAGCTCCGTGCCCAGCTTCGCCGACCAGACGTTCACGCCGCCGGAGCGCATCCGCAACTTCTGCATCATCGCCCACATCGACCACGGCAAGTCGACGCTGGCCGACCGGATGCTGCAGCTGACCGGCGTCGTCGACCCGCGGCAGATGCGCGCGCAGTACCTGGACCGGATGGACATCGAGCGCGAGCGTGGCATCACGATCAAGGCCCAGAACGTGCGGCTGCCGTGGGTGGCCGACGTCGACGGGGTCAGCACCGAGATCGTGCTCCACCTCATCGACACCCCCGGCCACGTCGACTTCACCTACGAGGTGTCCCGCGCGCTGGAGGCCTGCGAGGGCGCGGTGCTGCTGGTGGACGCCGCGCAGGGCATCGAGGCGCAGACCCTGGCCAACCTCTACCTGGCCATGGAGAAGGACCTCACGATCATCCCGGTGCTCAACAAGATCGACCTGCCGGCCGCCGACCCGGACCGCTACGCCGCCGAGATCGCGCACATCGTCGGCTGCGACGCGGACTCGGTGCTCCGCGTGAGCGGCAAGACCGGGGAGGGCGTCAAGGAGCTGCTCGACGAGGTGGTGCGCCTGGTGCCGGCCCCGGTGGGCAGGGCCGAGGGTCCGGCGCGGGCGATGATCTTCGACTCCGTCTACGACGCCTACCGCGGCGTCATCACCTACGTGCGGGTGGTCGACGGGCGGATCACCCCGCGCGAGAAGGTGACCATGATGTCCACCGGCACCACGCACGAGCTGCTGGAGGTCGGGATCATCTCGCCCGAGCCGCAGGCGAGCGTGGGCCTGGGCGTCGGCGAGGTGGGCTACCTCATCACCGGGGTGAAGGACGTCCGCGAGTCCCGGGTGGGCGACACGGTGACCTCGGCGCGCAAGGGGGCCACCGAGCCGCTCGTCGGCTACCGCGACCCCAAGCCGATGGTCTACTCCGGGCTGTACCCGATGGACGGCTCCGACTACCCGGTGCTGCGGGACGCGCTGGACAAGCTGCGGCTCAACGACGCCGCGCTGGCCTACGAGCCGGAGACGTCGGTGGCGCTGGGCTTCGGCTTCCGCTGCGGGTTCCTCGGGCTGCTGCACATGGAGATCACCCGCGACCGGCTCGAGCGCGAGTTCAACCTCGAGCTCATCTCCACGGCGCCGAACGTGGTGTACCGCGTGGAGATGGAGGCGGGTGAGGAGACCATCGTCACGAACCCCTCCTACTGGCCGGAGGGCAAGGTGCGCGCGGTGCACGAGCCCGTCGTGAAGACCACGGTGATCGCACCGAGCGAGTACATCGGCGCGATCATGGAGCTGTGCCAGAGCCGGCGCGGCGAGCTGCTCGGCATGGACTACCTCTCCGAGACCCGTGTCGAGCTGCGCTACACGTTGCCGATGGGCGAGATCATGTTCGACTTCTTCGACGCCCTGAAGAGCCGCACCAAGGGCTACGCGAGCCTCGACTACGAGGAGGCCGGCGAGCAGGTTTCCGACCTGGTCAAGGTGGACATCCTGCTGCAGGGCGAGGCCGTGGACGCGTTCAGCTCGATCGTGCACCGCGACAACTCCAGCGCCTACGGCAACCGGATGACGGGCAAGCTCCGGCAGCTCATCCCGCGCCAGCAGTTCGAGGTGCCCATCCAGGCCGCGATCGGGGCCAAGATCATCAGCCGCGAGAACATCCGGGCCATCCGCAAGGACGTGCTGGCCAAGTGCTACGGCGGTGACATCAGCCGCAAGCGCAAGCTGCTGGAGAAGCAGAAGGAGGGCAAGAAGCGGATGAAGACCATCGGCCGCGTCGAGGTCCCCCAGGAGGCCTTCGTGGCCGCGCTGTCCTCCGAGTCCGCGGGCGACAAGCCCAAGAAGTAGCGCTCGCGCCGCGTCGTCGGGGGGCCTGTGTGGTTCCCTGGCCAGCATGAGTGCCACGCTCGACGCCCTGACCGTCCCGATCGTCGGCGCTCCCATGGCGGGTGGTCCGAGCACGGTGGAGCTCGCGGTCGCGGTCTCCCGGGCCGGCGGACTCGGGATGCTGGCCGGCGCGAACCTCGCCCCGGACGCCCTCGCGGCCCGGGTCACGGCGACACGGGAGGCGCTGGGGGACGAGCCGTTCGGGGTCAACGTGTTCCTCCCGACGGCGGAGCCCGATCCCGCACCCGACCTGGGCCCGCACCTGGCGGCCCTCGACCGGTGGGCGCGGCAGCTCGGGGTGGATCGCGGGGCCCCGACCTGGGACGACGACGGCTGGCGCGCGAAGGTCGACCTGCTCGTGGCGGACCCCGTCCCCGTGGTCGCGTTCTACTTCGGCTGCCCACCCCGGGACGTGGTGGACGCGCTGCACGCCGTGGGCTCGGAGGTGTGGACGACGGTGACCTCGCGCGCGGAGGCGGTGCTGGCCACCTCGGCGGGGCTGGACGTGCTGGTGGTGCAGGGGCGGGAGGCGGGTGGGCACCGCGGGACGTTCACCAACACCGGTTCGCCCGACCCGGACGGCGACCCCGGGCTCCTCGCCCTGCTCCGGCTGGTGCAGGGCGTGACGGACCTGCCGCTGGTGGTGGCCGGCGGGCTGGTGCACGGGGCGGACGTGGCCGCGGTGCTGGTGGCGGGCGCCCGCGCGGCGCAGCTGGGTTCGGCGTTCCTGCTGACCCCCGAGGCCGGCACGTCCGCCCCGCACCGGGCTGCCGTGGCGGCCGACCGCCCGACGGCCGTGACCCGCGCCTTCTCCGGCCGCCCCGCCCGCGGGGTGCGCAACGTGATGCTCGACGAGCTGACCGAGGACGCGCCCGCCGCCTACCCGCACCTGAACCGCGCGTCCCAACCGGTGCGCGCCGCCGCTGCCGCCGCCGGGGACGAGACGGCCGTGGCGATGTGGGCGGGCCAGACCCACCACCTGGCCCGGGCCGTGCCCGCGGCCGAGGTGGTCGCGACGGTGGTGGCGCAGGCGCGCGAGGCGCTCGCGGGGGTGGGCGGCAGGATCGGCTGACGGTCCCGCGGACGGTCCCGCCAGGACGTCACCGTGAGGTGGTCGCGCCCACCAGCGCAGGACCGGCGGAGCGCATGGCCACGCAGGCCCAGGTGCGCCACGGGCTCCACGCGGCGGTGCGGGTGGCGAGCTCGGCGGCGGTGAGCGGACCGTTGCCGGTGAGCAGCGCGCCGGCGACGGCGGCCACCGCCGGCTCCAGCAGGGGGACGACGTCGGTGTGCCCGAGCGCGCGGACGGTGACGAGCTCGGCGTAGCACGGGCCGATGCCCTCCAGCTCGCGCAGCCGGAGGATCGCGTCCACCGGGTCCACCGCACGCAGCTCGTCGGTGGCGAGCTGTCCGTCCAGCGCGGCCCGGGCGATGCCGTGCAACCGGCGCAGCTTCACCTCGGGCAGCCCGGGAAGCTCGGTGACCGCCAGCAGCTGCTCCGGGGACGGCAGCACGGTCAGCTCGGCGCCCCCGCCCCCGCCCCCGGCCCCGGGCCCGGCGGCGACGTCCAGCACGGTCCCGTGGGCGCGGTTCAGCCGCTCGCGGAGGGCGACACCCTGCGCGTGGGGGCGCCGCGCGGAGAGCACGCACCAGGCCAGCGCCTCGTACGCGGAGTGGAACAGCGGCGGCCGCAGACCCGGCTTCGCGGAGCGGATGCGCCCCAGCACGGGATCAGCCGCGCACAGGGCGTCCCACCCGGTGGCGTCGACGTCCGCGGAGATCACCCGCAGCGCCTGGGCCACGGCGGCGTCCACGTCCGCCGGGCCGGTGACCTCCAGCTCGAGGGCGTCCGGGGCCGGCTGGCGGACCAGGACGGCGACGGGCTCCCAGGTGGGCTCCAGCAGGAACGCGAGCTCCAGCACGTCCTGGTCGTGGCCCGCCTCCCGCTGGCCGAAGCCGAAGGCCGAGGTCAGCCGCAGGTCGAAGGCACCGCGGAGGGCGACCAGCCGGACGGAGGAACGGGTGGCGGTGGTCATGGACGCACCGTCGCACCGACCCCCGACAGTCCCCGCGGCCGCGGGTCCGGCGCCGCTCAGCCGCCGGCGTGCGCCGGCTGGAAGTTGCCCTGCGCGTCCTCCTCGGCGCGGATGACGTGCACCACGGCGTTGATCAGCGCGAGGTGGGTGAAGGCCTGCGGGAAGTTGCCCCAGTGGCGGCCGGTACGGGGATCGATCTCCTCGGCGTAGAGCAGCAGCGAGCTCGCGAAGCCGAGCAGCCGCTCGCACAGGTGTCGGGCCCGCTCGAGCTCGCCGATCTCCACCAGTGCGCTGACCAGCCAGAACGAGCAGATGGTGAACGTGCCCTCCTCGCCGGAGAGCCCGTCGTCGGTGGTGTCGACCTGGTAGCGAAGCACCAGCCCGTCCAGGGTGAGCTCGTCGGCGATGGCGAGCACGGTGGCCCGGGCGACGGGGTGCTCCGGCGGCAGGAAGCGCAGCAGCACCGCGAGCAGGAGCGAGGCGTCGAGGTGGTCCACGCCGTAGGCCTGGGTGAGCACCCCGCGGGAGTCGACGCCGTGCTCCAGGACGTCGGCGTGGATCTTGTCGGCGATCGCCTGCCACGTCTGCGCGTAGTCGTGCTCGCCGTGCACCCGGGCGAGCTTGGCGCCGCGGTCCAGCGCCACCCAGCACATGACCTTCGACGACGTGAAGTGCTGGGGCTGCCCGCGGACCTCCCAGATGCCGCGGTCGGGCTCGCGCCAGTGCGCCACCGCCTGCTCCACCTGCTCCTTGAGCAACGGCCACAAGGACTCCGGGACCTGCTCGCGGGAGCGCGTGTGCAGGTACACCGAGTCGAGCACGGCACCCCAGATGTCGTGCTGGGTCTGGTCGTAGGCGCCGTTGCCGATCCGGACCGGCCGGGCGCCGTCGTAGCCCGAGAGGTGGTCGAGGGTCTCCTCGTCCAGCTTGCGCTCCCCACCCACCCCGTACATCACCTGCAGCGGGTGCGGAGAGCCGTCCTGGCTGCTCGAGACGTCGCTGATGAAGCTGAAGAAGTCGTTGGCCTCACGGTCGAGCCCCAGGGTGTACAGCCCCCACAGCGCGAAGGTCGAGTCCCGCACCCACGCGTACCGGTAGTCCCAGTTCCGCTCGCCGCCCGGGGTCTCCGGCAGCGAGGTCGACGAGGCGGCCAGCAGCGCCCCGGTCGGTGCGTAGGTCAGGCCCTTGAGCGCGAGCGCGCTCTGCTGGAGGTAGGCCCGCCACGGGTGGTCGGGGAAGCGCCCCATGGATATCCACTGCCGCCAGCACTCCTGGGTCTGCCACATCGCGTCGGTGGCCTCGGCCCAGGTCTGCGGGGCCGGCAGGTCCGACCAGCTCAGCGCGACGAAGACGTCGTCGCCCTCGGTGAGCCGGGTGCGGGCCCTCGCCTCGCGGCCCTCCAGCCCCAGGCGCAGGTTCGAGGTGAGCTTGAGCGTGGGGTGGTCGCCCTCATCGGCCGTGGCGACCGCGACGGCCTCGTCGTAGACGTCCCCGGTGTACTCCCAGCGCGCTCCGCTGCGGTGGTAGTCGAAGGCCGGCTCGCAGCTCAGCGCCAGCTCCACGGTGCCGGAGACGCAGCGCACCGTGCGCAGCAGGACGTGCCGGGCGTCCCAGTCGGTGGGGGTGCGCTTGTGCGTGCGGGAGCGCGCGTCGGTGTTGTGCCAGGGGCCCATCACCAGCGCGTCCCGGACGATGATCCAGCCCGTCTCCGTCTGCCAGGTGGTCTCCACCATGAGACCGCCGGGCATGTAGCGGCGCGCGGCGGGCACGCTCACCCCGTACGGCGCGAGCTTGAAGTGCCCGGCGGAGCGGTCGAGGATCGCGCCGAACACGCTGGGGGAGTCCGGGCGCGGCAAGCACATCCACTCCACCGCCCCGTTCGGCGCGACGAGGCAGGTGGTCTCGCAGTCGGAGAGGAACGCGTAGTCCGAGATGGGGGGAAAGGCGCTGCGACGCACCGGGACGGTGCTGGTGTCGACCGCCCCGGTCGCCGGCAGCGGGGGGCTGTGGGTGACCTCGTCCATCAACGGGTGAAGACGATCTTGCCCGCGGTGTCGCCGTCCAGCATCGCCCGGAAGCCCTGCTCCGCCTGCTCCATCGGCAGCTCCAGGCCGATCTCCGGGCGGGTCCCGGTGGTGGCGCAGAAGGTGAGCAGGTCCGCCAGCTCCTCCTTGGTGCCCATGGTGGAACCGACCACGCGCATCTGCAGGAAGAACAGCCGCTGCAGGTCCGCCGACGGGTCCGGGCCCGACGTGGAGCCGGAGACGACGATGACCCCGCCCGGCTTCAGCGAGCGCATCGAGTGGCTCCAGGTGGCCTTGCCGACGGTCTCGAAGACGCCGTCGACCTTCTCCGGCAGGCGCGCACCGGACTCGAAGACCGCGTTCGCGCCGAGCCGGGTGGCCAGCGCCCGCTTCGCCTCCGTGCGGCCGGTGACCCACACCCGGTAGCCGGCCGCCGACGCGATCTGCACCAGGGCGGTGGAGACCCCGCCCGAGGCACCCTGCACCAGGATCGTCTGCCCGGGGCGCAGGCCAGACTTCACGAACAGCATGCGGTAGGCCGTCAGCCAGGCCGTGCCCATGACCGCACCCTGGCTGAAGCTGAGGTCGGAGGGCAGCGGGACCACGTTGCGGGCGGGAACCACGACCTGCTCGGCCATCGCGCCCTGGGCCTTCTCGGTGAGCAGGGTGCGCCGCGGGTCGAGCGTCTCCTCGCCGACGTAGCCGGGGGAGGTGATGACCGAGTGCAGCACCACCGGGGTGCCGTCCTCCAGGGTGCCCGCCCCGTCGCAGCCCAGGGTCATCGGGAACTGCTCCGGCTTGATGCCGACCCCGCGCAGGGTCCACAGGTCGTGCATGTTGAGGCTCGCGGCCCGCACGTCCACCGTGACCCAGCCCTCGGGGGCCACGGGGGCGTCCTTCTCACCCACCCGCAGGCTCTCCAGGGGGTTCTCGGCGTTGGGCTCGGCAGCGTAGACGGCAAACATGAGCAGGACCCTAGCCAGCCGCGGCTAGGGTCGGGGGATGGGCGGTCTGGCGCGGTGGTGGGACGGCGTCGAGCTGTGGGCCACCGGCCTCCCCTTCATCGCCCAGGTGACCGTGGTTCTCGTGGTCGTCGCGCCGCTGTGCGCGCTGGCCGCGCGCGGGCTGGACCGCATCGTCGGCCTCGGCACGGGGCTGCTGGGCAAGGTCCGACCCGAGCAGGACGTGCCCACCCCTCCGCGGGAGGGCTGACCCCGCACGCGCCTAGGCTCCAGGCGTGAACCCCGGCGCCCGCATCCGTCTCGCGCTGGTGGTGCTGCTCGTGCTGGTGGCCGTCGCCTACCTCGTGCGCCTGCTCTGACCGACGGCCCCGGCGCTCAGATCGTGTGGGTGGGAACCCAGCTCGCCGGTCGCTTCTCCGCGAACGCCGCCATGCCCTCCTGGGCCTCGGGGGCGGCGAAGAACCCGGCCGAGAGCTCCAGCATCTCGCCGAACCGTGCACCCATCCCGTCCGCGGTGCCCTCCGAGAGCAGCTTCTTGGTGCGGGCCAGCGCCAACGGGGCACCCTTGCCCAGCGCGGTGACGTAGTGCAGCACGCGCTCGCGGAGGTCCTCGGGCGCGACCGCCGCGGTGAGCAGCCCGATCTCCGCAGCGCGATCGGCCGAGAACACGTCGCCGGTGAGGAAGAGCTCCTGGGCGGCCCGGGGGGCCAGCCGCGGGAGCACGGTCACCGAGATGACGGCCGGCACCACGCCGATGCGGACCTCGCTGAAGGCGAAGCTGGCCGCGGTGGAGGCGACGGCGATGTCGCAGGCCGCCACCAGGCCCACCCCGCCCGCACGGGCCAGGCCGGAGAGCGCGGCGATGACGGGCTTGGGGTGGCGCCAGATGGCCTCGAGGATCTGCGGGAACTCGTTGACCCCCTGGGCGGACGCGCCGGCCCCGCGGGACTCGCGCAGGTCCATCCCCGCGCAGAACACGTGCCCGGTGTGGTCGAGCACCACCACCCGCACGGCGTCGTCGTCCGCGGTCGCCGCCAGGTGTGCGGTGAGCTCGCGGCGCAGCTGGGCCGACAGGGCATTGCGGTTGTCCGGGGAGTCCAGGGTGATGGTGGCGACGCCGTCGACCACGTGCAGGTGGACCAGCTCGGACGTCTCGGTCACGGTGTTCTCAGCCATGGTCCCGACGCTAGACCGCCGGTGGGCGCGGGTGCCCATCGGCTGCGCAGCGGGGAGGATGGGGGGGTGGACACCGCGGTGATGGACGGCTCCCTGCCCGCCTCGGCGCTGGCGGGGGTGGGGCGGGCGCCGTTCGGCGTCTACGTGCACGTGCCGTTCTGCGCCACCCGCTGCGGCTACTGCGACTTCAACACCTACACCGCCGGCGAGCTGGGCACCTCCGCCTCCCCGCAGAGCTGGATGGAGGGGCTGCGCGCGGAGCTGGCGCTGGGCGCCCGGGTGACGGGTGGGCCGGCAGCGGGGACGGTGTTCGTGGGCGGGGGCACGCCGTCGCTGCTCGGGGCGGACGGTCTGGCCGAGGTGCTGGCGGCCGTGCGGGACACCTTCGGGCTGGCCCCGGGCGCTGAGGTCAGCACCGAGTCCAACCCGGAGTCGACCTCGCCGGCCTTCTTCGACGGCATCCTGGACGCCGGCTACACCCGGGTGTCGCTGGGCATGCAGTCCGCCGCCGCCCACGTGCTGCGCACCCTGGACCGCACCCACACGCCGGGCCGGGCCGTCGCGGCCGCGCTGGAGGCCCGCGCCGCCGGGTTCGCCCACGTCAACCTGGACCTCATCTACGGCACCCCGGGGGAGACCGACGCCGACCTCGACGCGTCCCTCGCGGCCGTGCTCGAGGCCGGGGTGGACCACGTCAGCGCCTACGCCCTCATCGTCGAGGACGGCACGGCCATGGCGCGCAAGGTCCGCCGCGGCGAGCTGCCGATGCCCGACGACGACGTGCTCGCCAGCCGGTACGAGCGCCTCGACGCCGGGCTGGTGGCGGCCGGGCTGGACTGGTACGAGGTGAGCAACTGGTCGCGGCCGGGCGCGGAGTGCCGGCACAACGTGGGCTACTGGGACGGCGGCGACTGGTGGGGTGCCGGCCCCGGGGCGCACAGCCACGTGGGCGGGGTGCGGTGGTGGAACGTGAAGCACCCGGCCCGGTACGCCGAGGTCCTGGCCCGCGGGGAGTCCCCGGCGGCGGCCCGGGAGCTGCTGGAGCCGGCCGAGGTGCACACCGAGCGGGTGATGCTGACCGCCCGCCTGCGCAGCGGGCTGGACCCGGCCGAGCTGGCGCCGGCCGAGTTGGCGGTGGCGCGGGAGCGGGTGGCCGACGGACTCCTGGTCGAGACGGCCGGGCGGTTGGTGCTCACCCCGCGCGGGCGCCTGCTGGCCGACGCCGTGGTCCGCGACGTCCTCGTCGCCGGGGACTGAGCGCCGTCCGGGTCAGTCCCGGGCCGGCGCGGTGAGGAAGTCGAGCTCGAAGACCCGCGCGTGCAGGACCGTCCGGTTGCGCAGCGCCGCCCGCACCGCGCGGTGCAGCCCGTCCTCCAGGTAGATCTTCCCGCCCCACTGCACGGCGTGCGGGAACAGGTCGCCGTAGAAGGTCGAGTCCTCGGCGAGCAGCGTCTCGAGCTCGAGCACCTTCTTGATGGTCACCAGCTCGTCCAGGCGCACCTGCCGCGGCGGGATCTTCGCCCAGTCCTTGGTGGACAGGCCGTGCTCGGGGTACGGCTTGCCCTCCTGGACGGCGCGGAAGATCACGCCTGCAGAGTAGCCACCCGCGCCGGTGGCCCCGCGACCCCGCCTAGACTTGCCACAGGTCACCGACCGTGGAGAGGAGGGCCCGTGTCGAGCACGGAGGAGCGTCGCTTCGCGGTGCTGCGCGCCATCGTCGCCGACTACGTGGCCACCCAGGAGCCCGTCGGCTCCAGGGTCCTCGTCGAGCGGCACAACCTCGGCGTGTCCAGCGCGACCGTCCGCAACGACATGGCGGCGCTGGAGGAGGAGGGCTACATCGCGCAGCCCCACACCTCCGCCGGGCGCATCCCCACCGACAAGGGCTACCGCCAGTTCGTCGACCGCATCGCCCAGGTCAAGCCGCTCTCCGGTCCGGAGCGCCGGGCCATCCAGTCGTTCCTGGAGACGGGGGTGGACCTCGACGACGTGCTGCGCCGCGGGGTCCGGCTGCTGGCCCAGCTGACCCGGCAGGTCGCCGTGGTGCAGTACCCGACGCTCTCGGTGTCCTCGGTCCGGCACCTCGAGGTGGTCGCGCTCACCCCGGCCCGGCTGCTGCTGGTGCTCATCACCGACTCCGGCCGGGTGGACCAGCGCATCGTCGAGCTGGGCGACGTCATCGCCGACGACGAGCTGGTCCAGCTGCGTGGCCTGCTCGGCGGCGCGCTGGAGGGCAAGCGGCTGGCCGCGGCCTCGAGCGCCGTGGCCGAGCTCGCCGAGGACGCGCCGGCGCACCTGCGGGACGCCGTCATCCGAGCCTCGACCGTGCTGGTGGAGACCCTGGTGGAGCACCCCGAGGAGCGGCTGGTGCTCGGCGGGGCCTCGAACCTCACCCGCAACGCCGCCGACTTCAGCGCCTTCCCCGGCTCGCTCCGGGCGGTGCTGGAGGCGCTGGAGGAGCAGGTGGTGGTGCTCAAGCTGCTCGCCGCCGCGCAGGACGCGGGCACCGTGACCGTGCGGATCGGTGAGGAGAACGAGGCCCAGGAGATGCGGGGCACCTCGATGGTGTCCATCGGCTACGGCTCGGCAGGAACAGTTCTGGGGGGCATGGGCGTTCTGGGACCGACGAGGATGGACTACCCCGGCACCATCGCCTCGGTCAGCGCGGTCGCCCGCTACGTCGGCGAGGTGCTGGCCGGGCGCTAGCACCGCACACTGGGTGCGAGCGGTCGGCCGCGCCGGCACGGACACGAGCAGGACCAACAGGACGAGGGTGTGGATCAGACGTGGCACGGGACTACTACGGGACGCTCGGCGTGGGGACCAAGGCGAGCGGTGACGAGATCAAGCGCGCCTACCGCAAGCTCGCCCGCGAGCTGCACCCCGACGTCAACCCGGACGAGGCCGCGCAGGCCCGCTTCCGCGAGGTGACCACCGCCTACGAGGTGCTCTCCGACCCGGCCAAGCGCCAGGTGGTGGACCTCGGGGGGGACCCGATGGAGTCCGCGGGCGGCGGCGGGTTCGGGGGCAGCGCCCAGGGCTTCGGCCTCGGCGACATCATGGACGCGTTCTTCGGCGGCCAGGGCGGCGGCAGCGGCCGCGGCCCCCGCAGCCGGGTGCAGCCCGGCTCCGACGCGCTGCTGCGGGCCGAGCTCACCCTCGCCGAGTGCGCCACGGGAGTGAACCGCGAGATCAGCGTGGACACCGCCGTGCTCTGCAGCGTGTGCACCGGTGCGGGCACCTCGCCCGGAACGCACGCCGTGCAGTGCGACACCTGCGGCGGGGCCGGCGAGGTCCAGTCGGTCCAGCGGAGCTTCCTCGGCCAGGTCGTCACCGCCCGGGTGTGCCCCACCTGCCGCGGAACCGGCGAGACCATCCCCGAGCCGTGCGTGCAGTGCGGGGGCGACGGCCGGGTCCGCTCGCGCCGCACCGTGACGGTCAAGATCCCCGCCGGGGTGGCCGAGGGCATGCGCATCCGGCTCTCCGGCCAGGGCGAGGTGGGCCCCGGTGGCGGCCCCGCCGGTGACCTCTACGTCGAGGTGTCCGAGGAGCCGCACGAGGTGTTCGTCCGCGACGGCGACGACCTGCACTGCACCGTCCGGGTGCCGGTGGTCGATGCCGTGCTCGGCACCACCGTCAAGCTGGAGACCATCGACGGCCAGGCCGACATCGAGGTGGAGGCGGGCACGCAGCCGTCCTCGGTGGTGACCCTGCGCGGGCACGGCATGCCCCGGCTGCGCTCCGGCGTGCGCGGTGACGTGCACGTGCACCTGGACGTCGTGGTGCCCACGCGCCTGGACCACAAGCAGAAGGACCTGCTGCGCAAGTTCGCGACCGCGCGCCGCGACGACGTCGCGGAGGTGGTGCACGCCGGCTCGAGGCAGAGCGGCGGCATGTTCTCCCGCCTGCGCGACGCCTTCGCCGGCCGCTGACCCGACCCCGGTAGCGCCGTGGCTCCGCCCGTGTTCCACCTCGACGACCTGCCCCCGGTGGGCGCCACCGCGGTGCTCGACGGGGCGGAGGGGCGGCACGCGGCCACCGTGCGCCGGCTGCGGACGGGGGAGCGGCTGATGCTGACCGACGGCCGGGGCGGGGTGGCCGAGGCCGTGGTGACCGCGGTGGGCAAGGACCGTCTCGAGCTGGAGGTGGGCGCCCGTCGGGACGTCCCGCCACCGGCCACGAGGGTGACCGTGGTGCAGGCGCTGCCCAAGAGCGAGCGCTCCGAGCTGGCCGTGGAGCTCGCCACCGAGGCGGGCGTCGACGAGCTGGTGCCGTGGTCGGCCGCCCGGTGCGTGGCCCGCTGGACCGGCCCCAGGGCGGACAAGGGAGTGGCGCGCTGGCGGGCCGTGGCCCGGGAGGCCGCCAAGCAGTCCCGGCGCGCGCACGTCCCCGTGGTGCACGAGCTCGCGACGACGGCGGCGCTGCTCGCCCTCGTCGAGGCGCGGGTACGGGCCGGTGGCGTCGCGCTGCTGCTGCACGAGTCGGCCACGGTCGGGCTGCGGCAGGCGGCGCTGGCGCCCGAGGTGCTGCTGGTGGTGGGCCCGGAGGGCGGGCTGGACGACGCCGAGCTCGCGGCCCTGACCGTCGCCGGGGCCCGGGCGGTGCACCTGGGGCCGACCGTGCTGCGCACCTCCACCGCGGCCGCCGTGGCCCTGGGTGCGCTGGGGGCGCTCACCGAACGGTGGGACACCGCCCCACCGACCTGAGAGGCTGGCGACCGTGACCACCCGCCGCCGCTCCGTGCTGCTGGGGGCCGCCGGGGTGCTGCTGCTCGCGGCCTGCACCTCCACCGCCGCCACCCCCTCCGCCGCGACCCCCGAACCACCCCGTGCCGAGGGAGTGCCCGAGCCCGTGAAGATCACCTACGGCGCCGACCCGTCGCAGCTCGGCGAGCTGCACCTGCCGGCGGGTACCGGCCCGGTGCCCGTGGTCGTGGTGGTGCACGGCGGCTACTGGCGGGCGGCCTACGGCTACGACCTGGGCACCCCCCTCGCGGCGGACCTCGCCAACCGGGGGGTGGCGGCCTGGAACATCGAGTACCGCCGGGTCGGCGACGGCGGGGGCTGGCCCGCGACGTTCCTCGACGTGGCCGCCGCGGTCGACGCCCTCGCCGGAGCGGTGCAGGACGCGGCCGGTGGTCGGCTCGACCTCAACGACGTGCGCGCGGTGGGCCACTCCGCGGGCGGGCACCTCGCGGTGTGGGCGGCGGGCCGTCCGTCGCTGCCCGCGGGCGCACCCGGAGCCGGTCCGGCCGTCCGGCTCACCCGCGTGGTCAGCCAGGCCGGGGTGCTCGACCTGGTGGGAGCCTCCGAGCTGGGTCTCGGTGGGGGCGCCAGCGACGAGCTGCTGGGCGGTCCGTCCGCAGCGCAGCCCGAGCGGTACGCGCTCGCCTCGCCGCTGGCCCGGCTGCCGATCGGGCGGCCGGTGACCTGCGTGCACGGCGACGCCGACGTCACGGTGCCGATCAGCCAGAGCGAGACCTACGTGGCGGCCGCGACCGCCACGGGGGACCCGGCCGTGCTGGTGACGCTGCCCGGGGTCGACCACTTCGCGCTCATCGACGTGAGCACCACGGCGTGGGCGGCCTGCCGGGACGCCCTGCTCGGCTGAGTCGTGGCCCCGGCTAGCGTCAGCCCCATGACCGCACCGGACTGCCTGTTCTGCAAGATCGTCACCGGTGACGTGCCCGCGACGGTCGTGCGCCGCGGCGAGCGCACGGTCGCCTTCCGGGACATCAACCCGCAGGCGCCGGTCCACGTGCTCGTGGTGCCCACCACCCACCAGCCCGACGCCGCGCGGCTCACCGCCGCCGACCCGGCCCTGATGGCGGAGGTGATCGCCGACGCGGTGGCCGTCGCCGAGCAGGAGGGCCTCGCCGGGACCGGCTACCGGCTGATCACCAACACCGGGCGCGACGCCGGCCAGACCGTGTTCCACCTCCACGTGCACGTCCTCGGCGGCGAGGGGCTCGGCGGGATGACCGGTGGCCCGCTGAAGGTCGCTGGGTAGGATGGGGAGGTCCCGGAACGACCCCAGGAAGCAGGGCACCACCCCCTCGTGACGTCCACACCCGACCAGCCCGTCGCCGCCCGCTCCACCACGACCGTCCCGCAGGCCGCCGTCATGGCGCTGCTGGGTCCGGCCGACGTCAACCTCCGCCTGCTCGAGGAGCTGCTCGTCGCGGACGTGCACGTCCGCGGCAACGAGGTCACCCTCACCGGTGCCCCGGCCGACGTCGCGTTCGCCGAGCGGGCGCTGTCCGAGCTCGTGGCCATGGCCGGGGGCGGCGCGCTCGCCCCGGAGACCGTGCGCCGCACCGTCTCCATGCTCACCGAGGGCAGCGGTGCGTCCCCGGCCGAGGTGCTGAGCCTGGACATCCTGTCCCGGCGAGGCAAGACCGTGCGGCCCAAGACGCTGAACCAGAAGCACTACGTCGACGCCATCGACACCCACACCATCGTCTTCGGCATCGGTCCCGCCGGGACCGGCAAGACCTACCTGGCCATGGCCAAGGCCGTGCAGGCGCTGCAGGCCAAGCAGGTCACCAAGATCATCCTCACCCGTCCCGCGGTCGAGGCCGGTGAGCGCCTCGGGTTCCTGCCCGGCACCCTGCACGACAAGATCGACCCGTACCTGCGGCCGCTGCACGACGCCCTCAACGACATGATGGATCCCGAGGCCGCCGCCAAGCTCACCCAGGCCGGCACCATCGAGGTCGCCCCGCTGGCCTACATGCGCGGCAGGACGCTGAACAACGCGTTCATCATCCTCGACGAGGCGCAGAACACGACCGCCGAGCAGATGAAGATGTTCCTGACCCGGCTGGGGTTCGGCTCGAAGATCGTGGTGACCGGCGACGTGACCCAGGTGGACCTGCCCGGCGGTGCCACCAGCGGTCTTCGGGTGGTGCGCGGCATCCTCGAGGGCATCGACGACGTGCACTTCTCCACCCTGACCAGCAGCGACGTGGTGCGTCACCGGCTGGTGGGCGAGATCGTCGACGCCTACGCCCGCCACGACGACGCCGAGCAGGCCCGCCGGGACTCCGCCCGGATCGCGCCGGTCGAGCACCGCGCCCAGCGGGGGGTGCGCCGGTGAGCATCGAGGTGTCCAACGA
Organism: Rhodococcus antarcticus; assembly: GCF_026153295.1. NCBI lineage: Bacteria > Bacillati > Actinomycetota > Actinomycetes > Mycobacteriales > Nocardiaceae > Rhodococcus > Rhodococcus antarcticus. Next base: position 2,299,141 of record NZ_CP110615.1, on the reverse strand, counting down.
GTCCGGCACCGAGGTGGTCGAGGCGGACCTGGTCAGCGTCGCGCGCTACGCCCTGGGCCGGATGGACGTGCACCCGGCCGCGGAGCTCTCCGTGGTGCTGGTCGACTCCTCCACCATGGCCGACCTGCACGTGCAGTGGATGGACCTGCCCGGTCCCACCGACGTCATGGCCTTCCCGATGGACGAGCTGCGTCCCGGCGGGCGCCCCGACGCCGCGGACCTGGGCCCGGCGGTGCTCGGGGACATCGTGCTGTGCCCGCCGTTCGCGGCGGAGCAGGCCGCCACCGCCGGCCACAGCCTGGACGACGAGCTGCACCTGCTCACCGTGCACGGCGTGCTGCACCTGCTGGGCTACGACCACGCCGAGCCCGAGGACGAGAAGGCGATGTTCGGCCTGCAGAACAGCCTCCTCGCCGACTGGCAGGCGCAGCAGCGCCGTGCGGCGCACCAGGCCGTGCTCGACGACGTCGACTCCCGCGTGCTGGGGGTGGTGGGGCTGGACGAGCGGCCCGACCGGTGAGCGGTTCCGTCGCGCTGGTCCTGCTCGCCGTCGTCCTGGTCCCGCTCGCCGGGCTGTTCACGGCCGCCGACGCCGCGCTGAGCACCGTCTCCCGCGCCCGGCTGGTCGAGCTCGAGCGGGAGGACACCCCCGGTGCGACCCGGCTGCTGGCGGTGGTGGCCGACCGGCCCCGCCACGTGAACCTGCTGGTGCTGCTGCGCCTGACCTGCGAGGTCACCGCCACCGTCATCGTCACCCTGCTGATCGACCGCGCCCTCTCCCTCGGCGCGGCCCTGGTGGTGGCCGCGGTGCTCATGGTGGTGCTCACCTACGTCGTCGTCGGGGTGGGCCCCCGCACGCTCGGCCGCCAGCACGCGTACGCCATCGCGCTGCGGGCCTCCGGCGCGCTCCGGCTCATCGGCACCGTGCTCGGACCCCTGAGCCGGCTGCTCATCCTGCTCGGGAACGCCATCACCCCCGGCAAGGGCTTCCGCCAGGGGCCGTGGTCCTCGGAGGTGGAGCTGCGCGAGCTGGTGGACATGGCCCAGCAGGGCGGGGTGGTCGACGCCGAGGAGCGGCGGATGATCCAGTCGGTCTTCGAGCTCGGCGACACCATCGCCCGCGAGGTGATGGTCCCGCGCACCGACATCGTCTGGATCGAGCAGGACAAGACCGCCCGCCAGGCGATGTCGCTGGCCGTGCGCAGCGGGCACTCCCGGATCCCCGTCGTCGGCGAGAACGTCGACGACGTGCTGGGCGTCGTGTACCTCAAGGACCTCGTCCAGCACTCCTTCACGCTGCGCAAGAAGGACCCGGGCGCCCCGGTGGCCGAGCTCATGCGCCCGGCGGAGTTCGTCCCGGACGCCAAGCGCCTCGACGACCTGCTGCGGGAGATGCAGCGCGGCCGCAACCACATGGCCGTGCTGGTCGACGAGTACGGCGGGGTGGCCGGGCTGGTCACCATCGAGGACATCCTCGAGGAGATCGTCGGGGAGATCGTCGACGAGTACGACACCGACGAGCGCGACCCGGTGGAGCACCTCGGCGACGGTTCGGTGCGGGTGTCCTCGCGGCTCAGCGTCGAGGACCTCGGTGAGCTGTTCGGCGTGGAGCTCCCGGCGGAGGACGTGGAGAGCGTCGGTGGCCTGCTGGGCCAGGCGCTGGGCCGGGTCCCGCTGCCGGGCTCGGAGGTGACCGCGCACGGGCTTGTCCTGCGCGCGGAGGGCGGGGCCGAGGTGCGCGGCCGGGTGCGGGTGAGCACGGTGGTGGTGCGCCGCGTGCCCGAGCCGGAACCCGGGCACGTCGACTCCGAGGCCACCGGGACCGTGCAGGGGCGCTGACCCCGGTGGGGGAGGATGGGGAGGTGAGCACCCCTGGTCAGCCCCCGCACCGCTCCGGCTTCGTCGCGTTCGTCGGGCGGCCGAACACCGGCAAGTCGACGCTGACCAACGCCCTCGTGGGGCAGAAGGTGGCCATCACCTCCAGCCGTCCGCAGACCACCCGGCACACCATCCGCGGCATCGTGCACCGTCCGCACGCGCAGCTGGTGCTGGTGGACACCCCCGGCCTGCACCGTCCGCGCACCCTGCTCGGCCAGCGGCTGAACGACCTCGTCAAGGACACGTACTCCGAGGTCGACGTCATCGGGCTGTGCATCCCCGCCGACGAGAAGATCGGGCCCGGCGACCGCTGGATCCTCGAGCAGCTGCGCGTGGTCGCGCCGAGCACCCGCGTCATCGGGGTCGTCACCAAGATCGACAAGCTCTCCAAGGCCCGCCTGATGGAGCAGCTGCTGGCCGTGTCCGCGCTGCTCGGACCGGAGAACGACGTGGTGCCGGTCTCCGCGGTCAAGGGGCAGCAGGTCGAGGTGCTGGTCGACGTCCTGTCCAAGGCCGTGCCGGAGGGGCCGATGCTCTACCCGGCCGACGAGCACACCGACGAGAACGACACCCACATGATGGCCGAGCTCATCCGCGAGGCCGCGCTGGAGGGTCTGGGCGACGAGCTGCCGCACAGCCTGGCCGTGGTCATCGAGGAGATCACCCCGCGGGACGGCCGGGACGACTTCCTCGACGTGCACGGCGTCCTGTACGTGGAGCGGCCCAGCCAGAAGTCGATCGTCATCGGCAAGGGCGGCGAGCGCCTCAAGGACGTCGGCACCCGGTCCCGGGCGGGGATCGAGGCCCTGCTGGGCACCCGTGTCTTCCTCAACCTGCACGTCAAGGTGGCCAAGGACTGGCAGCGCGACCCCAAGCAGATGGGCCGGCTCGGGTTCTGACGGCGGGTCTGCCCCGGTTCGGGCGAGTTCATGTCCCGGTGGTCCCGGGTTCGCTACGTTCTCCAGGAGCCGGCCGCAGCGTGCGACCGGCACTCCGAGGGAGCAGCAGTGAGCGACAACCCGTACGGCGGTTCCCAGCCCGACGAGGATCCCAACGCCGGACAGCCGAGCACGCCGCCGTCCTTCAGCAAGGAGACGCCCCCGGCGGGTCCCTCGCCCTACGGCCAGCAGCCCCCCGCGCAGGGCGGCTACGGGCAGCAGCCCCCGCAGGGCTACGGGCAGCAGCCGCCGCAGGGCTACGGGCAGCAGCCCTACGGGCAGCAGCCCCCGCAGGGCTACGGGCAGCAGCCCTACGGGCAGCAGCCCCCGCAGGGCTACGGGCAGCAGCCCTACGGGCAGCAGCCCCCGCAGGGCTACGGGCAGCAGCCCTACGGCCAGCCGCAGGGGTACGGGCAGGGCGGCTACCCCGGGGGTTCGCCGAACGCGTACGCGCACTGGGGAACCCGGCTCGGTGCCTTCGCGGTCGACTACCTCGGCCCGGTCATCGTCGTGTATGTCATCGTCATCATCCTGAGCTCCATCAGCAACGCCCTGGGCATCATCGGCGGCCTGCTGTACCTCGGCCTGCTGGGCTTCGAGATCTGGAACCTGTTCATCCGCCAGGGCAAGACCGGTCAGTCCATCGGCAAGGGGCTGTTCGGCATCATGCTCATCGACGAGCAGACCGGTCGTCCGCCCGGTGGCGGCATGACGTTCGTGCGGTACCTGGCCAAGATCGTCGACAGCATCATCTGCTACGTCGGCTGGCTGTTCCCGCTGTGGGACGCCAAGCGGCAGACGGTGTCCGACAAGATCATGCACACCGTGGTCGTCCCGGGCGGGGACCCCGCCCAGAAGAAGTTCTGACCCTCCCGGGTTCCTCGACGGCGCGGTCGGCCCACTGGCGGGGCCCGGCCGCGCTGGCCGTCGTGGGTGTCGCGGGGTGCGCGGTGGTGTGGTTGGCGGACCCGACGACCCCCGGCGGGATCCTCCCGGTCTGCCCGACGAAGGCGCTGCTGGGCATCGACTGCCCCTTCTGCGGTGGACTGCGGGCGGCCTACGCCCTGCTGCACGGCGACCTCGTCGGGGCCCTGCGCTACAACGCCTTCGCCCTCGTGCTGCTCGTGGTCGGGGGATGGGTGGGTGCCACGTGGGTGCGGGGGGCCCGGACCGGCCGCCCCGGGCTGCACCGTGACCTCCTGCACCGCCTGCTCCCCGTGCTGTACCTGCTGGCCGCCGTCTGGTTCGTCGTCCGGCTGCTGCCCCTCGGCGTGCCGCACGTCTGAGCGCAGCCGTGGGCCGTCCCCGGTGGGACACTGGGGCGGTGAGGCTGTACCGCGACCACGCCGTGGTGCTCCGGCTGCACAAGCTCGGCGAGGCGGACCGCATCGTCACCCTGCTGACCCGCGAGCACGGGCTGGTGCGTGCCGTGGCCAAGGGGGTGCGCCGCACCCGGAGCAAGTTCGGGGCCCGGCTGGAGCCCTTCGCCCACGTGGACGTGCAGCTCTACCCGGGCCGCAACCTCGACATCGTCACCCAGGTGGTCACCGCCGACGCGTTCGGCGCCGACCTGGTGGCCGACTACGGCCGCTACACCACCGCGTGCGCCGTGCTGGAGACCGCCGAGCGGCTCGCCGGTGAGGAACGGTCCCCGGTGCCGCGGCTGCACCTGCTCACCGTGGGAGCCCTGCGCGCCCTGGCCGCCGGGCAGCGCGACCCCCAGCTCGTGCTGGACGCGTTCCTGCTGCGCGCCATGACCTTCGCGGGGTACGCCCCCGCGCTGGCCGAGTGTGCCCGCTGCGGCGCACCCGGCCCGCACCGCGGCTTCCACGTGGCCGGCGGGGGAGTGGTGTGCGTGCACTGCCGCCCCGCCGGGTCCACCACGCCCGCCCCCGAGGTGGTGCCGCTGCTGCTGGCGCTGCTGGAGGGCCGGTGGTCGGACACCGAGGACGCGTCGGCCCAGGTCCGTGCCCAGGCCAGCGGGCTGGTGGCCGCACACCTGCAGTGGCACCTGGAGCGCTCGCTGCGCACCCTGCCCCTGGTGGAGCGGAACGCGCCCGAGGTGTTCCCCACCCGCGAGGCCCGCGAGGCGCCCGCGGACCCTGGCCCGGACGAGCCGCTGGGGCAGGATGGGGACCGTGATCTCACGCCGACGCCCGTCCCCCACGGCTGAGCGCGGCCCGGTCCGCCCGCCGGACCCGCACCCCTCCGGCGCCCGCCCCCCGCTGATCCAGCCCGAGCTGGTCCCGCGCCACGTCGCCCTCGTGATGGACGGCAACGGGCGCTGGGCCCAGGAGCGTGGCCTGCCGCGCACCGCCGGGCACGAGAAGGGCGAGGCCGTCCTGATGGACGTCATCTGCGGCGGCATCGAGCTCGGCATCAGCCACATATCCGCCTACGCGTTCTCCACCGAGAACTGGAAGCGCAGTCCCGAGGAGGTGCGCTTCCTGATGGGCTTCAACCGCGACGTCATCCGGCGGCGGCGCGACGAGATGCACGAGATGGGGGTGCGGGTGCGCTGGGCCGGGCGCCGTCCGCGGCTGTGGGCCAGCGTCATTCGAGAGCTCGAGGTGGCCCAGGAGCTGACCGGACACAACACCGGGCTGACCCTGACGATGTGCGTGAACTACGGCGGGCGGGCCGAGATCGCCGACGCCGCCCGGGAGATCGCCCGCCTGGTGGCCGCCGGCAAGGTGAACCCGGAGAGGGTCGACGAGGCGATGCTCGCGCGCCACCTCGACGAGCCGGACATGCCGGACGTGGACCTGTTCCTGCGGCCCTCCGGCGAGCTGCGCACCTCCAACTTCCTGCCGTGGCAGTCCGCGTACGCCGAGCTGGTCTTCCAGCACACGCTGTTCCCGGACTTCGACCGGCGCGACCTCTGGGCGGCGTGCGTGGAGTACGCCTCCCGCGACCGCCGCTTCGGTGGCGTGCCCGAGGCGCCGGGGGCCCGCTCGTGAGCGCGGCCGACGAGCTGCTGGCGGCCGCGCGCACAGCGCTGGAGCGCTACGTGGACGTGGTCGTCGACGCCGACGGGGCGCTGTCCTTCGTGCACTCGGGGGTGCCCTGCGCGGTGCAGGCCGTGCAGCTCGCGGAGGGTCTGGTGGTGCTCTCCACCACGTGCGTGCTGGCCTGGGACCTCGAGCCCGACCCGCGGGTCAGCGAGCTCGTGGCCCGTCTCGGGTCGCAGGTGCAGTTCGGCGGCCTCGGGCTGGTGCAGCTGGAGCGCACCGCCGACGTCACGCTGCGCTACGCGTTCCCCGCCGCCGGGCTCCAGCCGGAACCGCTGGCGACGCTGCTGCTGCTCGTGGTCTCGGGGGCCTCCCGGGCGCGCACCGAGCTGCGCGAGGAGCTCGGTCTGTCGCTGCCGACCTAGCGTCGGGCGCACTCCGCGCAGCGGCCGAAGACCTCGACGGTGTGGCTGACGTCGACGAACCCGTGCTCGGCGGCCACGGCCTGCGCCCAGCGCTCCACCGCCGGACCCTCCACCTCGACGGTGCGCCCGCAGTCCCGGCAGACCAGGTGGTGGTGGTGCCCGGCGGAGCAGCGGCGGTAGACGGCCTCGCCGGAGTCGGTGCGCAGCACGTCCACGCTGCCGGCGTCGGCGAGGGTCTGCAGGGTCCGGTACACGGTGGTGAGGCCGATGCCCTCGCCGCGGCGCCGCAGCTCCTCGTGCAGGTCCTGCGCCGAGCGGAACTCCTCGGTGGCGTCGAGCAGGCTGGAGACGGCGCTGCGCTGCCGGGTGGAGCGGACGACCGGGCTCGGGGTGCCGACCACGACGCTCAGCCCTCGGCCGCGTGGGTCACGGCGTCGACGACGATGTGGCTGAGGTGGGAGTCCACCAGGCGGTAGACCACCTCGCGCCCGTGCCGCTCGCCCTGCACCACCCCGGCCGACTTCAGCACGCGCAGGTGCTGGCTGATGAGCGGCTGGGTCACCCCGAGCGCGTCGACGAGCTCGTGGACGCAGCGCTCGGACTCCCGCAGCTGCAGCACGATGGCGATGCGGACCGGGGCGGCGAGCGCGCGGAGCAGGTCACCCGCGGCTACCAGGGTCTGCTTGGGGGGTGGCGTGCTCTCCGGCGCGGGGGCGCGGTCGGGCGCGTGGACGGCGTCGACCTCGTCGGTGGCGAGGTCCGCCCTGGTCGTCGCTGTCGGTGTGCTCACGGCCCCATCGTAGGAGCAGGGGCTGCCGCGGTCACCGGCTACGGTTCCCCGGTGCTGCTGGTGTGCCTGTTCGACGTGCCCGGGGCGGAGCTCGTCGCCTTCACCGCCCGCGCCCGCACGGCCGTGTCGCTGCTCGCGCAGCAGCCGGGCTGCCGGGCTGTCTGCGCCGGTCCCGCCGTCGACGAGCCGTCGACGTGGGTGCTCACCGCCCGCTTCGACTCGGTGCCGGCCTACCGGCGGTCGCTGTCCCCGTTCGCTGTCCGCGAGCACGTGGCTCCCCTGCTCGCGCAGTGCCGGGGCGGGGTGCCCACCACCTTCGAGCTGCTGCTGGACGGCGTCGACGGGGCGGTCGTGGAGTCGGTGAGCCTGCACGGGACGGACTCGGGGCCCCGACCCTGGGCGGCGGATCCGCCGAGCGACGACCGATAGGCTCGACCGCATGGTTGCCTCCACCCCGATCGACGCCGTCGTCAGCCTCAGCAAGCGCCGGGGCTTCGTCTACCCCTGCGGCGAGATCTACGGCGGCACCCGGTCGGCGTGGGACTACGGCCCGCTCGGCGTGGAGCTCAAGGACAACATCAAGCGGCAGTGGTGGCGCTCGATGGTCACCGGCCGCGAGGACGTGGTGGGGCTGGACTCCTCGGTGATCCTGCCCAAGCAGGTGTGGGAGGCCTCCGGCCACGTCGCCACGTTCAGCGACCCGCTGGTGGAGTGCCTGAGCTGCCACAAGCGCTACCGCGAGGACCACCTGCTCGAGGAGTTCGAGGAGAAGAAGGGCCGGGTGCCCGAGAACGGCCTCGGCGACATCGTCTGCACGAACTGCGGCACCCGGGGGGAGTGGACCGAGCCCAAGGCGTTCTCCGGCCTGCTCAAGACCTTCCTGGGCCCGGTGGAGGACGCGAGCGGGTTGCACTACCTGCGCCCGGAGACCGCGCAGGGCATCTTCGTCAACTACGCCAACGTGGTGACGTCCTCGCGCCGCAAGCCGCCCTTCGGCATCGCCCAGATCGGCAAGAGCTTCCGCAACGAGATCACCCCCGGAAACTTCATCTTCCGCACCCGCGAGTTCGAGCAGATGGAGATGGAGTTCTTCGTCGAGCCGTCCTCCGCGCCCGAGTGGCACGAGTACTGGCTCGAGCGCCGGATGGCCTGGTACACCGACCTCGGCATCTCCGCCGACAACCTGCGCTTCTTCGAGCACCCGGCGGAGAAGCTGAGCCACTACTCCGCGCGCACGGCCGACATCGAGTACCGCTTCCGCTTCGGTGGCAGCGAGTGGGGCGAGCTGGAGGGCGTCGCCAACCGGACCGACTACGACCTGCGCACGCACTCGGAGGCCTCCGGCACCACCCTCGACTTCTACGACCAGGCGAACGAGACCCGCTACACGCCCTACGTCATCGAGCCGGCGGCCGGCGTGGGGCGCGCGATGATGGCGTTCCTGCTCGACGCCTACTCCGAGGACGAGGCGCCGAACACCAAGGGGGGCATGGACAAGCGCGTGGTGCTCAAGCTCGACCGGCGCCTCGCGCCGGTGAAGGCCGCCGTGCTGCCGCTGAGCCGCAACGCCGACCTGACGCCGCGGGCCAAGGAGCTCGCCGCCACCCTGCGCCAGCACTGGAACGTCGACTTCGACGACGCGGGTGCGATCGGCAAGCGCTACCGCCGCCAGGACGAGATCGGCACCCCGTTCTGCCTCACGATCGACTTCGACACCCTCGAGGACCACGCCGTCACCGTGCGTGAGCGCGACAGCATGGCCCAGGAGCGCGTCGCGCTGGACCAGGTCGAGGGGTACCTCGCCGCGCGGCTCATCGGCTGCTGACATCCCCGCCCGTGACACCTGTCACGGGCGTGTCGTGACGGACAGCCGGGGTGCGCCACCCCGTCGCGCAGCAGAGTTCCTCCCATGACCACGACGAGCGCGCCCGCGCTGGCGCTGAGGGACGTGCGCAAGGCCTACGGGTCCGTGCAGGCGGTCGACGGGATCACGCTCACCGTCGAGCCGGGCGAGGTGGTGGCCTTCCTGGGTCCCAACGGCGCGGGCAAGACCACGACCATCGACATGATGCTCGGCCTCGCCCAGCCCGACAGCGGGTCGCTGACCGTGTTCGGGGGTACCCCACAGCTGGCGGTGGCCCAGGGCCGGATCTCGGCGGTGATGCAGAGCGGGGGGCTGTTGCGCGACCTCACCGTCGCCGAGACCCTCCGGCTCACGAAGAGCCTGTTCAGCCACACCCGGCCGGTGGCCGAGGTGCTGGAGCGGGCCGGGCTCACCGACAAGGCCGACCGCCGGGTGGTCAAGTGCTCCGGCGGCGAGCAGCAGCGGCTGCGCTTCGCCATGGCCCTGCTCAGCGACCCGGACCTGCTGGTGCTCGACGAGCCCACCACGGGAATGGACGTGGGCGGTCGGCGGGACTTCTGGGCCGCCATCCGGGACGACGCGTCGAGGGGTCGCACCGTCCTGTTCGCGACCCACTACCTCGAGGAGGCCGACGCCTACGCCGACCGGATCGTCCTGGTCGCGAACGGGCGGGTGGTCGCTGACGGCACCGCTGCGGAGGTCCGGAACCTCGCGGCCGGGCGGGTCGTGGCCGCGACCCTGCCGGGGGCCTCTGAGCACGAGCTGCGCGCGCTGCCCGGCGTCGACTCCGTGGAGATCCGCGGGGAGCGCGTGCTGCTGCACACCGGCGACTCCGACGTGGTGGCCCGGCACCTGCTCACGGCCACCGCAGCCACCGACCTGGAGATCACCTCGCGCAACCTCGAGGACGCGTTCCTCGCCCTCACCGGCACGGCCGGGTCGACCACCCCCGCGAACACCCTGCAGGAGGCCTGAGATGACCACGACGCCCGCCACCCCGATCGCCCGCTCCGTCCCGTCGATGGGCGGGTTCAACCTGACCTTCCTGGGCCTGGAGGTGCGCCGGATGATGCGCAACCGCCGGACCCTGGTGTTCGCCCTCGTCATGCCGTCGGTGTTCTTCCTGCTCTTCGGCACCAGCGACGGCTACAACGGCACGTCGGTGGGCCGCGGCAACGTGACGGCCTACGTCATGATCAGCCTCGCCGTGTACGGCGCGATGCTCTCCACCACCAGCGGCGGCGCCATGGTGTCCGTCGAGCGGGCCCAGGGCTGGAGCCGCCAGCTCCGGCTCACCCCGCTGCGTCCGGCGGCCTACATCGCGGTGAAGCTGCTGGTGGCCATGGTCATCGGGCTCGCGTCGGTGGTCGTGGTCTTCGTGGTCGGTGCGGCGGTCGGGGCGTCGATGCAGGGCTGGGTCTGGGTGACCACGGCCCTGGTGGCCTGGATCGGGTCCGTGGTGTTCGCCGCGTTCGGGCTCTTCATGGGCTACCTGATGCCCTCGGAGAACGTCATGCAGATCCTCGGGCCCGGTCTGGCCCTGCTCGCGCTGGCCGGCGGGTTGTTCACCGGCCCGGTCACCAGCGGCTGGTTCGCCACCTTCTCCCAGCTCATGCCCACCTACGGTCTGTCCCAGCTCGCGCACGCCGCGCTGACCGGCGACGGGTTCACCGTCGCCTCGGTGCTCAACGTGCTCGTCTGGGCCACGGTCTTCACCGGTGGTGCCGTGCTGCTGTTCCGTCGCGACACCCGTCGGGTCTGATGAGAGCCCTCTCGGCCGCGGGCGGGGCTAGCGTCGCGGACGTGGCCCCGCCCGAGCCCTCCCGTGACGTGGCCCCCGCCGCCGTCCCCGACCCGTTGCCCCGTCCGTTCTGGGTGCGCAACCCGTGGGTGTGGCGGGTGGTGGCCCTGGGTTTCCTGAGCTTCCTGGTGGTGGCCGCGGTCGAGGAGGTCCGCTCCGGCGACCCGCTCGCGCTCAAGGTCCTGGTGCTCAGCCTGATGACGGCCTACGGCGCGGTCTACCTCGCCGTCCTGCCCAGCGAGGTGGCGAGCTACCGGGACGCGCGGACCGTCGCGGTGCTCGGGACGCTGGGTGTCGTCCTGGTGGCCCTGCTCGGACCGGACAGCATCGGGCTGTTGATGTACGCCCTCGTCAGCGCGGCGACGACGCTGCCGCCCGCGCGGGCGATCCCCGTGGTGTGGGTCACCTGCGCGGGGATGCTGCTCTACACCGGACTGGTGGGGGACGGCCCGCACTGGGCCGAGGTCAGCGTCTACGGCGGCACCGCGCTCATGCTCGTGATCCTGATGAGCCTGCGGACGGCGGTGTTCGCGCTGCGCGAGGCCAACGACGAGGTGGCCCGGCTCGCCGTCGCCGACGAGCGTGCCCGCCTGGCCCGGGACCTGCACGACGTGCTCGGCCACAGCCTCACCACCATCACCGTCAAGGCCGCGCTGGCCCGGCGGCTGATGGAGGCGGGGGAGACCGCGCGCGCCACGGCCGAGATCACCGACGTGGAGGTGCTCACCCGCCAGACCTTGGCCGACGTGCGCTCCACCGTCTCCGCGCAGCGCCGGGCCTCGCTGCCCGCCGAGCTCGCCGGCAGCCGCGCCGTGCTCACCGCCGCCGGTATCGAGGCCGTGCTGCCGCAGGCCACCGACGAGGTCGCCGAGCCCTACCGGGAGGCCTTCGCCCACGTGCTCCGGGAGGCGGTGACGAACGTGGTGCGCCACAGCGGGGCCCGCCGGTGCGAGGTCCGGCTCGGCCCCAGCTGGGTGGAGGTGCGCGACGACGGCAGCGGCGCGGTGGTGGGCAGCGCACCGGGCACCGGGATCGCCGGGCTGCGCGAGCGGCTGGGGCCTCTGGGCGCGACGGTGCACGCGGGGCCCGCCCCGGGCGGTGGCTTCCTGCTCCGGGTGAGCGCCGACGAGCCCGCCACGGCGGTGCCGGCGTGATCCGCGTGCTGATCGCCGACGACCAGGCGCTCGTGCGCGGGGCGCTGGCCGCGATGCTGGGCCTGGAGCACGACATCGAGGTGGTGGCCCAGGTCGGCGACGGTGCGGCCGCCGTGGCCGAGGCGGTGCGCACCCGCCCCGACGTGGCCCTGCTCGACGTCCAGATGCCCGGGGTGGACGGGCTCACCGCGGCCGAGCAGCTGCGCGATCGGGTCCCGCAGTGCCGTGTCCTGGTGTGCACCACCTTCGGCCGGCCGGGCTACCTCGCGCGGGCCATGGCGGCCGGTGCGGCCGGCTTCGTCGTCAAGGACGCTCCGCCCGAGCAGCTCGTGGACGCGGTGCGGCGGGTGCACTCCGGGCTGCGGGTGGTGGACCCGGTGCTCGCGGCCGAGTCGCTGGCCAGTGGCACGAGCCCGCTCACGCCCCGGGAGCACGAGGTGCTGCGGTTCGCCGCCGACGGTGCGCCGGTGTCGGAGGTGGCGGCGCGGGTGCACCTCTCGCAGGGCACGGTGCGCAACCACCTGTCGGCCGCCATCGGCAAGACCGGCGCGCGCAGCCGGGCCGACGCCGTGCGGGTGGCGGAGCTGAGGGGCTGGCTGTAGCGGTCAGTCGTCGGCGCGCACCGGGAGCGCCCCGGTGGCCTCGCCCAGCACCGCCTGCTCGTCCGGCTTGTGGGCCAGCACCTCGCTGACGTACGAGCGCGCGGCGGGCAGCGAACCCACGTCCTTGCCCGCGGCCTCGGACAGGAACCACCGGTGCTCGAGCACCTCGTGGAAGATCTCGGCCGGCTCGAGCTTGCCCCGCAGGGCCTTCGGCACCTGCCGGACGACGGGTTCGAACACCTCGGTGACCCAGCGGTGCGCGGCGATCTGCTCGTCCTCGGTGGCGATGCCCAGCGACGCGCGGTAGGTGTCGAGGTCGTTGAGCAGCCGCCGCGCCTGGTTCTCCTGCACGTCGAGGCCGGTCAGCCGCAGCAGCCGACGGCTGTGGTGGCCCGCGTCGACCACCTTCGGCTGGACCCGCACGTGCGAGCCGTCCGGCTCGGCCACCACCTGGAACTCCCCGACGTCGAAGCCCAGCTCGTTGAGGGTGCGGACCTTCTCCTCCACCTTGTAGCGCTCGGTGCGGTCGATGACGACGGCCGAGGAGAGCTCGGCCCACAGCCGGTGGTAGCGGCGCAGCACGGCGTCGGCGGTGTGCTCGGGATCGATCCCCTCGTGCAGCAGCCCGCCGGCCTGCAGGTCCAGCAGCTCGCCGTAGATGTTGAGGAAGGCCACCTCCACGTCGTTCTCGCGCTGGCCGGTCGAGAGCTCGTCGTGCAGCTCCCCGGTCTCGGCGTCCACCAGGTGCGCGGCGAAGGCGCCGGCGTCGCGGCGGAACAGCGTGTTCGACAGCGAGCAGTCCTTCCACGCGAACCCGGAGAGGTGCAGCCGCACCAGCAGGGCGGTGAGCGCGTCGAGCAGGCGGTTGGCCGTGTTCGGCCGCAGCGTGGTGGAGAACAGGGCGCGGTAGGGCAGCGAGAACTGCAGGTGCTCGGTGACCAGGGCGGGCTCGAGCTCCTCGCCGGTGACCGAGACGCGCCCGGTGACGATGCCGACGGGGTGCACGCACGGCACGTCGAGCTTCTCCAGGCGCCGCAGCAGCTGGTACTCGTGCTCGGCGAGGTAGGTGCCCACCTCCTTGACCGCGTAGATGCGGTTGTTCAACCGGGTGAACCGCACGACGTGCCGGGAGATGCCGCGGGGCAGGTGCACCAGGTGCTGCTCCGGCCAGCTGTCCAGCGGGGTCTCCCAGGGCAGGAACATCAGCTCCGGCTCGTCGGGGGAGCCGATGAGGTGCAGGGCCACGGCGGTCACTTCCTCGCGGTCGACGGCACCGCCGAACCTAGCGGGTGCCGTGCGCGCCGGACCACCGTCGGGCACGGGGTCGGGGACACTGGGGGCATGGACGAGCAGATGACCCCCGGGGCCGAGCTGACGGGAGCCACCGACGCGGTCTGCGTGGTGCGGGTCTCCGACCGCAGCGGGCTCGGCTCGGTGACCTCCGGCGAGCTCGTGGTGCGCACCGCCCGCGGTTCGGCCGGCGAGCTGCTGGGTGGGGCCCTGGACACCGCGGTCGCCGAGCTGGCGGGCGAGGTCCTCGGTGGGACCCCCGTGGCCGGCCGCACGGTTGCGCTCGGTGAGGACGCCGCGGTGGCCGCGGGGCTGGCCTGCGCAGGCACCGTCACCCTGCTCGCCCACCGGCTCGACGTGGACGCCGCCCACCTGCTGGGCTCTGCCCTGTCCGGGGGCGAGCCGGCCGTGCTCGCGGCGGGCCCGCGCGGGGCACGGGTGCTCGTAGGTGCCGCGCTGGAGCGCAGCGCCGGGTCCGTGGGTGGCACCGCCGTCGACGAGCGGGCCGGCCAGCTGCTCCGCCGCGGGGTGAGCGCCACCGAGCACCTGGAGGTGGACGGCGAGGACGTGCTGCTGGACCTGTGGGTGCCGGTGCCCCGGGTGCTCCTGGTGGGCGCCGGGGTGCTCGGGGCCGCGATCGCCGCCCAGGCCGCTATGCTGGGGTGGACCAGCGAGACCGTGACCGCGGTGGCCGAGACCGAGGCGGCCGTGGCCACGCTGACCGCGGCGGACGTGCTGGTGCTCCTGGACCACAGCCCCGACTTCGACGGCGCACTGCTGGCGTGCGCGCGGGGCCCGGCCTTCGCGGGCGCCCTGGGGTCCAGGCACACCCAGTCGGCCCGTCGCGACCGGCTCACCGCGGCCGGGGCCAGCGAGGCCGAGCTCGATCGCGTCCGGGGACCCGTCGGCCTCGACCTCGGCGCGCGCACCCCGGCCGAGACCGCGGTCAGCGTGGTGGCCGAGGTGCTGGCGCGACGGGGCGGGCGCACACCGGCGGCCCTCGGCGCGACCGCAGGCAGGATCGGGGTGTGAGCGGGGGTCTGCGTCGCTGGGCCGGACGGCTCGTCGCGGGCACCGTGCTGCTCGGGCTGCTCGTGGTCGGCGGGACCGCCGTGCGGGTGTGGCAGGTGGCGCGGGTCGACGACCGCAGGCCGGCCGACGCGCTCGTGGTGCTCGGGGCGGCCCAGTACGACGGCACCCCGTCCTCGGTGTTCGCCGCACGCCTGGAGCAGGCCAAGGATCTCTACGACTCCGGTGTGGCTCCGCGGATCGTCACCGTCGGCGGCAAGCAGCCCGGGGACGTGTACACCGAGGCCGCCGCGGGCAAGAGCTACCTGGTGGCCGAGGGCGTTCCCGCCGGGGCCGTGGTCGCCGTCGAGGTGGGCTCGGACACGCTGCAGAGCATCCGGGCCGTGGCCGACACCCTGCGCGCAGACGGGCTCTCCAGCGCGGTGCTGGTGAGCGACCCGTGGCACTCGCTGCGCACCCGGATCATGGCCGCCGACGCGGGTCTGGACGTGCACACCTCGCCCACCCGGCAGGGCCCGGCGGTGCTCACCCGGGACGCCCAGTGGCACGGCATCGTCCGGGAGACCGGAGCGCTGCTGTACTACCGGCTCAGCCACGCCTCGGCCGACTTCGCCGCGACGTCGAACGCGAGCGGGTGAACCCGGTGGTCGGGGGCGCCTACGACGGCCACGCCACCGCCCGGCACGTCCCCGAGGTCGCCAAGACCGCAGGCCTGCCCGGCAGCACCGTGGACCGTTCCGCCTTCTCCCGCGACCGCGCGCGCGTCCTGCACTCCGCAGCCCTGCGCCGGCTGGCCGACAAGACCCAGGTGGTCGGCCCGCGCGAGGGCGACACCCCGCGCACCCGGCTCACCCACTCCCTCGAGGTCGCCCAGATCGGCCGCGGCATCGCCGAGGAGCTGGGCTGCGACCCCGACCTGGTCGATGCCGCGGGCCTGGCCCACGACATCGGCCACCCGCCCTACGGGCACAACGGGGAGCGCGCCCTGGACGAGGTGGCTGCCGGCTGCGGCGGGCTGCCCGGCTGCGGCGGGTTCGAGAGCAACGCCCAGAACCTGCGGATCCTCACGCGCCTGGAGCCCAAGGTGCTGGCCGCCGACGGGTCCTCGGCCGGGCTCAACCTCACCCGCGCCGCGCTGGACGCGGCCACCAAGTACCCGTGGGTGCGCACCGCGCCGGGCTCGAAGTACGGCGCCTACGCCGAGGACGCCGCGGCCCTGGCCTGGATCCGCGAGGGTGCACCCGGGGTGCGGCAGTGCGTCGAGGCGCAGGTGATGGACTGGTCCGACGACGTGGCGTACTCGGTGCACGACGTGGAGGACGGGATCCTCGCCGGGCGCCTGGACCTGCGCGCCCTGGGATCGTCGGGCGAGCGCGACGCCCTGGCCGACCTGGGCCTGGCCTACGTGCGGGGCGCGGACCACGCCGTGCTGGTCGAGGCCGCCCAGCGTCTCGCGGCGCTGCCCGTGGTGGCCGGTCTCGGGGTCTACGACGGGACCCTCACCGCGGCGGTGGCGCTCAAGCGGCTGACGAGCGAGCTCGTGGGCCGCTTCGCCTCCGCGGCGACCACGGGCACCCGGGCGGCGGCCGACGGGCGTCCGGTGCGCCGGTACGAGGCCCAGCTGGTGGTGCCGGCCGTGGTGGCCGCGGAGGTGGCGCTGCTCAAGGCGATGGCGCTGCGGTACGTGATGTCCGACGCGTTGCACCTGGCCGCGCAGGAGCGCCAGCGGGAGACGGTGCACGCGGTGGCCGAGAGGCTGTGTGCGGCAGGTTCGTCGGCGCTGGACCCGTTCTTCGCCGCGGAGTGGGACGCAGCGCTCGACGACGCCGCCCGGCTGCGCGTGGTGGTGGACCAGATCGCGTCGGTGACCGAGGGGCGCCTCGAGCGCATGTGACCGTGCGCCCCCGGCCGGACGCTCCCCCCGACCGCTCAGCCCGGCAGCACGTAGTCGGCGAACCGGGTGCGCAGGTCCTTCTTCAAGAAACTGCGGTTGCGACGCTCATTGCCGGAATAACCCGGCATCCGCCCAGGCGCCGGCCCGATGCCGGGATAACCAGGCACCCCGGAACGACAGGAAGCCCCCCGGCCGGCTTGCGCGAGGGCGGGGACGGGGGCGGTCGGCAGCGTGCAAGTGGTGCTCCGTGGGTATGTATGGCTATGGTCAAGGAGTTCTAAACCGGAGGGGGGCCGGCTTGCAGCTCCCCTGTTAGTCAACGGAGGGGTCCCCCATGAAGAAGCTCCACGCCGCACTGCCCGTGATCGCCGGCCTGCTCGTGCTTTCCGCCTGCGGCAGCACAGCAGGCAAGGCGTCTGACAGTGCCGGCGCTGGCTCGAACCGCCCGGCGGACGGCAGTAGCCAGGCAGCGGCCACGGCCACGACCGAGGCGGCGCCGGCCAACCCCAAGTTCGGCGCGGCCTTCACGTTCGACAACGGGCTTGCGGTGACAGTGAGCGCACCGAAGCCGTACACGCCCAGCGAGTCCGCTTTCGCCAGGGGTGGTGGCGCCGCCGTCATCTTCGACATCACCGTCGTCAACGGCACGAAGGCGAACTACGACCCGACCCTTTTCAACGCAACGCTTCAGAGCGGGAACGCCGAGGCTCCTGCTCTGTTCGACTCGGCGAACGGGGTGAACGGCTCCCCGCAGACCGCTGTTCTTCCTGGCCGCGAGACGACCTTCAAGCTGGCCTTCTCGGTCACCAACCCGGCCGACCTGGTCATGCAGCTCCGGCCCGGGTTCGAGTACAAGCCGGCCATCTTCACCAGCTAGGCCCCGAACGACAGAAAGCCCCCCAGCCATGAGGCTAGGGGGCTTCTGTACGTACTCAGGTGGTGCGGTCCAGCTTGGCGCTGATCTCGTGGAGCAGGCGGTTGGTCTCGCGCTGGAGGACGACCTGCTCCTCCATGAGCTTGCGCTCCCAGACGAGGCTCGCCTTCCCCCCGACCACGCTCTTGCCCCAGGGCTGCTGGGGCTCGGGCGCTACCGGCGGAGGGTCGCCCTTGCGGGCGTTGCGCTGGTCGATCCTGTCCTGGCTGAAGTAGCCCATGTCAGGCGCGACCCTGCTTGGCGATCTCCTTCAGGGACTTTGCCTGGGACTTGGCTGCGCGCTTGGTGAGGCGCGTGCTGCGGGCCGTGCGCTCCTTGTCGGAGCGGTAGTCCACGACCCCCATCGTGCTCACTGCCGTCAGCTTCCTCATCATGCCCATGTCCTGCTCCTCCCGTTCGTCCGATGTCCGGTGCAAGTTACACCATGGGCGGGGGCCTGTCGAAGCCCCCGTGCACTAGCGGACCGGGCAGGACCCGTTCGCGCAGTCCTCGTCGGTGCCGTCCTCGATGAGCTGCACCCCAGCCGCCTCGTACTCGGCCTCGGTGATGCGCTCGTACGGGGCCTGCGGGCGGGCGCCGTCGACCATGAGGGTCGTGCCCTTCAGGTGGGGCAGGTAGCGCGCGAGCGTGGTGGCAACCTCGTCGACGTAGCCGTACGTCGGGGCGGGCACCATCTCCCCGGAGGCCATGGCCGCTTCCTGGTGGTCCTCGGCCGGCATGTTCACCGTGAAGCTCACCGCGTTGTCCGCCCAGTAGTTCTGGTACATCGCCTGGAAGGCGAGCATGTCCTCCAGGCTGATCTCGTCGGCGGACTCGACGGTGTCGGCGGTGTAGCCGAGCGCCTCCACCTCAGCGACCAGGCGCTCCTTCGTGCGGAACACGACGATGCCGGTGTTGCCCGAGGCGTCGTAGGAGTCCAGCTCGTAGCCGTGCCCCTGCGCGAGCAGCTCCGCCACCTGCGCGGCCTGGGCCTCGTCGGTGAGGGAGAAGCGCACCCGCCGGTTGAAGTACCGGGCGTAGATCGGGTGGATGCCCTCGGTGGCGCCGGGCAGCTTGGCGATGGACCCGGTCGGGGCCACCGTCGTCACCTTGACCGGCGCGGGGATGCGGAGGTCGAAGGCGTACTCGTGCGCGGCCTGCCGCACCACCGAGTAGAGGCCGGCGAGGAGCTGGCTGAACTCGGTGTCCTTGGGGGCGTCGCTGTAGCGCACGCCGGCCTTGGCGAGGAAGCCCTGCACGCCCAGGTGGCCTACGCCGATGCGCCGGTTGCGGGCGAGCTTCTCCGCCTGGCCGGCGTCGTTGACGTCGCCGTAGGTGGCACGGATGAGGAAGCGGGCCATGAGCCGGTGGGCCAGGGCCAGCTCGTGCACGTCCAGCTCCTCGCCCCGCGTGGTGGGGGCGAAGGCGTCGAGGTTGACGTGGCCGAGGTTGCAGTTCTCCCACGCCTCCAGCGCGATCTCGCCGCACGGGTTGGTGGCCGTCACCTCGTTCGGCTCGCCCACGTTCGAGAGGGTGCTGTTCCAGTAGCCCGGCTCCCCGTTGGTGAGCATGGCCGTGACGACCCGCTCGTGGAGGCTGTAGGCCGGGGAGTCCACGTCAGAGAGCTGGTCGAGGAAGTCCTGGTCGATCTCCACGGAGATGTTCGTCGTCCAGTGCTTGCCCGAGTCCGCCTTGCAGCTCAGGAACTCCTCGATGAAGGGGTCGTCCCAGGCACAGATCGCCATGCGGGCCGAGCGCCGGACCCCACCGGACACCACACACTCGGCGATGGCGTGGTCGATCTCCATGGCCTCGGTCGGCATGAGGTACGGGGTCACGCCCCACTCGCCCACCTGGTTGTGGGCCTTGTTCAGCACGGAGCCGACCTCGGTCATCATGCGGGCGAAGGGCTGCGGGCCGCTGGCCGTGCCACCGAACGTCTTCAGGCGCGAGCCCTTGGCCCGGACCCGGCTCACGTCGTAGACCCGGCTGGAGTGCCGCACCTCGACGTCGGTCATGTAGGTGTCCAGCAGGTCCACCAGGGCGCTGGCCCAGCCTTCCCGGCTGTCCTCCACCTCGAAGGCACCGTGCCAGTCAGCGTTGAACTCGGAGCTGAGCAGGCCGGCCTCGACCATGGCCGCGTAGTCCGGGTGCTCGGGGTCGCAGACCAGGTGCACGTCGAGCGCGCGGCGCGGTGCACCGAAGGGCTCCAGGAAGCGCGAGCTGTAGTTGGCCCCGACGCCCCCGCCCTCCATGAGCCGCAGGAAGGTGAACTCGAAGTGGTCGCTGAGCTTCACGCCCCAGCCCGAGACGTGGCAGTTGAACAGGTACTGCCGGCCCTTGACGCCCGAGGCCCAGAGGTGACGTCCGGCGGGGAGCAGCTTGAACTCCAGCATCATGCGGGCCAGGTCGTCGTACTCGGCCTCGGTGTTGGTGGACCAGACGCTTCGCTCGCCGTAGACCAGGGCGAGGTTGCCCTCGGCCACGCGGGCGACGGTGTCGGGCCAGGTCTCACGCTGGCCGTTGGCCTTCACGCGGGAGTAGGTGCGGTCGTAGACGGTCTCCCCGGTCGGTCCCCAGGGGATGTCGATGGTCGGTGCGTTCACAGGTGGTGGTCCTCCAGTTCTTCGAGTGCAAGTTGCACACCCTCGTGCTCGTAGGCTGGGCCGTTGAGCTTGATTGTCAGTCGGTTCAGGCAGCGCTTGATGCGCTTGGAGATCGCGCCCTGGGACACCGACTCGTAGATGCCGATGTCCTCCTGGGTCCAGCCGGCTCCGAAGTGCAGGAGCGTCGCCCGTCGCTCGTCGAGTGGGATGAGCGAGGTGTCCCAGGCGTCGCGGACGTCGATGCCCACAGCCCAGCTCGTGTTCGAGGTCGTCTTGTCCGTGGCGCCCTTGGGCATGTCAGCCGGCGGTGCGGTCGGGTTCGCCACGCCCCAGACGTACATGCGCCCCCAGATGTAGGGGAGCATCCGCTCCACCTCGTCGGCCTTGTAGCTCACGCGAGTGAGACCTCGTCCAGGTCGACGTGACGGGAGGCCCGGTCGTCGTCGGTGGCGAACGCCTTGTCCCGGGTGAGGTGGTAGAGCCAGGTGTAGAGGAACCCCAGCTCGTCGTTCTCCAGGTAGCCCCGGACCCGGTCGGCGTTCAGGGCCAGCAGGATGAAGCACTCCTGGAGAGCGTCGCCCTGCTCGGCGATGTGGCTGAACTGCGAGGCCAGCTTGGAGGCCACCTTGTTGGCGACCTCGATGACCTCGGGGGTGTCGAGCACGGTCCAGTCTGCGGACTCCTTCACGGTGTCTCCTCTCGTCATCGGACGACCTCCAGCGGGGAGGTCTGTCCGTCCTTGGTGATGGCGACGACCAGGCCGGGGTTGCCCCCTGTGCCGGTCGAGTGGCGCCACCAGGTGCTCTCGCTCTCCATGGCCGGGGGCTGCACGAACAGCCGGCGCCCGTCGCTGTCGACGTTCTCGTGGTGCAGGTGACCGGCGAGCAGCAGGTCGGCGTGGGTGAGCTGGCTGGAGCCGAACGCCTGGCCCTTCCACCAGTCGAAGTGCTTGCCTGGCTTCCACTGGTGCCCGTGGGCGTGGGCCACGCGAGTGCCGGCCACGTCGAGCACGACGGTCATCTCGTCGGTGTCGGGCACGAAGAAGCCGACGTGGCCGAACGCCTCGGGCGCCAGCTCGACAGCGTCGGCGACCGCGATGAGGGACTCGGTGTCGTGGCTGTCGTCGTAGCGGGTGAGACCCTTGCCTGAGAAGCGCTGGGGCTCACCGTGGTTGCCGGGCACCGCCGCCATGGTCACGGTCGTGGCCGCGTCGGCGAACAGCCGGAGCGCGTAGAGCATCACGCGGCGGGTGAGCCGGATCTGCTCGTTGAGCGTCAGCGGCGTGCGCCAGACGTTCGCCCCGCCCTGGGAGACGAAGCCCTCGATGTGGTCACCGAGCCAGGCGATGTGGACGTGGCCGATGTCGAAGCGGGAGCGGTAGTGCTTCAGCACGTCCGCCGCCCGGTCCAGGCAGCCGATGGTGCGGGCGAGCGTGCCCTCCACACCGTCGCCGTCGATCTTGCCGAACTGCATGTCGCCCAGGGCCACGATGAAGCCGTGGTCGCCTCGGGGGCGCTCAGCCACCGGGATGTGGAGCTCCAGCTCGGCCAGCAGCTCGTCGAGGGGCGGTCGCACCGACTCCGCGGCGTGCGCCGCTCGGGCGAAGCTGAAGCGCGTGCTCACGCCGGTCTCGCCGTTCGCCATCGTCCACTCGCTCGACCGGAAGCCGGTCGGCACCCAGAGGTCCGGGTCCTCGCCGCGCTCGCGCAGGAAGGTGGTCGCTGCGTCTTCGTCCACGTCGGACTCGGCACCTCGGACCACGACCTCGGCCACGTTGCCCTTCACCTCGATCTTGCGGGTGAAGGCGTCCTCCTCGGGACGGCTGCGGGCGGTCACGACCGGCCCTACCGGCTTCGCCAGCAGCTCCTTGCTCAGGTCGCTCATGTGGTCGCTCCCTTCGTCGAGCGGCGGTAGTTGCGGATGCTCGATGCCGAGATCCGGTGCCCGTGCTCGGTCAGGACGAGCGCGATCCACTCAGCGCTGGTTGTCCCCACCAGGTGCGGGTGCAGTGCGGCCTTCTCCGTGCCGCTCAGCGCGCTCCATGTGGCCCTGAGCCGCTCCCCGGGTGCGCCCGGGAGTACGGGGAGGGGGAGTACGGCAGAGGCGCTCTCAGCCCCGCTCACTCCACGACCTCGATCGTCTTCCACTGGCCGGCGCCGATGGTCACCACGGTCTCGGTCGGCTTCAGCCGCTCGGCCCGGACGATGACGACCGTCCCGTTCTCCAGCAGCTCGAAGCCGGTGCCGTGGTACTCGCGGATGTCGTAGGCGTTGAACTCGACCCGGATCACTCGGGCAGCTCGATGCCGAAGTCCTGGCGCATGAGCATGTCGACCTCGGCCAGGGCCACAGCCGCGACCTGGATCAGCTCGTCCACCCGGCGCTGCGGGTCGTGCTCGGCGAGAGCCTCGTAGACCTCCTCCAGCAGGATGGTGTCCCAGCCCAGCCGGCCCGCCTTCACGAGGTCGGTGTTGACCTCCTTGTAGCAGTCGGCCAGCCGGCCGTAGTCGTCGACCCGCTGGCCCGGGGTGGAGCTGCCCGTGCTCGGGTGGTTCTGGACGCCCCACTCGTCGTCCTGGTTCTGGCGCTCGTCCCTGACGGCGTCCAAGATGTCATGCAGTCTCACTTACACACTCCCCTCGTCGATGAGCGCGTGCAGGGCCTCAGCCCCGCCCGCGAGATAGGTCTCGTTCACGTCGCCGTCGCGCAGTCGGACGCCCTTGGCAGAGCGCAGGGACTGCGTGACCTTGCGGACGAAGTCCGCGCCTGCGTCGTCGGGGTCGCCCCAGACGAAGACGCGGTTGAAGCCGGCGAGCATCCGGCGGTGGTGGCTGCGCCAGCCCGTAGCTCCCGGGATGGCGACGGCCGGCAGGCCGGCCATGCTCAGCGTGATGGCGTCGAACTCGCCCTCGGTGACGCTGATCGTCGAGTCCGCCTGGTGGATGCCTCGGATGTTGAACACCCTCGACGGCTCGTCGGTCATGCTCATGTACTTCCCGTGCCCGAAGGCGCGGTGGTCGTGCTCCTGGATGCAGCGGAAGCGCTGGCTCAGGGCCTGGCCGTCCTTGCCCAGGTAGGGCAGGGCGAGGAAGCCCCGGAACCGCTCGTGGCCTGGCTCAGGATCGACCACGCTTCCAAGCCGGAACGTAGCCGCCGTCGCGCGGTCCAGACCCCTTGCGCGCAGATACGCGGCGGCGGGATGCGTAAGCGCTGCCTGATAGCTCGACACCGCCTCCTCCATCGACTCCCGTTGCGAGTCCGAGAGTGGCTGCAATGGTTCGTGCTCCGACAAAGTTGGTCTCCTCCTTCAGCTCGATGAGCGTGTAGGGATCTCCGCCCTCGCCACAGCTCTTGCAGTTCCACAGCCCCTTCTCCAGGTGCACGGAGCACGAGGGGGTGCGGTCTTCATGGAGAGGGCACTGGACCATCTGCACTGCGCGGTCTGTGCGCTGCACGTCGTAGTGGTCGAGCAGTGCCCCCAGGTCCGGCCTCTCCTCCTCGCTCATGCCGGCCAGGCCACCTTCGCCATGGCCTCCAGGTGAGCGTCGGGCAGTCCGACGTCGAAGGCGAAGCCCAGGTGCCGGGCACCCATGGCCGCGAGGATCACGGCGTCGGCCTCGTCGTTCGTCTTGATCGGCAGGCCCTCTCCGGCGTACCTCTCCTTGACCGCCGCGTGCACCGTCTTCTTGTCGGCGTTGCCCTTGCCGGCGCCGTACTTGGCACGAGCCGTGGGCGCCACCGTGGCGACGGGACAGACGCGGAGCGCGGCCTGCACTGCCTGCCACCAGAGCCCGGAGCGGTCGTGCTGGGCACCGTGCTGGCTGCCGTAGCTCGGGTTCTCCACCACGAGCAGGTCGGGCTTGAACCCGGCCATGCCCTCGGCCAGGTGGCCGACGATGGTGCCGAGCCGGTGCGCCCGGTCGGTGAGGGTGTCGCCCTTGCGGCCGAGCGTCTTCACGGCGGCGGTGTCGATCAGCCCGTCCGCCTTCGAGGCGTAGGCGATGCCCGTCGAGGTGAGCGACAGGTCCAGCCCGATCACCCGGGTCACACCCGCACCGTCGCCCAGCGCACCAAGCCGGCGATCTCGTCCAGCTCCTCCTCGGTCGCGTCGTCGGGGGACACCGCAGCGACGTCCATGCCCTCGATGTCCTCGGTCAGGTAGTCGAAGTAGTCGAGCGCGGCCTGCGCCTTCTGTTCCTTGTCCAACTTGCACACTCCTCTCTAGTTGCGCGGGTACAGCACGTACGGGTGGAACCGCGTCCTGCTGGGCTCGCACCGCATGGTCGTGTAGCTGCGCGCGGTGGGGTCTGACGGCCCCATGCGCTGCTTCACCACGGCCACCCGGTAGTCCAGGCTCATCGGGTCCAGCGCGACCGACAGGGACAGCTCAGGCTTCTCGCTGAGCCCGCCCTTGATCTGGTCGCGCGAGGGGGGAGCCCAAGGGTCGGCCTTGGCCTCCCAGCTCTTGTCGCTCGCGTGGTGCAGGAGGATCACCGTGGCCCCGGTAGCTCGGGCCAGCTCGGTCACGTTCGACATGACCTCCATCTGCGCGGTGTAGTCCGACTCGGCACCGTCGAAGTCCATGAGGTTGTCGAAGACGATCACCTCGGGGTAGCAGTCCCACAGCTCGACGTACGCCTCCATCTCCTCGTCGATCTGCCGCCACGAGATCGGGCTGCCGAAGGAGAAGGTGATGTTGGAGCCGTTGAGAGCCTGGAGGTAGCGCTCGCGGTGCTCGCCCCCGGAGGCCATCCCCGCCTCTAACTCCTCGGTCGTGTCGCCGGTCTCCATCGAGGCCAGCCGCGACGACGCCGTGAAGGCACTCATGTCGGCGGAGAAGTACAGCGAGGGGAGGTTCATCTGGGCCACCCAGAACAGGGCGAAGCCCGACTTCTGCGTGCCGCTCCGTCCGGCGACCATGACGACCTCCCCGTGACGGGGCCTGCATCCGGCCTTGTACAGGTCGACGAAGGCAGGCACCCGGGGGAGTTCACGACCGGACTCGGCGTGCAGGCTGAGCGACCGTGAGGGGGTCAGCATCTACACGCCCCCGATCAGTCGAAGCTCGGAGCGTCAGCCATGGCCTCGGTGACCGCAGCCTCGCGCTTCTCGCCGTAGGCCATGACCTTGCCCTTGACCATGTTCGACGCCTGGCGCCAGACCCACGCGGGGTGCCGGCCGGGCTTGGACGGGGGGATCTGCGCGAGGGTGACGATGGTGGCGCCGCCCTTCACCGACTCCAGGTCCCGGGCCAGGATCGAGTTCTCGACGCGGGTGCCCTTCAGCACCTCGGTCGGCTCGCCGGCCTCCAGCTCCTCCATGGTGGCGAACATCGTGATGTCGCAGAGGGCCGAGTCCTTGGGTCCGTGCTGGGTGGGGCGCTGGCGCTCCCACTCGTGCACCTCCACGAGGAAGCCGGCGAACTCGACCTTGTCCGTGTCCGGCTTGAACCAGCCGCCGCCCTGCGTGGGGATGTCCTTGAAGTTCAATGCCATGTGAGTGATCTCCGCTCTGTAGTTGTTATGTGGAAGGTGTTGCGGTAGCTCAGAACTGGTGGAAGCTGCGGGACATCGCCTTGCCGGCGGTGCCGATGGTCACCACCAGGGCGACCAGGAAGATGACGAGCCCGAGCGCGCCGGAGATCCAGAGCGGCGAGGTGACCCAGAGCCAGCCCCAGGCGATGACGTCGGTGAGCTTCAGGACCAGGAAGACGAGGAACAGCAGGACGGGCAGTGCGGGCATGTGAGGACCCCTCTCAGTTGTCGAGGTAGGGGATGAGCCGGCCGGCCAGCCCCGCCTCGTGGTGGATGGCTGCGGCCTCGGCGTCGAAGATGTCGACGAACTCGCTGAGCGCCTCGGCGCACCGCAGGGCGGGCTCGATCAGTCCGGCCACCATGTCGGCGGCGAGCTTCAGGTCGGCGACGCTGGCGGCGATCTGGGCCAGCGCGTACTCGCGCAGAGCCTGGGCCTCGTTGAAGGTGGCCTCCACGTCGGACGGCAGGCCGGGGACGGCGAGGCTCACGCGGCTGCCGCCTCGGTGAGCGCCTTGCCCCGGGCCTTGTAGGCAGCGGAGACGGCGGCGTCGGTGAACGCCTGCTGGTTCTCAGCCCACACACGCTGGAGCGTCGGCACGTCCGTGGCGTTGCGGATGAGCACGAGGGCGGGGTTCTCCTCGACCGGCGTGCTGTTCGGCCACTGAACCTCGGAGGACTTGTCGCCCTCGCCCCAGGGGTCGGTGCCCTCGGCGGGCGCCGCAGCGGTGGTGGTGTCCGGCGCGTCCTTGGCTCCAGCGAAGGTGCCGCCGAGCGCGCGGATGACGTGCTGGCTGCCGTGGGCCATGGAGGTGACATCCGAGACCAGCTCGTGCATGGTCATCTCAGCCACACTTGCACTCTCCAGGCCGAAGTAGGAGATGAGGTTCTCGCGGATCTGCTCCAGCGAGCCGGTGAAGTTGGCCCAGGTCTCCTCGTAGCCCTTGCCGTACTTGATGGTGACTCCGAGTGCGCGGGGCAAGTCGGTGGTCGTGGTGTCGCTCATGCGTGCTCCTCTCGTTCGTGTTCTTGGTTCGATGTGCAAGTTACACACTCGGGGCGGAAGATGCAACTCCGTCCGCCTCGCGGAGGACGATGTCGGGGTTGACCGGCACGTCGTGGGACTTCGAGCCACCCACGGCGCGGCAGTAGTCCTTGACGCCGCAGCCCACGCACATGCCGGTGACGTGGGGCAGGAAGACGCCAGCGCGGATGCCGCGCCATGCCTGGGCGTACTGGGAGTCGATGTACTCCTCGGTGTACATCGTCAGGTCCTTCAGCCCGGTCAGCTCGCCGTCCTTGCTCATCCAGTAGGCGCCCCACTGGGCGTCGATGCCGAACTCGCGGAGCAGGCCGACCCGGTAGGTACCGAGCTGCGCGGGGGAGGTGGGCACCGCCCCGTTCTTCAGGTCGACGATGACCGCCTGGCCCTGCGGGGTGATGTACACCCGGTCGATGAAGCCCAGGTGGTTCTCGCCGGCCATCTGCTGCCGGAGCACGACCTCGACGCCGGGGGAGCCGTCCGGCATGACCGCGAGGGTCCAGTTGGACGACTGCTTCCAGGTCTCCCACTGCTCCAGCGCGAGCGGACCGAACTCCAGCCACCAGTCGTAGTCCTTCTTGTCGGGACCGCCGTTGATGGTGACCGTCTTCTGCTTCTTGCCCGAGGGCTTGACCAGGACGTCGTTGCGCTTCTCGATGGCGAGCAGGTGGTCGAACATCTGCTGGAAGGTGGGGATGGGGCCGATGAAGGCTCCGACCTCGACCATGTCGATCTGCTCGGTGATGGTGTGGATGGCTGAGCCGGCGACGGTGGCGAACCAGGTGGCCTTGTTCAGGCCATAGCCCTTCTCCAGCTTCCAGCGCTCGCCGCACTCGGCGTAGCTGTTCAGCGAGCTGTAGCTCAGCCTGGCGGGCACCGTGATGGCGCCCAGCTCGGTGACGCTCACTGGAGGCATCCGAAGGTGCCGGCGACGCCGGCCAGACCGTGGTCGGCGGTGCCCATGTCGTTGACCGGCTCGATGGGCACCAGGTAGCGGCGCCACATGCCGTTGTCCAACAGCTCGCCCGGGTCCTCGTAGTCGGGGACCAGCTCGTAGCCCCGCTGGTGGGCCTCCATGAGCACCTGGGTCAAGACCAGCGGCTGTGCCCAGGAGTGGGCGTCCAGGTGGAAGTCGAACTCGGCCTCGTCGATGCACAAGCTGGTGGAGTGCTCCACGTCGTCGAAGTTGACGCCGGGGACGTACGGGTAGGGGTGATCGGGGTTGCCGAGCGTGGGGTGCTTGCGTGCTTCGAGCATAGGCAGTGGACCTCCAGGTGTGTGAGTGTGGCCGAGCCACCAGTAGACCACGCTTCTACCTTGTGTGCAACTGGTGCACCACCTGGACTGTCTACGGCGCGTCCCCATCCCTGGGCGCCTTGGGGTGGACGTTACCTGCCGTGGGCAACAAAAAGCACCCTCATCCAGTGGTTACTCTGGAGTAAGGGTGCTCCGTGATCGGATCGTTAGGGTGTGCAAGATGCATGTGGCGGAAACCCTCTAGCACGGCGTGGACACGGCAGGCAAGTTGATCTTCACTCCGATGTGGCCCTCCCGGTTCTCACCTTGGGTTCGCGGATGATGTCGGTGTCCCGGGCCTCGCGGGGGATGTAGAAGAAGCCCTCCTCGGTGTCCGGGTCGTAGTGCACGACCAGGTTCTCCTTGGCCAGGTTGGCGATCCAGGCGTCCAGGCGGACGTCGTCAGCCTCGCGCAGCTCAGCTCCGGCTCGGCGCCGGCCCTCGTGGCGGAGCATCTGCACCGGGTACAGCCAGCGGTGCTCGGCCTTCACCGCCCAGGGGATCAGCGCGACGTCGCGGATGATGCGGACATCCAGGCCCCGACGTCGCCTGAAGTTGGACCACATGGACACCACCGTCTCGATGTCGTACTTGCGGCGGTACTCCTCCACCATCCAGCGGTAGGTGCGCCCCTCCTCGAACCAGCGCACCACCTCTTGCTCGTTCACGATCTTGCTGGCAGGCATCGCAATCACTCCTTGGTCTCTTGCCTCCATCACCCTGATGGTCTGTGAAAGTGTGACAACGCCGCCGCGGTCTGTCAAGACGTGATCTATGGTAGGTGCAGTCCAACTGTGAGGGAGTGCTGTGAAGCTGAACGTGATGGTGTGTGACGTGTGCAAGGACAGGGACCGGGAGGCAACCTCGTACCGGATGACCAAGCAGGGCAAGATGATCTCGGTGGACCTGTGCACCGAACACGCTGAGCCGATCGAGGTGCTGTTCGAGCAGGTGCGGGCCAGCGGTGTAACGCCCAAGCGCCGCAACACCCGGAGTGCGGCACGGGTGACGACGCTGGAGGACATCGAGAAGAAGAAGGGCTGAGAGGCCCTGTGAGCGCACGAGAGCGCCCCGCCAGCCACTAGGGCCAGCGGGGCGTTCCTCGTGTCAGAGGGTGCTACTCGGAGCCGTACCGGGCGATCAACTCGGAGGCTGGGATGGCGTCCGGGTTGCGCGGCTCGTCCACGTCCGGGGGGAGTGTGGCGACGGGCGTGACGCTGGCCCGGGACCAGAGGGTGAGCACCAGGGCGCCGACCACGTCGACAGCGCCAGCGATGGCGCCCTCGGAGTCGGCGTCGATGCCGAGCACCCCGGTCACCACGAGGACGTGGATGAGGCCGGTGATGGCCGCGGTGATGGCTGCTCGGATGGCGAGCGGCTCACGGGAGGTGAGGTTCACGGATCTCCTTCAGGTTGGGGTCAGGACTTCTCGTCGAGGAGCTGCGCTTCGAGCGAGCGGGGCCGGGGCGCGAGGTTCTGCCACTCGCGCGTGTAGCCCCACGCGAACACCGCCAGCCCGGAGGCGGCGGCGGCGAAGACGGCGAGGGCGGTCACCGGGAGCGGGTGAACAGGGCGGTCCACGTCGCCGGGCCGAAGACGCCGTCCACGACCAGGCCCTTCTCCGCCTGGAACTGCCGCAGGATCGACTTCGAGTGCGGACCCCACACCCCGTCGACCTCGACGCGCCAGCCGTGGTCCACCGCGAGGGAGCGCTGCACGGACCGGGCGTTCATCTGGCTGATCGGCGGGACCTTCCGCAGCGCGGCGCGGGTGGCCGGGCCGACGATGCCGTCCACGGTGAGGCCGGCGGCGGACTGGAAGGCTCGTGCGGCTGCTTGGGTGGACGGGCCGTCGACGCCATCGTTGGCGGTGGGGAAGCCCGTGTCGGTGAGGTTCCACTGGTCCTTGGCGAGCGCCTGCGAGACGGCGGGGCCGGCGATGGTGAGCGAGGCGTGCGCGACGTGGGACGCCTGCGGCGCGCTGGAGATGTTCCAGCCCCCACGGTTGTCGAAGGCGGTCCGGCCGAAGCTGACGTGGATGTGCTTGATGTGCGGGTTGCTGCCGTAGTACGCCTTCCACCCGGAGAAGTCCGAGGTGGTGATGCGACGGTTGAAGATGACGTAGCCCCGGTCACGCAGGCGGGGGTCGCCGGCCGCGCCGAGCTGGCGCATGTGCTCGGCGAGCCAGGCGGCGTCGATGCCATCGGCGGTGACGTCCATAGCGCGCACGACCCCGCGACCGCCGACGACGACGAAGGGGTTGTGGTCCGACGTGCTCTCGGCCTGGTGGCGGGCGTCGCCGATGGTGCCGTCGCTGGCCTTGGACCGGCCGGGCCAGCGCGCGTTGGTCTCGTTGCGGAAGTCGTCGAGGGCGTAAGCAGTGCGCCAGGTCATGTGGGTTCTCCAGACATGCAGAAGGCCCCGCCTCCTTGTGGGGAGACAGGGCCTTGGGGGTGGGGTGGGGTGGTGGAGCTAGGGCGATGGGGGGATGGGTAGGAGTCGACGGCCTCGCGGCGGGGGAGGCAGAGCCACCCCGTTGGCCGCTGCGATGCGGGCCGCGTCGAAGGCCCAGAGGTCCCACTCGACGAGCAGGGACTCCCGGGTGTCGACCACGTCAGCGAGGCGTCGTACCTCCGCGGTGAGCCCGCGGACCTCAGCGGTGAGGTGGGCTACCTGGGCGCTCTCGCCCCTGCGGCGCGCCTCCTCGATGGCCTGCTCTCGTTCCATCCGCCGGAGCTGCCGCTCGCCCCACCAGCGCCCGAGGGCACCGACAGGGCCAGCGATCTTCGCGGCGCGCTCGGAGATGAAGCTGGAGAGGACGACGACGATGACGACGACGACGACGACCGGGTTCTTGACGGCCTCCCCGAGGAAGCTCAGGTCATCCACAACCCCACCCCCAGACGGGCCTTCTCAGCCGCGAGCTTCTTCCTCCGCTTCTGGGAGGCCGTGCCGAAGGCGTAGGCGCCGTGGAAGATGACGCCGGCCACGAGCAGGCCGTTGCCGGTGCGGATGCCGTCGAGCAGGAAGTTGCCCTGGAGGTCGAACATGAGGCCCCAGCCGATCCCGCCGTAGAGGCCGGCGAGGACCAGGTGGCCGGCGATCTGCGGGTCGTAGAAGCGCCCGACCATGCCGAAGACGATGAGCACCACGGCCGCCAGGAAGGCCAGGCCCCAGAGCTCCAGGTCCATGGACCGTTCGACGCGGCCGAGCCGCTGGACGGCGTCGGACGAGCCCAGGGCGTAGTCGAAGCCCCGGACGGTGGCGACCTCGACGATGGCGAGCTGGATGATGAGCGGGATGATCCAGCCCTTGCCGCCGGGTGCCCAGTCGCCCTTGACGGCCCTGACGGCTCGCTGGGCGGGGCTCACTTGTCCTCGCCGAGCAGCTCGTAGAGCCTGTCGATCTGGGCCTGCTGCTCGGTGAGCTGGCGGGCCTGGGCCTGCACCACGGGGAGCAGGGCGACGCCGAGCAGGTCGTAGCGCAGGGACTCGACCTCGCCGTGCTCGTTGTACTGGACCAGCCACTTCGCGTGCTCAGCGACCTCCTCAGCGATGAGGCCGACCTCGTTCTTCTGGCCCTCCTGGATGGTGCCGTCCGCGCGGGTCGTGGGCTTGCGGTCGTAGACCACCGGGCGCATGGCGAGCACGTCCGAGGGCTCGATGCCGAAGTCCTCGATGTTCTCCTTGTACCGGCGCGAGCTGGTGTTGTGGCAGAAGTCGTTGTTGCCGTCCACCCACACCGAGTACCAGCCCGAGCCGGCGGGGGTGGACCCGCGCACCCGGTCCGAGCCGTTGGATCGGTTGGAGGTGCCGGAGTTGGTGGCCCAGTCGGCGTTGTTGGCGAAGGTGTGGCCGTGGGTCCACTCGGCCTTCTTGTTGTCGAGCCACTGGATGTCGGCGAAGACGGCCAGGCGGAAGAAGGTGGAGTCGACGTTCACCTCCAGGTAGCTGCCGCGCCAGCTCAGGCTCAGCTCGTTGCTGGTGCCGGTGTTGACGTAGCCGGCACCCCAGCGGCCCGCCTTGGAGGCGTAGGCCCCGTCGTGGTTGTGGGTGGCCTGGGCCTTGCCGTCGAGGTCGCCCTGGAGGCTGGTGACGTCGGCGATGGGGTGCTTGTGCGACGCGGGCAGGAAGCTCGACGGCTTGCTCTCGATGGAGTTCCAGTCGTGCGCGTGCGCTGCGGGGGGGAAGCTCACCGGCTTGCCCTGGATGTTGGTCCAGGTGACCGTGGGGGCGAGGTCGGCCCACTCCCCGCCGTTGTGGTACTCCCAGCGGCTCGTGGTGGTGTTGAGCCCGAGCTGGCCCTTGCGGGGAGACAGGGGGCGGGTCAGGGTTGACCAGGTGCCGACCCTGCTGGAGGTGAAGGTGCGGGAGTCGATGACCGCAGCGTCCGAGATGGTGACGGCGCCGACCGCGACGGCAACGGTAGCCAGGGCGATCTCGTAGATGCCCGTGTTCGTCTGCGTGAGGGCCGGGGCGGACTGGTCGGAGGAGCCCTTCAGCACCGCGAGTTCGATCGTGTTGATGGCGGGGTTGAGTCGGAGGATGACGCGGTCGGTGCGCGAGGCGGACCCGGCAGCGGCGATGGTCAGGGTCTGGACGGCGTCGTTGTTGTAGCCGAAGCCGCGGAGCACGGCGAAGCCGGCCTGGGCGGTGACCTTCATGCCGGAGCTGTCGGCGCCGACCTTCAGCGAGGAGCTGTCCGAGCTGTCGGCGACGCCGCTGTCCTGGAACTCGCTGAACAGCGCGGCGTACTGCGCCTCGGTCACGTCCTGGTTGTCGAAGGGGAAGCTGGTGGGTGCCATGTGGCCTTCCTGTGGGCATGGAGGAGCCCCCCGCACCGCTGGGGCACGAGGGGCTCGAGAGAGGGGGAGCGGGCGCTACAGGGGCGCTGAGGGCGTAGGGGGGATGAGGACCACCGGCTTGCCCCTGATGCGACTCGCCTTGGCAGAGACGGCCTTCAGCACGACACGGAAGGTGCGCTCGGGCACGAAGGCGGCGGGGTTCTCGTGGTCGTCCGGGCAGGCTTCCTGGAAGTTGCCGACGATCATGCCGTCATCGGTCAGCTCCCAGCCGGTCGGCCTGAGCGGCGTCACCATCGGCCAGCTCCGAAGCTGACCCCGTCGAGGGAGAACCACAGGGGGCTACCGACCTTGAAGTGGACCGTCCCGTTTCCGTAGACGCCGATCGAGCCGTGCTGGTTGTTCGAGTTCGCCGCTAGGTGGATCTGCGTGTTGTCTGCGATGTCGGGCCAGTAGCCCGGCGGCAGGGTGAACATGACGACCTCGGTGCTGGCGCCTGCGGTGGTGCCGGCTAGCAGGCCGCGAAGGTGCACGACGCCGGCAGACCGCATGGCCTGCGGCGGTGGGAAGCCCTGCCCGTAGGCGGACCAGCCGTTCTGCGGGGTAAGGCCGATCCAGCTCGCGTCAGGCGCGGGGAACAGCGACGGGATGTAGAGCGAAGCTCCCATGCTCGGGCCTCCTCACTGGTCGGGGTAGAAGGTGTGGGCGATGGTGAGGTACTCGATGCCGGCGCCACCTTGCATGGAGACTTCGCCGTTGTTCAGGATGTCGATGCGAGCTGCGTTGTTGGGGTCGCACAGGGCTGGGATGAGCAGCCTGTCGCTCGGGCGGTAGCCGACCGGGAGTACGAACAGCGTGGTGTTGATCGTGGTACCTCGGGCGAGGCCCTGGAGCTCCACCTGGCCGTTCGAGAGCTTGCGGAAGCGCGGCCCGACGTAGCCGAAGCCGTAGGGCACCCAGCCGTTGAGCAGGGTCGGGATCTGCCACCCGATGTCGGAGCCGCCCGCGAAGGAGACGCCCATTAGGGGGTCACCTCCACTCCACTGACGTGGGCGCTGACCGCGCCGTTGGCGCCGTTGCGGACCTCGACCGACGACTGGGCGTAGACCACCTGGGTGCAGTCGAGGGTGAACATGCCCAGGGCCGGGATGCTGACCCCCGGGATGAGCGCGACCCCGTCGATGAGCACGGTGACGGTTGCGGCCGTGGTCCCGGTGGCGCTGAGCACGACGTTGGTGATGATCCACTTGGCGCCCGAGGGCACGGTGCGTGACTTGGTCGCGTTCACCACGAGGTTCTCGCGGACGAAGGCGGTGGGAGAGCTGGGCATCTAGTACACCCCCATGAAGGTCAGGACGGCGAGGTCGTCTACTGCCGCAGCAGCTTCAGCTCGTGCGTCGGTGGTGGAAGCCGCAGCCGTGGCCGCCGCGTTGGTGATGGCAGCCGTGACGACGGCTGGGACGCCGGTGGTGTTCTCGGCGTTGCGCTCCAGGGCGCTCGTGCGCTTCTCCACGTCGGAGAGGCGGGCGGTGAGCGCGGACTCGCGGGTGAACTCGGAGGAGTCTCCGAGCACGGCGCCCAGGCGGACGCCGGCCGAGTCGACGGCGAGCACGAAGCCCGTGACGACCGCTTGCTCCTCGCCACCGTCCACGACCACCGAGGCGATGTCTCCCATGGCCCAGTCGATGCCGTAGCGCATGGTGGCGTCGTCGGTGGGGACCACCTGGACGGAGACGCCCGTGAAGCCCTCCTTGGAGAGCAGCTCGTCGGCTGCCTGCTTGTGCTCGGTCGGGTCGTCGGTCTGGCGCTGGTCCAGGAAGCGCTCGATGCGCCGGCCCCACGCGACCTCAGCCTCGGTGGCCTCGGGCGTGGTGGCTGCGTAGAACTGCCGGTCGACGAGGTCGCCCTGGCCGGCCACGATCACCTGGGTCGCACCGGGAGCCGTGAGGGCCACCATCTGCGAGGCGAGCGTGCCGGCGCGGACGTCCAGGCGGACGTCGAGGGCCTGGTCGCGCAGCCCGAAGGTCTCGAAGACGAGCTGCTCGCCGCGCTGGACGATCTGGAAGCCCAGCTCGCCGAGCGTGGCGATCTCGTTGAGCAGGTTGCCCAGCACAGGGAAGCGCGGGGACTTCTTGATGGTCGGCCCGCGCTGCCCATCGGTGCCCATGACGAGCTGGGCCTTGCGGCGCGCGGGCGGAGCTCCAGGCCCGCAGTTCGCGTTGACGTAGGCGTGCATGAGGGTCTCGGCCGCGCCCTCGCGGACGTCGTGGGCGAGGGTCTGCGCGGTCGGGTCGACGTTGCTCGGCTCGGGCCAGGACAGGTAGTCGGCCAGGATGATCGAGTCGCTCACGCCCGAGAAGCTCACCGTGCCCTCGGGGTCCGAGGACGAGGCGGTGAACTTGGGCGTGGTGGTCGGGCCGGACATGAGGACGTCCCCCAGGGCAGTGACGACGATGCCACTGCCCGGGGTCCGCAGGATCGGCGTGAGCGGGTGCTCGCTGGAGAGCTGAAGCTCCCAGGTGCCGATGTTGTTGTGGGAGCCCGTGAGCTTCAGGATCAGCTCCTCGGGGCGGACGAGCCCGTGGCGCCGGAGCGCCTTGTCTCGGACCTCCACCGTGATGTCGGACAGCTCCACCTCACACCACCATCCATCGTCGGGGGCGCCAGGTCACGACGACCTGCGACTCCGCGTTGGTGTCGAGGAGTGCGACCGATGCCGTGGTGGTGCCCGGGGGGACCGACCAGAACCGGGGCGCCGGCATGAGCCCGCTGTAGCGGTTCACGCCGAGCTGGTCGTAGACGGTCCCCCTGCGGGTGTCGAAGAAGACGGACTCGCCCACGGCAACGGTGCCCATCCAGGCCAGGCGATCCCCGCTGGGGGAGATGGCCTCGAAGCTGTTGCCGGGGCCGTGGACGGCCCACAGCGGGTAGGCCGGCGCGTCCCCTGGGTTCTCGAAGGTGACGTCGCCGATGGCCTGCGAGGCGGACACCTGGAGGGCGCTCAGGCGGGGGAGCAGGCCGCGTGTGCCGCCGTCCCCGCCGACCGTCTTCCGGCTCGTCTCCGAGCTGGTCCAGAACGGGTCGCCCGCCTGGAAGGTGATGACGGAGTAGAACTCGTCCTCGCCGATCGTGTCGTCGCCGTAGCTGTAGTCCCCACCGCCTACCCGGACAACCTCGGTGAACCAGGAGCTGTTGTCGTCCTCGACCAGCCGCAGCGTGCACGGCTGGGCGAGCATGAGCGACAGGCGCCGGAGCCACGCCTGGAGGTCGAGGCGGTCGCGTGCCTGGATGGCGAAGGGCAGGTCGATCGTGCGGGAGAGGTTGCGCTTGCCGCGGTAGACCGCGCCGTCGCCGGCCCCCTCCAGCCACTGCCCCTGGACGGGGGGCAGGCCGAGCCCAGTCGCGCCGGGCAGGGCCTGCACCCCGTAGCCGTCCTTGTTGATGCCGTCCAGGCTGAGCACGTCGGTCGCGCTCTCTAGCTGAAGCCTCACCAGCTCACCATCCTTGCCCTACCGGCGGCGGCGAACAGATCCTCCTCAGCGAGGGAGCTGTTCTGCGCCGCGTAGTAGTTGAGCGTGCGGGAGCTGCCCGCCCCCGCAGGGGCGAGCGAGCCGTTGACAGAAGCCATCGCGCGAGCCCGAGCGGCGCTGAGGCCGTTCACGTTCGGCACTGCGATGTCGGTGTTGCCGATGTCCGAGGTGAGACCACCCAGGGACTTGCGGACCGCGTCGTAGCGCGACTCCAGGCCGTTGATGAAGCCGTTGATGATGAGTGCACCAGTGGGCTCCAGGAGCACCCGGTCCAGCTCGTACGGCCCCTTCCAGCTCGTGAGCTTGGAGGTGAGGTCGCTGAGGGTTCCGGCGACGGAGCCGAACATCCCCTTGATGCCGTTGATGAAGCCCTGGATCAGGGCTCGGCCGGCGCCAGTGAGGGCGCCGCTCAGGTTGCTCAGTGCCGAGGCTGCCTTGCTGGGCAGGCTGCGGACGAAGTTGACCGCTGCCTCCACGCCGAGCTGAACCGCAGCGACCGCGTCGTCCCAGGCGGACCGGATGGTGCCGCCGAGCGACGAGCGCAGACCGCTCAGCCCGGAGCGGAACCTGCCCGGGAGCGAGGTGACGAAGCCGACGACCGAGGAGATGTAGCCGGAGAAGAAGGCGATGATCTCGTCCCAGACGATCCGCAGGCCGGTGGAGATGGCGGTCCAGGCGTCGTAGAACAGCGTCTTCAGCGCCGACAGGGCCTGGCCGGGCGCCGCCTTGATGGTGCTCATGTACCGGCCGAAGGCCGACACGATGTCGTCCCAGACGGTCGTGAAGACGGCCTTGACCGCGTCCCAGCCGCCCTTCCAGAGGCCCTTGATGAGCGTGAGGCCCTTCTTGACGACACCGAGCACGCCGACTGTCATGGCGAGCTGGATGATGCCGACGATGAGGTCCCAGAGGCCGGAGAAGAACTCCTTGATGCCGTTCCAGGCTCGCTCCCAGTCGCCCGTGAAGACGCCGACGACGAAGTCGATGAGCCCCTTGAAGATCGACACCACGCCGTTGACGACGTTGATGACGCCGTTGATGGCCGTCATCACCGTGTCGATGAGCACCTGGGCGAGGAACTGGAGGATCGGAATGAGGATCGGACCGACCACGTTCCAGAGTTCCTGGAGCGCGGCGACGATCGGCATGAGGACCGGCACGAGCTTCTCGAAGGCCGTCGCCAGGACGCTAGCGATGCTGGTCGCCAGGGTGATGACCACCGGGATGAGCGGCAGGATGATCGAGGTGAGCAGCGTGGTCAGCGGCGCGATGAGCGGAGTGACCGCCACGAGCACCCGGGTGATGGCGTCAGCCAGGATCGGGAACAGCGGGGCGAGCTGGGGCAGGATCTCTGCCGCTGCCTGAGCCAGGATCGTGATGAGCGGGACGAACGCCGCGACCAGCGCCGGCAGGATCGGAGTGAGCGAGGTGATGGCCGTGACGAGCAGGTCCCCGATGATCGGGGCCAGCAGCTCGATGACCGGGACCAGGGTGTTGACCGCCGTGATGACGGCCGGGATCACACCCCCCTCCAGCAGCGAGACGAACGCGCCGACCACCTGAGAGATGACCGGGGCCAGGGCGGTGAGCACCTGGTTGAGCGCCCCGCCGAGCACCTGCACGAGCGCCTGGATGGGCGATGCGAGCTGCACCACCACGTCGGAGAGGATCGTGAAGAAGGTCGCCAGCATGGGGCCGAGAACCTGGGCGATCATGCCGATGACCGGGGCCAGTGCACCGATGGCGAGCCCGAGCGGGCCGAAGGCCGGCAGCAGGGCCGTGACGGCGTTCTGGATGCCCTGGAACATGACGATGAGGCCGTTGCCCACCTCGGGCTGCGCGAGGGCCGTAGCGATGCCCTCAGCCAGCGTGCCGAGCACCGTGCCCACGATCGGGAGCAGCGTCTCCAGCAGCTTGCCGATGGTGAGGAACAGATCCTTGACCGCCGGGCCGGAGATGTTGGCGATGTTGCCCATGGCGACGTGCGCGGCGGTGAAGACGCCCACGAGGCCGGCCTGGAAGGCGGGGCTGTTGACGACGTCGGCGACGCTCTGGAGCGTGTCCCGGAGGATGCCCAGAGTGGAGCCGCCGGCTGCCTCCGCAGCCTTGAAGACGCCGCCGAAGATCCGGCCGAGCTGGAAGATGACGCCGGCCAGGTCGTTGAGCGCCTGGATGCCCTGGTCGATGAAGCCGGTGAGTCGGGAGTCGCCCTCGGTGGCCCCGAGCCAGGTGTCGAAGCGGGAGGCGACGTCGTTGACGTACTGGGCCAGCCGGGGCAGGTAGCTCGCGCCGACCGTGCCCAGCTTCGCCATGACGCCCGCGAAGACGTCCGTGCCGCCGGCTGCGATGTTGATGCTCTGGGTCAGGCTGGAGAACATCCCCGCCAGGCGAGGCCCGAGGGCCTTCGTCATGGAGTCGGAGAGGTTGGCGAAGAACAGCCCCATGGCCGAGCTGGTGCTGGCGAGCCCGTCCGAGAACTTGGGCAGCAGGGAGTCGATCATGTTGCGGATCGGCCCCTCGGCGCCCTTCCAGAACTCCGCACTCATGCGGTCCTGGAGGTCGGCGAGCTTGCCCTTGACCTCGGGAAGGACCTTGTTGAAGTCCTTGAACACCGCGACCATCACGCCGACGCCGATGCCGATGCCGGCGAACAGGCCGGGCAGGGCGAGCGCGATCCCGCCGATGGCAGCGAGACCGCCACCGAAGGCCGCGACGTTCGAGACCGAGGTGAGCAGCAGGGCGCCCAGCCCGAGCAGCCCGGAGGACATCGCGGCGATCTTGGGCACCGTCTTGTCCAGGTTCCGGCCGAAGTCCTTCGCGGCGCTCAGCCAGTTGTTCAGCACCCGGGCGCCCGACAGGGCGGCGAGCGCGGTGACGACCGAGGCGAGCGCCTTCTTGTCGATGAGCGGCTTCACGTTCACGGTGCGGCGCCGGGTGAGGGCCGCGAGCGCGGCCTCGGTGGCGAGCACAGAGCGGTTCCGCAGGTCGAGCTTGACCTCGATCTCCTGGGGGGAGTTCTTGGAGATGACGTGGTCGAGGCGCTTCTTGAACTCCTCCTCGGACGCCTTGGTGATCTCCAGCTTGACGTCGACCGCGCTGTTGGTCTCGATGGAGGCGATGTCGACTGCGAACTTGATCTTCTGCTGCTGTGCGAGCGTCTCCAGCTTGCGGCGCGCCTTGACGATCTCGTCGCGCATACCGTCCGTGGAGATCTTGGTCTGGAAGCGGATCTTGCGGGAGTCGAGCGCACGGTTGCGCGCGTTGATCTTCCGCAGCTCCTCCAGGAACTCCTTGGAGGCTCCGCTCATGTCGATCTTGGTGGGGACCTTGACGGGTTGGAGCTGCCTCTCCAGCACGGTGAGCTTGCGCTCGGCGTCCTTGCGGAAGTCCGTGGTGTCGGGCAGAACCTTGACTGCGACCCGCCCGATGATTGCTGAACCGGGCACTGCTACCTCCTGGCGAACTTGGCGTAGATGTCCTTGACCGAGACGCGCTTCTTCTCGCCGCGCTCGGAGGTGGTGTCAGGGCGGGGCCACGCCGGGAAGTCCGGGGCCTTGCCCTTCTTCCACTGGCCGGTGGCCTTGGTGTTGAGGTTCTGGGCGTC
Source organism: Rhodococcus antarcticus (assembly GCF_026153295.1). NCBI lineage: Bacteria > Bacillati > Actinomycetota > Actinomycetes > Mycobacteriales > Nocardiaceae > Rhodococcus > Rhodococcus antarcticus. The sequence continues at coordinate 2,259,204 of NZ_CP110615.1, read as the reverse complement.
GTAGAACGACGCGAGGAGGTGCCGGTCCAAGCCCCACTGGAAGTGGTCTCGACCGCCCATCCGCAGTGCGGTGGTGAGCGAGTCGTCGGGGAGCCTCTGCACATAACTGAGGACGAAGGAGGGGCACGGCCCCCGGCCTGCGATCACATCGGCGATGTCGACGCCGTAGTAGAAGCGCAGGTCGGGGACGAGGCCCTCACCCAGCTCGTCGATCAGCTCGCAGAGGCGGAGGCTTCCCCCACCTGGGTCTCCGAGCCGTAGGTCTCGAACACCTCGGCCAGGGTCGCCAGGTCGTCGCCGATGGCCGTGATGAGCAGCTCAGCGCCGCGCTTGGAGTCGGCCACGCAGCGGATGGAGCGCTGGAAGGCGTCGACCTGGTCGACCTCGGCCGCGTCCTCGTCGTCGTCGCCGGACATCTCGGTCTGGATGGCGGACAGCGCGGCGCGGCGCTCCTTGGTGAGCCGGAGCGGGTTGAGCAGCACGACGGTGTCGCTCTCCGACACCTCGATGGAGGTGGAGGCGTACTTGGCGTCTGCGGCGGCGCGGATGTTGTCGAGCGTGAAGTTGGACATGAGGGGCGGACCTCCTGTGTAGGTGTGGTGTATGGGGGGCGGCGGACTCGGGTCGAGCTAGCTCCACGGGAGGTGGAGCCCCGACGTGTGCACGGGGTCCGCCACACATGCACACGTCGGGAGTAGGGGTTACGCCTTCTTGCCCGAGGTCCAGGCAGTGCCGGTCCAGTAGGCGAACGAAGCGTCCGCCAGGTTGACGAACTGGCCCGTGGTCCACGCGGTCGTGGGCGAGGCAGTGACGTCGGTCTGGAGCGCGGTCAGGTTGGCCGGCGCGTCAGCGTTGGAGGGCTGGTAGGTGCCGGGCGCGCCAGCGGTGGCGCTCAGGGCCTTGATGCCGGATGCCACGGACGCGAGCGGGGTGACCGCGTACGTCCACTTGTTGGTGCCCAGGGCCATCGGCTTGACGGCGAGGGGCAGGCCAGCCAGCGACTCGGTGTCGCTCAGGCTCATGTCGTCACCCCGGTAGATCTCAGCCTTGGGGGCGTAGAAGGCGAACTGGTGCTCGCCGTCAACGAACACGACCAGGAAGGCCGCAATGGTCGGCTTGGGGTCGGTGGGGACGCCCAGGGTGCCGTCCGCCAGCTCGGGGGCGTTGGAGCCGTAGAACAGCTTCAGGCCCTCCTTGTCGAACTGCTGGAGGGTGAAGCCCATCGTCTCGCTGCGCGCGCTGTAGCGGGTCCGCAGGGACTTGTTCTGGAGGGTGCCGAGGATGGTGGCCTCGCCGCCCTCGGAGCTGAGGCTGAACACGTTGTCCAGCGAGGTGTGCCCCACCTGGTCCCACGGGGTCGCGGGGGCGAGCAGGTTGGTCGGCAGGGCCGTCCCGGTGGGGGCGGTGAGGTAGGTGCCGGTGTCGATGGCGAGCACGGCGTTGTCGTTGAGCACAGGGTCTCCGATCAGGTTGGAGGGGTGAGGAGCGGGGAGTGAAAGGGCCGGCGCACCTTGATCTGGTACTGCGTGTCGTAGCGCCAGAAGCCAGTCGGGAGGTCCGCGTACTGCACGGGGCCGGAGCTGGTTGCCCAGTCCGTCCGCCGGCTCGGCTCGATAGCCATGCGGATGCTCGTGATGGAGCCGAGCCCGGGGTAGCTCCGGTGAGCCAGCCAGGCGTTGCGGAGCACCACACGGGCAGCCTCGGAGAGCAGCGCCCCCTTCTCGTCTCCGTCCGGGTCGGCGGTGAACGTGTTCACGAAGAACCGGCCGAAGTCGGTGAAGCGCGGGTCGCCGCTCCAGTCGCCCAGGCCGGGCAGCCGGCGGACGAGGATGAAGGTGGGTGGCGGAGCGTCAGCGATGAGCGAGACCACCTCGATGTCGGGCAGGCCCTCACGGAGGACAGCCAGCAGGATGTCCTCGACGGGGCCGTTCTCGACCAGTTCGAGCACGCTCGCGGGAAGGTCGACTCCAGAGGTGTTCAGGGGATCACCTACCTCTCAGGCCGAAGGTGTCGTGGAGGATGTAGAGGCCGCGCATGGCGCCCCTGCCTTCCGAGTCGGCGTCTCGGCCGTACTCGATGGACAGGGCGGCGCTCAGGCCGCGCTCGTCGTTGAGCACGACGTAGCGGTCCACCCGGCCCTGCTCGACGTCGATGCGGGCTGCGCCCGTCACCTTGTGCGCGTCGAGCTTGGCCTGGGCCTGGACGCCCTTCTCCAGGGCGATCGTGTCGAGGCGCTTCTGGACCGTCTCGTGCAGCGCGATGAGCTTGGTGAGCTTGCGGCCGTTGACCGACTTGAACACCTGCGCCATCACGGACGCTCGCGGATGTCGATGGACCAGTGCCGGGTGTGGCGCGTGCCGTAGTGGAACTGGGCCGGCGCCACGACGTCCCAGAGGTGGCCGTTCCACTCCACGGTGGACCAGAGCGAGACGTCCTCCAGGGTGGCGTCCACGATCATGCGAGTGACGTTGATCTGCTGCTGGCCGGGCACCTCGGCCTTGGAGCTCCGCTGGGGGATGAAGGCCGCGCGCACGGAGTGCGGGGTCGCCGGCACGGAGCGGATCTGCTCGTTGCCGCGTCGGTCCGCGAACAGCTCGGTCCGCCAGACGGAGACGTATTGCCCGCGCCTGCGCTGCCGGCTCACCAGGTGCCGCCGCTGGAGGCCCCGTCATCGGTGAGGAACGGGAACGACTTGCCGCCCACATAGGAGACCGGGACGTACAGGTTCTGGTTGCCACGCTTGACCGGACCCCAGGCGACGGTCGGTGCGGTGGTGATTGTCGAGCGGTTCGAGAGCCCCTTCAGGAGCTTGATCTCGCGTTCGTTGAAGTAGATGGAGCCGGCCTCGTGACCGAGGTCCGACCAGGCGAGGGTCTCATCACCAGCACGAGACTGGGTGTAGCCCTCGGGGTTTCGCATGAAGCGGCGAACGGAGGCGATGACCAGGCTCTTGACCAGCCTGGGGGCGGTGTCTGGATCGGGCCACGGGGACCCGTACATGCGAGCGAGGTCGCTGGCCTCCTCCAGGTAGCCCGGAGCAGCCGCGATCTCGTCCTCGTCGAGCTTCCAGTCCAGCCGCGCCGTCAGCTCGTCGAGCGAGGCGAGCGGGTCGTACATGGGGGCTCCTGTCGAAGAAGGATCGAGCCCGAGCGGGGCCAGTGTCACTTAGACACCAGCCCCGCTCGGAGTGGATCAGGCGTTCGCCGGGTCGGTCTCCAGCGCTCGCGCGGTCGGGGTCCACACGCTGGCGTCGGAGATGCCCGTGATGACGGCCAGGTCGCTGGTCGCGGCCGGGTAGTCGCTGGAGCCGTCGAGGGTCAGCTTGATCGCGCGCACGAGGTGCTCGCTGGTCGAGATGACCTCCTTCTGGTTGGTCTCGTCCCAGCCGACCAGGAGGTCCTTGACCTCGCGGAAGCCGGCGTAGGTGTTGACCACCGAGCGGTCCTGCATGGTCGCGGTGTCGTAGTCCCTGATCCAGCGGAGCGCGACGCCCTCGAAGGACTGGGTCGCACCGAAGGGCACGGACTGCGGGACGCTCGGGGCGCCGGAGGCGAAGATGAAGGCGGAGCCCACCATCGCGTAGGCCACGTCCGAGGGGATGGTCTGGTCGACGACGATGTTGAAGCCGTACCGCTGGCCGAGGGTGGCCGTCCGCAGGGCGGACTCGGCGGCGCTGTCACCCACGTTCTGGGCCAGGTTGAGCTTGTCGTCGCTGAGCAGCGCGGTCTCGAAGTCGGAGCCCACGAGCAGGGTCCGCATCTCGCCCGGCACCTGGAACTTGTTCAGCACCCGGCGGGCCTCGATGAGCGCACCGCGAAGGTTGACCTGGGCGTTGCCGATGGTGACCTCGTACGCCTGGTCGACCATGGTGCGGACGGCCCGGCGGGAGAGGCCGCGAGCGACGGCCTTCACCTGCGGACGCAGGAGCTGCGCCCAGGAGGCCAGGTCGAAGTCGTACTGCTCGTCGGTGACGCGGACCGCGTTGTAGACGTTGCCGCCGAAGGAGACGGCGATCTTCCGCTCGGCCAGCTCATCGAAGACGATGGGCGCGGAGCGGTCGTTGCGCCACCCGTACTCGCGGAACGGCAGGACGCCCTCGACCTTGACGTTGATGGTGTCGTCCTGGGCGCCCTTGTAGGCGTCCACCGACTCCTTCTGGAACAGGTTGGGGACGATCAGCTCCTGCTCCAGCATCCCGACCGCAGTCGTGATGAGCTTCTCGGGCTTGACGATCATGTGCTGTGCCATGTGGGGATGACCCTCCTTGGGGTACGAAGAAGCCCCCGGGCCGGTGTGGCACAGGGGCTTTCAGTGGTTGGTGGCGCGGGGGTAGAACTAGCGGCGACGACCGCCGTAGCGCTTCGCCATCGCGCGGGGGTCGGACGAGTCGGTGTCCTCGTCGTCCGGGTCGAGACCGCCTCGAAGGTCGGCGGGTGCGGTGGGAGCGAGCAGCTTCGCCAGCTCCTTCGCGTCCGCCTCCAGCTCGGCCTCGGTGCTGCCGTTCAGGCGCGCAGCGAGAGCGTCGGGCAGGTCGTGCTTGCGGGCGACGGAGTTGACGATCAGCGAGCGCTCCAGGGTGGCGTTCTTGTCCTGGAACTCCTGGAGGGCGGCAGCGTGCTCCTCGGGCGTCTTCGCCTCGGTGAGCTTCTTCTCGACCTCCCGCAGGCGAGTGCGGTAGTTCGCCGCCTCGCCGCGCACCTTGGTCAGCTCGGACTTGGCCCAGTCGGGCAGCTCGTCCTCGGGCTTGACCTTGGGCTCGTCCTCGACGGGCTCGGCCGGGTCCTCCTTGGGATCACCCTCGACGGGCTCGACGGCCGGAACGGCGGGGTCGACGACGGGGGTGCCGGGGTCTTCCATGCGCAGGTCGCCGTGCAGTGCTCGGCGCCGGGCGAAGATGGAGTCGATGAGGGACTGGTCGGTGTCGATGAGCTTCAAGATCACGCCTCCTGGACGTTCGGTGTGCGGGGTGCGTCGCCACCTGGGCGAGCACGACGCTGAGCGGCTTGCTCGGCGCGGATGAAGCGTCGCCACGCGGACACCGCGGCTTTGCCAGAAAGCCCTCGGGTCACTTGCGGCCACAGCTCGGAGTACCGGCGGTTCAGAGCGAACTCGGGGCCGGCGTACTGCTCGCGGGAGAAGATCGGAACCGCGACGCAGTAGCAGTTGTCGTGGTACTTGTCGCCGTCGTCGAAGGTGGCGGTGGCCGACTTCGCCGAGCGGTAGACAGCGCCGCGAGAAATGAGCATCGCGCACCAGCCGCAGGGGGTTCCTGAGGTGGAGATGCGCGCGTATCCGAGGTAGCGCTTGTCGCGCTCCCCGTGGGACCAGACCGTGCCCCTGGCGCCGTCCTTGACGACCCGTGCGGCTGCCGCCGCCTGCCGGTTGCCCGACGTGACGTGCAGCGCCTCGCGGGCCTGGTCGACTTCTGAGGCGGGTGCGGTGTTGTCCAGCTCGTCGAGGTTGCGGCTGAGGTTGTCCGGCCCGAGGGTCTCCAGGACCAGTCGGGCTTCTTCCTCGGCTTCGCGTTCGAGCCGGGCTTCCTCCGCGTCACCCGCAGCGGTGATGCCCTCCAGCTCCTCGACGAGGATGCGGTCGGCCTCTGCGTCGCTCGACACCTGGTCGGGCTTGGGCTGGGCCGGCTCGGGCCGAGGGGGCTGAGAGGGCTTCTGCGGTGCTGGGGTGGAGTCGTTCCGGGAAGGCTCTGCGGGGCCGGCAGCGTCGCGCTGGGGGCCGGCGCTGGCCTTGTCCGTGAGCCGGGAGAACTCCGAGCGGAGCTCCGCCATGGTGACGTAGCGCTTCTCGGGCTCGCGGGGGTCCGGCGTGGTGCGGCCGGTGGTGAGGGCTCGCATGAGCCGGTAGTAGGCGACACCCAGGTCCCGGCTCATGGAGCGCCGGCTGAGGATCATGGCGATGGCCTTCTCCAGCCAGGTGTCCCGGGTCTCCTCGATGCGAGTGACCGGGACCTCCTGCCACAGCGCCAGGGCCTCCTCGATGGTCCCGACGCCGATGGACGTCAGAGCCGCCAGGTAGGCCGCTGAGGCTGCTTCAGTGGAGTAGGCGGGGACCGGGCTGGTCACGCCGCAGGGGGCTGCTCAGGGGCAGCCACGACGGGTGCAACCGGGGCCGGCTGGTTGGCAGCGCCGGCACGTCGTAGGGCGCCGGACATGGCGACCTCGGGCCGGTCCTGCTCCAGCATGTCGCCCCACTCGTCGATCTCGCCCTGGGTGATCTGGGGGACACGGCGCCAGAGGCCGCGCTTGGGGATGCCCAGCGACTCGGCCAGCTTGCCGAGACCGTCAGCGGTCTGGGCGAGGCTGCGCCCCTCCATGTCCCGCCAGTAGACCTCGCCCTCGAAGTCCTCAGCGTCGGCGGTGTTCCCGTCGAGCTGCGCGGCGAGGCGGAAGACGCGCTCCCATGCCTCGCCGAAGACGTGCTTGAACTCCTCCACCTTGCGAGCCAGTGCGGTCTCGGCGGCGGTGAGAGCTTCAGCGGAGAGGTTGGCGATCTGGCCGAGCAGGTAGTGCGGGGGTGTCTGCGAGATGGCGCCCAGGTGGCGGATGCTCATGTCGATGGACTCGATGTAGCCGCCCAGCGGGGTCTCGTCCAGGGTGCCGAAGTTGACCGTGTCGTCCTCGCCGAACAGGAAGCGCTTGGCGTTCAGGTTGATCGGCAGGGGCTGGGGCTGGCCGTCAACGTCGAGAACGGCCTCGCCCTCCTCGTCACGGATGATCGGCGGGGCCATGCCGGTCGCCCAGCGGACCTTGAACGAGCCGTAGGTCTGGGCCACCAGCAGGTCGAAGATGGTCTGGTTGATGCGGTCCTGGAGCGGGATCATGGGCTCGACCACGCCGCTTGTGCGGCCGTCGAGGTCCACCGCAGCCGCGAAGCGGGTGACGGGGCACTCGGCGTTGCCGTGGAGCTTGCCGGCGTCCACCCGGATGGTCGTGGGGTCGGTCAGCGACAGGTAGGTGAGCTTGTAGACGCGCTTGGCGTCCCAGAGCCGGGCCTGGCCTCGCCCCTTCTCGCCGTGGGGCTTCTTGGTGACGGTGAGCGCGGCGTAGGCGTCGTCGTCGTTGGCCGCGTCCTCGTACAGGGCAGCGGTCCGCAGGGCCGAGAGGCCCTTGGTGGTGACCTTGCCCTTGGCGTCACGCTCGGTGACGGTGAAGGAGTGGCCGAAGGTCAGCGCGCCCCGGTAGACGGCAGCCTGGCGGGCGTCGAGCCGGCTGTACTGCCAGTGCTTCCAGCTCGCGGACGGCTCGGACGGCTCGGCGTTGGTCTCGGCCGGCTTCCGCGAGGGGCGGTAGCTGTCGACGTAGAGCGCCTGGGCCGGCGTGCCGATGAGCAGGGGCAGCCAGTTCGAGACCGACCGGCGGGCGAGCAGCCGGTACTCGTCATCCGCCAGGTCGGGGATGTACGGGTCGTCGTGGTCGCCACGCGAGTAGCGGTCGATGATGCTGAGCCGCTCGGCGTCCTTGTCGAGGATGCCGAGAAGCTGGCCTGCGAGGGCCTGGGGTGACGTGGTCACACTTACACTCCTTCCTAGAGGAAGTACCCGCGTCGCGTCTGCTTCTTGGGCTTCTTCCCGCGCGTACGCAGGTCGTGCAGCGCCTCGTGCGCGAGCATGAGGGCGGCGTAGAGGTCAACCTTGCGAGGGGACTCGCGCGACTCCTTGCCGAAGCTCACGCCGTAGTTGTTGGTGCGCCGCCGCACGTTCAGGACGTGCCGGCGGAGGGTCAGGTCGCCGTCGTGGGCGAGCTTCTGGTCGAGGATGGTCTGGACCAGGCGCTCGTTGGCCTGGGTGACCTTCTCCTTGCCCTGGCGCATGTCCCAGGCGATCGCGTTGCGGCTGTCGGCCTTGACCGCGAGCTGCTCGCCGTAGTCCGCAGACCACTCGGCGATGTAGCTCTCCCAGAGCGCGACGTCGGCGTAGAAGCCGGACACCTCGAAGTTCTTGAAGGCGTCGTGCACGGCCGTGTCGACCGCTGCGCGGTTGACCTCCCAGTCCTCGCCCTGCGGGCCGTCTGGCTTCTCCCAGGCGCCGAGTACGAAGGCAGTCATGTCCACGACCCGCAGCGCGATGAGCGCCGTGGTGTCGTCGGACTTGCCGCCGTCGAAGCCGAGCACGATCTCGTCGCCCGGGTCGAGCTGGGCGTCCACGTCAGCGATGGCGTCCCAGTCGGCAGGGCCGAACAGGGCGTCTTCCTCGGCGACGATCTGGTTCAGCCACATGCGCCGGGAGCGCGAGGGGCTGATCTGGGTGTTCTGGATGGACTGGATGATGGTCTCGACCCGGAGCCACACGGCGTCGCCGCGGATCTTGGGCAGGACGACCGCGAGGGCCTCGGGCGTGAGCGGCGTGGCCGGGTGCGCTTCGAGGGAGTCGTAGAGGAGGCCGATCTCGACGGCGCGCCCCTCGACGATCTTGTTGTAGGTCTCCCTCATGCGCTCGGCGACGCTGTCCTCGCCGGGCAGGTAGGCGTTGGTGATCGCCAGGTAGCGCGAGTCCTTCTTCGTCGCGTTGCCGTCGATCGTCTCGTACATCTGGTGGCCGTTGTTGCCCTTGATCCAGTGGTGGGTCTCGTTCAGCAGCGTGAACGTCGTCCGCTTGCCCTCCAGGGCGCGGAACGAGCTGGTGACGGCCTCCAGGCGGACGCGGCCACCCTTGGCCCGGATCAGCTCGGCGCCGTCCTTCACGTCGAAGGCCGTCTTGAAGGCGTCCGACATGAGCGAGGGGATGAGCGACATGGTGTTGGTGGTCTGGGACTGGTTGACGGCGGTGACCTGGACCCAGGCTTGCGGGTGGGGGCTACCTACTGGGGCTTTTCCCTCCCAGTGCGAGAACCGTGACGGGCCGAGGAGTTCGACCAAGCACAGGACCGCGAGAAGGGGATCTTTGCCTCAGCTACCACCCTTTGAGCCGCTGTAGCACGCCGGTCCGGTGGACGAAGCGTCCAGTGGAGTCGATGGCGTACCACCAGAGAACGAAACGAAGCTGCTCGCGCGTGAACTTCCAGGGCTTGCCGTCTTCGCCGGTCAGCCACTCCGCGCACCAGCCGGCAATCTGCCAGCCGAGGGTGCACTCGGGGAGCAGCCAGGCGCCGTCGTCGGAGCGCTGCCAGGTGGGGCCGATGAAGATGGGCTCCAGCTCGTTGTAGTCGATCTCTGTCGTGGTCAAAGGGTGTAATCACCTCCTCGACTGTCGCAGCCTCCATTCACTCAGGAGGTAGTTGAATTTGGACCTGTTGCAGGCCGGGCAGGAGGGGAGGATGTTGGCGATGGCGTGCCTGCCGCCCCGCGTGACCGGGATGACGTGGTCCATCTCCAGTTTCTCGGGACGGGTTCCGCAGTAGGCGCAGCGGTGGTCGTACTGGCGCTTCAGCGCCCCCCACTCCTTCGCGCCGAAGGCTACGAAGCCGGGGTTGTTGAGGATGAGGTCGGCTCGCCGGTCGTACTGTTCCCGCCGACGATGAGGGTTGTCCGCCCGCCACTGGCGCGAATACTCGACGTGGACCTGCTGGTTCTCCCAGTAGTAGGCGAGAGCGCCGGCCTTGCGGGACTCAGCCTCGCGGGCGTACCTAGCGAGGTTGCGCGCACGCTCCGACGCCTTGCCCTCAGGGCTGGTGCGGTTCAGCTGGTGCCAGTAGGCCATCTTGCAGGTGCGGTTGCAGAAGCGGGCGTCCCGGCGCTTGTGCGCCAGGTCGCCTCCACAACTTTCACACGCCCTGTCCATGACGGCGACCCTATCAGAGGCCGACTTACACACCGAGATCGCGTTGGTAGTCAGCGATGGCGATGACGGCCGCATCGGACTTCTCCTCGGGCTCGTGCAGCTCGATGCGGACGCGACGACGGTCGCCCTCGGTGACGAGGAGCCGCTCGAAGGCGCTGTAGATGGTCTGGAGCATCTGGCCGCTGCGCTTGGTGGCCCGCTTGTAGTAGCTCAGGTCGTCGCACAGCGAGAAGGCGAAGGCCCAGTCGCTGTCCTGGTACCAGTCGGCCTGGCCGGAGCTGCCCAGGGACTCGTAGAGGGTCGTGGCGATGGGGTGCCAGCCCTCGTCGGGCTCGGGCTGGCTAGTGGGGCGCAGGACACCCTTGGTGACGGCCGGCTGGTCGCTGCCCTTGCGGGAGCGGGGGCGCGCAAGCTCGGCCTCTCGGCCTGGCATGGGGCCTGGCATGGTCACCTCCTTGGGGTTTGGAACCGTCGCTGTATACTTCTCGAAATGATCAATAGGGGAGAACAAGTGAGCGAGCAGGGTGTGGGCGCGAAACGGCCGGGACCACAGTGGTTGCCTTTGGCCCTAGTTCTCGTAGTGGGTATTGCCATCGGAGCTGGCGGCTATGCCGCCGTCTCGGCGCTTGCCGGCGGTTCGTCGAACTCTGCGGCTTGCGCGCGGATACCCGATCTCCAGAAGGCGGTGGACCGTGGACCCGGGGCTATTGCGCCGTCTGCTCCTCAATTTCAAGCGCAAGCGCAGGCGAATTCAACCAGCGTCTACGCGGCGAAGGTGTCCGAGTTGGCTAGCGCACGGGCGGCGTGTGGTAAATAGGCTGAATTGCACCGGGGTGGGCCTCGGTGCGCCTGAAGCGCCGGTTGTTCCTTTTCCAGATGACGGCCTTAGCTGCGCCGCCCTCTCCAGAGGACTTCTGGCGGTGATGCCACGAGCAGAGTGATCTCAGATTGGACTCGCTGTGGTCATCGCCAGGAAGAATGTGGTCCACGTCGGTGGCCCGCTCCACGCAGCGCTCGCCATCGACTTCTCGATGGGTGCACTGCCGGCCGTCGCGCTTGAAGACGCGCTGACGGATGCGGGGCCAGTCGGCCGGGAGGCGTGAACGCCGGTCTGAACCGGCCCACTGGGGCATGAGGGAACCCCTTCCGACGTGGACTGAGAAGTGCCCCGACGACGTCTGCGAGGAGAGGAGGACTCGCGCCGACCCGGGGCTGCTTGGAGAGCTGCCTAGCTCTAGCGGTAAGGCGTCTAGGAGTTGGGGCTGGCTTCTCCAACCCACAGACTCGATGAAGCTAGGAGTCAGTGGTTGGGGCTGGCTCTCTTACCCCACAGACGCTCTAACGCTTACTGGCTAGCGGCTAGCTCTATCTCTTACTAGGGGTTCAGGCGGAGGGATTATTCTGCTCTGTGAGCCAGTTCACAGACAGACCTAGCTCTAGCTCTTGACCAGCGCGTTTAGGGGCCTCCGGCCCCACCGGACGAGGTGGCATCGGCGAAGGGCTACGTCATCTGGTGGAGCTCTGAGGGGCCTCCGGCCCCGCTAGCCCTAGCTCCAGACTGCTAGACGTCTGGGCCTCGGCGGAGACCTGACTCGGGGGGCTCCTCGGCGCTCCGCGGCCGGCACGTCGACCTTGCCGCTGCCTCCCGAGCTGGCTGCCTGCGACCCCCCAGATCGACCCTGCAACCGTGGCAGGATCTTAGCTGCTAAGACATGGCGGTGGCCCGCTCCAGGCGCAGGGGGTCCACCCCCCACCCCACCAGCGGGAACGCTGGCACGCCTGCCTGAGAGCCACGGAGAGCGGCGCGAGGGGCGGTCGGCCAGGGACATACCGGCGGGCGCCAGCGCAGCGCCAGCGGCAGAGCCAGCGCAGCGGGAAGCGCGCGCCAGCGCCAGCGCCAGCCGCCAGCGCCAGCCCGCCAGCGCCAGCCCGCCAGCCCGCCAGCCCGCCAGCGCCAGCCGCCAGCCCGCCAGCCCGCCAGCCGCCAGCCCGCCAGCCGCCAGCCGCCGGCTGCACCAGGGATCGGCTCCAGCCCGTTGCCAGATTATCGGCGGACCATCGGAGCCCGAGCCCGTGACCAGCGCTTATGGGTGAAGCTGCTACTCGTTCGCACCAGGGATCGGCTCCAGCCCGTGCCCATCGCGCCACCAGGGCGACCACCAGGGCGCCAGGGATCGGCTCCAGCGCGCCACCAGGGGAGCGCCAGGGGAGCCACCAGGGGAGGGGAGCGCACCAGGGGAGCGCCAGCCCGTGCACCAGGGATCGGCTCCAGCCCGGCACCAGGGATCGGCTCCAGCCCGGCACCAGGGATCGGCTCCAGCCCGGCGCCAGGGGATCGGCTCCAGCCCGTGCACCAGGGGATCGGCTCCAGCCCGGCGCCAGGGGATCGGCTCCAGCCCGTGCCCATCGGCCACCAGGGCGCCAGGGGATCGGCTCCAGCCCGTGCCCATCGGCCACCAGGGCGCCAGGGGATCGGCTCCAGCCCGGCGCCACCACCAGCGGGAACGGCTCCAGCCCGGCCCCGATTTGCCATCGGCCCACCCCGTGTGTAACTTGGTTCTTGTCACCAGGGCAGCGGCCAGCCACACCGGCCACCAGCACCCCGGATGACGTGATCCTTGAGAACTCCAGAGCGTCAACTCACACACCGGGCTTCCGCCCGGTCACGCCGAACGTCATCCCTGCTGGTTGCGGGGGGACGGATGGGGCGCGGCCACTAGGAAGCCGCAACGGGTGGGAACGGCCATACGGCCGGTCCTACGGGCTGGGTTGACATTCTCTGGAGATCGTGTGTAAGTTGTGAAACAGCAAACGGGCAGCCGGAAGTCACCCCCAAGGGGGAGGGACCCGACGTGAAGGCCCCGGCCCTGCACGAGCACTTTGAGAACTCCATAGCACGCGGTACGTCTGGACAGGCGCTAGCGGTTTGCGGTCACCAGCACCCCCCGGTGACATGTCCCGGGGAGGAGGAGGATCGGCCTAGCGCATAAACCGAAGGGCTGCCGTAAGCGGGACCATGTCCCGAAGCCATTCCCGTCTAGCACCGGGAACAGGCAGCACGACACAACGTCACCCCCCTCCTGAGTGTGGGGGGAGGCTGGAGCGGGCAGAGATGTGCCTACCCTCGAACGGGGCTCCAGCCGCAACCGTTGCACACTGTGTGTAACGTGTGAGTAGAGGAGATCGACATGGTCGACTTGTTGAAGCGGAACGTGGACGGCTCCGCCCTGGAGGGGTCCCGGACGATGGGTCTCGGGTTCGCCCCGGGGTACTGCCAGCGGAGCCGTGAGATCGCGGGCTCCATGATCGCTGGAGTGATGACCGGCGTGTTCCTGCCGGTGCAGGTCGGCTTGCAGTAGCCGAGGTGAGCCCACGAAGGGAAGTCACCAGGGTTCGAGTCCCTGGGTGGGCGCTAGGTGGGTCCTGAGTACCCACCACGACGGAGGAGAGCTCTCATGGCGGACACCTGCCTTGCAGCGGACTTGATCGGCCACCACGGGTTCAACGTGCTGGAGTGGAGGGGCGACGATGACGCCCCCGAGCCGGGTGACCGGACGTCCTACGGGTTCACCGCGATGATGCAGACCGACGACTACCGCCGGACCATCGGCGAGGTCCCCGTGGGTCCCCTGTACCTCCAGGTGCGGGACACGTCCTGGGGTGACTACGCCGGGAGTTCCTACACACGGTCAAACAACCGTCGTCTGCTGGAGGACTTCCCCGAGGTGTTCGTGGAGATGACCGAGTCCTACGACTACTCCGTGCTGCTGGTCCCGGCCACGCTGGAGATCCCCGAGCACCTGGCCGACGCCCTGCGCTCGATCGCCGACGACTACCCCGTCTACGACGAGTCCGACCTGTCGGACCTGGAGTCCGACCTGGAGCGCGAGGACTGGGAGTCCTACGGCCGGGCCGACCTCCGTGCCGAGGTGCTGGACGCCCTCCGTGAGATCACGGACGACGAGGACGTGGTGGACGCCGTGGACGACGACATCACGGACGACTACCTGGACGCTCACATGGACTGGGACGAGCGCTCCCACTACGGGGCCTACTGGCAGGTCGAGACGGCCGTGGGTGGCTTCTTCCGGTTCGGCACCCTCCCCCGCAAGATCGCCGAGGTCCGGTCGATCGGGGTGCGTGTGTAAGTGAGAGCCTGCGATGGGCAGTCACCAGGGTTCGAGTCCCTGGGCAGGCGCTAGGGGTGCAGGTAGCACCCCAGGAGAGGGACACATGGGCACGATCGTGGTGGAGCGCATGACGGAGATCGACGCGGCGTGCCAGGCGGGATGCTGGGTGGACTACTCGACCCGTCCGAGCGACGCGGTCGACCTGCACATCATCGGGCTGGCCCTGGACCGTGGATGGTTCCCGGACGACTTCTCCGACCTGGAGGCCATGGCGGACTACCGCTGGGACTCCGACGTGAGCCCCGAGTACCTGGCCGACGCCTCCCGCAGCGCGGTCGAGTGGATGTCCGAGCACATCGCCCCCGAGGGGTGGGCGTTCGTGGAGGACGGGGAGCGCGGGGGACTGTTCCTGGACAAGCTGGAGGACGACATGCTGCCCGGGGACAAGTGGCTGGACGGTGCGGACCTCTGCATCCACCTGGGAGTGCTCCCGGTGCACGGTGCCGAGCAGCGCGAGATCGTGGAGAGGGTGCGGGACTTCCCCCTGGCCTTCACGGACGGTGACTCGTTCGTGACCTGGGGCGAGGCCCTGGAGCCGGACGAGCCCGTGCACGTCCTGGTGAGGGTGACGGTCGACCCGGTGCGCGGACGGCCGACCCGGGAGCACGTTCGGACCTTGCGGGATGTCCTCCAGGCCACCGTGGGTGGACGGGTCATCGACTACTACGTCACGACCAACGCGCAGGACTGGAGCGAGGACGCGGAGGTGACGGGCTTCTACGCCTGAGTGTGCAAGTGAGAGCGGAGCCCGCGATGGGATGTCACCAGGGTTCGAGTCCCTGGGCGGGTGCTAGGTGTGCAGAGCGCACACCACGACGGAGGAGAACACCATGGACCCGAAGGTCTGGATCGGCTGTCTCGCCTGCTACAACGATGGCGCCCTGGTCGGCGAGTGGTTCGACGCGCTCGGCGCTGGTGAGATCGACCTGGCCCAGGTGCACGCCGGCTCCCCCCGTCGCCTGCACACCTCCTGCGAGGAACTGTGGGTGATGGACCACGAGGGGTTCGGCGGAGCGCTGAAGGGTGAGTGCGCCCCGGGCGACGCGGACCGGCTGGCCGAGGTGCTGGCCGACGTGGAGGACTTCGAGTGCGACCCGTTCGCCGCCTACCTGTCCTACCAGGGCTCGGCCGAGGTCGACGAGTCCACCGTGTCGGACTTCCGCGAGTGCTACGAAGGTGTCTTCGACAGCCCGGCCGACTGGGCGGGGGAGTACGTCGAGAGCACCGGGATGCTCCACGGTCTGCCCGACGAGGTGACCTCCTACTTCGACATGGAGGCGTTCGGTCGTGACGCCTTCATCGGCGGAGACCTGTACAGCGTGGACGCCCCCGGCCTGTCCATCTACGTCTTCCGGTCCCTGTGATGGACGAGCAGACGATCCCCGACCCCGCGATCATGGCCGCTGCCCAGCACGGCGCGGCTGTCGCCCTCGACTACCTGTTCAACAGCGCGTCCGACCCGGACGAGGACTGGCCCGAGTGGAACCCCTTCGAGAACCGTCACGACTCCTGGGCCGGGGAGATGCTGGAGCAGCACGAGTACGTCTCCTGGCCAGACTATGTCGCCGAGGCCGAGGAGTGGGACCACCTGAACATGGTCCTGACGACCGTGATGCACGGCGCCTACGTCGCCACCCTGCGGGCTCTGGCATGAGCGCCGAGCCGTGCACGGAGTGTGGCTACGGCGGGGAGCACCACCCCGCCTGCGACACGGCCGGGTGCCCGTCCTCGCCCGGCGGCAACGAGCCGCACCTCACCACCGACGACCGCACCTGCGACGAGTGCGGCGCCGACCTCACCTGAGAGAGAGACCGACATGAGCAACGAGACCGACACCCCGAGCACGACCGCTGCCGAGCAGTGGGGAGCCCTGTTCTCCCGGGAGAGCGCCGTCGAGGCCCTGACTGCCTACGACGAGGCGGTGGCCCGGCACGAGAAGAACCTGGAGGACGCGCTGGAGGAGGCACCGATGGGGTACGTCGACCTCACCCCGGGCGAGTGGGAGGCCCACGACGACGCCATGAAGGACTCCGCACACGACCTGGCAGGCGCACTCCGCGACCTGCTGACCCGTACGAGCTGAGAGAGAGCACGACATGAGCGACACCGCTGAGACCATCTACTCCGAGGACTCCCGCTTCCGAGCCCGCCTGGTGTACGACGACGACCCGATGAGCCCGCGTGACGGTGACACGGGCGTGTGGCTGTACACGGTGGAGTTCGACGGCCGGGTGGGGGAGTACGTCTACGACAGCCTGGACCGTGACGAGGACCTGTCCAGCACCCTGGGTGGCGCAGTCGGTCGGGGGATGGACCGCGACAGCCTGCCGCGCTACCTGTGGCTGGTCGAGGGGCGCCGAGCGCTCACCATGTCCAGCCCGCACCGTTCCGGCCCTGACCTTCTCTGGGTCGAGGATGACGCCCGACTCGCAGAGGTGACCCAGTACCCCACCACCCTGGCCGAGCGCGACGCCTACCTGGTCGCAGTGGCCGGGGAGTACCGGAGCTGGGCCGAGGGCGACGTGTACGGGATCGTGGTGGAGCACGCCACCACCTGGGATGACGACGTCGACGAGCCCAGCGACTACGTCGAGGTGGAGTCCTGCTGGGGCTTCATCGGACTCCCCTACGCCCTGGTCGAGGCCCGCGACATGCTGGCCGGCGCCGTGGAGGACGACGTGGCACCGAGGTTCGGGCAGCTGACCTTCGCGTCGGCCGTGTAAGTTGCACTGTCTGTGCAAGTGTGAGTAGCCTGCGAAGGGTAGCAACGGGGGTTCGAGTCCCCCGGCAGGCGCTAGGCCGACCGGCCTTGCACCACCCCACCTGGAGGAACCATGACCGCCACCCTCGCCGCCCCCACCACCACCGTGACCAGCCTGGCGTTCACCGCCACCCGGCCCGAGCTGGTGGCAGCCCTGACCACGGTCGGTGTCGCCATCGGCAAGCGCCCCGCCGTCCCTGTGCTGGGCGGTGCCCTGTTCAGCGTGACAGACGGGGACCTGACCATCTCCGGCTTCGACTACGAGACCTCGGCCCGTGTGGTGCTGCGCGACGTGGGCCACGCCGATGGCACGCTCCTGCTGTCCCACGCGCAGGTCACCGGCCTGGTGGCTGCCGTCGCGAAGGGCGAGAAGAAGGCCGATGCCGACCGGCTCCGGTTCACCATGACGGGGACCCCGGCCGGTGCCATCCTCACCGTGGGTGGGTACGCCCTGCCGCTGGAGCCCCTGGACCTTGCCGACTACCCGATGCTTCCGGTGGGCACCGATGCCCGGCAGGAGATGGTGGTGGACCGGGCAGCGTTCACCGCGCTGGCGACCCGGGTGGGCGCAGCCGCCGCACGGGATGACACCGTGCCCAGCCTGACCGGGGTCCAGGTGGAGGTGGCCGAGGGGCGACTCACCATGGCGACCACCGACCGCTTCCGGCTGGCAGTCGGTTCCGTCGACACGTCCGCTGTCGACGCCTTCACCGCGTCCGTGCTGGTGCCAGCGAAGATGCTGGGCGCCGTGCTGAAGCGCCTGGTCGGCGACCACCTGGTCATCGGCTTCGACTCGGGGATGGTCACCTTCGCCTGCGGCGACGTCACCTTCACCACCCGCGCGATGGACGGGGACTTCCCCAAGTTCCGGCAGCTCCGCCCGGCGCCGGCCGACGTCACCACCACCGTGACCGTCAACCGAGCCAACCTGGCGAAGGCCGTCACGAAGGCCGAGTGCCTGGCCGACGCCGTCGAGTCCCACCGTGGTGCCAGCGTGCACCTGCGGGTCACCCCGGAGGGTGTCCACGCTGTCCCGCCTGTCACTGGCGCCGTGGCCCCGCTCATCCCGTGCGGCGTGGTCGGCGACGACCTGACCATCGGCTTCAACCCCGGCTTCCTGCTGGACCTGCTGGGCACGTTCGCCACCGACGACGTGGTCCTGCGCTTCACCCGTTCGACCCGCCCCATGGTCGTCACCGAGCCCGGCGTGGACGCCGATGGTGACGTGTTCTGGCACCTGCTCATGCCGGTTCGTATCCCGAGCTGAGTGTGCAAGTGAAAGCGGCCTGCGAAGGGATCTCACGGGGGTTCGAGTCCCCCGGCAGGCGCCAGGCCGACCGGCCGTGAGTAACCACCACTGGAGGACATCATGCCCACTCTCGACACCGAGACCGTGACCGAGCACTACCTGGTGGCAGCCCTGTGGCTGGGCCACGCCTTCCACCCGGAGGGCCACCCCGAGAGCGACCTGAACCCCGTCCAGCTCGACGAGTTCGTGGCCTCGATCCACGACCTGCCCGAGGAGGTCTGGAGCGCAGCGCGGGCGGACGTCTTCGACTTCATGGCCCACCTGGACTCGGACGACGTCGAGGAGTACCTGGAGGCCGACCGGCACAACGCGACCCCGTCTGAGCAGATGGGCCACGACTTTTACCTGACCCGCTGCGGGCACGGCGCCGGCTTCTGGGACCGAGGGCTCGGAGAGCTGGGGGACCGGCTCAGCGAGGCGGCTCGGCCGTACGGCGAGGTGTCCCTGTTCGGGAACCTCGGCACAGACGGACGGCCCGGCCCTGTGTACATGGAGTGAGTGTGCAAGTGGCACAACCCACGACGGTGATCGTGCCGGGGTTCGACTCCCCGGGTGGGTGCGAGGGGTGCAGAGGGCACCCCCTACGAGAGGACACATCATGCGAACGAACAAGACCGCTGCCCGCGCCGAGACCATCCGTCGTCGCCAGGTCCGCGCGATCAAGCAGGGCTGCTTCGACACCTCGCGCCCCACCGCACGCTGATGAGGAAGTGGAGGACCGCCACCCTGGTCGCCGTCCTGAGCGTGCTGACCGTGCTGACGCTGGCGAGAGGCTCCGAGCCCGCCATCCAGCCGGCCTCCGCCCCGAGTGCCTCGCACCAGATCGAGGAGGACGACCCCCGCTGGGACTGCCGCACCATGGGCAACCACCAGTGCTCAGCCACCGGCTACGCCGGAGAGAACGTCGTCATCGAGTTCGACGCCTACGGGATGCCCGTCCGGGTCATCGCCGCGATCCTGTCCAACCCCTGAGCAGAGGAGCCCCCACCATGAAGAAGTTCCGTACCGGATCGACCACCTACTACTGCCGCTCGGTCATCCAGGACCAGGCCGAGCCGAACGCCGTCTACCTCGTGCCCCGGCCCACGCCGGACGACGACGGAGACGTGCGTGCCTACCGGAGCAAGGCCGACGCCGAGTACGGCACGCGCGGGCTCTGGATGCGCCTGTCCGACCTGACCGAGGTCGAGCCCCCTGTCCTGAGTGCCGGGGACAAGGTCCGCTTCGTCACCCCGCCCACGCTGAGCGGGAAGCAGTCCTCGGTCTACTTCAGCGACGACGTGACCGAGGCCGTGGTGCTCTCCGTGAACACGGACTGCGCGAGTGTGGTGGCCGTCGACGGGACCAACCAGGGCGCCGACAGCTACGGCGCCGGCACGGACCAGCTCGTCGACCTCGACTGCCTGGAGCTGATCCCCGCCGAGCCCGAGCCGGCCCCCGAGCGCGAGACCGTGGACGTGGAGGCGCTGCGCCTGGTGTTCGCCATGGCCGGCAACCCGGCGGACGGAGAGACCATGATCGCCATGGCGCGCTTGGCCGAGAGCTTCCGCGCCTCCTGACCTGCAAGTTGCACACGCCCTGACTAGTGTGTAACTTGGACCCAGCACGAGCAAGCATGACCCCGAGCAGAGGAGACACACACGCATGACCATCACCACCGAGTCCACCACCTACGAGATGCACGGCGACCGCTACCAGAAGAAGGCCCAGCTCGACGCGCTGGAGCCCGGCTCCCTCGTGAGTAACGGCCACTACCTGTTCCGCAAGGAGGTCGACGGCGGTCTGAAGATCGTGGAGACCCCGTGCCTGTTCGACGGAGATCTCTACGACACGGAGATCATCGGCTACCAGAGCCTCCTCCGGGTCCAGCTCGACATCGACCTCGACGACGCGGACTCCATCGACGCCCTGCCGGTGGGCTCCAGGGTCGTGGACGAGGACGAGGACATCTGGGTCAAGAAGGACGCCGGCTGGAGCATGAGCAACACCTGCTCCCCGGACCTGGCCACCACGGTGGTCCGCTACGGACCGCTGGAGATCACGGAGCTGGGCGTGCACGTCACGGAGTTCGACATCGTGCCGGCGCCCGCCCCGTTGGCCGTGGGCCAGCGGGTCAAGCTGGTCCGTCCGCTCGGTGGCTCCACCGCCGGCAACGGCTACGTCTACTTCGGTGACGACGTGACCTTGGGCCGGATCGTCGGCACCGGGCATGGCGCGGACGTCTGGCTGGTGGAGGCCGAGAACGGCACCGGCCCCGCCACCCGCTTCGGCGAGGGCCTGGGCAAGGGCTCGCGGCAGACCGTGCACGGCTCGGGCCTGGTCGCCATCGACGACGTCCGCGTCCTGCCGGGCGGCTCCCCGTGCCCCGAGGTCGGCTCCCGCTGGAGCTACGTCAGCGCGGAGGACGGCTCCAAGCGCTACGTCGGCGTGCCCCGGGAGGGTGAGGGCTCCCACGCCTTCGGCTCCCTGGACCTGTCCATCGGGTCGAGCATCTCCTGGATCTGGGACGGCTCCTGGTTGTCCGACCGCGAGCTGACCGAGGTGCTCGACCCGAACGAGCCGGCCGGCCGCGCGCTGAGCGTGGCGTCCGAGCCCGAGCCCACCCCCGAGCCCGTCGCCCCGGCCTTCGAGGTCGGCGACAAGGTCCGCGCCATCGACAGCAAGCCGCTCACCGGCTGCTACTTCGACGACACGGCCACGCTGTTCGAGATCACCGACCTGGAGGACGAGGACGGAGACTGCCGTATCCAGGACGTCACGCCTGGCGCGGCCACTGGCGTCTGCCAGTACGTCCAGCCCGAGGAGCTGGAGCTGGCGCCCGAGCCGGCGCCCGAGTTCAAGGCGAGCGACCTGGTCCGCAAGAAGGCGGGCGTCAAGGAGCTGACCACGTCGACTGGCGGGGGCGTGTACTTCTCCGACCACGACGCCGTGCTGGTGGTGGTCGAGGACCCCTACTACTACGCCGGCAACATCACGGTGTCCGTCAAGGGCGAGGAGCACATCTACCCGCGCACGCAGTTCGTCGACCCCACGGTGGTCGAGCTGTACACCGAGCCCGAGGCGGTCGAGCCGGCCCCGGCCAACCCGCGTGACATCTTCACCCCCGGCACCGTCGTGGAGATCCTCACCGACGACTTCAAGGACCAGACAGGGCTTGCGAAGGGCGACCGGTGCGTGGTCAGGCGGAACAACGCCGAACTCACCTACATCGACGTCTCCTACAGCACGGAGGGGCACAGCTTCCCCCTGGCCGCGTACGAGATCGCCGTGGTGACCCCGGTGGTGCTGTCCGAGCTGCCGGTCGGCAGCCTGGTGTACGTCTCGGCCCTCGGCCCGCAGGTGCTGCTCACGGGGAGCATCTGACATGGCTGAGTGTGCAAGTGGCACCACGATGGACGCCGTGATCGAGAAGCTCCTGGCGGAGCGGGGCCAGCGCGAGAGCACGAGCCCCATCCTGCTCAGCCGTGAGGACTTCGACGGTGCCCTGGAGGGGCTGATCTGGGCGCTCGACGAGATCGAGCAGCTCCGTGACGACCTGCTCCAGGCCCAGAACGACCTCAGCGCGGCCGAGAACGAGGTGAGCTACCTGGAGGACGAGAACGACAGCCTCCACGGTCAGATCACCGAGCTGGAGGGCTGACGTGAAGCTCACCCCCCGTGCTGACGAAGTCAAGGCGGTTGTCGCCCTGCTGGAGAGCGATGGCTACGACAGCGCCACCGCGCTGGCGAAGGACATCATCCGCACGGTGGGTGAGCAGCTCTCCGAGCGGGAGATGTACGCCTGGGTCTGGCGAGCGCAGGAGGGGTCCTACCAGCTTGCCTGGGGGCCGTTCTCCTCCGAGTTCGAGGTCAGGTCCATGGCGAAGAAGGCGGGGCTCGGCGGCGATCACATGACGCTGAAGCTGTACTCGGTGGGAGCGATGACCGAGCGGCTGGACGCGAAGGCGCCGAGCCCCATGTGTGCCACCTGCGGACATCCGCACGGAGCACACGAACACCCCAAGCAGGGCGGCAAGTGCTCGATCAAGAAGTGCACCTGCAAGCGCGACACCAAGGTCTAGGGAAGGGAGTGCAAGTGTCACCGATACCGTTGGAGGAGGCCCTGGAGGCCGTCAAGGACGCCGTCTACGCCGAGAACGCGACCGGGGGAGAGGCCCGCGCCATCGTGGCCCGCTGCGCCGGCATCCTCGGGCTGGACCTGAGCGACGAGGACATGCTGTTCCACCGCTGGTCGCCGGAGAACATGGCCCGCGTGCCGGTCGCTCTGCGCGAGCTGGCGATCTCCACGCACACGGTCACCTTCGCCGAGCCGGCGCCGGGCTACTACGACAGCACCACCGACCAGCCCGGGATCGACGTCACCGCGCTGCTCGACCAGTACGGCCGGCTCTGGCAGCGGGCAGTCGACACCCCGACCCGCTGGTGGGGCCACGCGCTCTACGCCAGCAGCTCGTGGGGGGACGCGCTCCACTGGGGATGCAGCTTCCACGAGGTCCGCCTGCCGGCACGTCCGGGGGTGATGGACCGTGGCTGACCGGGACCTGTCGCAGATCACCGCGACCATGCGTCTCGCAGCCCTGCGGCTCGAACGGCGCCAGCTCTACGGCCTGGCCGGCGAACTGCGCTCCGACGCGAACGAGCTGGAGCGTCCGGCCCCCGAGCCGGCGCCCGTGCAGCCACCCCAGGACGGGCGATCCCTGCTCCAGCGGGCAGAGATCGTCAAGGTCGTCGCCGGCCACATGCGAGACGTCGCGGATCACCTCGACGAGCATGGCCTGTCGGCCGGTCACGCGAGAGCGCTGCGCGTGGAGGCGCTCGCCGTAGAGCGCGAGTTCGAGCCGTCGTTCGTCGAGCGGGAGCCCGAGCTGTCCCTGCTCCAGCGAGCGGAAGCCACGATCAACGGCGACCGCGAGGACGAGTACGGCGAGGCCAGCGTGAGCTTCGAGCGGATCGCGGCGTACTGGTCGACCTACCTGAAGGGGGAGGGCGTCATGCTCTCCGACCGGCACCTCGCCGGCCTCGACATCGCGGCCATGATGGTGCTGATGAAGGTCTCCCGCCTGGCGGGTGGCTACCACGAGGACACCGCGCTCGACCTCGCCGGCTACGCCGGCCTCATGCCCCAGCTCCGGGCAGGCACGCTGTGAGAGACCTGATGCAGCGGTACAGCGAGTCGGACGGTTCCGTGTGCCCCGTCTACACCGAGTGGTCGATCCTCCACTCGGACGGCAGTCGCAGCGGTAGTGGCAGCGCCGAAGACGCATGGCAGCACGCGATCGGACCCGGCGACAGCGTCGAGTTCCGAACGGTCAGCCGTGGGCCGTGGACGGAAGTCCCATGATCCTCACCCCCGAGGTTCTGGCTTGGGCCGAGGCCGAGCTGGAGCGCAACCCTCCACCACCGATCGAGCCCAGCCTGGGCCACGAGCTACGCCGCCGGTTTGGCCGACTGTCCGCCTGACCCCATCTAGCCGCGCGGGACATGACTGGCTACAATCAATTTGCAAGACGAGGGCGGGTGGCCCCCCAGTTGGCGCTGGAAGACCACCCGCTATCACGATCTAGGTAGCCATCATCATGGCGGCACCGAGACCGTGACAACGATTTGCAATCCTGCGACGAGGATGCAGATCGTGATCAAAATCGGTCTACGCATAGCCCATTTCTCCTCTCTACTTGGATCAGCCACTAGAAGCTGATCGCCTCCGAAACCCCCGTCCTAGCGGGGGTTTCGGTGTTTGTGGGGCGCGCGTACACGCCACGTCGCACGGCGATGAGTCGCTTCTGCCGGATCAGGTAGTGGATCGAACTCCGCACCTGCTCTCGGGTGACCTCGCCCGGGTTTGCCTCCATCTCGACCCACAGCCGGTCGATGTCGAACTCGGCATCGTCGATGTCGTCCAGAACGTGGAGCACCAGCTCTGTAGGACTGAGCGGTGGACCGGCGGTCTCGTGCGAAGGCGGTTCCGTCACGGTGTTGGCGTCGGGAGCGTCGGCGTCGATGATCCTGGAACCGTTGGCGTCCGCGTACGCATACTGCCGGAAGGCCAGGGCTCCTACGCGGGCCAGGCGCAGCTCGCTGAGCCGCCGCTCGGCCTCTGCGATCTCCCCTTCGAGGCGGGTCACAAAGGCCTCAATGTCTACGGGCTGCTTCATGGACAGAGCATATCAGACGATGCAGACGGTACATGGAACTCCGACTCCGAGGCCGCACCGCCCGGCCCGAGGCACCCACGGCTACAAATGAAGTTGTCCGTGGACTGAGACTCAGTCTGCGTCAAGGTCTACAAACCAGCGAAGCCCCCTGCCCTCACGGGTCGGGGGCTTTCGTGCGTTCGGGGCTAGTTCACCCAGCTCGACGCGAACTCCGCCTTGATCCGCTCGCGCGCCTTGAAGCCCTTGCCCCGCCCACCGCGAGGGAACTCGCCCGGGACCACCGTGTACCGCCCGACCGCCTCCAGCACCGACCTCTGCTGCGCCAGCGGCTTCAGCTCCAGCTCTGCGGCCACCTTGGGCGTGCCGATGTGCTCCAGCCCGGTACCGATCACCCCACCGATCTCTGCGAGGCGCTCCTGGGCCTTCTCACGGCGCGCTGAGAGCGTCTGTGCCGCCCCGTCGAGGTCGTCCTTGCCAATGTCCCCCTGGGCGAACAGGGAGGTGAGAGCGGCCCTCCTGGAGGCGATGTCGGCAAGCTCCGCCTGCACCTCGGCCACCTCCTCCGTCCGCTCCGGCCCAGCGATGAACCCGAGCGCGTCCGGCGCCGCCAGGCGAGCTGCGACCAGCCCGAGCACCACCGCGTCCGCCTCTGCGCGGGCGCCGGTCGAGTGCCGGTTGTTCCGGCAGCGGTAGACGCCCACCCCGTTGGCCCTGGTGCTCCCCGTCATGTCCGTGTCGCACACCTCGCACTGGAGGATGCCGGAGAGCAGGGTCCCCGCCTCGCGCCCGCCCGTGTGCCCGAGCACGCTCCGCGCCGGCCCGTCGAGGACCCGCTTCAGCGCGAGGTGCGTCTCCATGTCGAGCACGGGCTCCCACTCGCCCTGGCCCATGTCGGCGCCCCGGTGGATGCGGATGCCGGCCAGCCTCGGGTTGAGCAGCAGCTCCTTCACTCCCTGGCGCGACCACTTGCGCGGCTCGTCCCCCTCGGAGGTGTTGCCGGCCTCCAGCCAGAGCCTCGTGATCGAGCTGACCGTCCCGCCCGTGAGGACGCGAGCTGCGGCGTCTCGGATCTGCTCCGCCTCCTCCTCGATCAGCTCGTGCTCGCGGGTGTAGCCGAACGTGCGCCGGCCGGCGGTGTTGGCCTTGCCCTGCGCCGCCCGCTGGTCGTTCGCCAGCTTCTGCCGTGCTGCCTTCCGCTCCACCTCGGCCCGAGCTACGGCTGCCAGGATGCGCGCCACCATGCGACCCACGTCGGTCGTCAGGTCGATGTCGCCCGTGGCCGTGGCGATGCCCACGCCCTTGCCCTCGGCCAGCAGGATGAGCGCTTCGAGGTCGAGCATCGAGCGCGTCATGCGGTCCAGGTGCCAGGCCACGACCACGTCGATGGTCCCGCGCTCGAGCGCCTCCAGCACGCGCTTCCACGCCGGCCTCTCCTTGCCGGAGAAGGCGCTGATCGAGTTGTCGCTCTCCTCGCCCACCACCGTCCAGCCGCGCAGCTCGCAGAGCTTCTGACAGGCTTCGAGCTGGCGCTCTACCGCTGCGCCGTCGCCGGTCCGGTCGAGGGACACACGGGTGTAGATGAGGGCACGGGTCATGTATCCAGACGATAGTCTGAGTAGCGCAACCTCAGGTCCTTCTTGCTGAACTTGCCCACGCTGGTCTTGGGCACCTCGTCGATGAACTCCACCGCGTCGGGCAGCCACCACTTGGCCACCCGGGTGCGCAGGTGCTCCAGGACGTCCTCGGCGGTGATCTCCGAGCCGGGCTTGCGGACGACGAAGGCCACCGGGCGCTCGTCCCACTTGGGGTGGGCCACCCCGATGACCGCGGCCTCGGCGACCTCCGGGTGCGCCATGATCTCGTTCTCCAGCTCCACCGAGCTGATCCACTCCCCACCGGACTTCACCAGGTCCTTGGTCCGGTCGACCAGGCGGACGCTGCCGAAGGAGTCGATCGCGGCCACGTCGCCGGTCTGCATCCAGCCGTCCTCCGCGGCCAGCGTGACGCCCTCGTCGGGGTTGTAGTAGGCCGAGGCCGCCCAGGGGCTGCGCACCTGCAGCTCGCCGGAGGCCTCGTCGTCCCAGGGCAGGGCCTCGGTGGTGCCGGGCTCGACGATGCGCAGCTCGACGCCGGGCACTGCCGTGCCCTGGCGGGACCGACGTCGGGCCAGGGCGTCGTCCCCGTCGTCGAGGTTGCGGGCCGGGATGCTGCCGGTCGTCGCGATCGGGTGGGTCTCCGTCATGCCCCAGGCCTGGGTGATGGGCAGCCCGGTCGCCCGGCGGTAGGCCTCCGAGAGCGCCTGGGGCACGGCGGATCCGCCGCACAGCACCATCCGAAGGTCCGGCAGGTCCACCCCGTCGAGCAGCGGGAGCACGCCCTGCCAGATGGTGGGCACGCCCGCGGCCAGGGTGACGTGCTCGGCCTGCATCAGTCGCAGCAGCCCGGCCGGGGACATGTCCGCGCCGGGGAAGGCGATGGCGGCCCCGACCATGGGGGCGGCGTGGGCCAGGCCCCAGGCGTTGGCGTGGAACATCGGCACGATCGGCAGGACCACGTCGGCGTCGGTCACCCCCGCGACGGAGGCGGTGGTGGCCGTCAGCGAGTGCAGCCAGGTCGAGCGGTGGCTGTACACCACACCCTTCGGGTTGCCCGTGGTGCCGGAGGTGTAGCACATGGCCGCGGCCTGGTTCTCGTCGGTGACGTGGAAGTCGACCGGCTCGGCGGCCGCGAGCAGGTCCTCGTAGTCGTGCACCTGCGCGGTGGTGATCTCGGGCAGCGCGGCCGGGTTCTGCGGGCCGAGGTCGTCCATCACCACCACGTGGTGGACCCCGGGCATCGTCGGCAGCAGCGGGGCGAGCAGGCCCAGCAGCGACCGGTCGACGAAGACCACCTCGTCGCCGGCGTGGTTGGCGATGTAGGTGAGCTGCTCGGGGAACAGCCGGATGTTCAGCGTGTGCAGCACGCGGCCCGTGCCGGGGACGGCGAAGTACAGCTCGAGGTGCCGGGTGGAGTTCCAGGCGAAGGTGCCCACCCGCCCGTCCGCGCTGACGCCGAGGGTGTCCAGGACGCCCCCCAGCCGGCGGGTGCGCTCGGCCCACGCGCCGTAGGTGGTCCGAATCGGCACGGGGCCGGCGCTGACCAGCAGGCGGTCGGCGTAGTGCGCCTCGGTCCGGCGGAAGATGGAGTCGACGGTGAGGGGGTAGTCCTGCATGAGTCCGCGCATGACTGAGATAGTGCCAGTGACCCCTGTCACCCGCACCTGTCCCGCGTCCGGCGGCGACGTCGGGGGCGCGGCCTAGACTCCTCCGGTGGCTGGACGCATCTCGGACCGGGACATCGCGGAGGTCCGCGAGCGCACCCGCATCGAGGAGGTCGTCGGCGAGTACGTCGCCCTGCGCCCGGCCGGCGGTGGCTCGCTCAAGGGCTTGTGCCCCTTCCACGACGAGAAGTCGCCCAGCTTCAACGTGCGCCCGGCGCACGGCTACTACCACTGCTTCGGATGCGGCGAGGGCGGCGACGCCATCAAGTTCATCCAGGAGGTGGAGCACCTCAGCTTCGTGGAGACCGTCGAGCGCCTGGCCGAGCGGGTGGGCTACACGTTGACCTACGAGGGTGGCGGCACCAGCGTGCAGCGCGACCGGGGCACCCGCTCCCGGTTGGTCGCCGTGAACGCCGCCGCCCAGGAGTTCTACGCCGCCCAGCTCCGCGAGCCCGAGGCCGAGGCCGCCCGCGCCTACCTCACCGAGCGCAGCTTCGACGCCGCGGCGGCGGCCACCTTCGGCTGCGGCTACGCCCCCTCGGGCTGGGACTCCTTGACCAAGACTCTGGTGCGCAAGGGTTTCGAGGTCAGCGAGCTCATCGCCGCCGGGGTCAGCAAGGAGGGCAAGCGCGGCCCCATCGACCGGTTCCACCGGCGCCTGCTCTGGCCCCTGCGCAACCTCGGCGGCGACGTGGTGGGCTTCGGGGCCCGCCGCCTGTTCGACGACGACCCCATCGAGGCCAAGTACGTCAACACCTCGGACACGCTGCTGTACAAGAAGTCCGAGGTGCTGTTCGGGCTCGACCTGGCCAAGCGGGAGATCAAGAAGCGGCACCAGGCCGTCATCGTCGAGGGCTACACCGACGTGATGGCCATGCACCTGGCCGGGGTGCCCACCGCGGTGGCCACGTGCGGCACCGCGTTCGGAGAGAGCCACATGGAGCTGCTGCGACGACTCCTGATGGACGACAGCTACTTCCGCGGCGAGGTTGTCTACACCTTCGACGGCGACAAGGCCGGGCAGGCCGCCGCGCTCAAGGCCTTCGACGGTGACCAGAAGTTCGCGGCCCAGACCTACGTGTCGGTCGCCCCGGACGGCATGGACCCCTGCGAGCTGCGGCTGGCCTCCGGCGACGGTGCGGTGCGCGACCTCGTCGCCCGTCGCAGCCCGATGTTCGCCTTCGCGGTGAAGGCCCTGCTCGCCGAGCACGACCTGGACACCGCCGAGGGGCGGGTGGCCGCGCTGTCGCGCACGGTGGGCGTGGTGGGGCGGATCAAGGACCACTCGCTGCGCGACGAGTACGCCCGCCAGCTCGCCGGGTGGGTCGGCTGGGACGAGACGGCCGCCGTGGTCAAGCGGGTGCGCGAGTCCGCCGGGCAGCCCGCGGTGCCCGTGCGCCGCCGGCCGGTCGCCGTGCCGGAGGACGCCGACGCGGGGCCCGCGCGCCCCGAGCCGCGGGACCCCCGGCTCTGGCCGCAGCGCGAGGTGCTCAAGGCGGCGCTGCAGCAGCCGTCGATCGCCGGCCCGGTGTTCGACTCGCTGCCCGAGGACGTGTTCAGCCACCCCGCCTACGCCGCCCTGCACGCCGCGGTGCGGGCCGCGGGGGGCACGGCCGCCGGTCTCGGCGGGGCGCAGTGGGTGGAGGCGGTCAGCGACGTGGCCGGCAAGCCCCGGGTGCGCTCCCTGGTCAGCGAGCTGGCCGTCGAGCCGCTGCGCACCACCGGCGACGCCGAGCGCTACGTGTCCGCCGTCCTCGCGCGCCTGCAGGAGGTGTGGGTGGGCCAGCAGGTGGCAGAGCTGAAGTCCAAGCTGCAGCGGGTGGCCCCGGCGGACGACCCGGAGGAGCACCGGGCGCTGTTCGGTGACCTGGTGGCGCTGGAGCAGTACCGCCGCACCCTGCTCGAGCAGGCCAACGGTGCCGAGCCGGAGGCGATCTAGTGGTGACGACCGAGCCGGAGGCGATCTGACGTGCGACTGACCGACCGTCTGCTGCGCAGGACCGCTGCGCCCGCCGGGTCCACGGGGGCGCTCGAGGCAGGCGAGGAGGTGCTGGCCGTGGCGGCGGTGCGCGCCGGGTACCTCGTGGCCACCCGGCTCGGGGTCTGGGTTCCCGGCGCCGCGCAGGACGCCGGGCCGTTGCGGGTGCGGTGGGAGCTGGTCAGCAAGGCCACCTGGGACGGCGAGACCCTGGAGCTCACCGTCTCCGAGGAGACCGGGACCGCCGGTGCGGCCGTGCTGCTCGTCGACGTGCTCGTGCGCAGCTACGCCCTGGCCGACCCTGGCGCCCTGCCCCAGGTCGTCAACCAGCGCGTCACCGGCAGCGTGCGCTCCAGCCACCGCAGGGAGCTGCCGGGCGGCGGGGCGTGGTTCGTGCAGCGCAGCGTGCCGGGCCGTGACGGGGTGGTGCTGCAGGTGCGGGTGGACCCCGGCACCGACCTGGACGTCGTCACCGACATCGCGGCTGCGGTCGCCTCCCACCTGCCCGGAGGTGCTGGCTGACCCCTGGGCCCGACACCGACGCGCTGCTCGGCAACGCCGTGCTGCAGCGGGTGCGCGGGCAGCCCGGCCTGATGGGCCGGTGGGTAGATCGCCGCACCGCCGGGTGCACGCTAGTCGCGGCGGGTTCCCTTGCGGCCGTAGACGGTGCTCTCCGCGTTGAGCGGCTCCAGCGGCTCCAGCTTCGGCTGGGTGCTGAGGGCGTCGGCCACCCTGTCGCGCGTGACGTCGGCGATCTTCTTGGTGGCGGGGCTGTTCTTGACGCGCCCGTAGCTGCGGACGATCTGCTCGTACCGTCCGCGCCCGGCCTTGGTACCCAGCACGTACCCCGCAGCTGCTCCCAGCAGGAGACCCTTCACTTCTCGACCACCTCTCCTCGCACCTGTTCGTCGGCACCATCCTGCCCGATGCCGGGGCGGTGGCCCGTGGGGGAGGCTGGTCCACGGGTGCGCTAGAGTTCGGCTCCGTTGCGCTCCGCACCACCGGTGAGCCCAGCGCGGTCCTCCATAGCTCAATTGGCAGAGCAGCCGACTGTTAATCGGCAGGTTACTGGTTCGAGTCCAGTTGGAGGAGCCTTCTGACCAGCGGAGACGCTGGTCGTCCTCGGCCGCGATCGTCCAGCACCGTCCAGGCAGCAGATGGTCTGGCCTGAGCTCGGCCTGGAGCTGGACGGTGAGCGTGCGGGCCGGCTCGGGTCGGCGGCGCAACTCCTCGACGTGCTCACCGGCGACGTGGCGGCCGACCCAGCTCGTGCCGGGACCCCAGGTCCGCCCGTGGCGCCGGGCGGCGGTTCCGCCCCCGCGCACCCGATAACCTCCCTGTGCGGGGCAGTAGCTCAGCTGGTCAGAGCAGCGGACTCATAATCCGTCAGGTCGTGGGTTCGAGCCCCACCTGCCCCACCGTCACACCCGGGCGCGCAGCGTCGTGAGCAGGACAGCGGCCGTGTCCGCGTCGTCGCCGGTGACGGTGGAGCGGCGGCCAGGGGTCAGCCGCACCACCACTCCGGGTCGGCTGGCACGAGCACGACGGGCGACTCCGACGGCACCGCGAACGACCCGGCGGTGACGACGACCAGCGTGAGCACGCCGGCCGGCACGAGCGGCCCCACGATGCCCGGGGGGCCGACGGTCTCCCTGAGGTCGGCCGACCGTGCCACCATCACCGGGTGGACTACGAGACCGCCGTCGCGACCTTCTTCGCCCCGCCGCCCCCGGGCACCGAGCCGCCGCCGGCCTCGCTGCGGGCGAGCGGCGCCCGCCGGCTGCGTGACGCGATCGAGCCGATCGCGACCCAGGGCATCTGGGCCCGGGAGGTCAACGAGCGGTGCGCCGACCTCGGCCTGGACTTCCTGGGTACGTACGTCTGGGGCCGGGCCGCCTCGCTCGGCACCCCGCCGCCCGCACTGGTCACCGCCACCTTCGGCGTGTTCGCCCCCGCCCTGGTGGAGTCGGTGTTCGCCGGGGCCGCGGCGACGGCCGACCGGGACGCCGTGCTGGCCGCGCGCGAGGCGGGTGCGGTGGCCTCGCTGCGCCGGGTGCTGGGCGAGCCCGACGGCGTCGCGGAGCTGACCGCGCTGCTGCGCCGCGGGCTCGCGGGCGCGCACCTGGTGGCCCGTCCGCTGTACGCCGCCCTCGCGGCGCTGCCCGTGCCCGCCGACCCGTGGGGTGCGCTGTGGCGGGTGTGCGAGCTGCTGCGCGAGCACCGGGGGGACGCGCACCTGGCCGTTTGCCTGTCCGCGGGGCTCGACCCGGTGCGGATGAACGTGCTCACCGAGCTGACCTGCGGCATGACGCTGGGCAGCTACACCGCCAGCCGCGGGTGGTCACCCGAGGAGATCGGAGCGGCGGTGGCCACCCTCACCGACGACGGGCTGCTCGCCGACGGGGCGCTGACGGAGGCCGGCGAGGAGCTGCGAGCGGTCCTGGAGGACATGACAGACGACGCCGAGGACGCGGTGGTCGCGGGGATCGGGGAGGACCTGGAGGACGTGCTCGCGCGCTTGGCGGACCTCTCCGGCGACCTGATCGAGGCCGGCGCCTTCCCGGCCGACCCGGCCAAGCGTGCGGCGGGCTGACCCCACCCGCGAGGACACCCACTGGCGCACCAGGCGCCCCACGAGGCACACTGGTCACGCACAGCCAGCACGAGTCCTGCTCACGAGGTCGTTGGGGAAGACGTCCCTCGTCGGAGCCGGAGGTGAGTGGTGGGCGTTGCAGAACAGTTCGCGGACCGGACGACGGGTGTGGTGTACGTGCACTCGTCGCCCGCTGCCGTGTGCCCGCACGTGGAGTGGGCCCTCTCGGGGACCCTGGACTCCCGGGCGGGCCTGAAGTGGACCGCGCAGCCGTCCGCCCCCGGGCTGCTGCGTTCCACCTGCTCGTGGGCAGGCCCTGTGGGCACGGGTGCACGGCTGGCCAAGGCTCTGCGGGCGTGGCCCGTGCTGCGCTTCGAGGTGACCGAGGACCCCAGCGACGGGGTGGACGGCGAGCGGTTCAGCCACGTGCCGGGTCTCGGGCTCTGGCGGGGCAGCACCAGCGCCAACGGCGACGTCGTGCTCGGGGAGATGCGCCTGCGCACGATGATGGCCGCCGGCGCGGGGGAGCACCTCGCGGCCGAGCTGGACAGTGCGCTCGGCACCGCCTGGGACGAGGCCCTGGAGCCGTTCCGCAGCGGCGGCGAGGGCTGCGAGGTGACCTGGTTGCACCGCTCCGTCGGCTGAGCACGGCCCCCGTACCCAGCGCCAAGTGCGGGCTTCTGGTCGCCATTCCACCCCGGATGACCGCCAGAAGCCCGCACTTGGCGGCAAGGAGGGGCTACAGCGGGATGTTGCCGTGCGCCCCACGACCGGCCGGGGCCGAGGCGAGGGCCTCGGTGATCCGCCGCCGGGTGTCACCGGGGTCGATCACCTCGTCCACCACGCCGAGGGCCAGCGCCCGGTTCACGCCGCCGGCGATACGCTCGTGCTGCTCGGCCAGGCGCGCGTGCAGCGCCTCGCGGTCGTCCTCGGAGGCCGCGGCGAGCGCCTTGCGGTGCAGGATGCCCACCGCGGCCTTTGCACCCATCACGGCCACCTCGGCGCCGGGCCAGGCGAACACCTGGGTCGCCCCCAGGCACTTCGCGTTCATCGCGATGTAGGCGCCGCCGTAGGACTTGCGGGTCACCAGCGTCACCCGGGGCACGATCGCCTCGGCGAAGGCGTGCAGCAGCTTCGCGCCGCGGCGGACCACGCCGTCCCACTCCTGACCCACGCCGGGCAGGTAGCCCGGCACGTCCACCAGCACCACCAGGGGGATGCCGAACGCGTCGCACATGCGCACGAAGCGGGAGGCCTTCTCGGCGCTCTCGGAGTTCAGGCAGCCACCGAGGCGGATCGGGTTGTTGGCCACCACGCCCACGGTCCGTCCGGCGAGGCGGCCCAGACCGATCGTCACGTTGGGCGCCCACCGGGCCTGCAGCTCGTCGAAGGTCGACACCGCCCGGCCCTCGAGGTCGTGGTCGGTGTCCAGCAGCTCGCGGATCACCGGGTGGATGTCGTAGGCGCGCTGCTTCTGCTCGGGCAGCAGGGCACGCAAGTCCGTCTGCTCGGAGGCCGCACGCTGCATGTCGAAGATGCCCGGGCGGGCGAACAGGCCGGTGAAGCGCCGGGCCCGGGCCAGTGCGTCGGCCTCGCTGTCGGCGATCACGTGGACCACGCCGGACTTCTTGCCGTGCGCCTCCGGACCGCCGAGCGCGGCCATGTCGACCTGCTCGCCGGTGACGGAGCGGACCACGTCCGGACCGGTGACGAACACCCGGCCCTCCGGGCTCATGATGACGATGTCGGTCAGGGCCGGGCCGTAGGCCGCGCCCCCGGCGGCCGGGCCGAGCACCACCGAGATCTGCGGCACCCGCCCGGACGCCCGGACCATGGCCGCGAAGACCAGGCCCACCGCGTCGAGAGCCTCCACGCCCTCGGCCAGCCGGGCCCCGCCGGAGTGCCACAGCCCGATGACGGGGCAGCGCAGCTTGGAGGCCAGGTCGATCGCCTCGACGACGTGCAGGCAGCCCGCGGATCCCATGGCCCCGCCCATCCTCGTGGCGTCGGTGCAGTAGGCCACGACCTTGGCACCGTCGATGGTGCCCCGGGCAGCGAGCACCCCGGAGGTGTCCCGGGGGCGCAGCAGCACCACGGAGCCCGTGTCGAGCAGCTGCTCGAGCCGGTGCAGCGGGTCCCGCGGGTCGATCGGGTCCGCCGGCTCGGCCGGGGTGCTCGGGCGGGTGTCGAGAGCGGTCATGGCGTGCTCCTGTGGAGGGAGGGGTCGGAGCCGGTCTGGCTCAGACGCGAGCGAAGGCGAGCGCCACGTTGTGCCCGCCGAAGCCGAAGGAGTTGTTGATCGCGAGATCGACCTGCACGCGACGGGGTTCGCCCGTCACGACGTCGAGGGTGATCGCGGGGTCCTGGTGGACCAGGTTTGCGGTGGGGGGGATGACGCCTTCGCTGAGCGAAAGCATCGTGATGATCGACTCGAGCGCACCGGCGGCACCGAGGGTGTGACCCAGGGTGGACTTGGGTGCGGTGACCACGGCGTGGTCACCCACGGCGCGGGTGATCGAGGCGAACTCGGCGGCGTCGCCGATCGGGGTGGAGGTGGCGTGGGCGTTGACGTGCCCCACGTCGGACCCGGTGGCGCCGGCCCGGCGGAGGGCCGTGGTCATGGCCCGGGCCTGGCCCTCGCCGTCCGCCGGGGAGGCGGTGATGTGGAAGGCGTCCGAGCTCATGCCGTAGCCGACGAGCCGGCCCAGCACGGTGGCCCCGCGCGCCGCGGCGAACTCCTCGCGCTCGAGCACCACGATGCCGGAGCCCTCGCCGATGACGAACCCGTCGCGGTCGGCGTCGAAGGGCCGGGACGCGGAGGCCGGGTCGTCGTTGCGGGTGCTCATGGCTCGCATCTGGGAGAAGCCGGCGAGCGTGATGCCCGTGATGCAGGCCTCGGCGCCGCCGCAGACCACGACGTCGGCGTCGCCCATGGCGATCATCCGGTACGCGGTGGCGATGGCTTCCGAACCCGACGCGCAGGCCGAGGTGGGAGCGTGCACGCCCGCGCGGGCACCCAGCTCCAGACCCACCGTGGCGGCAGGGCCGTTCGGCATCAGCATGGGGATGGTCATGACGGAGACCTTGCGCAGGCCCTGGTTCTCCAGGAGGTCGTCCTGGTCCAACAGCGCCACCGCGCCACCGACGCCGGTCCCGATGACGACGCCGAGCCGCTCGGGGTCGACCTCGGGGGAGCCGGCGTGGGCCCAGGCCTCGCGGGCGGCGACCAGCGCCACCTGCTCGCTGCGGTCCAGCCGCCGGGCCTGCACGCGGGACAGGGTCTCGGTGGGCTCCACGGCGAGCTGCGCGGCGATGTGCACGGGCAGCTCGAAGCGCGCCACCCAGTCCTGCTCCAGGGTGCCGACCCCGCTGCGCCCGGCCAGCAGCGCCTCCCACGTGGAGGCGACGTCACCGCCCAGCGGAGTGGTGGCACCGAACCCGGTGACGACGACCGACGTGCGGCCGCCGTCACCAGGTGCGCTGGGGGAACTGGTCACTTGTTCTTCGCGATGTAGTCCACCGCGTCACCGACGGTCTTGAGGTTCGCGAGCTCCTCGTCGGGGATCTTCACGCCGAAGCGGTCCTCGGTCTGGACGGCGATCTCGACCATCGACAGGGAGTCGATGTCCAGGTCGTCGACGAAGGACTTCTCCGGGGTGACGTCGGCCGCCTCGATGCCGACGACCTCCTCGATGATCTCGGCGAAGCCGGCGGTGATCTCGTCGTTGCTCACAGTTGCGCTCCTTCTGAAGGGGTGGGTACGGGTCGGATCATGGCAGCACCACCGCCTGGGCCGCGAAGGACAGGCCGGCGCCGAAGCCGACCAGCAGCGCGACCTGGCCGCTGTGCGCCAGCCCGTCGCGACGCAGGTGGTCCAGGGCCAGGGGCACCGACGCGGCGGAGGTGTTGCCGGTGTGGACGATGTCGCGCGCGAGCACCATGTCCTCGCGCGCCCCGGCCTTGCGCATGGCCTTGGCGAGGGACTCCAGGATGCGCAGGTTGGCCTGGTGCGGGACGAGGACGTCGACGTCGGCAGGGGTGAGCCCGGCGAGCTCGAGGGCGCGCAGCGCCACCGGGGCGACCTTGGTGGTGGCCCAGCGGAAGACGGCCTGGCCCTCCTGCTCGACGAACGTGGTGCGGTCGCGGATCTGGATGACGGCGTGCTGGTCGCCTGAGCTGCCCCAGGACACCGGTCCGATGGCCGGGCCCTGCTCCTCGGTGCAGGGGCCCACCACGGCCGCGCCCGCCCCATCGGCGAAGATGATCGCCGTCGAGCGGTCGTTCGGGTCGATCCAGTCGGTGAACTTCTCCGCGCCGATGACGAGCACGTTGGTCGCGGTGCCGGCCCGCACCATGTCCGTGGCCACGGCGGTGGAGTAGCAGAAGCCGGCACAGGCGGTGTTCAGGTCGAAGGCGGCGATGTCACCGGTGCCGATGGCCGTGGCCACCTGGGCAGCCATGTTGGGCACCGGGCTCGGCGGCGTGCAGGTGGCGACGATGACGGCGTCGATGTCACCGGGCTGCAGGCCGGCGTCGGCGATCGCGGCGCGGCCGGCGTGCGCGGAGATGTCGACCAGGGTCTCGCCGGGGGCGCACTTGTGCCGGCTGACGATGCCGACGCGCTCGCGGATCCACTGGTCGTTGGTGTCGATGGTCAGCGCCAGCTCGTCGTTGGTGACGACGCGCTCGGGCAGGTAGGAGCCCGTGCCGAGGATCCGTGCGCCCGGACGGGCGGCGGTGGTGAGCAGGCGCGGGCTCACGCGGACACCTGCTCGAGCACGGTCGCCAGCTTCGCGAGGTCGTCGGGGGTCTTCAGCGCCACCGTGGGGGTGCCCTTCAGCTCGCGGCGGGCCAGGCCCACCAGGGTGCCGGCCGGCGGGAGCTCGACGACGGCGGTGACGGCGCGGCTGCGCATCGACTCCGTGCACAGGTCCCAGCGGACGGGGCGGGTGATCTGGGCGACGATCCGCGCCAGCACGTCCGCACCGTCGGTGACCACGGTGCCGTCTGCGTTGGACAGCAGCGGGCGGGTGGGATCGGCGACGCTGATCTGGGCGGCCCGGGCGGTGACGGCCTCCTGCGCGGGGGCCATGAACGCGGTGTGGAAGGCCCCGGCCACGGCGAGCGGGATGATGCGGGCCTTCGCGGGCGGGTCCGCCGCGAGGGCGTCGAGGCCGGCTCGGGCCCCGGCGGCGACGACCTGTCCGGCGCCGTTGCGGTTGGCGGGGTCCAGCCCGAGCTCGTCGAGGCGGGCGAGCACCTCGTCGGGGTCGCCGCCCAGGATGGCCGACATGCCGGTGGGCTCTGCGGCGCAGGCCAGACCCATGGCCGCCCCGCGCACGGCGGCCAGCGCCACGGCGTCGTCGGCGCTGAGCACGCCGGCGATGGCCGCGGCGGCGAGCTCGCCGACGGAGTGGCCCGCGGTCAGTGCGTCATCCGGGACCTGTCCGGCCGCGAGCAGCGCGTCGTGCGCCAGCAGGGCCAGGGCCACCACCAGGGGCTGGGTGACCGCGGTGTCGGTGATCTCCTCCGCCGAGGCGGTGGTGCCCAGGCGCACGAGGTCGAGCCCGGTGGCCGCCGACCACGCCTCCACCCGCTCGGGAGCACCGGGCAGGGCGAGCCAGGGCGCGAGCATGCCGGGGGACTGCGAGCCCTGTCCGGGAGCGAGGAGTGCGATCACCTGTCCCAGGGAACACGTCCACCACCGTGATCGACCGTGTGGACGTGCACCAACTCTGCGGACGCGTGTTGTGGGGTTCCCACAAGCGACCCCGCTGAGCAGGACAGGGACGCTGCGGCTGCGGGGTGAACGGCGTCCAGGTCGGAGTGTGACGTTGTCGGGGTGCACAAGCGTGTGCTCAACGACGCCCGTCCTGGACCGGTGTGCTGGCCGGCGTGCGTCCTCGAGCCGACCCTGGGCTCAGAAGGTGCCGCGGGCGACCGCGAGCCGACCCACGGCGCACGCGGTGCGCAGGACGTGGGCGTCGCGGGGGGCGGTGGGCTCCAGCCCGGTCACCTCGGCCACCCGCCGCAAGCGGTAGCGGACGGTGTTGGCGTGAACGAACAGGGTCCTCGAGCAGCTCTCCACGGCCCCGCCCGCCTCGAGGTAGGCGTCCAGGGTGTCGGCCAGCGCACCGCCGGCGCCCAGCAGCGGCCGCACCACGAGGTCGAGCAGGGCCCGCTCCGCGTACGGGTCCCCGTCGAGCACCCGCTCCGCGAGCAGGTCGGCGGCCAGCACCGGGCGCGGCGCCGAGGGCCACGCGGGCACGGCGCGCAACCCCGCCATCGCCTCCACCGCGCTGCGGTTCGCCCCCCCCACCGAGGCGGCCACCGGACCCACCACGACGGGCCCCGGACCGAAGCACCCGGACAGGTCGGTCAGCAGCGGGGTGCCGGGCAGCGCCCCGCTGACCACAGCCACGAGCCGGGAGCCCTGCACGGCCACCAGGGCGTCACGGGCGTGCCGGGCCGCCACCGCCCGGACCGAGCTCGTCACGCTCGACGCCGGCCGGTCGGGCGGGTTCCCCACCACCACGGTGGCGGTCGCCGAGAGGTCCCAGCCCAGGGCCGAGGCCCGGGACAACAGCGACTCGTCGGGGTCCCCGCGCACCACCCCGTCGACCACCAGCGCCTCCAGCCGTGCGTCCCACGCCCCGCGCGACTCGGCTGCCGCGGCGTAGACGGTCGCCGCGGCGAAGGCGATCTCCCGGCCGTACCGCAGCACCGCCTCGGTGAGCGCAGCGAGCTGCGCCGCGTCGGTGGCGACGCTGGGCAGCTGACGCTCGAACACGTCGGTGGCGGTACGGACCATCTCGACGGTCTGGCGCAGGCTGACGCGCTTGGTGAGGTCGCGGGGGGCGGCGCGGAACGCCTCGGCGGTGAGCCGGATGGCGGCGCGCGGATCGCGCAGCCACTCCACGAAGTTGGCCACCCCCGTCTGCACGACCAGCTGCACGCTGGCCCGCTGCTCGGCGTTCATCCGCCCGAAGAAGGGGAGCTGCTGGGCCATGGTGACGATGGCCTGGTGGGAGAAGTCGCCCGAGGCCAGCTCGAGCCGGCGCAGCACCTCGTCGGGGAGTCGGTCGGCGGCGGCCACCCGGGGAACGTACGCCGGGCCGTGCCCGGGCCCGGCCTCCGGCGGTGAGCGGCCGGGCCCGGGACCTGCGGTGGGCGCGGCCGGAGTCCCGCAGGGGGAGCACGGGGACCACCGTCGGAGCCCGGTCCCTACTGTGGGCGCGGTGAGCACCCCCGCGGCAGCGCCGTCGACCCCGGTCCAGCTCGTGGCCTCCCTGCGGCTGGTCGCACTGGTCGTCACCGCGGTGATCGTGGCCCTCGCCGCCGTGCTGCTGGTGGTGGTCCTGCCGGAGTCCGGCACGGGCCTCGTCGGCCTGGGCGTCGGGCTCGTCCTCGGGGTGGCCGCCCTGG
This sequence comes from Rhodococcus antarcticus, assembly GCF_026153295.1. NCBI lineage: Bacteria > Bacillati > Actinomycetota > Actinomycetes > Mycobacteriales > Nocardiaceae > Rhodococcus > Rhodococcus antarcticus. The sequence goes on along the minus strand of NZ_CP110615.1, from coordinate 2,219,804 downwards.
TCGCCTCACGGGTGGTGCCGCCCCGCCGGGCGGCGCCGATGGTCGTGGACCAGTCGCAGCAGGAGGTGCTGGCGCAGGTGCGGGGCTCGGCGTTCGTCGCCCTGGTCGTGGTGGAGGTGGTGGCCGTGCTGGCGTTCGCGGTCTCGGTGGTGGTCGACGACCGCGGGCCCTACCTGGTGGCCGCGCCTCTGGCGGTGGTGGCGCTGCTGCTCAACGCCACGAGCGCACCTGCCCTGCGTCGGCACCTCACTCACCTGGAGTCGGCCGGGGTCACCTCGGGTGTGCGGCTGTGACGGAACCGTCGACGCCGTTCTACGACGTCGTCCGGGCGCGCCGTGACGTGCGGGCGGAGTTCACCGGCGAACCGGTCGAGCCGGACGTGCTGGAGCGGGTGCTGGCCGCCGCGCACGCCGCCCCCAGCGTCGGCATGACCCAGCCGTGGGACTTCATCCTGGTGCGTGCGCCGCAGACGCTGCGGCGCTTCGCCTCCCACGTCGCGGAGAAGCGGGTGGAGTTCGGCGCCTCGTTGCCGGCAGACCGAGCGGCGACCTTCGCTCCCATCAAGGTGGAGGGCATCACCGAGAGCGGGCTCGGAGTCGTCGTGACCCACGACCGGACGCGCGGCGGGGACCACGTGCTGGGCCGGGCGACGGTCGCGGACACGGGGGTGTTCTCCACCGTGCTGGCCGTGCAGAACCTGTGGCTGGCCGCGACCGCCGAGGGGCTGGGCGTCGGGTGGGTCAGCTTCTACGACGAGCCCGTGCTGGGTGAGCTGGTGCGCCTGCCGGAGCACGTGCGGCCGATCGCCTGGTTGTGCGTCGGCCGCGTGGCCGCGGTGCAGGCGGTGCCGGACCTGGAGCGGCTCGGCTGGCGTGCGCGGCGTCCGCTCGCCGAAGCCGTGCACGCCGAGCGCTGGTCGCCCCGCCCCTCCTGAGCCCCGGTCCCCGCTCTCCTCGTCCACCGCCAAGTGCGGGCTATTGGCGGTCATTCCGGGGCGGATGACCGCGAATAGCCCGCACTTGGCGGTTCAGGGGCCGGGGCAGGAGCGTTCAGGCGTTGCCGGCGTCCGTGGTGGACGGCCCGGCGGCGTGCACGTCGTCGATGCGGTACTTCTGCGCAGCCTCGACGGCCTTGCCCGGATCCAGCTCCCCGGAGCGGCCCAGCGCCGCGAGCACGGCGACCACCACGGACTCGGCGTCCACGTTGAACACCCGGCGCGCGGCCGGGCGGGTGTCGGAGAACCCGAACCCGTCCGTGCCGAGGGTGACGTAGTCGCCCGGGACCCACTGGCGGATCAGGTCCGGCACGGCTCGCATCCAGTCCGAGACCGCGACCACGGGCCCCTGGGCGTCGGCCAGCACCGTGGTCACCCACGGCGTGCGCGGGGTGTCCCCGGGGTGCAGCAGGGCCTCACGCTCGGCGGCCACCCCGTCACGGCGCAGCTCGGTCCACGACGTCGCCGACCACACGTCCGCGACCACGCCCCAGTCGGTGGCCAGCAGCTCCTGGGCCTTGAGCGCCCACTGCATGCCCACGCCCGAGCTGACCACCTGTGCGCGCGGACCCTCGCCGGAGCCGACCTTGAACTTGTACAGCCCCTTGACGATCCCCTCGGTGTCCACGCCCTCGGGCTCGGCCGGCTGCACGTAGGGCTCGTTGTAGATCGTCAGGTAGTAGTAGATGTTCTCGGCGTTCTCGCCGTACATCCGGCGCAGCCCGTCCTTGACGATGTGGCCGATCTCGAACCCGAACGCCGGGTCGTAGGCCACCACCGCGGGGTTGGTCGCGGCGAGCAGCATCGAGTGCCCGTCGGCGTGCTGCAGGCCCTCACCGGTGAGCGTCGTGCGCCCGGCGGTGGCGCCGAGGGCGAACCCCCGGGTCATCTGGTCGGCCGCGGCCCAGAGACCGTCGCCGGTCCGCTGGAAGCCGAACATCGAGTAGAAGATGTAGATCGGGATCATCGGTTCGCCGTGGGTGGCGTAGGAGGTGCCGACGGCAGTGAAGGAGGCCGTGGAGCCACCCTCGTTGATGCCCTCGTGCAGGATCTGGCCCTGCTCGCTCTCCTTGTAGGCGAGCATCAGCTCGGCGTCGACCGACGTGTACAGCTGCCCGTGCGGGTTGTAGATCTTCAGCGTCGGAAACATGGAGTCCATCCCGAAGGTCCGCGCCTCGTCCGGGATGATCGGCACGATCCGCTTGCCCAGCTCCGGGTCGCGCAGCAGCTCCTTGAGCAGCCGGACGAAGGCCATGGTCGTGGCCACCTCCTGCTTGCCCGAGCCGCGCTTGACCACGTCGTAGGTCTTGTCGGCCGGTTGGGCCAGCGGTTTGGCGACCAGGGTGCGGCTGGGCACGTAGCCCCCGAGGATGCGGCGCCGCTCCTGCATGTACTGGATCGCCGGGTCGTCCTGGCCCGGGTGGTAGTACGGCGGCAGGTACGGGTCACGGTCGAGCACCTCGTCGGAGATGGGGATGTGCTGGCGGTCGCGCAGCAGCTTGAGGTCGTCGATCGTGAGCTTCTTCATCTGGTGCGTGGCGTTGCGGCCCTCGAAGTGCGTGCCCAACCCGTAGCCCTTGATGGTCTTGGCCAGGATGACCGTGGGCTGCCCCTTGTGGGCGGTGGCCGCGGCGTAGGCGGCGTGCACCTTGCGGTAGTCGTGCCCACCTCGCTTGAGGTTCCAGATCTCGTCGTCGGTCATCCGGTTGACGAGCTCCTTGGTCCGCGGGTCGCGGCCGAAGAAGTGCTCGCGGACGTAGGAGCCGTCGTTGGCCTTGTAGGTCTGGTAGTCCCCGTCCGGGGTGGTGTTCATCAGGTTGACCAGGGCGCCGTCGCGGTCGCCGTGCAGCAGCGCGTCCCACTCCCGACCCCAGACGACCTTGATGACGTTCCACCCGGCGCCGCGGAAGAAGCTCTCCAGCTCCTGGATGATCTTGCCGTTCCCGCGGACGGGACCGTCCAGGCGCTGCAGGTTGCAGTTGATGACGAAGTTGAGGTTGTCGAGGCCCTCGGTGGCCGCGACGTGCACCAGCCCGCGGCTCTCCGGCTCGTCCATCTCGCCGTCGCCCAGGAACGCCCACACGTTCTGGTCGGAGGTGTCCTTGATGCCCCGGTCGTGCAGGTAGCGGTTGAACCGAGCCTGGTAGATCGCGTTCATCGGACCCAGCCCCATCGAGACGGTGGGGAACTCCCAGAACTCGGGCAGCAGCCGCGGGTGCGGGTAGGACGGGAGACCGCCCGCGTCGCCCGCGTGGCTGTGCTCCTGGCGGAAGCCGTCGAGCTGCTCGGCGGAGAGACGGCCCTCGAGGAACGCGCGCGCGTAGATTCCGGGGGAGGCGTGACCCTGGATGTAGATCTGGTCGCCGCCACCGGCGTGGCCCTTGGCGCGGAAGAAGTGGTTGAAGCCCACCTCGTACAGCGCGGCCGAGGAGGCGTACGTGGAGATGTGGCCACCGACGCCGACCCCGGGGCGCTGGGCACGGTGCACCATGACCGCGGCGTTCCAGCGGATCCACGCGCGGTAGCGGCGCTCGACGTCCTCGTCGCCGGGGAACCACGGCTCGTTCTCGGTGGGGATGGTGTTGACGTAGTCGGTCGAGGTCAGCGCGGGGATGGCCACTCGCTTCTCCCCGGCGCGCTCGAGCAGGCGCAGCATGAGGTAGCGCGCACGCTGGGGTCCGGCGTGCTCCAGCGCGGCGTCGAAGGACTCCAGCCACTCGCTGGTCTCCTGCGGGTCGATGTCCGGCAGGTACGAGGCGACGCCCTCCCGGATGACCCGGACGCGGGGGGTGCTGCCGGCGGTCGGCTGATCAGCCAACGTGTGCTCCTCACTGGTGGGGAACGCCCCGGTCCCCAGGGTTTCGGGGGTGGAGCACTCCGGTGCCGGACGCCCGACCGCAGGAGGCCCGGACGTACGCGATGATCGTGCCTCACCGACGTCGGTCTGGGTGAGCCGGAGGTCTACCGACGGGTAGCGACAGGTGCGCGCGGCGCGCCCGGCAGAGGGGCTGGCTTGCGCAGGTCGCTCGCAGCCTGTTCGCTCTCGGGGAGACCGACAGCACACCGGGCCATCTTCGACGGGCCCGACACCGTGAACGACGACGCAGAGGAGGACCACACCGTGGTCGCCGCGGGGGATTCCCGGAACGACGCCGAGAAGCTGGGCATCACGCACGGGATGGTGGTGCAGGAGCTCGGCTGGGACGAGGACGTGGACGACGACCTCCGTGCCACCGTGGAGCAGCAGTGCGGTGGCGAGATGGTCGACGAGGGTTCCGACGACGTCGTCGACGTGGTGCTGCTGTGGTGGCGGGACGGGGACGGCGACCTGGTCGATGCCCTCGTGGACGCGATCAGTCCGCTGGCCGACGACGGGTCGGTGTGGGTGCTGAGCCCGAAGACGGGACAGCCCGGCCACGTCGAGCCCAGCGAGATCGCCGAGGCCGCGCCCACGGCGGGCCTCACCCAGACGCTGACGATGAACCTGGGTGACTGGGCGGCCAACCGCCTCGTGCAGCCGAAGGCCCGAGCCAAGCGCTGAGGCTCCGGCCGGCCGACCGGCGGTGTCGGTCCCGCTCGGTACTCTGCACCCGCCCGGGCGCACCTCGCCCCGTGGCGACACAGGAGGAGCACCCATGCCGCTCGACGTCGGCGCCGTCGCACCGGACTTCACGCTCAAGGACCAGAACAACCAGGAGGTCTCCCTCTCGGACTTCCGGGGCGAGAAGAACGTCCTGGTCGTGTTCTACCCGCTGGCCTTCACCGGCACCTGCCAGGGAGAGCTCTGCCAGGTGCGCGACGAGCTGCCCAAGTTCCAGAACGACGACACCGCGATACTCGCGATCTCGGTCTGCGCCTCGCCCACCCACAAGGTGTGGGCCGCCGAGCAGGGCTACACCTTCCCGCTGCTGGCCGACTTCTGGCCGCACGGTGCCGTCGCACAGGCGTACGGGGTGTTCAACGAGACCACCGGCTTCGCCAACCGCGGCACCTTCGTGGTCGACAAGGAGGGCACCATCCGGTTCGCCGAGATGAACGGCCCCGGCGAGCCCCGCGACCAGTCCGCCTGGGACGCCGCGCTCGGCAGGCTGGTCGCCTGAGCCGACGCCGTCCCGCGGGACCGCAGCGGTTCCCGGGGACGGTCCCGTCGACCGCACCGTGTCCCGGGACGATCCCGCGGGACCGCACTCGGGCGCGTAGCTCAGCGGTAGAGCACCTGTCTTACACACAGGCGGTCGCAGGTTCGAGACCTGCCGCGCCCACCCTCTTGAGCTGCAGTGATGCGGAAGGATTAGTCTGTCCACACAGGATTGCGCTGTCGCATGTCATCGCAGTTCTGAAGCGACAAGCGGACGCGTGGTGTAGCCAGGGCCCCCAGGGTTGCCCCTTGACGACGGCCCGGCGGATCATTCCTGGAAGTGCTGAGCCGGGCGTGGCCGATCGTTCTCCTGCTTGGAAGCGTCGCGCAGCTCGGCGTCATGACCACCGTCGACACGCCCCCTTGCAGGCCGGTTTGCGCGGCGGACGACCCTGCGCGGACGTGATGCCGGACCCGCTCGGAGGGTGTCTCGGTTCCCTGGACGTAGGACGACGGTCGGCGCCGTACGACGCCCCTCCACCGAAACGCTCTCCGGACGAGGCCTACGGGACGCGGCGGCACCAACACCCCCGTTTCGCTGCCGCGATCCCGGGAGCGGGTTCGGCTTACGGGACGTACACCCACCGACGTGTGATCGGCATCGTGGACCGACGTGGTGGGACTCCTTCCGGGGCGTGGCGGTCTCGTCGCACTCGGGGAGATTGTTCGACAACTGTGGTTCTGGCGACGCCCATCGGGTAGACAACGCCTGAGATCACTCGTCGTCCCGAGCCGTTCTGCGACCCTGCTCTGATGGCGTCGGTGTCGCCATCGAAGAACGGACCACACAGATGAGGGACACGAGCCGCACCACCACGTGGACGTCCCGGTGACGCTCAGCCTCACAGCGCAGGAGCGGGTGGCGAAGGGCGTGGCCGCTCGAGATCACCAGCGGCCTGCCGACCTCGGCGCGTGGGATCCGCGGACCCGGGGCCACGACGCCCTGGAAACCGTGTTGGCCCAGGAGAACATTCGGCAGCAGGATCTGCTCCCGATCCGCCACGGTCGGATGTCCGCTTCCCCCTGGACGTACTACCGGGGTGCCGCGGCTGTCGCTGCAGCCGACCTGGGTTCGCGGCCGGATACCGGGCTCACCGTCCAGCTCTGCGGGGACGCGCACATCCTGAACTTTGGGCTGTGGGCCACCCCGGAGCGCAACCTCTCCTTCGATCTGCGGGACTTCGACGAGACCCTGCCGGGGCCGTTCGAGTGGGACGTGTCCCGACTGGTCGCCAGCATCGCAGTCCTGGCCAGGGACGCCGGCCTCAAGCAGGCTGTGGCGGACAGGGCGGTCGCGGCGTGTCTGGGCTCCTACCGGATGCGGATGGCCGGGTACAGCACCGCCAAGCAGCTCGATATCTGGTACGACAAGATCACCGTCGACAACCTCATCGGCGCGTTCAACACCGCGGACCAGAAGCGCGCGAGCTCTCTGATCGCGAGGACGGCGACGAAGAAGACCAGCGCCGGAGCGGCCAAGAAACTCACCGAGCGCGTCGACGGGGAGTGGCGGATCACTGACGAACCACCGATCCGCACCCACCTGGAGCACTTCGCCGCCGAGTCGGTCTACCGCGCGTACCGAGACTCGTTGGATGAGGACCGTCGGCACCTGCTGGACCGCTTCACCGCGGTGGACGGCGTCCAGCACATCGTCGGTGTCGGCAGCGTCGGGATGCGGGTGTACCTGATCCTGCTCAACGGCCGCCACGACAACGACCCGCTGTTCCTGCAGATCAAGCAGGCCGGACCGTCGGTGTACGAACCGTTCTGCGGCGCCAGCCTGCACCCCAACCACGGCCAGCGGGTGGTGACCGGGCAGCGGCTCATCCAGAGCGCCACCGACATCTTCGTCGGCTGGACCACCGCCCTGGGTCACGACTTCTACGTCCGGCAGTTCCGCGACATGAAGGTCATCGCCGACGCCGAGATCCTCGCCCCCCGACTCGCTGAGTTCGCCACCGCCTGCGGCGGCGCCCTGGCCCGATCCCACGCGCGCAGCGGGGACCCGATCGCCATCAACGCCTACATCGGCAAGGGCCGAAAGTTCGACGAGGCCCTCGGTCACTTCGCGGTCGCCTACGCCGACCAGACCGCCGTCGATCACCAGCAGCTCGTCGACGCCGTCCGATCCGGAGCCATCCCCAGTACGCCGGGCTGGTGAGCGCTGCCCTCACCCCAACCACCACCCCGTAGCAGAAGCAGACAGGTCTGCCGGGCGACGGTCGGTCACCGCGACGCCGGAGCATGGCCGTCCTGATCGCTTGCCGAGGACGTCCGCTCCTGCACCCCCCCGGCTTCCCCACACCCCGAACGTGGGGCGGGGAACCACAACCTGACAACCCCTCAGCCGGGCAGGCCCGGGCGTGCAGGTCGAACCCAGCGCGGGCCCGCGGCGACCACGATGGCGAGCACGGCGAGGACGACCCCCAGGACGAGACAGGTGAGCAGGACGGTGGGATAACCGTGCAGAGCCGGGTCCATGAACGGGTACGGGTAGAAGCCTGCGAGCGGACCACGGACCAGGGTGTACAGCGCGTACGCCAAGGGCACCGCGAGCCACAACAACGCCAGGCGGTAGCCGACGGCGGCAGCGCGCCCGCTCAGCAGCCAGTCGGCCAGGACGACGACCGGCATGATGTAGTGCAGCACCGTGTTGTCCCACGGCACAGCCGTCAGCTCGTCGGCGGGCCGGTTGGAGAGCAGTGTCACGAAGACGAGCACGACCGTCGTCATGTACAGCGCGACCGCACCCCGGGCGACATCGAGGCGTCGGCTGGTGAAGCCGGTCGCAGCGGCGATGCTGCCCACCACGAGGCTGACCACGGCCATCACGTTCGACTCGACGGTGAAGTAGCTGAAGAAGTTGGCGGGCACGAACCGACCACGAGCCACCAGGGTGGCGACCTCGGTGACCAGCGCACTGAAGCCGAGCAGCGCGAACACCATCCGACCCACCACGAGAGGCCCGCGCCCCAGCAACGCCCCCGTCCGGGGCTGGTACTGCTCCACACCTTCCACAGCCGCAGCCTTCCGTGTCGTTAGTCGAACCCGGTGGTAATCATGTCGTACCGATAGCCCGCGCGAACGGTGTGGACATCACCGCTGGCGACCACAACGCCGCCGGCAGACCCGGTTGAGAGCACCCACCTACCAACCGTCGAGCCGACATGCCGACGCCGGCGAGCAGCGCGACCCCCACCGAGGGCCCCGCTGCTCGGGCCTGTGAGCGTCGCGGGCTGCTCGAAGTCGGCAGGCCTCACCACGCACGCAGGCTCTCGATATCTCTCAGGCCCTGGGCGCCATCGGCCCGTTTCCGGTCAGGGATCGTCGACGACCATCCGGGCCAGGCGGAGCCGGGCTACCGAGGTCAGAGCCGCATTGTGGCGAGACACGAGGACCTCCAGGTCGTCAGTGGTCGATTCAGCAGCCCCACCCCACGACAGGGGGTCCTCCCCGACCAAGATCAATCAGAGAGGTAGCCAGGGGCCCGCGGACCGGGTTCCTGGGGTGCTCGGTGATCGCACTGGCAGGACCCGACGCATCCGCGAGGCGGCTGCGCAGGTCGCCACCCAGGCTGGGCGGCGGGCCCGCGCGGACCAGGAGCGGGACAGGGCGGCTCTTGAGCGTCGCTGCCGCTCGGAGGCCGGTGAACCGGTGCGCGGGCGTATCCCGGACGGGCCGCACCGCCTCGGCGAGGCCCGGGCGCACGTGGCGCGCGCGGTCGCCGAGCATCAGGCCAAGCTTGACCGGCGCGCGGCCGCCGTCGCCGAGGGTCGGACCCTGCCGGGGCGGCCTCCGGTGCCGATGGAGGCCAGCAGCACGGTTGCGCGGGCCCGCCGGGTGGTCGACGCTGCTGAGCTGGTCCGCGCAACGGCAACCAGGTCCGGTCGCTCCGCGAGGGCTGGCCTGCCGCGGATCGTTGCGAACACCACCGATCCGCAGCTTCGGATCATGCCTACACGCAAGGGTTTCGTGCAGGGCTACAACACCCAGGTCGCGGTGACCGCCCATCAGGTCATCGTCGCTGTCCAGGTCGGACAGGCCACCACCGACCAAAGCTCGTTCGTGCCCATGGTCCGCGCCGCGCAGGAAGCCGCTGCGCTCCTGCATGCCGGCGTCTGATGCGCGGCTTTGAGCTGGTCCCGGTTCTTGCCCAACGCGATCAGCCGTGGCGGGCCGGGCGCGGCGAGGTTGGTGTCGCTGGCATACCCGGGGTCGGCGAGCACCGTGCCGATCACGTGCTCCTCGCTGCCTGTGCGGGCATCGAGGCGAGCAACGACGTTGTCTCCTACCTCCTGGCCGTCTGCTGCACCGTGGCGATCGCTGGAGTGCAGCCGGCGGCCTCGACCGACTCCGCACTGCTGTCACACTGCCGCGATGACCGAGAACCCCGTGGACGCCACCTCGTCGCCAGCGCCGGCTCCGCCGGATCCGTCGTGGGTCACCTGGGGTGTGCGCGTCGTCGCCGCGGCCGGTGTCCTGGTTGTTGCCTGGGCGTGCGTGACCGGGTGGGGCGCGATCGTCCACGGCCACCCGCTTTACGCCGTGCTGCTCCTCGCGACCCTGATCGGATCGGCGTTCATCGGCCGGCGAACGCTGCACCCCCGTGCCACCCGAACCGGATGGCGCCGCGCCATCCGCATTGTTCTGGTCGTCGCCTCTGTTGGGTGGGTCGGGCTCATGGTGTGGCTGCGACCCTTCACCGCGGTCGAACCTGCCCTCGCGGCGATGAGCTCCGATGCCAAGGTCACCGTCGCGGAGTACCCAACCCAGATCGTCATGAGCCCGACCGGTTCCGCGAGCGACACCGGGGTGTTCTTCCAGCCCGGCGCCAAGGTCGACGCCCGCGCCTACGCAGCGGTGCTGCGACCTCTGGCCGAAGCCGGGTTCACCGTCATCATCCCCAAGCAGCCCCTGGGTATCGCCTTTCTCTCCATCACCACCTTCGATGCCACCAAGCCGGCTTATCCGGCCATCACGCGGTGGGTCGTGGGCGGGCACTCCCTCGGCGGATCCATCGCCGCGATGCAAGCCAACTCCGGTGACCACGACCCCACCGCGCCAGTCGTCGGGCTCCTGCTCTACGCCTCCTACCCCATCTCCGACCTCAGCACCTCGCTGAGTGCGAAGGTGCTGTCGGTCTCGGCGACCAACGATGGACTTGCCACGCCGGACAAGGTCGAGGCCTCCAGGCCAATGCTGCCGGCCGGGTCGACGTTCACCCCGATCGACGGGTCCGTGCACGCCTTCTTCGGCGACTACGGACCGCAACCCGGTGACGGGACACCTGCGATCAGCCACGACGACGCCCGTACCCAGATCTCGCGTGACAGCGTCGACTTCGTCCGCACCCTCAGCAAGTGACCCCCGCGCGTTGCCGCTAGCGGCCTGCCACGGTCAACGGAAGAGTTTATGGAGCCAAACAAAATACTTTCGTTGGGTAACTTGATCATGAGCACCGTGGGCCCCCTTATCAATCAAACGAGCCAGCTCCAAACCCGGCCCCCGGAAGTTGTCAAGGTGGTTGAGGCCAGTGGGAGTTATGCGGCTGCGGTGACGGTCTCCTGTTGTTGATCTTCGGGGTGGTGGATCGGGTGGTTGATCCAGGCGGCCTGGGGTAGGTCGAGGATCCTTGGGTTGATGCTGCTGGTGAACCTGTTCGGGGTGGCAACGCGGGCGGCAGCGAGGGTTCGTCGTCGGCGTTGGTCGGTGTCGGCGGCGAGGCCGTAGTGCACGTTGGCGGGGGTGTGCAGACCAATACCGCTGTGGTGGTGGTCGTGGTTGTAGTGCTGCACGAACTCGTCGAAGAACGTGCGCGCGTGCTGCAGCGACCCGAACCGGTCGGGGAACACCGGGGCGTATTTGAGGGTCTTGAACCAGGCCTCGGAGAATGGGTTGTCATTGGATACCCGTGGGCGGGAGTGCGAGCGGGTCACGCCGAGATCAGAGAGCAAAGCGGTCACGGTCTTCGATGTCATCGAGGTACCCCGGTCGGCGTGCACGACCTGTGGGGTGCCGTGGATGGTGAAGGTGCGGCGCATCATCTCCTCGGCCAGCACGGCGGATTCGGTTGGGTGAACGCACGCGCCGACGATGTAGCGGGAGTAGATGTCGATCATCACGTAGGCGTCGAAGTAGGCGCCCTTGACTGGGCCCCGCAGCTTGGTGATGTCCCAGGTGAACACCTGGCCCGGGCCGGTCGCAACCAGCTCCGGGCGCACCCGGGCCGGGTGCCGCGCCAACCTGCGTCGGTCGGTGACTTGGGCGTTCGCAGCCAGCACCCGGTACATGGTCGACACCGAACACAGGTACCGGCCCGCCTCCAGCAGCGCCGCGTAGACCTGTACCGGGGTGCGGTCGACGAACTCAGAGCTGTTGAGCACGGCCAGCACCTGCGCACGCTCACCGTCGGTGAGCCGGTTCGCTGGCAGTGGCCGCGAGAACCGACGTGGCGACGACGCTGCCACTCGCCCCGCGGTGGCCCGCGCCACCCCGGTCAGCCCGGCTGCGGCCCGGGTTGTGACACCGGCAGCGGTCAACGAGCGGTAAGCGTTCATCAGCGCCGCTTGGGCTGCGGGTCCTCCTGCGCGCTCTCGGAGATCTCCTCCAAGAGCGCGTGTGCTTTTCCCATGATGTCCAAGGCCACCTCCGTCCGCGCCAGACGCCGCTCGGCCTTCCCCAACTGCGCCCGCAGCCGGGCGATCTCGAGCTGCTCCACGGTCAGCCGGCCGACCTTGCTGCTGGCGGGGCGGCCCTCCAGCACCCCGGCGTCGCGCAGCTTGCGCCACTCGGTGACCTGCGAGGAGTACAGCCCTTCCCGGCGCAGATACGCCCCACCTTGGGAGGCCTGGCAGGCCTGGTCGTAGGCCGCCAGGTGCTGCAGCTTCTCCGCCGCGGCAAACGTTCGGCGCCGCGATGGGCCACCAGCCCGCGGCCCGGAACCACTCATCAACCCATCATCAACGACAGGGACAGACAGCATCGAACTCGACATGATCATCACCCTGAATCTCGCCCTGCCCAAGCGGACTTGCTCCGAGCCACTGGCCTCAACTCACCCTGACAGGCAGGGCCCGGCCCTGAGACGTGCGCCGTAGAGCGATCCGCAGCGGGACGTCCGCGGTGCGGCCGTAGAGCCGCTGCGTGACCGGAGCGGGTTCGGATTGCGAGACGCGAGCGACGGTGCGACGACGGGTTCCTCGAACCGTCGATCCGACGCAGCACCCCCTGAGCCGTAGTGAGCGCCCATACGCACGTCAGCTACTCGTGGAGGCGGTGCTGGCCCTGCCCAGCGGTGCCACACTTCGACTGTGGACCTTGACGACAAGAGCGCCCGGATGGCCTTGCTACGGCTGGGCTTCCTGGAAGCTATCTCAGCTGCCCTCGCAGACAGGACTGCCATCTTCGAGTTGATCTCGAAGTCGGCGAATCGCGACAACGCCCTGAACGCGATCGTGCGGCACCTCGGAATCGAGAAGCATCACGCTCAAGCGGTCCTGGACCTACCGCTGACGAGCTTCACGATGGCCGCCACGACCGCCACCAATGCAGAACTGAGGGAAGTCCGCTCTCACGCATCTACGCACCGCGAAGGAACAGGTGCCGCTGAGCACTAACCGGACAAGGAGGCGGCCCTGGTCGCCTTCGCCAGCCGAGCGGAAACCCTTGCGGGTAACACTTGACGGCCGCCCGATGCAGGATCGCTCAGCGGGCTCTGTAGATCTCACGTCGGTGTCCGACGCGGAGTACCAGCACGAGAAGTTCCTCGTCTTCGATCTCGTACACGATGCGGTAGTCGCCGGTGCGAACTCTCCACTCGCCAGCGCCGCCGACGAGCTGGGTCGCCGCAGGTGGCCGCGGATCGGAGCTCAGCAGCTCCAGCGCTGCCTGCATCTGGCGACGGACTTGCGGATCGAACTTGCGCATCTGACGCGCTGCAGCAGGGGTCAACGTGATGCGGTAGGTCATGCCAAGCCGAGATCTGCCTTGACCTGCTCCCACGGGATTGGTGTCGCACCCGTCGTTCGCATCTCAGTCCGCGCCGCCTCGGCAGCCCGGATGTCGGACATGTCCTCGGCGAGCTGCAGGATCTCGTCGAGGTCGTCTGCGTCGATCACCGCGGCGACCCGCCGACCCCGGCGGGCGAGGTAGACCGGCGCATGCTCAGCACGGGCGCGGTCGATGATCGCGGCCAGTTGTTGGCGCGCTTCCGACACTGCGAACGTGGCCTCGACCGTCATGTACCAAGCGTACATCGATAGCCGCTCTTGTACAGATGGGGTCGCGAATGGCCACCAGTGACCGGTGGGCGAACCCGCCGCGGTGAGCAAGTCCAGCTGAGGACGGTCGGGCTCCCCCGTTCGGTAGGGGATCCCCAACCGGGCGTCCTATCCGCTCGCGTGCTGGTCGAGGTACTCCGTCAGCGCAATCCGCATGAGCGCGGAGTAGTCGTTCGCTCCGCCTGCCTGTATGAAAGCGAGCCCGCGCTTGTCGAGCTCTTCTGGCAGGGTCGCCTGCCGCTTGGGGGAGCGCCCCGCCGGGCGGGTGCGACCCAACGTCTTACGCCCGCGCACCGCGGCTTGCACCGCCTCGGGCCCGCCCAGTGCCTGCTCGAGCAGGGCGCGGCCGTGCTGCGCAGCGGCTTTACCCCGCAGCGCGGTGCCCGACCTGGCTGGCAAGGCCATCTCGTTCTCGGCCCAGCTCGCGGCCGCATGGTCGCGTGCAGCTGTCGTGGTCCCTGTCTGGGTCTCGTTCACGGTTTCTCCTTCATCCTGGCCAGGTGCTTAGCCCGTGCGGGCATGACGTGGAAGATGTGCACGCCCCGGGGTGGAGTCGACTCGACCATGACTTCCAGCAGCGGCGCGCTTCGATCGCGCTGGGGGCCGATGTAGAGCGTTGGGCTGATCGTGGCCGGCGGACGCGGGTCGTCGAACGTTGTCTCGACGTAGATCGCGTTCACCATCGCGTGCAACGCATCCTCGTGGGACACACCGTGCTTGTCGGCTGCCGCCGACCACGTCACCCCTACGTCCAATAATGTACGCCCCAATAGTCGCCGGGGCCAGGATTGACCTCACCGCCGGCCGGGGCCACGCGTGTGAGCCGTCCCGACCAGCGATCCCCAACCGCGCGCGGGGCGGGGCTCGACACGTTGCAGCTCGGCAGGACGGAACCTGAGCGGCCGCCGAGCACGGTGTCCTTGCTTTCTGCCGATCCTGCTCGGGGCGGAGGCAGCTCGTGGTGGACACTTGACATTGGTGATCATCAGCAGCTGAGCGGCCAGGAGACGACGTGGGGAGACAGGATGCAGCGGGTCGAAGGACTGGTGGCCGTGATCACCGGTGGTGCGAGCGGGATCGGGCGGGCCGCCGCGGGTCGGCTTGCTGCCGAGGGGGCCGCGGTGGTCATCGGGGACCTGCGCGAGGGTGACGCTGCCCGGGCTGCATCCGAGATCATCGACGCCGGCGGGCGCGCCGTCGGGATGGCGGTGGACGTGATGGACGAGGCGTCGCTGGCGCTGCTGGTCGACACCGCGGCGAGCAGGTTCGGCCGGTTGGACATCATGTGCAACCACGTCGGGGGCAGCAACCCGCGCAAGGACCTGGACGTAGTCGGCATGGACCTCCACGAGTTTGATCGCATCATCGCCCTCAACGTGCGCAGCACCGTGCTCGGTTGCCGCCTGGCCATCCCGCACATGATCGAGGCTGGCGGCGGCTCGATCGTCAACACGGCCTCGGTCGGGGGGCTCTCCGGCGACTTCGTCCAGACCGGGTACGGCACCGCGAAGGCCGCGGTCATCCGGCTGACCCAGTACGTCGCCACCCAGTACGGGCACCGGAACATCCGGTGCAACGCTGTCGCCCCGGCGCGGTCATGACCCCGTCGCTGCGAGACAACCTGCCCGCCGAGATGGTTGAGGGCATCCGCCGGCACAACGCGGTGCCCTTCATCGGCGACCCCGAGGACGTCGCCGCCGTCATGGTGTTCCTGGCCTCGCCGGAGTCCCGCTACGTCACCGGCCAGGTCATCGCGGTGGACGGCGGGCTGATGAGCCACAGCCCGATCGCGGAAACCCGCCGCCCGGACTCCGCGCGCTGAGGATGGGCACCGGGGTGGGCGCTCGTCCCGTCGTCCGGCGGGGTCGCCGCCGGGTCGTCGCCGTCCTCTGCGTCCTCGGTACGGTGCTGCTGGCCCTGGGCACCGTGGCCGGGGTCGCGAACCGGCAGCTGGTCGACGGTGCCCGGTTCGCTGCCCACGCCGACGAGGTCCGCCAGGACGAGGCCGTCGCCCGCCAGGTCGGGATCGCAATGACCGAGGCGGTCGTCCGGGCCGACCCGAGCCTGAGCGCCGTGCGGCCGCTGATCGAGGCGACGGCCATCTCGGTGGTCGGCAGCCCGGCGTTCACCCCCGTGGTGGAGGGTGCAGTCCGGCAGGCCCACGCGGCGGTCACCGAACCCGGCTCCGGCGCTCTCGTGCTGCGCCTGGCCGATGTCGGCGCGGTGCTCGCCGGGGTGGTCGCCACGGTGGACCCCGGTGCGGCAGCGGTCCTGCCGTCCGACCTCGACGTGACGCTGGCCCGGATCGGGGACCAGAGCTTCGCGAGCGGGACCATCGCCGCCGCGCACCGGGTGGCGCTGCTGGCCTGGCTGCTGCCGGTCCTGGCGCTGGCCTGCCTGGCCGGGGCGCCGTGGCTGCTCGGGTTCGGCGCGCGGGCGTGGCGGGCGGTCGCTCGGGCCGTCGCCGCGTCAGGCGGGCTGGTTCTGGTGCTCGCTGGCGTCGGAGCCGTGGCGGCCTCGACGACCGCGACCGACTCGCTGCCCGGTGCCCTGCGCGCTGCGGTGCTGCACCTGCTCGCGGGCCTGCTGTGGGGGCCGGGCGCCGTGCTGCTCGCCGCGGGCGTGCTCCTGCGGGTGCTCGCGGCCGCGGACGGTGCCGTGACCCCGACATCGGCGTGGCGGGACTGGCTCGCGCTGCGGCCCGCCTCGCAGCGGGTCCAGGCGCTGCGCGCGGTGGTCCTCGTGGGCGTCGGCACCGTCGTCGTGCTGCGACCGTCGCTGGCCGTCCAGGCCCTCGCCGTCCTCGCCGGGCTGGCCGTGCTGCTGCTCGGGCTGGGGGAGGGGGCACGGGTGGTGCTCCGTCTCGAGCAGCGCCGCCGGACGGAGCGCACCCGGCACCCGCGCGGTCGACCCTCCGAGACCGCGCGGGTGCTGACCGCGCTGCCGCTGCTGGTCGTGGTGTCGCTGGTGCTCGTCCTCGCGGTGCCGTCCTCCCGCGAACTGCCGGCCCTCGCCGAGGCGGCCGGGGGCACCGCGTGCAACGGGTTCGCGCAGCTGTGCGACCGCCGCTACGACGAGGTCGCCTACGCCGGGACGCACAACGCGATGTCCGCCGCGGACGAGCCGGGATGGTTCCTGGCCGAGCAGCCGAACGGGCTGGTCGCCCAGCTGGACGCCGGCATCCGCGTCCTGCTCGTCGACAGCTGGTACGGCCAGGCGACCACGACCCCGGGCCAGGTCACCAACGCCTCCGACGTCCGGGCCCTGGCCCGGGCGAGCGACGAGCTCGGTGCAGGCACCGTGCAGAGCGCCCTGCGGCTGCGCAGCGCTATCGCCGGGACCCCCGTCGGGCCCGTCGAGCCCTACCTGTGCCACGCGGTCTGCGACATCGGCGCCACCCGGTGGGAGACGGCGATGGCGCAGGTGCACGACTGGATGCTGGCGCACCCCCGCGAGGTGGTCACGATCTTCGTCGAGGACTACGTGTCCCCCGACGACACGGCCGCGGTGTTCGGGCAGGCGGGGCTGCTGCCGATGGTCGCGACCCACCAGGTCGGGCAGCCGTGGCCCACGCTGGGCCAGATGATCCAGACCGACCGGCGCCTGGTGGTGCTCATGGAGAACGAGGGCGGGGGCGCGGCTCACCCGTGGCTGCTGCAGGGCTTCGACCAGGTCCAGGACACGAACTACGACGCGGCGACCCCGGAGCAGCTGGGCTGTGCCCGCAACCGTGGCACCGATCGGAGCCAGCTGCTGCTGGTGAACAACTGGTTGAACAGCTTCGAGAACACCATCACCGACGCCGGCCGCGTCAACGCTTACAGCAGCCTGTACCCGCGGCTGGAGACGTGTCGGCGCGAGCGCGGGATGATCCCGAACTTCGTGGCCGTGAACTACTACAGCCAGGGTGACGTGGTCGCGGTGGTGGACGCTCTCAACGGCGTCGGGTAGGCACGACATGCTGCGCCGGGACCACGCTGCGGGGCAGCCGTCCTCTCGACCAAGGACCCGGGAGGAAAGGCTCAGGACCGTGAGACGACGTCTGCGCTGATCAGGATCTCCACACGGTGGTCCGTGGTGAGCACGTTCAAGTATCCCGGGTCCACGCTGAGCACGTACCCGTCCACCGTGCCGCTGGTGGTCTGGATCCTCTCCAGGGGGACCCAGGGGGTTTGGCCGAAGGCCGCGATGAGCAGCACACCCACCCCGGCGACCACCGAGACCCGCGCCAACAGCGCAACCAGCAGTCGGCGCAAGAACGACTGCGGTGGGGTCCGGCGGACCATGGCCAGCACCCCGAACACCGCCACCGCGGCCAGGGGCAACCACCACAGGCCGAAGCTCAGCACGACCGCGAGGGACGTGGCCAGGGCGAGCGCGGCAACCAGCAGCACGGACGTGCGCCGCCTGCCGTCCCCCCACAGGTAGTCCGCGACCAGCAGCGGCATCAAGCACCCGACGAGCGCCGCCGTCAGGAGGTGCTCGGCGAGCAGCGATCCCAGGAGCATGGTGAGACCGTTCGTCACAGTCAGGGTCGTGCTGACGACGAACGCCGTGTCCCAGCGGTAGCCGGACACAGCAAATACTCGGAGCATCACGAAGACGAGCCCCCACAACCCCGCCTGAACAGCCCCATCAGCAAGACCTGGCTCGGCCCGCTGACGACGCGAAGAGCCACCAGCCGAGCTCGTCGAGCCAGAGTCACCGCGCGGTCCTGTGATTGACATCTACGACCTCCAGGCCGCCTGCTCGACCCTCCACGAAGGTCCCACTGACGGAGCCGAGGCTAGCTGACCGGACCCAACAGTCGACGCTGCCGGGATGCTTCAGCGGGCCTGGCAGCCCCGCGACGCGGCGTCCCGGTCGAGGATCGGGCTGCAGAACGGTGGTGTCCCGTGCGGTGACCACCGTCGCGTGGTGCGGCCAGCGGGGTTCGGCCCCGCCGGTCCCGGCTACGGCGCGAACACCGCCCGTCCGGCGTCGGCGACCTGGTGGTCCTGCTCGACACTGCCGGCGCGGACCCCGACCCCACCGGCCACCGCACCGGCGGCGTCCCGCAGCAGGACGCCGCCGCCGAGGACGACCAGCCGCCCGCCCGAGGTGGACTCGATGCCGAACGGGGTCTGGCCCGGCTGGACGAGGGGGCAAGGTCCTTCGTGCCGTCCATCGAGCTGAACGTCACCAGGTTCGCGCCGTCGTCGACCACCGCGATGTTCATCGGCTGCCCGATGCGGTCCGCCTCCGCCGTGCACGCCCGGACAACAGCCTCGGCCTGCTCCAGCGAGATGAGTCGTGCCATGTGGTGACCTCCTCAGCACTCAGAAGAACCCGGGTGGAAACCTCGGCGGGAACGCCGAGAAGCTCGTCGAGCTCGCGCACCCGACGTCGCCGTTCCTGGGCCCCAGCGCGGCCCTCTGTCCGACGCCCTCCATCGCCGGTGACCCTGGTCACATCGGGACGGCTGTGTTTGACAGGGTCGGAAGACCTCCCCAAGATCAGCCTCGGTCATGAGCGCCAGCGTCTAGCCCCGGCTCGCTGGCCGGCAACCCTCCTTCCGTGGCGGGGTGCTCCGGGTGACGACCAGGCTCCGGCATTCGTCCGGAGCAAGCACGGGCCGGGTCCGGCCCACGGCGGAGGAGAACCACGTGGACGAGAAGCTGGCTGCGTCACCGGACGCGCTGCACCCACCGCACGAGCTCGTGCTCCTGGCCGTGCACGTGCTCGCCGTCGCCGACGTGGACTGTCCCGGTCCCACGTCGCTCTGACCTCGACGCGCCCCACCCTCTCTCCCTGACCGCGCCCGGCCCGTCGCCGGTAGCGCCCCGCGGCCCCGTGCCGTCTCCCTCCCGCCCGTCCGCGCCCGTGCGCGGGCCCGTCCGACCGGAGAACCCGTGACCCCGCTCGTCTCCTGCTGCCCGGGAACCCCCTCGTGAGCACCGCCCACGGTGTCGTCCTCTCCGGTGTCGGCCGCACCTTCGGCCATGGTCCTGGTGCCCGGGTCGTCCTCGCCGACGTCGACCTCGAGGTTCGGGCCGGGGAGGTGGTGGCCCTGCTGGGGGCGTCCGGATCCGGCAAGTCGACCCTGCTGCGCCTGGTGGCCGGGCTGGACGCGCCCACCGCCGGCGAGGTCCGCGTCGGGCAGCGCCCCGTGCGGGGGATCGAGCAGCGGGCGGCCGTGGTGTTCCAGGAGCCGCGGCTGCTCCCGTGGCGGACCCTCGCGGCGAACGTGGCCTTCGGACTGCCCGACGGGACGAGCCGGGCCGAGGGCCGGGCCGCTGTCGCGCACTGGCTCGACGCCGTCGGGCTGAGCGGTTCCGCCGGGCACCGGCCGCGCGAGGTCTCCGGCGGCATGGCCCAACGGACGGCCCTGGCCCGAGCCCTGGTCCGGGGACCCGGTGTGCTCCTGCTGGACGAGCCGTTCGCCGCCCTCGACGCCCTGACCCGGCTGCGCATGCAGGACCTGGTCGACGAGCTGCAGCGCACCTCGGGCACCACCGTCCTGCTCGTCACCCACGACGTGGACGAGGCGCTCCAGCTCGCCGACCGCATCGTCGTCCTCGGCGCTGCGCCCGGGGCCGAGGAGGGGGCGGGGGTCGCGGTGCGCACCACCCTCGACGTGCCGGGGGCCCGCCCGCGCGACCGGGCCGACCCCGACCTCGCCCGGCTACGGGTGGTCCTGCTCGACCAGCTCGGCGTCCCCCGCCACACCCCGGTTCGATGACCCCCCGCACGCCGCACGCCGCCCTGCCGTTCGTCCCCCGTCCGCACTCCCCGAGGAGAACCCCCGTGAACCGCCCCCCGTCCCGCTCGCTGCTGCTTCGCACCGGCGTCCTCGCCGCCGCTCTCGCCCTGCTCGCCGGGTGCGTCTCCGGGGAGAGCTCCACCGGAGCCGTCGCCACCGGCACCGCCCCCTCGGGGACGGCCGAGCTCCACCTGGACTACGCCTACTACAACCCCGAGAGCCTCGTCATCAAGGACCAGGGGTGGCTCGAGCAGGCACTGCCCGGCACCAAGGTCACCTGGGTGCTCTCGAACGGCAGCAACAAGGCCAACGAGAACCTCCGCGCCGGGGCCGTCGACCTCGCGTCCACCGCCGGCACCCCCGCCCTGCTGGCCCGGGCCAACGGGTCCCCCCAGAAGGTCGTCGACGTGTTCAGCCAACCCGAGTGGTCCGCGATCGTGGTCACCGCGACCTCCGCCGTGACCGACGTCTCCCAGCTGCGCGGCAAGAAGATCGCCGCGACCCAGGGCACCGACCCCTACTTCTTCCTGCTGCAGACCCTCGCCACCGCCGGGCTCACCGCCTCCGACGTCGAGATCGTCAACCTGCAGCACTCCGACGGCAAGACCGCCCTCGAGCGCGGTGACGTCGACGCGTGGGCCGGACTCGACCCCTTCATGGCCCAGACCGAGCTGCAGGCCGGCTCCAAGCTCATCTACCGCAACCTCGCCTTCAACTCCTTCGGCGTGCTCAACGCCAACGAGTCCTTCCTGGCCGCGCAGCCGGCGACGGCCCAGACCGTGGTCGACACCTACGAGCGCGCACGAACCTGGATCGCCCAGAACCCCGACCGCACGGTCGACATCCTCTCCGCCGCCGCGCAGATCGCCCCACAGGTCGCCCGCCAGCAGCTGCAGACCCGCACCACGCTGGACATCGACCCGGTGCCCGGGGACACCCAGAAGACCGTCCTCACCCACATCCTCCCGCTGCTCGTCCAGGGCGGACTCGTCCGCAGCGCGTCCGACGCCACCACGGCGCTCGACACCCTGTTCGACCCGACCTTCGCCCAGAAGGCCGCCGGCACCCCCTCCACCGGGCGTTGAGATGACCCTGACCCAGGACATCGACTCCCCACCGATTGCCGTGTCCGCACCGCCCCGACGCAGCACCCGTCCCGGCCGGGGAGTGCTGATGCGCGGACTTCTCGGGCTCCTCGTCCCGGTCCTGCTCCTCCTCGGCTGGCAGCTCCTCGCCACCTCTGGCCTGTTCTCCGCCAGCCAGCTGCCCACCCCCGGTGCGGTGCTCGGGGCGCTGCGCGAGCTCCTCGACCGCGGCGAGCTCTGGCACAACATCGCCATCAGCACCCAGCGGGTGCTCCTCGGCGTCGCCGTCGGCGCCGGCAGCGGCTTGCTCCTCGGCGGGCTCGTCGGCCTCTCCCGACCGGTCCGCAGCGCTCTCGGACCCACCATCGCCGCCCTGCGGGCCGTGCCCTCCCTGGCGTGGGTCCCCCTGCTCCTGCTCTGGCTGGGCATCGGGGAGACCCCCAAGATCACGCTGGTCGCGATCGGCGCGTTCTTCCCCGTGTACACCACTGTCTCCGCCGCCCTGGACCACGTCGACCGCCACCTCGTCGAGGTCGGCCGCGCCTACGGCCGCCGCGGCATCCCCCTGTTCCTGCAGGTACAGCTGCCCGCCATCGCCCCGGCGACCCTGTCGGGGCTCCGTCTCGGCCTCGCCCAGGGCTGGTTGTTCCTCGTCGCCGCCGAGCTCATCGCCTCCTCGATCGGCCTCGGCTTCCTGCTCATCAACAGCCAGAGCACCGGCCGCACCGACATCCTCATCCTCGCCATCATCCTGCTCGCCGTGCTCGGCAAGCTCACCGACGGACTGCTCGGACTCCTCGAGAAGGCCGTGCTCCACCGCTTCGGCTGACGGGTGTCTGCTGCTCCCTGCACGCCGATCAGCTATCGGGCGGCCCCGACACTGGTGTCCGATGCTTCGGCGAACCGGCAGCGGTCTACGACGACACCGGTGCGGCCGGTGTGTGCTGAGGAGCTTGAGCAGCGGATCTCGTCGTTGCTCGCGTGTCGATCGCGTACCAGGCCATCCAGGTGATCGGAAAGGCCACGCCGCAGATCGCGACCAGGATGTGGCGGTGGCCGCCGAGGCGACGACAAGCCCCAACTGAGGTGAGCACGGCGAGCGGGGACGCCATCGCCCTCATCGGCGTTCCGTGTGGACCACCCGTCCGGGAGGCATCGGCTCGAGGCCCGAACTGCTGGCGCGGTCGCCGGATCCCGTTCGTCATGCGGCGACGGGATCCCCGACCGGGTATGCCCGATACAGCCCATGGTTGAATTCCGCCCCACGCCAACGTGGTCTGCTGCCGGTCGGCGAAGTTCTCGGGGTTCTTCCCCAGCGGAGTGGCCCGGGGCGGCGACGTCAGCCGAGACGTTGGTGGTCGCGGTGTGCGAGATGGTGTTTGCCCGCGGTGGGAGCGGTCGAACTGGGGCGGGTGTTGGTGCGGTGTTGGTCCCACCGGGCGTGGACGACCCTCGGCAGGGGATGCTTGGTGTGGGTCGGGTGGGTGCGGGCGGCCGTGGTGGGGGTGTATCCGGTCGATGCGGCGGTGGGGGCCGGGTGCAGCTGGGTTCGTGGTGAGTGGGCGCCGGGGGTGGCTTCGACCTTCGCGTTGTTCGCGGTGGCGGGGCGGGTGCGGAGGCGGTTGCGGGCTGGGGCGGTCAGGTCGGCGGCGGCGTTGCGCCATCCCATGTAGCGGGTGACGGCGAGGGCGAGGATGACCGCGTTGAGACCGCCCAGCACAGCGTGGGTGAGCCGGCCGCTGGTCGCGTCGATGCCGGCACCCGCAGACCACGCGGTGATCAGCAGCAGGGTGAGTGCGACGTAGAGGGCGGGGGCGGCGGTGCGGTCACTGACTTTGGGGGTCCGGCCGAAGGGTATGCGTTCACCGGTGATGGCTTGGTGCACCGACTTGACGACACCACCGAGGTTGACTGGCAGCATCAGCAGGTTCAGGGCGTAGATCTCGAGCAGGTCGCGGCGACGGCGGCCGACCAGGCGGAGGTCTCGGGTGTAGAGAGCGAAGTAGGGCAGGGAGGTGGCGACCAGCAGCACCCCGGGGACGGACTCGGTGAAGGGAACCATCAACAGCACCAGCAGCGCGATGTTCACGGTAGCGATGCTGACGAGGTAGTGCACCCTCATGGTCGCCTCACCGAGTCGGCCACGCAGGCCGGTCCGCAGGTAGGACCGCAGCAGCTTCGGCAGGATGATGAGACCACCGTTGGCCCAGCGTCGGCGCTGGATGAGCAGTGATCCGTAGTCGGCGGGGGTGGCGCTGTAGGCCAGCCGGGCCGGGTAGTTGTGCAGTCCCCAACCGGCGTCGACGAGGTCGACGGTGGACTCGGTGTCCTCGATGACCGTCCGATCTTGGATGTACCGGGTGACGAGGTGACCGCGTTCGACGATGACAGCGGCGATGTCAGCGAGCGCGGAGGTCCGCAGCAACGCATTCGCACCGACCCAGTAGGTGGCCCGAAAGTGGGTGGAGCCCTGGTGCACGAGGTGCATGATGTCGGTGGTGGCGCCGGCGGTGCGTTCCAGCGGGGCAGGTGCCCCGGGGATGGCCGAGTACGGGGTTTGCATGACTGCGGTGCGGGTGTGCTCGGGGCGGGTCATCTGCTCGACCAGGCGCAGTGCGTAGTCGTGCACGAGCATGCTGTCGGCGTCGACGGTCAACAGCCAGGGGCTGGCCGGGACGCACAGCACGGCCCCGGCCGGGACCTCCTGCTGCGGGGTGGGCCCCGCCACCGCCTGCAGGTGGGTCCCGTCCGGGTGGTGCGCTGTCCGCCAATCCCGGCCGAGCAGGGCGATGTAGGCGTTGAGGTTCATCGCCTTGTTCGGCTCGTGGGAGAGGTTCACGAACTGCTTACGTTCAAACGTGGACACCTCCACGGTGAACATGGTGGCCAGGCGGTGGTACTCCCGGTGAAGATGCTCCGACGTCAGGGTGTCGTCGCGGTGGCGTGCAGCGGTGCGCTGCGCCCGGTGCCGACAGGCTGCGGCCCGGGCGGTGAAGGTCAACGCGGTGAGCAGGCGGCTGGTGTGGTCGTGATCATCTTCCCGCGCCGCTTGGGCTTCGAGCCACCGGGCAACACCCTCGTACAGGTCCGCGACGTGCGCGGCCTCCGCGGCCCCGATCTCCTGCGACATGTGGGGGTGGGCGCCTCGGCGCGCGAGGAAGGAGCTTGCCTCAGCCGCAAGCTCCCGGGCGGGCCCGGCCAGCAGGTCGTGGATCTGCGCGGGCAACGCCCGCACCGCGGCGAGACCGGCTGCCTGCTCGGGTGTCTCCGGCAGGGGCGGGTCATCGACCAGGATGACGACCCTACGATCGGGGTACTCCTGCAAGGCGGCGGAGAGGACCGTTCCGCGGACGACCGCCACGTCCTCCCGGTAGGAGGGAATGAGCACGGTCAGCAACCCCGGGTCGGAGCCGGGGGCGAACAGGGCATCGAGACACTCCGGGTCGGGGTCCTGGGCCCTGCCGATGCGCCGGTAGTTGCCCCACCGGGCCAGCTGGTACACCACGTTTCCGTAGATCAGCACCGCGACCGCCATGTCGAATATCGCCGCCGTCAGCGAACCCCACACCTCACCCCTGCTCAGGCGGTGCACCAGCTCGGTGGTCATGGCGACACCAACGGATCCGGCGATGATGCAGGTCACCACAAGAGAGACGGCCGTCACGACCAGCTCACGCCGCCACGAAACCGGGCTGGACCCGGTGTCGGCGACCAACTCACTCTCGGCGGTCACGTGCTCCCTGTCTACGGATTGCGTCGTGGGTAAACCCCTGCTCCCAGGGTTGCCTGAGGCGGCCTGAGGCCCTCGGTTTACCGCAGTCGGGTGCGCGCCCAGATCCTGCCGGGTAGGTCAGCGAACCGCGTCGGCACGAAGGGCTACGGTAGCGCCGTTCAGGCCGAAGATGTCACACACCGTGTCGAAGCGCACGCGCAGCGTGGGCTCCAGGTCGTCGCACCGAGGACCGTTCCTGCCGCGGGACGGTGGTGCGGCTACAGCTGTAGGTGGAGGCGCAATGCGTCATCGAGCTTCGCCATGACATCTGCAGGGACCTGTCCCAGGACCGCGCCAACACGCTCGACGGCGATCGAGCGGACCTGCTCGGCCTGAGCCTTCGAGTCTTGGCGCAACCCGGTCGCAGCCGCGGTCAGCAGAGCTTGGAACGGGAAGATCCTGTCAGTGTTGCTGGTGACCGGTACGACGGTCACCGCTCCGCGTCCGAGCCGCGTCGCAGTTCGCCCCCTCGTTGCTGACCACCACTGCCGGACGCCGATTGTTGGCCTCGTTAACACGGGCAGGGTCGAGGTCGACGGGCCGGATCTCACCGCGCAACATCGTTCAACCCGTCAGCAGTGGTCACACTCCACGCCGCGTGGTCGCTCGATGCTTCCCACTCGTTCCAGGCGGCCTCGTAGTCCTGCTCCAGCCCTGGAAGGCGCAGCATGCTCACAGCGTGATGCACCGCGGCCGATCTCGAGGAGAGGCCGGAGGTGCGAACAAAATCGTCGAGGACGGCCACGTCCTCGTCCGGCAGGCTGACGCTGATCTTCATGCCAAATACTACCGCAGTACTACTGCGGTAGGGCAGCCGACGGTGGCCCCCGACCGTGCCTGAAGGCGTCCCACTCGACGATCGGGATCCGGGACGAGCGCTCTCGCTCCGGATGCTGTGTGTCAGTCTCACCTGGTGATCGAGGAGTTCGCGAAGGAGTACCTCCACGAGGAGCTGCGGTGGGGGCGGGCGACGGTGGTGGGCAAGCTCGACGGGCTGAGCGAGTACGACGTCCGTCGGCCTCTGACTCGGACCGGGACCAACCTGCTTGGCCTGATCAAGCACCTCACGCTGTCGGAGGCGCGGTACTTCGGGGCGATCTTCGACCGCCCGTTCCCTCACCCCCTCCCCACCTTCGACGACGCCGGCTACCGCAACCGTGACTACCTGTGGGTCACCGAGGAAGAGTCGCGGGTCAGCATCGTCGACGGCTACCGCCGCGCGTACGAGCACGCCGACGCCACCATCGACGCGCTCCCGATCGACGCACCCGGCTACGTCCCCTGGTGGCCCCGACCGGAGGTGATGCTGCTCAACGTCCTGGTCCCCGTGGTGACCGAGACGAACAGACACCTGGGCCACGCCGACATCCTGCGTGAGCAGCTCGATGGAGCACTCGACTCCGATCCCACACCGTCATCCGAGCAGGACGATGCCGACTGGGCCGCCCACCGAGCAACCATCGAACGGGCCGCGCTGCGAGCTCCCCGACCACCGTGTCTCGCCGGACCGCTGGCCGTCCGGTCGGGGGTCGGTCACCTGCGCGTGGGACAGACTCGGCTTGTGCAGCCACCTCACGGGCAGTCCGGTTACCGGGTGCGCCTGGACTGGGGCCTTGACGGTGCCCGTGCCGTGGGCGTCGACGTCACCACCACGGTGGTGGTGGACGTGCTGTCGTTCACCACCACCCTGACCGTCGCCCTGGACGTGGGCGCGGTCGTCTACCCGTACCGCTGGGACGACGGAACAGCTGAGCAGTTCGCGCGCGAGAACGACGCTGTCCTCGCCGTCGGCCGCTCGCAGTCCGGTGTTGGGCGGGTCAGCCTGTCGCCGGCGACGCTGCGGGTGGGGCGACCGCCCCGGCGCCTCGTGCTCCCCTCGCCGAACGGCGCCACGATCGCCCACCACCTCGCCACCCCAGGTGCACCGTGTCACGCGGCGCGGGCGGCGTACGACGCGGTGCGGGGCCGTGAGCGTGAGGCACTGCTCGCGTGCGCCAGCGGCCGCGAGCTCGACCAGCAGGGATACACCCACGAGGTCACCATCGCCGCCGAGGTCAACACCAGCACGGTGGTCCCCGTCCTCATCGACGGCCGGTTCACCGACGCCGCGTACTCCGGCTAGTCCCGCGCGCCGACCTGCTCCGCGGTGGGAGAGTCCCTCACACCCCGAGCTGGTGGCGGCAGCTGTCGAGCCCGTCGACCTGCATCTGCCAGGTCGGCCGTACGAACGAGGTCGGGGTGAGCAGAACCCGCTGCTCGACAACGGCTTTTCCCCGGCGGAGCTGGGTGTTTGTGCCGTCTGCGGCGTAGCCAAGCTTCCTGCTGACCCGCAGCGACGCGGGGTTGTCCACGAACGCCTCCGAGCGCGCAGTCCGGGCGCCGAGGTGGTCGAAGGCCAGCAGGAGTACCGCCGCCCGCATCTCTGTGCCCAGTCCCTGACCCTGGTGCGCCCGCCCGAGCCACGATCCGGAGACGACCTCACCGGTGGTGGCGAAGTTCCTGCCGGCGAGTTCCTGCGTCCCCACCACCCGGCCGTCGACACGGATGAGGAAGTTCACGCTCCACCGCTCGGGGGTGAGCGCCGCCCGCTGCGACCAGAAGTACCGCAGCGTGTTGGGCCCGAGCTCGGCGGCGGGGGCGTCGGTCCACGGGTGGAGGAACGGGGTCCACGAAGGATCGTGAATGCCGTCGTGAGCGAGGTCGACGAGCTCGACCACGCCGGCGTCGTCGTCGGGTCGGAGCTCGAGCCGAGGGGTGCGCAGCACGAGGTGCCGCAGGGGCCACGGGTCGGGGTGTTCGGTCACCCGACCAATCCTGGCTGCCCTACGTCTCTGAGGCGACCGGGTCAGCGCTGTCGTGATCAGGGGGCGAGCACCCACGGCCACGTCCGCACGGCCCGACCCCGGGACCCCGCCGCGACGTCTCCGCCCCTCAGCTATTGCCGCGTCTCCGTTCCGAAGGGATCCCGAACTGGCGTCGGTGTCGTCGGTGGTGTCTGTGCCTGTCGTGACGCGCCGCCGTGCTTGCTTGTCGGTCCCCTTGGCCCCGTGTTGTCCTTGGTTGGTCACCGCCTCAATGAGGCGGCGCCACCGTCCCGGTCACCGGGGGGCTGGGGTGCGAAGTGGTGGCGGCGGATCGTGGGGCTCGGTCGGAGTGAGGAGGCGTCCGTTGACGGCGGTGGGTGGTGCTCGCGCTGCGAGGGCTGTGGGTCCGGTGGGTGAGCCGTGGTTCCGGTCGATGTTCGAGGCCTGCGCGGTGGGGATGGCACTGGCCGACGAGGATGGTTTGCTGGTGGAGGCCAACCCGGCGTACTGCACGCTCGTGGGGCGCAGCGTCCCTGACCTGGTGGGCCGGTCCTCGCGGGAGTTCACTCATCCTGAGGACCTCCTCCAGCACGCAGGGGTGGAGGCGATGATGTCCGCGGTGCAGGTGGGGCAGGCGGCGGCGCAGCTGGAGAAGCGTTACGTGCGCCCGGATGGCACCGTGCGGTGGGCGTGGGCGTCGATGACCTACGTGGCTGGTGCTGGAGGTCGGCGGTGGACGATGGCCACCGTCCACGACATCACTGACCGTCGCCGCCTCGAGGACACGTTGCGGGTCGAGGCCGGCACCGATGCGTTGACCGGGTTGTGGAACCGGCGGGGCTGGCGCGCAGAGATGCGCGCACTGCTGAACGGGCGGGAGTTGACGGCGCCGATGACGATCGCGATGCTCGACGTCGACCATTTCAAGGTTTACAACGACGTTTACGGGCACCGGGCCGGGGACGAGTTGCTGCGGGAGCTCGGGGCCCGGGCGCAGGCGGTGCTGCGTGGCGACGACGTCCTGGCCCGCTGGGGTGGTGAGGAGTTCGCCCTCGCACTGCCCCGGTGCGCACCCACTGACGCCGCCAGGGTCTTGAACCTGCTGGCCCAGCTGGTACCGGACGGGCAGAGCTTCTCCGCCGGGTACACCACCATGCGGGCCGGGGAGAGCGTGGCCGACGCCGTGGACCGGGCCGACGCCCTTCTGTACACGGCGAAGCGCCG
Source organism: Rhodococcus antarcticus (assembly GCF_026153295.1). Lineage (NCBI taxonomy): Bacteria > Bacillati > Actinomycetota > Actinomycetes > Mycobacteriales > Nocardiaceae > Rhodococcus > Rhodococcus antarcticus. The sequence continues at coordinate 2,190,763 of NZ_CP110615.1, read as the reverse complement.
GGGCCGTCGCCGCGCCGTCACCGACGACAACCACCCGGTGACCCCGATCGCGGGCACCACCAGCCCGTGACGACCACCGATACCCGCCGGGGAGGCCCGAACGGAGACCCCGCAGGAGCACGACAGCCGACCCACCGGCCCTGCGCGTTGTAGAGGACCGCCGAGCCGTCACGGCTCGCCGTACCGCAGGGGATCCCCAGCTGGAACACGTTGGTCTGACGGCCCCGCCTGCTCTACATCGACTCCTGCCGCCCTGGCTTCCGGCTGGCGATCTGGTGCTCGCTGGTTCCGACCACCGCGGGGGTGGCGCGCGAACGTGCGGACGGGTTCGCAGTATGCGGCGACGGTTGCTTGCCGCCCGTGGGCAGAACCTCTTGGTGGTGATGGGGAGGCCTTCGGCGTGGGCGCCGCCGCAGCCCGTAGCCGGCAGTGGCAGCAAGCTCAAGAGGCCCCCACAACAGGATGGGTGCGTAGCAGGTGACCATCACCGCCAGCGGCAGCCCCGACACCAGTCCAGCGTCTGGGCGCTGACCGCTGAGCAGGGCCCCCACCATCGAGATGTCGAAGAGCCAGACCACGGCCAGCCCTCCCAGCGTCGCCACAACGAGGACCGGCGCGAGGGGTACCCGTCGTCCGAGCAGGCGTTCCCCCCACGGGCGGACGAGGCCCACGGTGAGAAACCCCGCGGTGAGCTGGACGACGCTCAACGTCACGACGTAGCCGTACGCGAACGCCGCGTCCCCGGCGAGCTCGAACTGCCGTAGATCCGTCGTGCCGGGCATCAGCCCCACGATCATGAGCACCCGCCAGACGGCGGATGGCACGGTCACCACGAAGGTGCCCCACGCCACCAGAACAGCCCACCGGGCCGGTTCTAGAGTACTTGTTCTAGTTGCCACGTTCGTAAACTAGCTCTAGCCTTCGACGGTGGCAAGACCCGCCAAGTACACTGCCGATCAGATCCTCGACGCCGCTCGCGACGCAACCGTCGTGCACTGGCGGGACACCACGATTACCCACGTGGCGAAGCGGGTCGGCGCGCCAGTGGGATCGATCTACCACCGCTTCCCCTCCCGCGATGCGCTGTTCGGATCGCTCTGGGCCCGGTCGATCCGCCGCTTCCACGAGGGCCTCGTCGTGGCCGCCGAGATCGAGGACCCTGTGGCCTCGATGGCGGCCATGGCGCGGCACATCCCCCAGTTCTGTCGCGAGAACCCGGGTGAAGCCAAAGCGATGACCCTGTACCGGCTGCCCGACCTGCTGCAGAAGGTCCCGGTCGAGCAGCGGGCCGAGCTGGCCACGATCAACGACGACGTCGACGCCGGGTTGCGTCGCGTCACCGCCCGTCGCTACGTACGGCTCACCGACCAGCGGTACCGCCTCGCACTGGTCGGCACCCGACAGTGCCCCTACGGGCTCGTCCGACCCCTCATCGGTGGCGACGTCCCACGGGAGTTCGACGAGATCTGCGTGGCAGCGACCGAGGGGATCCTCGCCCTCGGGGACTGATAAGCCCACAACCCCTCGGAAGCCCGGGAACTACTCCGATAGCGGATCGCTGACCGGTCGCCGAGCCGAAGCCGACCACGTGTGGCCGGTGAGCCGACCGTGACGGTCCACGAGTGCATCGACCAGCTCCTGCGGCGTCGCTGCGAGCTGGTCGGCGCCTGCGGTCTCGAGCTTGCCCCCTTCCGCGTAGCCCCAGGTGACTCCGATGCTCGACAGACCCACGGTGCGAGCACCAACGACGTCCTGCTCGCGGTCCCCGACCATCACCGCGTCGCCCGGCGCTGCGGCCAGTGTCGTGAGCGCGAGCTGGATGACGTCGGCCTTCGTGCGCCGGCTGCCGTCGAGGGTGGCACCAGCCACGAGGTCCAGGTGCACGTCCAGACCGAAGTGCTCCACGATCTGTTGGGCGAACAGTGTCGGCTTCGACGTCGCCACGGCCAGGCGCAGAGGGACGGCGGCCAGCGCGTCCAGCGCCTCGGGGATGCCGTCGTACACGCGGTTCTCGAACTGGCCGACGTCCCGGAATCGTTCACGGTAGAGCGCGACGGCCCGTCCCACCTCGCTCTCGTCCAGCCCGAGCGAGGCGAACTGGTCCTGGAGCGGTGGCCCGATGAACGATCGGAGCTCCCGCGGCCCCAACCGCGGCAGCCCCAGACCCTCGAGGGCGTAGCTGACGCACCTCGTGATGCCGTCGTAGGGATCGGTCAGGGTCCCGTCGAGGTCCAGAAGCACGAGCACGTTCCGACGGTAGCGTGCGCGGCAGTTTCGCCACGTCGACGGCCCGCACGCCCGCCTGCCTTCCGCTTGACCTTCAACCCGTGTTGAAGGTCCATGGTGGTGTTGTTGTTGTTGTCGATCCGAGGAGGAGATCATGAGCGTCACGCCAAGCACCGAACAGGCCCCAGCCGCCGGCGCCGGCGGCTGCGACTGCGGCTGCGTCTGCTGCACCCCAGTCGATGCCGGCGCCGTTCCGGCCGAGGCCAGCGCCGAGCAGGCGGGCAACGGCCAGGCCGCCCGTGCCGGCTGCGGCTGCGGCTGCGGCTGACCGGGCAGGGGTGTGGTGGACCGCCATGTGCGAGCTGCTGCATGCGCGCTCGCGGCTGTCTACCGGCCCGGCCGGTGGACGTGCGCTACCTCGACCTGGCCGAGGAAGGGTGAGCTCGCCCGGACGGTGCTCGTCGCCGAAGCGCTGCGTGGGGCACTCGTCGACGTGTGCGCGCTGGCCGATCGCCACCCCGCGGAACTCGACGAGCTGTATCCCCACCTGGTGACGCGCCTGGTCGACGGCCACCGAGGGGACTCGGAGGTGCCGGCGATGACCAGGAAGCCGGCTGGAAGGAAGGACCTCGATGACCCGTTCGGCTACCGAGCAGCACCAGGGGTGCGACTGCGGGTGCTGTGTCCCCGGCGACCCGGCACCCACGGGGGGCAGCGCCAGCGTGTCTCGTGCGGGTGTGACGGCGGTGTCGCCCGTGATCGGGGCTGCACCTGCCGAGCCGGAACCTGATCTGACCACGCCCGTGGGCGCTCTCCTGACCATCGGCGAGGTCGCTCGGGCCGCGGACGTGGCCACGTCCGCGCTGCGCTTCTATGAAGCCGAGGGCCTGGTCATACCTGCTGGGCGGACGGCGGTCGGCTACCGGCTCTACGATCCTGAGCAGATCGCCCGGGTGCGGTTCATCCGTCACGCGCAGCGCCTCGGCCTGAGCTTGGCCGAGGTCGGCGAGCTGCTCGCCGCGGTGGACAGCGACGACCCGGTGCCCACCCGAGACCGGCTCCGCCACCTGGTGGGCCACAAGCTCGTCACCACCCGGCAGCACATCACCGAGCTGCAGGAGTTCACCAGTCAGCTGCAGCGGGTACACCAACGGCTCAGCGGCAATCCCGGCTGTGGATGCCGGCACCTGGGATCCTGCGGCTGCCTCCCGTTGGATCTTCCGTCGGTCGAGGACAGTGACGGCGAACTCGAGACCATCCAGACCGGCGCCTGCGGCTGTGGCTGTGGCCCCACCTCGGCGGCACCGTAGACGGCGGCGCCCCGGCCCGGGGGCCGGGTACGCGACCGCACGGGAAGGGACACGTCGACATGGACGACCATCAGCGCACACAGCCGCCGACGACGAGCCCATCCTTGGCGCCTTCTGGGACTCCTGACCAGGGCGCGGATGGTCGTCCGGTGGTCCATAGCCCCGCCCCGCTCGGCGCAGGCGTCCAGGCATGCCTGGTCGGTCTTGGTGACGAGACGGTTGGCCATGGGTGACGAGACCCTTTCCAGCCCCACCTTGATCCTGCTTCGGGACGGCGGCGAGGTGACCCACCTCGACGGCCTGATCGGGGGCCACGACGTGGAGGAGGTGGTGGATGCTCACCGGCCACCCACCTTCGCCCGGTCCCCGCAGTGAGGCGGTCGCGCCCGCGGGCAGGACCCGTCTCGCCGCGCCAGCACCCCGGTGATGCCGAACCGCCGCGCCCCTCTGGTCGAGCGGCCTGGGTGCGAATGTTCGCCCTGGTCGCGATCCTCGCCGCCGGAGGAGTGTTCGTGGCTGTCGAGGGCCTGCCGGACGCGCAGCATCTTCGGGTGCGCGTCACCGAGGCCGGTCCGGCCGGCCCTGCACTGTTCGTCCTCCTCTACGCGCTGGTGACGCTGCTGCCACCGCCCAAGAACGTGTTCGCTGCGCTCTCCGGCGTGCTGTTCGGTCTGCTGCTTGGCATCGTCGTGGTCCTGCTCGCGGCACTCCTCGGGGCGGCGGCGGCGTTCGCCCTGAGCAGGGTGCTGGGACGTGACGCCATCGAACGGATCACCGGAGCACGGATCGCCCGCGTCGAGGCCGTGCTGAACCGTCGGGGGATGCTTGCCGTCCTTGCCGTGAGGCTGGTCCCGGTACTGCCGTTCACCGTCATCAACTACGCCGCCGGACTGACGTCGGTCCGCAAGCGGGACTACGCCATCGGCACCGCGGCGGGCATCGTCCCTGGCACGGTCTCCTTCGTGGCACTCGGTGCCTTCGGCACCACACCAGGATCATGGCCTTTCGTGCTCGCGGTCACCGCGCTGATCATCCTCACCGGCGGCGGCCTCCTCGTCGCCCGGAGATCTCGCCGCGACCACAGCGTCGCCGTCCCGTCCACTCGCGTCGATCGCGGCCAAGACGCAGCCGCAGCGAAGACGCCGAGCCGCGTGAGCGCAAAGGCTGGCCCGTCCCCTGGAACGGGGTCGAAGCTTTGATGACGCACTCCCCAGCTGCCTGCCTTCGAGCCAACGCGGAAGGGGCTCCACGGCACGGGCCCAACTCCGACCGAGCGCGATGACGTCGCGCCTGTGGTCGCGTCCCGACCCACCGGACCGCTGTCGATCACAGGGGATCGTCGACCGGACGCCGACAGGGCACTGAGGGACGGACTCGCGAACACTCACGTCATCATGGGGTGGTGCCCGTCGATCTGAGCGCCCACGGGTGTCGGCCCGCCGCTGGTCGTCGCGTCACTCGGGACGAACCTCATACCCGGGTGAACCGCCTCGACGTCGAGGATTTCTTCCACCCGGGGGTTTGCCGTGACCCGTCAAGGCCGCGACGAGGCGCGGAACCCGAGGAAGAACGGGACGAGCAGCAGGCCGAAGGCAACGGGGTGGACCCACAGCTCGAAGAGCTGGTTGGGGCCCTTGGGGTTGACGAACCACGGGGAACACGATCCGACCGATGATCTGGAAGTTCACCACGTACAGCACCAACCCGTAGAGGATCGAGGCAGCGGCGAGCAGGTCAGGGGGTGACCCCAGGTGCAGCATTGCGACGCCGACGGCGAACACCATTCCGAACACCAGCGACAGTCCCAGGTGCAGCACGAGGCCGGCGATGACGTCGGGTTGATCCATGACCAGCTCGCTCGAGCCGTGGAAGATCGTCGAGATCGCCAGGAACGGCGCGACCAGAGGCTTGCCGTGCGCCGCGGAGAACCACATGTTGGCCAACGCGAACATCAGCCCGCCGGCCAGCCCGGCCACCGCTCCGCGGCTGAGCACCGCCCCGATGTCCATGCTCGTCCCATGTCCACCGGGAGCAGCGCGCTCGGCAGATGCTGGGTCGGCCGTCGTACTGGACAGGGCGGGCCCTCCTCGCCGCTGAGCGACCAGATCACGTCGCGCGTCGGCTGGCTGCGGCAGGCTCGATCCTGCTGCAGCAGTGACCAAGCGGTGCGGTGGACACCCGCGCCGCACGAAGGGCTCTGGTCCCGGCTCCGCAGCCCGTCGACGCTCGACGCGTCCACGAACCCGGACCAGACCCTGCCGTACGGCGTGCGGCGACCAGTCAACGATCGCACCTCGTGGAACGTCAGCACGACGGGCCGTGCTGCTGATCGTTGTCTCAGGCTGGGTGTGAGCTGGTGAGCTGGGCGTAGACGACGATGTTGTCGAGGTAGTTGCCGGTGGTGGCGTCGAAGGGTCCGCCGCAGGTGATCAGCCGGAGCCCGGCGTGGTCGATGTTGCCGTAGACCTCGAGGGTGGGGAAGGCTTGCTTCTTGTACTCACGCACTGCGGTGACGGTGAACACGGCCACCGTCTGGTCGGCGCGGGTGATGGAGATCTGGTCCCCGGAGCGCATCGCGCCCAGGTCGTAGAACACCCCGCGCCCGTACTGGGCGGAGTCGATGTGGCCGTAGATCGCTGCCGGACCCAGGGCGCCCGGGGTCGGGGACTGGTCGTACCAGCTGGGGATGCGGACCTGCGACAGCGGGGGCACCGCGACGGTGCCGTCGGGGTTCAGTCCCAGCGCGAGGAGGTCCTCCTCCACCCCGAGGGTCGGCACGCTCAGCCGCACCGGGGTCGAGGCGGCCAGGATCGGACCCGTCGTCGGCGGTGCCGCGGGGGGGCCCGCAGCGGGTGGCGCCACCGGGGACGACGGGGGGGCGACCGTCCCTGGTTCACCGGTGGAGGGGGTGGGCCCGGCCTGGCCCTGGGCGAGCACAGCAGCCGGGGGCACCGCGGGGGCCGACGGTGAGCTCAGGCCCACCCCCACCAGGACCACCCCGACCAGGGCAAGCACGACCGTGGCCACCACCACCATGCTGGGGCGGTGGCCACGGTCGTGCTCACCCGGGTGAATCTCTCAGCCCTCGGTGCGACGGCGGCGGGCCACGGCCACACCACCGACAGCGGCGACGGCGAGCGCCCCGGTACCCACGGCGAGCAGCTCGGTGCTCACACCACCACTGGACCCGTTACCGGTGTCCGCGGCCCCGGAGGGGATGGTCGACATCTGCGAGGCCTGCAGCACCCCGCACACCGCCGGGGACGTCGCCGCCAGGGGCAGCGACGGCACGATCTCGCTCATCTCGCCCTGGGCCTGCGCGCTCAGGCTCGCCGGGTCCAACCCGTGCACGACCACGACCGCCGTGCCGCCCTTGACCGAGGCCAGGGTGGCCGCGTCGAGGGTGATCGTGCGGTTGTAGGTGAAGCTGCCGCCACTGGGGGCGATCTTCAGCTCCGTGCCCGCGGTCGGGCTCGTGTCCCCCGAGGTGCTCAGCGTGGTCTGGATGCCCCCGTAGGACGGGGCACCCTCCTTCACGTTCACCACACCGTCACCATTCTTGTCGGCCGCCGCGGTCGGGCACTGGCCCATCCCGCCGCCGTGGATGTGCTGCACGTGCGGGTACGGGGCGTTCATGAACGACGCAGCCAGACCCGACACCTTCTCGGTGATCGTCGCCTGGTCACCGGTGAGCTGCAGGGTGACGGTGCCACTGGCCCCGGACCCGTTCAACGCGTCCAGCTGAGCCTGGTAGGAGGCCCCCGACGTCTGCGCGATGGCAACCCCCGGGAGAAGACCGATCACACCGAGAGCCGCCACCGGCGCCAACAACCTCAAGGACTTCTTCATCGCAGAGCTCCTTCACTGGACCACCAACGAGTGCGGACGCACACCGCCTACCCCTGCCATCGTTCCCCGACAGCCCCCGGTTCGCCCGGGCCACCACCCCAGCCCCCGACACGGCGCCAGCCGGACGCGGCCCGGTGAGCTCGCGCCCGGTGAGGTGCAGACCGATCTACGGGGTGGCCGCCTGGCCGCGGTGGGCCACCGCGTGGTGGCGCCCCAGCAGCACACCAGCAGCAGCGGTCATCGCGGCGACCGCTTCCGCGACCGTGGCCACGACCTTGCTGGTGTACCAGAACGGCTCGTACAGGTCTGGGATCGGCCCCAGCGGGCCGGTGTCGACATAGCGGGAGACCAGGACCGCGACGACGGCGCTCGCCGCGACGAGCACCGCGACCAGGTGGACCACGCGCGCCCCGGTCGCCAGCAGGAGCACAGCAACCACGACCGCCACCGCCGCCTCCGCGTAGAACAGTCCGGCCTGGCTCCACTGACCCGGCGCCGCGGGCGGCCGCGTCGGGGCGAGGACGACGTGGACAACGGCGTCCACACCGAGCCCGGCGGCGGTGAGCAACCGGATCGACCAGGACAGCACCCCGACGCGGCTCACGACACGACCAGGGTGCCGTGCATGTTCCCGTGGTAGATGCAGTGGAACTCGTACGTGCCCGGTTGGGTCGGCGCCGTGAACGAGGCGCTGCCACCGGCGTCGATGTTCACGTCGAACAGGCTGGCACTCGTGTCCGCCGTCACCGTGTGCGCGACCCGGTCCGTGTTCGTGACCATGACCGTCGCCCCCGCCGCCACCGTCGTCGGCACCTGGTAGGCGAAGTCCTTCACCGTGATCACCACCGCTTCGACCGGGGACGAGGTACCCCCGGCCGAGGCGGTGCTGTCCGGACTGCTCGTCGCCACAGATCCCTGCGAGGAAGAACCCGGCGCCGTCGACCCGGTCGACTGCCCACCCGGGCCCGACGAACCGCACCCGGCCACCACCACCGCCAGCGCAAGTCCGCCCACCAACACCGAAACCCGTCGTGCTGACTCGACTCTCATACCCCGGCCTTCGCAGCCACACCCATCAACGGTTGGCCCAGCTCCACCAGTCGACACCAGTGATCACCGACGCGGCGGCGCACCCCGCCCGTCAGACGCCATCTTTCTGGCTTCACCGGGCACCGTCATCATCCCGCTCCGACCAGCAGCGAGCACGGACTCAACCACCGCGGGGACCGGGGGCGGCGGATGGGAACTTCTCGGTGCCCGACCTGCGCCGATGGCATCAGGTGGAACCGTCCGGGATGCCGTCGCATCTTCTTGCGCACGGGTGGTCGCAGGTTCGAGACCTTTCGCGCAATGCCCCGCCTCGCCTGTGAGGCGGGGCGGGGCTGCCGATCGTGCCGATCGTTTCGCTTGGTTCCCGTTCAGAGTCGGGCGGTGTCGGCGAGGTTGCGGCCCTTGGTCTCGGGGGCCATGAAGTAGCTGGCGACGGCCCCGATGGGCTGGAGGTGGTCACACGGCGGGGCCCTGCTGGTCCAGCCCACCCACGAAAAATGCCCCTCACCAGCGGAAGCGTGGTGAGGAGCCTCTGCGGTCGCGGAGCGAGGAGCCGTTCTCCCTGGCGAGGACCAGGACCCCGTGCTCGTGGTCGTCGGCCCCCACGAGTGCATCGAAGACGTGGGGCGCAGCGCTGCCCTGGCGGCGTCAACCCTCGGGATGAGGGCCCACTCCCGCCGCGGACCCCACCGTCCCTGGTCGTCGTCCAACCACCAGGTGCCCACCCACGGTTCAGCTGGGGATTGTCGGCAGCAGCGTGAACTCGCCCAGGTGGACCTGCAGCGTGTCCTGGCGCAGGTAGTCCCACAACGGCGCGTCTGCGGCCTGGTCGAGGTACACCACGCTCTGGTCACCCTCCATCCCTGTACCGGCAACGGGTGCCGTGAGGAATGACGAGTCCGACGGTGACGCGTTGCGACGGTCGAGTGCCAGCCGGACCAGGTCGACGTTGCTCAGCTGGTCGTCAACGCTGATCGAAGCGGTCGCGGTGCGCATGAAGTTGTCGAGCCGGCCCGGGTCGGTCAGAAGCCCGTCCGACTTCGCCTTGCTCAGCACTGACCGCAGATAGTTCTGCTGGCGAGCAACCCGATCGAAGTCACCACCGGGCAAGTCGTAGCGCTCCCGGACGTACGCCAGCGCCTGGGCACCGTCCAGGTGGTTGACCCCGGCGTTGAAGCTGACGCCGCCTTGCGAGGTGGGTGCAGCGATCGCGACGTCGACCCCGCCGAGAGCGTCGGTGACCGCCGTGAACCCGACGAAGTCGACGACGGCAACGTGGTCGATCCGCACCCCCGTGAGCTGTTCAACGGTCTGCACCAGCAACCGGGGACCACCAAAGGCATAAGCGGCGTTGATCTTGTTCTTGCCGTACCCGGGAACCTCGACCCAGCTGTCCCGCGGGATCGAGACCACCTGGGTGTGCGTTCCGTCGGCTGCGAGGCGGACGAGCATGATCGTGTCCGACCGGGTGTTCGTGGCCGTCGCCACGGCCGCGCTGCCGGTGGTCTGCCCATTTGCCCGGGTGTCGGCGCCCACGAGCAGGAATGTCGTCGAGCTGCCCGGGGTCTCGGCCGGACGCTGGTCGAGGCCGACGAACACGTTGGGCAGCCGGCTGACGTTACCGGCGTAGCGGTCGAGGAAGAACCAGGCCGCGCCCGCACCGAGCAGGGCCACCGCCGCGGAGGTCGCGACCAGCAGCAGAGCGAGTCGACGCAACCCGCGCCGACGTCGCGCCCTGCGTTTCGTCACGCCACCATCGACCTGGGGAACCGTTGCCATGACGTCCAATTTTCGAGAGCGGCGTCCTACTGGATGCTCTCCCGAGGGTAGCCGAGATCATAGGGAGCGATAGTGCGCGGTCACTCGGGCCAGCAGGTCGCCGGCGGGCGGCTCGACCTTGGTGATCCGCGCGCCGAGGCGGACCAGCTGTGCAGCCGCGACCGGACCGGGCAGGTTCACGGCCAGCGACGAGTCCGTGGCCGGCATGCTCGCGGCGAACCCCGCGGTGGTCGGCTACCTGCGGCGCGCGGTGCTCGACCCGACCGGCCACAAGGGGCGGATCCTGGAGACGCTGACCGACCTCTCCGCCGACCGGGTGTCGACGCTGCGCGATGTGGGAGCAGCTCGCCGGCCCGGGCACCGACGGCAAGCCGCAGCTCCACCGCCTCGCACGGTGCCCGGCGGGGTGCGGTGGCTACTTCACGGCGAGGACGTCGACGGTCCTGATGTCGGGGTCGGCGGCGAGCAGGTCGGGTCCGACCTGGCCCAGGGCGGCGGGGATCTGGCCGTTGAGGTGCGCCTGCCGGCCGTCCTCACCCTCGAAGGTGTCGAAGATGCCGTAGGTGGTGTCGCTGATCTTGAACGCGTACCAGGTGACGGTGCCCTCCTCGGCGACCGCCAGCTCACGGCCCTGCTGCAGGAAGGCGGCGAGCTCGTCGCCCTTTCCGGGCTTGGCCTCGAGCAGGGCCAGCAGTCCTCGGTCGACGCTCATCGACGTGTCCTCTCGTCCGTCCGCAGGGCGGGAGGCGCTGCGGTCCCGTCACCGTAGGCCGTCAGGTCCGGACGACCGGTTCGCACCACGCCCCCACGGTGGTGCGTCTGGTCGCGCTTCCCGAGGGTTGGTCGCGGGACGACGGCGGTCGCTACCGTGTGGCGCGTGCTCCAGGACCGGGTTGCCCCAGTGGTGCGCCGGCCGTCTCCGTGGTGGGGCGTCGCCGTCGCCGTGGTGGCCCTGGCGGTCATCGAGGTGGTGTGTGCCCGGCTCGGCGTGCGCGGACCCGCCCTCGCGCTGGCGCGGTCCTACTCCCGGGAGGAGCCGGCAGCCCCGGCGTTCTACTGTGCGCTCGCCCTGGCCCTGGTTCTCGCACCCCGGCGGCTGCGGGTTCCGACGGTGGGCGTGGCGGTCGTCATCGACCTCGGCTTCGCGCTGGAGCGGCTGCTGGTCCACGGACGGGTGACGTCGTTCGGCAACGGGGCACTCGTGGCGCTGACCCTGCTGACGGCGTGCTCGGTGGTCCGGCTGCGGGGGCCGGTGAGGTACGAGGCAGTGCGGGGTCTCGCGTGCGCGTGGGCCTTCGTCGCGGCGACGACGGTCGGCAACGTCTGGTTGGAGGTCACCGCGCAGGCTCGGCCGGAGGTGCTCGACGAGTACGTCGCGCTCGCCGACCGGGCGCTGGGCAGCCCGTCCTGGGCCGTGGGACAGGTGTTCGAGGTGCTGGGTCCGGTGGGGCGGGCGCCCTTCCTGGCCGTCTACGCCATGCTCCCCGTCGCTGCCGTGGTGGTGGCCGTCGTGCAGCTGCGCGGTGGGTGGGTCAGGCACAACGTGGTGCTGACCTTCGTGGTCGTCGGTGCGGTGGGTCCGTTGGTGTACCTGCTGTTCCCGGTCGTCGGCCCGGCCTTCGCGTTCGGACCAGGGGGCGGACCGTTCGCCGTCAGCACCGCCTGGCCCGGCCGGTCGCTGGTGCTGACCAACCCCGTACCGATGCGCTTCGACGCGGTCACGCCCCGCAACTGCGTGCCCAGCCTGCACACGGCGTGGGCGGTGGTGCTGTTCCTGCACACCCGCTCCGCGGCCCGGTGGCTGCGGATCGGTGGTGCGGTGTGGCTCGTCGTCACGCTGCTGGCCACCCTCGGGTTCGGCTACCACTACGGGGTGGACCTCGTGGTGGGCGCGGTGTTCGGGCTCACCGTCGAGGCTGCGGTGCGCTCGCAGCGGACGGGCTGGCGACGCGAGGGGGTAGTCCTGGTCGGCGCCGGCGCGACGGTGTTCGCCGCGGTCCTGCTCGCCGTCCGACACGGCGCGCCGACCATCGCCGATCACCCGTGGTTCTCGGGCGTGCTCGCGCTCGGCGCCGTGGGCGCGCTGGGCTGGGAGTTCCGACGGGTGTTCGCCGCTCAGCTGGGCGCAGGTCCGGGACGACACGAGCTCGGCGGCCCGTCCTGGCCGACCCTGCTGCCGCCGCCAGCAGGTTGCGCGCCGCGGACCGGATGACACCGTGGTGGCGGTCTGGCCCGCACCGCAGGACCGGGCACGCCCGGCACGATGCCCACCACCGCCACCAGCGGGGTGCGGGTGCGCTCAGCGCGGGTGCAGGGGGCCGCGGGCCTGGTGCAACGGATGTGCTGCGGTTGCGGACCTACCGGGGTGGCACCGGCTGGACCGCGGCTGGGGCGTGCGGGAGGTGCAGTCCGGGGTGGTTGTGCGGGGACGTGGGCGGCACGAGGTGGGGGTGGAGCTCCAGGTGTTCGCGCGCGGCCGGGGTCAGCCGCTCGTCCAGGTCGTGGTGATCCCGTCGACAGCCCGCGGGCTGCACCGAAGTCCAGGCCCAGCAGCGCACCACCCCAGGGCGGAGCGAGGTCACGCACCACGCAGGCCAGCCCTGCGGAGGTGACGGCACTGGTGCGGGGGGCGGAGCCCACCGCTTGTCGGTGAGCACGGGGGACCTCCGGGTTCGGGGCCGCGGGTCAGGTGAAGTACTCGGGTCGGCTGACCCAGGTGTCGGTGACGAACAGGACCCCCGAGGAGGAGTCGAGCAGCGGGCGCAGACCAGCGAGGAGGGTCTCGGCGAGGTCGTCGGGGACCACGGTGATGATCAGCTCGAGGGTGGCCTGCTGGTTGAACAGCAGCCGTCCCTGGTGGTAGCCGTGGTGGCCGAGACCGGACACCCCGGACAGGCTGGTGAACCCGGTGGCGCCCGCGGAGGCGCAGAGGTCGCGGACCGCTGCCGCGTCCGAGCCGGTCACCACCACCTCGATCTTGGTCATCCGGGCCAGGTGGTCGCGGTTCACGGGGTCTCCTCGGGGGCGTGGTGCGGGGTGGCCCCGGAGGGTCCGGGGCCCGCGGCGGTGGCAGTGGCGGGTGTGGCTGAGGTGGTGTCGACGGGGCCGGCCCACGGGCGCCACCCTCCGGGGGTCCACCGCTGCCAGGGCGCCTCGGCGTCCTCGCGTGCGGCGAGGGCGACCCACTCGTTGCCGAACAGCCGGGCGAGCACCGGGTTCCGGTCGATGACCGACTGCACCATCGACAGCGGCGCCTGGACCACGGTGAACAACCGCATCGGCTCGTGGACGAGGCGGTCGCCGTGGGCGACGGACTGCCAGGGCAGGCCGAGCTGGAGGTCACCGTCGTGCCCGGCGAGGACACCGACCCCGCCGAGGACGTTGTGGATGGTCTTGGTGCCCGCTCCGAACACGTCCGGGGCGACGGTGGAGAAGTAGTACTGGCAGCTGATCCACTGCGCGACGACCATCGGTGCGGTGAGGATCGTCTCCAGCGCCGAGCCGTCGGGGTGCGGCACCGCAACCTTGCCGAGCTGATCGGGATCACCGAGCGCGCCGCACAGCGGATCGTCGCCGACCTGGTGGAGGCCGGGTACCTCGACGTGGTGCGCGAGGGCCGGCGCAACCGCTACCGGCTGCACCCCGAGCTGCAGATGCGGCACCCCCTCGAGCACGACCACCAGATCGGCGAGATCCTCGCCGTGCTGCAGCCGATCGGTGACGAGGCCAGGTCGGACCGCTCGAGCTGACCGCGCTCGACGAAGCCCATCCAGACGGCCCCACCCGCTCCAGCCACGGAGCACGGCCGGCGCACGGAACCCCGCGCCGGAGGGCAAGGACGTCGCGGAGTGCCTGGGTCGTGGGCACACCCGGCCGAGCCCGCGAGAGGGCCGAGCAGCGGAGCCGGCGCCGGGCAGGCTATCCTCGGCCTGTCGGTAGCGCGGGCGGTGATCGCGTCTCGGCCCACGGCGGTCTCGCGAGCACGGTCGGAGAACCAGCGCCCCCGTCCCGAGGCCGACCGCCTGCCGGGACGGGAGAACACCCCCGGCCCCCGGGCCCGGATCGGTGCCACCGGCACGACGGGTGCTGCTCCGCGGCACCGGCACGACGGGTGCTGCTCCGCGGCACCGGGACGACGGGTGCGGCTGAGCCGCACCGGCAGGAGAAGGTGCTGCTCCGCGGCACCGGGACCACAGGCGCCGCCCCGGGCGGCCCGGCGAAGCAGGGGTACGTGGGTAGAACAGGTCGACGGACGCGGGGTGGTCCCCGCACGCAGGGGCCCGTGCGGGGCAGCCAGGACGTGATCTCGGTGCTGGCCAGAGCCGTGCGCCGGATCGAGGGCGCCGTAGCGGGCGGGCGGGTGACTCCAGCGGTGCGCACCGAGTTCCAGGCCGCCGCGCTCCTCGCCCGCGAGCAGCACGCGCGGATCAGGGCCGACGGCACCGGCAGCGCCGCCCAGCTCCAGCGGCTCGACGGGCTGGCCACCACCCTGGCCAGGACCGCCGTCCGCGACCCCCGCCTGCTCGCGCTGCTCGCCGCCGACGCGGTGGTCTCCGAGGCCGCCCGCTCCCTGGCCCGGGACATGTTCCGCACCGGTGGCGTCGAGCCCGCCGCGGTCGAGGTGGCACCCGCCGAGGCCGTCGCGGTCACGGCGCCGGCGCCCGCCCCCGAGCGACGGGTGGTGCCGCAGTCGGTGGTCTCCCGCCAGCTCGCCAACCCCTTCCTGGCCCCGGACTACTCGGCCGTGCGGGACGAGCCCGCGCGGCCCCACCGGCTGGCCGGCTGGGAGCTGCTCGAACCGCTGCTGCGGTCGTTCGAGCGGGCCGGGGGTGGTGCGCCGGCCTGCATGGAGCTGCCGGCCCCGTCGTCGGTGCGGGTGCCCGCCGGCCACCAGCTGATGCCCCACCAGGCACAGCTGGTGGGCGCCGCGGCCGACGGCCACCGCACGTTCCTGCTCGCCGACGAGCCGGGGCTGGGCAAGACCGCGCAGGCGCTGCTGGCCGCGGAGGTGGCGGGGGCCTACCCGCTGCTCGTCGTGGTCCCGAACGTGGTCAAGACGAACTGGGCCCGCGAGGCCGCCCGCTGGATCCCGCACCGCGGCGCGACGGTGATCCACGGCGACGGCGAGAGCATCGACGGCTTCGCCGACGTGGTGGTGGTCAACTACGAGGTGCTCGACCGCCACGTCGGGTGGATCGGGGACTTCGGCTTCCGGGGCATGGTGGTCGACGAGGCGCACTTCATCAAGAACACCGCCTCCCAGCGCTCCCGGCACGTCCTGGAGCTCTCCGCGCGCATCCGCTCCCGGGGACCGGCGCCGCTGCTCATGGCCCTCACCGGGACCCCGCTGATCAACGACATCGACGACTTCCGCGCGATCTGGCGCTTCCTGGGCTGGATCGACGAGACCAAGCCGCTCGACGAGCTCATGGACTCCCTGGAGGACGACGGGCTCAGCCCGGCCGACCAGGGCTTCTACTTCGCGGCCCGGCAGAGCGTCATCGACCTCGGCATCGTCCGGCGCCGCAAGGTCGACGTCGCCGCCGACATCCCCGCCCGCCGGGTGGCCGACCTGCCGGTGGAGCTCGACGAGCGGGCCGGGCGCTCCCTCCGTGCCGCCGAGCGCGACCTCGCCCGTCGGATGGTCACCCGGTACGAGACGGCGCTGGCGAACCGCACGTCCGGGGTCGTCGTCGAGGGCGTCGACCACGGGCTGGTCCGCCAGGTGGCCCGGTGGGAGCAGAAGGACGCGAGCTCGTCCAAGGCCGGCGAGAACGTGTTCACGATGATGCGCCACATCGGCCGGGCCAAGGCCGGGCTCGCGGCGGACTACGCCGCCCAGCTCGCCCGCAGCGCCGGCAAGGTCGTGTTCTTCGCCAAGCACGTCGACGTGATGGACGCCGCCGAGGAGACCTTCACGCGGCTCGGGGTCCGCTTCTCCTCGATCCGCGGCGACCAGACCCCCACCGTCCGGCAGGCGAACATCGATGCGTTCGTGGGTGACCCCGAGGTGGCCGTGGCGGTCTGCTCGCTCACCGCGGCGGGGGTGGGCCTGAACCTCCAGGTGGCCTCCGACATCGTGCTGGCCGAGCTCTCCTGGACGGCGGCGGAGCAGACCCAGGCCATCGACCGCTGCCACCGCATCGGGCAGACCGAGCCCGTCACCGCCTGGCGGATCATCGCCGCCCAGACCATCGACGCCCGGATCGCCGCACTGATCGACAGCAAGGCCGGGCTGGCCGCCCGGGCGCTGGACGGGTCCGAGGAGGAGGTCGGCTCGTCGGTGGACGTCCAGCTGGAGGCGCTGGTGGGCCTGCTGACCGAGGCGCTGATGGAGGCGCAGGTGGGGGTTCAGACCGGTTCGGCGCCCGGGCCCGACCTCCTCGCCGGGGTCGACGTGCTGTGACGGTTGTCGCGCCGAGCACCGCCACGGCGCGCCGGCCCACGTTCGCGAGCCCGCCCACGGCGTCGACGTCACGGCCTCGCCGGGGACGGGCGGCCGCCCGGTGGACCACCCGTGTGACGTGCTC
The DNA here is from genome assembly GCF_026153295.1 of Rhodococcus antarcticus. Classification (NCBI taxonomy): domain Bacteria; kingdom Bacillati; phylum Actinomycetota; class Actinomycetes; order Mycobacteriales; family Nocardiaceae; genus Rhodococcus; species Rhodococcus antarcticus. The sequence continues at coordinate 2,174,019 of NZ_CP110615.1, read as the reverse complement.
CGCGCTGGTGGGCGGCGGTGGGGGAGACCCGGTCCGTCCCGAGCCCGGGGCGGCCCGGGGGTAGATGCCGGTGCGGACCGCGCGGCGGGACTGGCCCCGGAGGCGCCGGCCTGGGACCGTCTGGGGAATGCCCCCTCCTCCACGTCGACCCGAGGGGCGCCCGCGCGGTCGGCGGCCCCCTGCCCTGCGACCGCGCAGCGTGGCAGTCACGGCCGCGCTCGTGCTCGCGCTGCTCGGCGGGGTGATCGTGGGGACGTCGGCGTTCGTGGCGTGGGCGTCGAGCCCGCTGACGGCGGACCTCGGCTACGCCATGGACGTGGGCGCACGCGGGCACGCCTCGTTCACCGTCGACCCGACCTTCGGCGACCAGCTCGGCGGGGCCGGGCTGAGCTCCACCGGCGACTTCACCGCCGTGCTGGCCGACACCGACGGCGTGCGCGCCGTCGAGTCGGACTGGCCCACCACGGTGCTGCTGGTGGGCATCGCTGCGGGCGTGCTGGCGGGCATCGCCGCGCTGGCGGGGCTGGTGGTGGGGGAGCGCACCCCGGTACTGGCCGTCACCGCCGGGGCCGGGGTGGCGTCCGTCGCGCTGCTGGTGGTCGCCGTGGTGAAGGTGCTGGGCACGTCCACGGCGCCGCAGGCCGATCTCGGCCTCACCCTCGGCCTGGGGCTGGGCGGGTACCTGGCGCTGTTCGGTGCGGCGCTGACCGCGCTGGGCGGGACGGGGGCGCTGCTCACCGCCACCCGGGGAGCACCACACCCGTGAGCCGGGCGGCAGGGCTGCTCCTGGGAGTGGCGGTGGACCGTGCGCTGGGTGATCCCCGTCGCGGGCACCCGGTGGCGGGTTTCGGCACGGTGGCCGCGGCGCTGGAGCGGCGGACCTACGCCGACGCCCGGTCGGCCGGGGCCCTGCACGTGCTGGTGCTCGTCGGTGGGGCGGCGGCGCTGGGTGCGCTGGCCCCGCCCCGCTCCACGCTGGCCACGGCGGCGGCGACGTGGGCGGTGCTGGGCGGCACGTCGCTGGTGCGCGAGGGGCGCGGGATGGCAGCGGAGCTGGGGGCGGCCGACCTGGGTGCAGCCCGGCGCAGGCTGCCCTCGCTGTGCGGCCGGGACCCCGCGTCGCTGGGTACCGACGGCCTGGCGCGGGCCGCGCTGGAGTCGGTGGCCGAGAACACCTCCGACGCCACCGTGGCGCCCCTGCTGTGGGGTGCGGTGGCAGGGGTGCCGGGCCTGCTGGCCTACCGCGCGGTGAACACCCTCGACGCGATGGTCGGCTACCGCAACGACCGCTACACCCGCTTCGGGTGGGCGGCCGCGCGTCTGGACGACGTGGCGAACCTGGTGCCGGCCCGGGTGGCCGGGGTGCTCACCGTCCTGTGCGCCCCGGTGGTCGGCGGCTCGCCCCGCGCGGCCCGGGCGGCGTGGCGGGCGGACGCGGCTGCACACCCGAGCCCGAACGCGGGCGTGGTGGAGGCCGCGGCCGCGGGTGCGCTCGGCGTGCAGCTGGGCGGGGAGACGGTGTACCCGCACCGGGTGGAGCAGCGGCCACGCCTGGGCTCCGGTCGCGGCCCCGTTCCCGCGGACCTGGAGCGGGCCGTGCGGTTGTCGACCGCGGTGCAGGCGGGGGCGGCGCTGGTCTCAGCGGCGCTTGCCGTAGCGGTCGCTCATCCGGGCCTGCACGCTGCTCTCCACCGGCTCCGTCGGCGCTGACACGGGCTCGACGGGCGGCGACTCCCCGGCGAGGGCGTCGCGCAGGGCGGCGTTGCGCTCCTTGCTGCGCGCCCGTCCACCGCTCGCGGCGCCGACGAGCTCGCGCTCGGGTGTCGTGGAGGGATCCGCGTCCTCGTCGTCGCGCCGGCGCTCCTTGATCTCGGCCCGGACGAAGTACGCCAGGGCGAGCGGGGCCATGATCCCGAACGCGAGCCACTGCAGCCCGTAGGACAGGTACGGCCCCGAGTCGGTCGGCGGCAGCGGGAGCACGCCCAGCACGCCGGGTGCGCCGTCGCCGAGCTGGAGGTAGCCCGGCGAGATGGTGGTGCCGGCGACCGCGCCCACCACACCGGCGTTCACGCTGTAGACCTGGGTCGAGCCGCTGACGTCCTGGGTGGCGCGCGTGGGGTCCACGCCCTCGTCGAGACGCAGCCGGGCCTGCAGCGTCACCTCGCCGACCGGCGCCGGGTCGACGGGCGGGGCGTCGGTGCCGACCACGGGCCGGACGAAGCCACGGTCCACCAGCACCGTCTCGCCGCTGCGGAGCCGGAACGGGGTGAGCACCTCGTACGCGGCGGTGCCGTTGACCGACCGCAGCCGGGCCAGCACCTGCTCCTGGGGCAGGTAGCTGCCGCTCACCGTGACCACCCGCCACTCCTGGTCGGCCGCCGGGACCTGCCCCGGGCGCACGAGGTCGGTCAGCGCGACGGGTTCGGTGGAGAAGGAGTCCGTGATGAGGGCGTTGCGTGCCTCGGTCGCGGTGTTCTTGCCCAGCTGCCAGGGTGCGAGCTGGGTGAAGCAGACGTAGGCGAAGCCGATCACCACCAGCGCCAGGGCGATCCACCCCGGCTTCAGGAAGACACCCAGTCGCCGCACACCTCCACGGTAGGCCAACGCCGGCCCGGACGCGCTCGCGCACCCGGGCCGGGCATCGCCGGTGCACCTGCTCCGCCCGCCACCTACGCTGCGTCCTCGTGGAGCTCCGGTCGCAACTGGAGCAGCTCGGTCACCACGGTGACGTGGACGCGGGCCCCGGGCTGCTCGACTTCGCCGTCAACGTCCGGGGCACCGCACCGCCGGAGTGGCTGCGCGACCGGCTCGTCGCGCGCCTGGACGACCTGGGCCGCTACCCGAGCGCGCTCGAGGACCTCGCCGCGCGCACCGCGGTAGCCACCCGGCACGGCCGGACGCCGGAGGAGGTGCTGCTGCTCGCCGGCGCCGCGGAGGGCTTCGCGCTGCTGCCGCGGCTCGGCTCGCGGCTGGCCGCGGTGGTGCACCCCTCGTTCACCGAGCCCGAGCTGGCGCTGCGCGAGGCTGGGGTGCCGGTGGTCCGGGTGGTGCTGGCGGCGCCGTACGTCCTGGATCCCGCACTGGTGCCCGAGGACGCCGATCTCGTGGTGCTCGGCAATCCCACCAACCCCACGTCGGTGCTGCACCCGGAGGCCGCGCTGCACGCGCTGCGCCGGCCGGGGCGCCTGCTCGTGGTGGACGAGGCGTTCCTCGACGCGGTGGTGGGGGAGACGGGCTCGCTGGCCGCGCAGGCGCTGCCGGACGTGCTCGTGCTGCGCAGCCTGACCAAGACGTGGGCCCTGGCGGGGCTCCGGGCGGGCTACGTCCTCGGGGCACCGGAGGTCCTCGCCCGGCTGTCCCACGGCCGCCCGCACTGGCCGCTGGGCACGCTGCAGCTGGAGGCCGTGGCGGCGTGCGCCGAGCCGGCCGCGGTCGCCTGGTCGCAGGCCGAGGCCGGGGTGATCGCCGCGGAGCGGGAGCACATGGAGCGCGCGCTGGGCCTGGACCCGGGGGCGGCCGGACCCTTCCTGCTGCTCCGGGTGCCCGACGGGGCGCGGGTCCGGGACGCGCTGCGCAGCAACGGTGTCGCGGTCCGCCGGGGCGACACCTTCCCCGGTCTCGGCCCCGACCACCTCCGCCTCGCCGTGCGGGGTGCGGCGGAGGTGGCCGCGCTGCTGGCAGCCTGGCCCGCATGAGCACCCTCGCCGACCTGGTCTCCGTGCTGGAGCAGGCCTATCCGCCCGAGCTCGCCGAGGACTGGGACGCCGTCGGTCTGGTCTGCGGCGACCCCAACGACTACGTGCGGCAGGTGCTGGTGGCCGTGGATGCCACCGAGGCGGTCGTCGAGGAGGCCCTGAGCACGGGGGCGCAGGCGCTGGTGGTGCACCACCCGCTGCTGCTGCGCGGGGTCACCGGGGTCGGGGCGGACACCCCCAAGGGCGCGCTGGTGCACCGGCTGGTCCGCGGGGGCTGTGCGCTGTTCACCGCCCACACGAACGCCGACCGGGCCGCCCCCGGGGTGTCCGACGCCCTGGCCGAGGCACTGGGCCTGCGGGTGCTCGGCCCGCTGGAGCCCGAGCTGGTCCGGTGGGACAAGGTGGTCACCACCGTCCCCTCGGGAGCGGCCGTGCAGCGGGTGCGGGCGGCGCTGCTCGCGGCGGGCGCCGGCACCCTGGGCGAGTACACCGAGGCGGCGTTCACCGTCGCCGGACGCGGCCAGTTCCGGCCCGGGCCGGGCGCCAACCCGGCCATCGGCACGCGCGGCGCCCTGGAGCACGTGGCCGAGGAGCAGGTGCAGGTGCTCGCCCCCCGCGGCCTGCGGCGTGCGCTGGTGTCGGCGCTGGTGGCCGCGCACCCCTACGAGGAGCCGGCCTACGACGTGCTCGAGGTCGCGCCCCGCCCCGGTCCCCGCGGGCTGGGACGGGTGGGCGAGCTGGACGTCCCGGAGACGTTGCGCGCCTTCACCTCCCGGGTGGCCGCCGGTCTGCCGAGCACGGCGTGGGGAGTGCGCGCAGCCGGTGATCCCGGTGCCCTGGTGCGCACGGTGGCGGTGTGCGGCGGGTCGGGGGACTCCCTGCTGGGCACGGTCGCCCGGCTCGGGGTGGACGCCTTCGTCACCGCCGACCTGCGTCACCACCCGGCCGACGAGCACCTGCGGGGCGGCGGCCCCGCGCTGGTCGACGTGGCGCACTGGGCCAGCGAGCAACCCTGGTGCGGGCAGGCTGCGCGGGTGGTCACCGCCGCGCTCGGCGGTACGGTGACGGCCCGCGTCTCCACACGGCGGACCGACCCCTGGACGCTGGGGACGGGCCACGAGCGCGGCACACCCTGAACAGCAGCTGGAGGCCTCCCGAGTGAACGTCGACCCCACCGTCCAGAAGCGGCTGCTCGACCTGGCCGCCGTCGACGCCGAGCTCACCCGCACCGCGCACCGCCGCCGCACCCTCCCCGAGTCCGCCGAGCTCGAGCGCCTGCAGGTGGACCGCCAGGCCCGCAAGGACGCCGCCGTGGCCGTGGAGATGGTGCTCGACGACCTCGACCGCGACATCCGCAAGCTCGAGACCGAGGTCGAGAACGTCCGCCGCCGGGAGGACAAGGACCGCGCCCTGCTGGCCGGGGGAGCGGTCAACGCCAAGCAGATGACCGACCTGCAGCACGAGCTGGAGAGCCTGACCCGCCGCCAGGGCGTCCTGGAGGACGAGCTGCTCGAGGTGATGGAGCGGCGCGAGGCCTCGGCCGCCGACCACGACCACGCGGGGGCGCAGCTGAGCCAGACCGAGGACGAGGTCGTGGACGCCCAGCGCCGCCGCGACGATGCGATCGCCGACCTGGACTCCGCCGACACCCGCTGTGCTGCTGATCGTTCCGCTCTGCTCAGCCAGTTCCCGGCCGAGCTGCTCGCCGCCTACGACCGCCAGCGGGCCAAGGGCGACGCCGGGGCCGCGCTCCTGCAGGCCCGTCGCTGCGGGGCGTGCCGCCTGGAGCTCGACCGCAACGAGATCGCCCGCATCGCCAAGGTCGCCGCCGACGAGGTGGTGCGCTGCGACAGCTGCGGAGCGATCCTGGTGCGGACGGCCGAGTCCGGGCTGTGACCGTCGCACCGGCGGGGGTGACATCGGTGCGAGTCGCACCGGCGGGGGTGACATCGGTGCGAGTCGCGCCGGCGGGGGTGACGTCGTGAGGGTCGTCGTCGAGGCCGACGGGGGTTCCCGGGGCAACCCCGGGCCGGCCGGCTACGGCGCGGTGGTGTTCTCCGCGGACCGCAGCGAGGTGCTGGCCGAACGGGCCGAGGGCATCGGCCGCGCCACCAACAACGTCGCCGAGTACGGCGGGCTCATCGCCGGGCTGACCGCGGCCGCCGAGCTCGGCGCCGACGAGGTCGACGTGCGGATGGACTCCAAGCTCGTCGTCGAGCAGGTCAGCGGCCGGTGGAAGGTCAAGCACCCGGACATGGTGCCGCTGGCTCGAGAGGCGCAGGCGCTGGTGCGCGGGTTCGCCCGTGTCAGCCTCGAGTGGATCCCCCGCGCGCAGAACGCCCACGCGGACCGGCTCGCCAACCAGGCGATGGACCGCCAGGCCGGGGGGACGCCGAAGGCCGCCGCGCCCGCGCTCGGGGCGGGCTGGACCGCGCCGGTGGGGGAGCCCACGAGGATGCTGCTGCTGCGGCACGGGCAGACCGCGCTGTCGGTCGAGCGTCGCTACTCCGGCCGTGGCAACCCCGGGCTGACGCCGCTGGGCCTCGAGCAGGCCGCGGCCGCCGCCGCACGGATGGCCACCCACTCCGGGGTCAGCGCCGTGGTCAGCTCGCCGCTGGGCCGGGCCCGGCAGACGGCGCAGGCCGCGGCCGACGCGCTCGGGTTGCCGGTGCAGGTGCACGAGGGGCTCACCGAGACCGACTTCGGGGCCTGGGAGGGCCTGACGTTCAGCGAGGCCCGGTCGCTCGACCCCGCGCTGCACTCGCGGTGGCTCGGCGACACCGCGGTCGCCCCGCCCGACGGCGAGAGCTTTGACGCCGTGCACGCCCGGGTCGACCGCGCGCGGGCCGACGTCCTCGCCGCGCACCCCGGGACGACCGTGCTGGTGGTGAGCCACGTGACGCCGATCAAGACGTTGCTGCGGATCGCCCTGGACTCCGGTCCCGGGATCCTGTGGCGGCTGCACCTGGACCTGGCCTCGGTGAGCACGGCCGACTTCTACTCCGACGGCGGCGCGAGCGTGAAGCTGGTCAACGACACGAGCCACCTGCCCCGTGCGTGACGTTCTGGAACGGGGACCCCACGAGCACTCACGACCCCGGTGCCGTTGGGCGGTCGGGCTCCGGTTCGTGCGACGCTGCTGCCCATGTGGAAGCTGATCGCGTACCTGCCCCTGCTGAAGAAGGCCTACAACGCCTACAAGCAGCGCAAGGGCCAGCAGCCCCGCCGCTGAGCCACCTCACACCCCACCGACGCGCAGCCCCACCCACAGCGCGAGCACCGCGGCCACCAGGGTCAGTGGCACCGTGATCAGGCCCAGCCTCGTGTACGTGCCCACCGACGGCGCCAGCCCGCGCGCGAGGAGCACCCGGCGCCACAGCAGGGTGGCGAGCGAGCCGACGTAGGTCAGGTTCGGTCCGATGTTCACCCCCAGCAGCACGGCGAGCACCAGCCCCGCCGGCGCCCCGCCCCCCAGCGCGGCCAGCAGCACCAGCGTCGCCGGCAGGTTGTTCACGACGTTGGCGAGCACCGCCGCCAGGGTCGCCGTCCCGAGCAGGGCGAGCAGCGAGGTGGAGCTCGGCAGGCTGTCGGCCAGGGCTCTCCCGACGGGCCCCGACGTCACCCCGGCGACCACCACGCCCAGGGCCAGCACGAACACCACGAACAGCAGGGAGGCCTCGCGGAGGACCTGCCGCGGCGACGTCGCGCCGGCGTTGATCGCCGGCACCGCGAGCACGGCCGCGCCCACCACGGCCACCCAGACCGGCTCCACGCCCACCAGCCCGGAGCCGGCGAAGCCCGTCAGGGTCAGCCCCAGCACCACCAGTGCCGTCCGGGGGGCCGGCTCGGCAGCGGCCGGGACGACGGGCTCGGCGGGTCGGCGCAGGTCGCGGCGGAAGAACACCGCGAACACGGCGAGCTCGAGGACCACCACCACGGCCCAGGGCAGCGCCATCAGCGCGGTGAAGCCGAGGAAGGTGAGCCCGGACGCCTGCAGCGCCAGCAGGTTCGTCAGGTTGGAGACGGGCAGCAGCAGCGAGGCGGAGTTGGCCAGGTGGACGCTCGCGTAGGCGTGCGGTCGCGGCGGCAGGCGCAGGGCGACCGCGGTGGCGAGGACCGCCGGGGTCAGCAGCACCACCGTGGCGTCCAGGTTGAGCACGGCGGTGCACAGGGCGGCCGCGGCGAAGACCAGGACGAGCAGTCGTCGGGGGTCACCGCCCGAGCCCCGCCCCAGCACCGTGGCGAGCCATCGGAACACCCCCAGGGCATCAGCGAGGTGGGCGAGCACCAGGATGGCGGCGAGGAAGCCCACGGTGGGCCCCAGCGCCCGCACCTCCTCCAGCGCGGCCGACGGCGTGACGATGCCCAGGACCAGCACCGCGAGCGCCGCCGGCACCGCCACCACGGCCTCGGGCAGCCCGCGCGGGGAGGCGATCGCGAAGGCGAGCACCGCCCCCAGCAGCAGCAGCGCGACGGTGGTCACCGGAGCAGGAGGTACACGCCGACCGCGAGACCCAGCACCACCACCGACCAGCGCAGCACGGCCTCGTTCAGCCGCTGCGCGAGCTTGGCGCCGAGGAAGCCGCCGACCAGCGTGGCGGGGGCGACGGCGAGCACGTAGGTCCACTCGACCGGCGCGCCGATCGCGAACACCACGATCGTCACCGATGCGACCGCCAGCGAGAGCACGGCCTTGGTCGCGTTGTTGCGGCGCAGGGTGTCGTTGGCCGTGATGGCGAGCAGGGACACGAGGATCACCCCGAGCGCTCCGCCGAAGTAGCCGCCGTACACCGCGGAGACGAACACGGCGCTGACCAGGGCTGGGGTGCGGTCTCCCTCGCCGGGACGCTGCTCGCCCGTCCAGCGCTTGATCTGGGGCGAGAGGGCCATGAGCGCGCTCGCCGCGAGCACGAGGACGGGGACGATCGCGTCGAACACCGAGGACGGCAGGACCAGCAGCAGCAGTGCACCGACCAGCCCGCCGGCCGCGGCCACCGGGACCACCAGCCGCAGCCGCGGTCCCTGTCCGGCGAGGTCGGAACGCTGCCCGTAGGTGGCCCCCACGTAGCTCGGCCACTGGGCGATGGAGTTGGTGACGTTCGCGGAGAGCGGGGACAGCCCGGCGGCGAGCAGCGCGGGGAAGACGATGAGCGAGCCCCCGCCGGCCACGGCGTTGACCGCGCCGGCCACCAGCCCGGCGAGCGTGAGCAGCAGGATCTCCGACACGGCAGGCACGAGCGGCGACGCTACCGGGCGGGTGCGTCGACCACGTGGGCGCGCAGCACCTCGGCGGTCGCACCCCCCGACCGGAGCAGCACGGCCGAGACCGCGGCGGCGAGCCCGGCCAGGGCGAAGGTGGCCCACCACCCGAGCCCTGTGGCCACCGCGCCCAGGGTCACGGGCGTGAGCGCCGCCGCCAGGTAGTTGGCCGAGTTCTCCACGCTCATGGCCGCGGCGGCCTGGCCCGGCGGTGCGATCTCGCCGGCCAGGGTGAAGGCCAGGCCGTTCCAACAGGTGGCCAGGACGGTCGCCACGACGAGCAGCGGGCCGAGCAGCCACACCGAGCGCACGTCCAGGGTGAGGTCGACCAGCGCCACGAGCGCGAACGCCGCCGCGGTCGCCACTCCCACCGCCCGGAGCGGTCGCACCCGGCTGCCCGTGCGGTCCGACCAGGCGCCGATCCCCAGCCGGCCCAGCGCTGAGGCCAGCTGGCCGGCCGCCAGCACCGCCGCGGCCACCGCCACCGTGAGTCCGCGGTCGTCGTGCAGGTACTCCACGAGCAGGGCGCCGACGGTGAACTGCGGCACCACGAGCAGGCCCGCGGCCAGCGACAGCCGCCACAGCGGCCGGTGCCGGAGCACGGAGCTCACGGGCGTGCGCGCGACGCGGGTGGACCCGGCCGGTTCGTGGACGGCCACCAGCACGACCACGGCCGCCGCCCCCGCGAGCCCCGCGAGCGCGCGGTACACGCCGGGGAGCCCCTGCGCCGCGCCGAGTCCCGGCAGCAGCGCGGCGGCCAGCGCAGCACCGAGCGGTGTGGCGGACTGCCGGACCCCCATGGCCACGCCGCGCCCCCGGGCCGGGAACCACGTCATCACCGCCCGCCCGCTCGCCGCGTTGACGCTCGCCCCGAACGCGCCGGCAAGACCCAGCAGGAGCGCGGCCGGGACGGCGGTGCGCACCAGGGGGAGCACGAGCAGCGTGGCGGCGGTGCCCACGAGGCCGGTCACCATCACCGGTCGCTCGCCCACCCGGTCGGTCAGGACCCCCCACGGGAGCAGGGTGGCCAGGATGCCGACGGAGACGGCTCCCAGGAGGGCGCCGACCCCGGCGACGTCGACGTCGTAGGCGGTGCGCAGCAAGGGGGTCACCGACGCGAGGCCGAGGAAGAGCGCGGCCGTCGAACCCTGGGCGAGGGTGCCGGCGCCGAGGACGACCCAGCGGTAGGGGTCGGGACCGGCGTTCACCGCTCGCACTGTGCCCTAGGTGTCCATCAAGTGGGACGATACTTCCATCTGGTGAGACGGTCGGGCGGACCCGCTCCCGTCCCGGTTTCCGTCGGGCCCCCGGACCGGCCGGCGGTGACCACGTGGAACCTCGTGGTCGGTGGGACCGGCCGTAGGCGACCAGGAGGTTCCACGTGGCCGTGGCCGTGGCCGTGGCCGGCGGTGGGCGCTCCGGCGGGCGGTACGCTGTCACCGCGGACGAGGTGGCCGGGCGACCGCGGTGACCAGGACCAGCAGCACGTGCTGCCGGGCTGGACGCCGAGGAAAGTCCGGACTCCACAGAGCAGGGTGGTTGCCAACAGCAACCCGGGGTGACCCGCGGGACAGTGCCACAGAGAACAGACCGCCAGGGCGTGCCCTGGCAAGGGTGAAACGGTGCGGCAAGAGCGCACCAGCGCTCCGGGTGACCGGAGCGGCTCGGTAAACCCCACCCGGAGCAAGGTCAAAGGTCGAACCCGTGAGGGTGCGGCTGCGCAGGTGCTCGAGGGCTGCTCGCCCGAGCCTGCGGGTGGACCGCTCGAGGCGCCCGGCGACGGTGCGTCCAGATGGATGGTCGCCACCCGGTGCTCGCACCGGGCACAGGATCCGGCTTACAGGCCACCTCGTCCGCCCACGACGGAGGCCCCAGAAGCGGCACGCAGGCCGGCAGGGAGCTCACACCCCGGGCTCGACCGACCGGACCACCCGCGCCGGGTTGCCACGGCCGCCACGTCGGCCGGCGGGTCCCGGGTCACGACCGCGCCCGAGCCCGAGCCCGAGCCCGAGCCCACGACGGTGTGGTCACCGATCGTCACGCCCGGCAGCACGATCGCGCCACCGCCGATCCTCACGTTGTCCCCGATGGAGATCGGCCGGGCAACCTCCCACCCCTGTCGGCGGGGCTCCACAGCACCGGGTGCGCGGGGGTGAGCAGCTGGGCCCGGTAGAGCTCGCCGGCCTCCATCCGCTCACGCATGGTCCTGGTGTCGCTGGGGTCCGTGCTCACGCGGTCGAGGGGAGGCACGGGTGCCGTGGCGCTGTCGTCGATGAGCTCCGAGCCTGCTTGACTGGGCCCATGACGCTGACCCTGGGCTACAAGGCCTCCGCGGAGCAGTTCACCCCGCGCGACCTGGTCGAGTTCTCCGTGCTGGCCGAGGAGGTGGGCCTGGACAGCGTGGTCGTCAGCGACCACTTCCAGCCGTGGCGGCACACCGGGGGGCACGCCCCGTTCTCGCTGGCCTGGATGGCGGCGGTGGGGGAGCGCACGTCGCGGGTGCAGCTGGGCACCAGCGTGCTGACCGCGACGTTCCGCTACAACCCCGCGGTGGTCGCGCAGGCGTTCGCGACCATGGCCTGCCTGTACCCCGAGCGGGTGATGCTCGGCCTGGGCACGGGTGAGGCGCTGAACGAGACGGCCGTCACCGGCGCCGAGTGGCCGGACTTCAAGGGCCGCTTCGGCCGGATGCGCGAGGCCGTGCGCCTCATGCGACAGCTGTGGACCGAGGACGAGGTCACCTTCGACGGCGAGTTCTACCGGACCGTCGCCGCCACCGTCTACGACAAGCCGGAGACCCCGGTCCCGGTGTACATCGCGGCCGGTGGACCGGTGGTCGCGAAGTACGCGGGTCGGGCCGGTGACGGCTTCATCTGCACCTCCGGCAAGGGCATGGACCTCTACACCGGGAAGCTGCTGCCGGCCGTCGCCGAGGGGGCGGCCGCTGCGGGTCGCGACGTCGCGGGCATCGACAAGATGATCGAGATCAAGCTGTCCTACGACCGCGACCCCGAGCGGGCCAAGGAGAACTGCCGGTTCTGGGCGCCGTTGTCGCTGACCCCGGAGCAGAAGCACTCCGTGGACTCCGCGGTGGAGATGGAGCGCTTGGCCGACGAGCTGCCCATCGAGCAGGTCACCAGCCGGTGGATCGTGGCCTCGAGCCCCGAGCAGGTCCTCGAGCAGGTGCGGCCCTACGTCGACGCCGGGCTCAACCACCTCGTCTTCCACGGCCCCGGCCACGACCAGCGCCGGTTCCTGACCCAGCTCTCCGAGGACGTCCTGCCCGTCCTGCGCACCCTGTAGCCCCGACCACCCCAGGAGACCCTCGTGATCCTCATCGTCGTCAAGTTCCCCGTCCGCCCCGAGCGCGCCGAGGCGTGGCTGGACCTCGTCGCGGAGTTCACCCGTGACGTCCGGGCCGAGGAGGGCAACCTGTTCTTCGAGTGGTCCCGCAGCGTGGACGAGCCGAGCACGTTCGTCCTCGTCGAGGGCTTCGCGTCCCAGGAGGCGGGCGAGGCGCACGTGGCCACCGACCACTTCCAGAAGGCGATCGCGTGGATGGGCGCCGAGGTCACGGCCAAGCCCGCCATCATCTACACCGACGCCCCGCAGGAGGGCTGGAACGAGATGGGCGAGGTCACACCCCGCTGAGGATCGACGGCACCGAGGAGGGCACCCATGTGTGGCCGGTACGCGAGCACGGCGACCGACGCCGACCTGCTCGACCTGTTCTCCGTGGTGGAGGCGGTGGGCGACGAGCTGCCGGTCTCGTACAACGTCGCCCCCACCCAGACGGTGCGCACGGTGCTCGAGCGCGTCCCGCGCGGTGCCCGGGACGCGGCGCCGGTGCGCCAGCTTCGCAGCGCCCGCTGGGGCCTGGTGCCGTCGTGGGCCAAGGACCTCACGGGCGGCGCGCGGCTGATCAACGCTCGTAGCGAGACCGTCACGGAGAAGCCGTCGTTCAAGGCCGCCGCCGCCCGGCGCCGCTGCCTGGTCCCGGCGGCCGGCTACTTCGAGTGGGAGCCGCGGGACGGGGTCAAGGTCCCGCACTTCCTGCACGGCGACGGGGTGCTGGCCTTCGCGGGGCTCTACGAGCTGTGGCGCCCGCGGGCCGTCGACGGCGAGGAGCCGGGGGAGTGGGTGTGGTCGGTGACCGTGCTGACCACCACGGCCGCGGACACCCTGGGCCACATCCACGACCGGAGCCCCGTGGTGCTGCCGCCGGAGCTGCAGGGTGCCTGGCTCGACCCGGCCACCACCGACCCTGCGCGGGTGCGCGCACTCCTGGAGGCCGTCCCGGAGCCGCAGCTCACCCCGCGCGAGGTGGGTCGCGCTGTCGGCAACGTCCGCAACGACACCCCGGACCTGCTCGACCCGGTGTGAGGCGGTCTCGGTGGGGCACACTGCTCGGATGAGCGACGGCGACTGGTACTTCTGCACGGCTGACGGCTCGGTGCGCCAGGGCAAGGAGTCCCGTGGTCTCGACCGCCTCGGGCCCTACCCGGACGAGGCCACCGCCCGCAACGCCCTCGAGATCGTGAAGGCCCGCAACGCCTCGGCCGACGAGCAGGACCGCGACTGGAACCGCTGAGCGTGCGACTGGTCAGCCTCGTCCCGTCGCTGACGGAGAGCGTGGCGCACACCGGGTTCCTGGTCGGCGCCACCGACTACTGCGTGCACCCCGAGGGCCTGGACGTGGCGCGGGTCGGCGGCTCGAAGTACCCCGACGTCGCAGCGGTGCTCGCGTGCGAGCCGGACCTCGTGCTCGCCAACGTCGAGGAGAACCGCGAGCAGGACGTGGCCGCGATCGCCGCCGCAGGGGTCCGGGTGCACGTCACCGCCGCCCCGGAGACGGTGCCCGACGCCCTGGCCGTGCTGCGCGAGGTGTTCGTCGTGCTGGACCTCCCCGTTCCGAGGTGGCTGCCCGAGGCGGAGCAGCTGTGGGCCGACGTGCCCGCCGAGCGGGTGCGGGCCGTGGTCCCGGTGTGGCGCCGGCCGTGGGTCGTGCTCGGGCGCGACACGTTCTCCGGGGACGTGCTGCGCCGGCTCGGGGTCGGCAACGTGTTCGACACCGACCCGGAGCGCTACCCGCGCCCGCCCCTGGACCAGCTGCAGGACGCCCGGCTCGTGGTGCTGCCCGACGAGCCGTACCGGTTCACCGCCGACGACGGGCCGGAGGCGTTCCCCGGGACGCCGAGCGCCCTGGTCTCCGGCCGTCACCTCACGTGGTGGGGTCCGTCGCTGCTGGAGGCGCACGGGCTGCTGCGGGCCCAGCTCGCCTAGGACAGCTCCAGCAGGTGCCGGATCTCGGCGTCCGCCGCCGCCGGGGCCTCGACGGTCGACATGTGTCCGACGCCCGGCAGCTCGACGAGCCGCTCCAGGTGGCCGTGCTCGCGGAGGGTGGCTGCCAGCGCGCGGGCCTGCGGCGGCGGCGTCAACCGGTCCGCCGTGCCCACGAGGACGGTGGTCGGCACGGTGAGCGAGGCGACGGCCGCGCGCAGGTCCAGGGTGCGCAGGGTGTCGCCCCACCCGGATCGCACGCGGGGCGGGCAGTCCAGCACGATCTGCTCGCAGAAGCTGACCTGGTCCTCGGTGGCCGACGGCGAGAGCGCCGCGTACCGGATCAGCCGGTGGCTCAGCGGGGACGGCGCGAGCACCGGCGTTGGTGCGGTGAGCACGGCCCTGCCGATGGCCGTGAGCAGGCGTGGGTGGCCGGTGGGCAGGCGGAACAGCATCGACCCCGCCACGAGGCCGTCCACCGCGGTGCTCGCGAGCAGGGCGGCACCGACCCGCCGGCGCACCTGCTCGGGGTGGCGCCCCGCCCAGGCCACCACGCTCATCGCGCCCATGCTGTGGCCGACGAGAACCGCCCGCCGTCCCGGCGCCAGGGTCGCCTCCAGCACCGCCGCGAGGTCCTCGGCCAGCGTGTCGGGGCTCAACCGGCCCGACCAGGCCTCGCTGCGACCGTGCCCGCGCTGGTCGTAGGTGATGACGCGGTGGGCGCCGGCGAAGGCGTGCACCTGCGGGTTCCAGTACTGGGTGGAGCACGTCCAGCCGTGGGACAGGACCAGGGCGGGGGCGTCGACCGGGCCGTGCAGCTCCACGTGCAGGTCGGTGCCGTCGGCGGAGGTGACGGTGCGGACCTCGGGGGCGGTGACGGGTGGGCGGAGCAGGGGGTCGGCGAGGTCGACGCCGAGTCGCGGGGTGGGCCGCAGGCGCCGGGACACCGCCACCGCCACCGTGCCGACCACCAGTCCGGTCGCGGCGAGGGTGGCGGTGGTGGGCACGGGAACGATCCTGCCCGTCACGCGGCCACGATCGAGCGCCAGCCGCCCCTGGCGCGCCGGGCGGCGGTCTCGGCGATGCGCTGTCGTGCGCTGGTTCCCCGCTCGGACCCGGTCTCCGGTGCGTTGTCCGCGCTCGCGCGCAGGAAGCGGTCGGGCAGGGAGAGCTTCCAGATGGTGCGCTGCGCCTTGAGGAGCTGGGCCCACAGCGGGCCCGTGGTGTAGGGCAGCTCGTACTTCTCGCACAGCGCGCGGACGGGCACGGACATCTC
This sequence comes from Rhodococcus antarcticus, assembly GCF_026153295.1. Taxonomy (NCBI): domain Bacteria; kingdom Bacillati; phylum Actinomycetota; class Actinomycetes; order Mycobacteriales; family Nocardiaceae; genus Rhodococcus; species Rhodococcus antarcticus. Next base: position 2,158,509 of record NZ_CP110615.1, on the reverse strand, counting down.
CGCGTAGCGGTTGCTGGGCAGGTCCGGGAACAGGTGGTGCTCGATCTGGTAGCAGAGGTTGCCGGCGAGGAAGGCCATCACCAGGCCGGCGGTGAAGTTGGCCGAGCCCAGCATCTGGCGCAGGTACCACTCCGGTGGCGTCTCGCCCTCGAGCTCGGCCTCGGTGAACTTCTCGGCGCCGTCGGGGAAGTGGCCGCAGAAGATCACGCCGTAGGACCACAGGTTGCGCACGAGGTTGGCCGTCGCGTTGGCGGTGATGGTCGACAGGAACGCGGGGCCGGTGAGCAGCGGGAAGACCACGTAGTCCTTGGTCAGCTGGCGCGCGATCTTGCGACCGACGACCTTGGCCTGCGCCGCCGTCCCGGCGAGGCTCTTCTCGCCCTTGCGGATGGCCTCGACGTCGAGGTCGTGCAGGGCCACGCCGTACTGGAAGAACGCCGCCAGCGCCGCGTTGTAGACGGGCTGGCCGAGGTTGGCCGGGCTCCACGGCTGGTCGCGGGTCATCCGCAGGATGCCGTAGCCGACGTCCTTGTCCTTGCCGACGACGTTGGTGTACTTGTGGTGGACGTAGTTGTGGGAGTGCTTCCAGTGCTCGGACGGGCACGCGGTGTCCCACTCCCAGGCGCTGGAGTGGATCTCGGGGTCGTTCATCCAGTCCCACTGGCCGTGGATGACGTTGTGGCCGAGCTCCATGTTCTCGATGATCTTGGCGGCCCCGAGCATGGCCGTGCCCGCGACCCAGGCCGGCGGGAACGCGCTGGCGAACAGCGTGACCCGGCCCGCGGCGGCGAGGCCCCGCTGCAGCTGGATGGCCTTGCGGATGTAGGCGGCGTCCTTGGCCCCCCGGGACTCCTCGACGTCGCGGCGGATCGCGTCGAGCTCGCGGCCCAGCGCCTCCACATCGGCCTCGGTGAGGTGGGCGAACTCCTTGATGTCGGTGATGGCCACGGCGTCTCCTGAGGGTGTCGGGGTGGTCGGTGTCGGGTGGTCGGTCTCGCGCGGTGCAGGTCAGAGGTCCAGCGTGCAGTCGCCGGCCGCGGCCGAGATGCACGTCTGGATCCGGTCGCCCACGGCGTGCTGGACGCCGGAGCGCAGGTCGCGGACGTTGCCGGCCAGCAGCGGCACCACGCAGCTCTGGCAGATCCCCATCCGGCAGCCGAAGGGCATCTGCACGCCGACGGACTCGCCCGCGTCGAGCAGGGTCGTCGCCCCGTCGGCGGTGACGGTGCGCTCCGTGCGGGCGAAGGTGACCTCGCCGCCCTCGCCACCGGCCCCGGCGAGCTCCACGGAGAAGCGCTCGAGGTGGAGCGCGCCGGGGATCCCACGGGCCTTCCACAGCCGCTCGGCACCGTCGAGCATGGCGGGCGGACCGCACGCCCAGGTCTCGCGCTCGGCCCAGTCGGCGCACGGGCCGCCGAGCTCGTCCATGGACAGGATGCCGTCGGTCTCGGTCAGCTGGGTGTGCATGCGCAGCGTCGGGTGCTTCCGCACCAGGGCGGCGAGCTCCTCGGCGAACAGCACGTCGGACGCGGTGGGTGCGGAGTGCACGAGGGTGACGTCGGGCATGGTGCCGCGGCGGTCCAGGGTGCGCAGCATCGCCATGACGGGGGTGATGCCGCTGCCGGCGGTGAGGAACAGGATCGCGGCCGGTGGCGGTTCGGGGAGGGTGAAGTCCCCGCGCGGGGCGGCCAGGCGCACCACGGTGCCGGGAGCGAGCCCGTTCACCAGGTGCCCGGAGAGGAACCCCTCGGGCATGGCCTTGACCGTGATCGCGATGTGGCCCTGCTCGGCCTCGGGGGCGGAGGTCAGCGAGTAGGACCGCCAGTGCCAGCGGCCGTCGAGCTGCGTCCCGATGCCGACGTACTGTCCGGCGCGGTAGTCGAAGGAGAAGCCCCAGCCCGGCTTGATCACCAGCGTGGCGGCGTTCTCCGTCTCGCGGACGACCTTGACGACCCGGCCCCGCAGCTCCCGCGCGGACCAGAGTGGGTTGAGCAGGTGCAGGTAGTCGTCGGGCAGCAGCGGCGTGGTCATGCGGCTGGCGGCGCTGCGCACGGCGTCGCCGATCGGGGTGCGGACGAGCTGTCTGACCACGGTCGGGCTCCTCCTCGTGCGGTGGGCCCCGTGCGACGGTGCGCAGGGCTCCTACCGGGGAGAACGAGCGGCTCTCCCGGCGGCGACGGTGTTCAGTGCACACGTGTCCTCTGAGTTTCGCAAGCGGTCTGTGGTGGCGCTCACGAGCAGGGCCCCTCGAACGCCAAGTGCGGGCTCGTGGCGCGCATTCGGGAGGGAATGACGACCAGTAGCCCGCACTTGGCGAGAAGGGGGGGAGGGTCAGAAGGAGTGCTCGGGGCCGGGGAAGGCGCCCCGGCGGACCTCGTCGGCGTAGTCGGTGGCCGCGCGGCGCAGCTCACCGCCGACGTCGGCGAACCGCTTGACGAACTTCGCGGCCTTGCCCTGGCTCAGCCCGGCCATGTCCTGCCACACCAGCACCTGGCCGTCGCACTCCACGCCGGCCCCGATCCCGATGGTGGGGATGGTGAGCTTGTGGGTGACCTGCGCGGCGAGCTCGGCCGGCACCATCTCCATCACGACGCTGAACGCGCCCGCGTCCTGCACGGCCTCGGCGTCGAGCACGAGCCTCTCCGCCCCGTCGCCGCGACCCTGGACGCGGAAACCGCCCAGGTTGTTCACGCTCTGCGGGGTGAAGCCGATGTGCGCCATGACGGGGATGCCCGCCGCCGTCAGCGCCCGGATCTGCGGGGCGACGCGCTCTCCGCCCTCCAGCTTCACGGCGTGCGCGAGACCCTCCTTGAGGAAGCGCACCGCGGTGGCCACGGCCTGCTCGGGGCTGACCTCGTAGGTGCCGAAGGGCAGGTCGGCGACGACCAGGGCGTGCGGAGCGCCGCGGACGACGCCGCGCACGAGGGGCAGCAGCTCGTCGACCGTGACCGGGACGGTGGTGTCGTACCCGTAGACGACGTTCGCCGCGGAGTCACCCACCAGCAGCACGGGGATGCCGGCGTCGTCGAAGATGCGGGCGGTGGAGTAGTCGTAGGCGGTGAGCATCGCCCACTTCTCGCCGGCGTTCTTCTTCGCGAGCAGGTGGTGGGTGCGGGTCTTCGGTCGCGGCGCCGGTGCGGTCTCGGGTGCGCTCCCGTAGGGGGCTGACTCGGACATCGTCGTCCGTCCTTTCCTCGAGGCCCTCGTCGGGTCCCCGGGACGTGGGGGTGTGACGGGAGGAGCGTGCCACTTCTGCCGGAGCGCGGCGATACCGTGCGCGGCATGTCACAGCAGATCGTGGAACGGGTCCCGCCGCCCCTGGTGGCGGACGAGACGACGATGCTGGCGGCCTGGCTGGACTACCACCGGGAGACGCTGGCGCAGAAGGTCTCCGGCGTTGGTCCGGTACGCATCCGGGAGGCGGCCGTCGCACCGTCGACGCTGTCGCTGCTCGGCCTGGTGCGGCACATGGCCGACAACGAGCGCTACTGGTTCCGCGAGGTCGTCGCCGGGGAGCGGGTGCAGGAGTACTGGGCCGTCGACGACGACGGGGACGAGGACCTGCTCGGGGCCCACCCCGGCGCACGCTCGCTACGACGGCCTGCCGCAGACCGGCCGGGCCGCCGTGACGCCCTCCTGACGGGCCCCCGTGGGAGCATCGGCCCATGCGACAGTGCCGTGCCGACGCCCTTCTCGTCGCAGGCGCCGCGCTGCTCGTGCTCGCCGCGTGCTCGAGCTCGGTGACGGGATCGGCCACCGCGGACGGCAGCAGCCCGGGCGGGGACACCGCTGCGACGGCAGGGGGCGCCGCCACCGGGACCGTGCCCGCCGGCCTGGCGTCGTTCTACTCCCAGTCGATCACCTGGGGGCCGTGCGACAGCTACGCCACCACCGCCGACGACACGAGCCTGTACGCCGACAAGGACTTCGACTGCGCCCGCATCTCCGTCCCCCTCGACTACGCGGCCCCCACGGGGACGTCGATCTCGGTGGCCGTGCTGCGGATCAGGGCCAGTGGCGACCACATCGGCTCCCTGCTGGTGGACCCGGGCGGGCCGGGCGGCTCGGGGATGAGCCTGGCCGCGAACCTGAAGTCCACGGTGGCCGGCACCCCGCTCGGCGAGCGCTTCGACCTCGTCGGGTTCGACCCCCGGGGCATCGGGTCCTCCGAGCCCGCGGTGGACTGCGTCACCGACGCGGAGGCGGACGCCGAGCGCCAGGACCTCGACGTCGACACCTCCCCGTCGGGCATCGCGGCGACCGAGTCCGAGGAGAAGGGCTACGCCGCGAAGTGCGCCACCCGGGTGGGCACCGACGTGCTCGCCCACGTGGGCACCGTGGACGCCGCCCAGGACATGGACGTGCTGCGGTCGGTGCTCGGCGACGAGAAGCTGTCCTACCTCGGCTTCTCCTACGGCACCAGCCTGGGCACCGCCTACGCCGAGAAGTTCCCCGCGAACGTCCGCGCGCTGGTCCTCGACGGTGCGCTCGACCCGTCGGCCGACCCGGTCGAGACCCTGGTCCGCCAGGGCAAGGGCTTCCAGGGTGCCTTCGACGCCTTCGCCGCCGACTGCGCCACGAAGGCCAGCTGCCCGCTGGGGACCGATCCAGCCGGGGCCTCGGCCGCGTTCCAGGCCCTCGTGCGCCCGCTCATCGACGCCTCGGCCCGCACCGACGACCCCCGCGGACTGAGCTACGACGACGCGGTCACGGGCACCATCCAGGCGCTGTACTCCCAGCAGCTCTGGCCGCCGCTGACCCAGGGACTCACCCAGCTGCGGGGTGGGCGCGGGGACACGCTGCTGGCGCTGGCCGACCTCTACGAGGGTCGCGACGCGAACGGGAAGTACTCCAACGAGCAGGACGGCTTCAACGCGGTGCGCTGCGTCGACGCCCCGGCCACCACGGACCGCACGGTGGTCGACACCGCCGAGACCCGCTACCGGCAGGCCGCGCCCTTCCTCGACGACGGCCGTGGCTCGGGCAACGCCCCCCTCGACGTCTGCGCGTTCTGGCCCGTGCCCCCCTCGGGTGCCCCGCACACGCCGGTCGTCACCGGGCTGCCCCAGGTGGTCGTCATCTCCACCACGGGAGACCCGGCCACGCCGTACCAGGCCGGTGTGCAGCTGGCGACGCAGCTGGGTGCCCGCCTGGTCACCTACCGGGGCGACCAGCACACCGTCGCGCTGAGCGGGGTCCCGTGCATCGACGACGCGGTGGACGCCTACCTCGTCGACCTCACGGTCCCCGCCGAGGGCCTCACCTGTTGATCGCGCCCGGCTGCGAAACATGGATGTAACAGGCCCTGCCTAGGGTCTCGGCATGGACCGCCAGCAGGAGTTCGTCCTCCGCACCCTGGAGGAGCGCGACATCCGCTTCGTCCGACTCTGGTTCACCGACGTCCTCGGCTTCCTGAAGTCCGTCGCCATCGCACCCGCCGAGCTCGAGGGCGCGTTCGCCGAGGGCATCGGATTCGACGGTTCGTCCATCGAGGGCTTCTCCCGGGTGAGCGAGGCCGACACGGTGGCGAAGCCGGACCCCTCCACGTTCCAGGTCCTCCCGTTCGTCGACGCCGACGGCAAGCAGCACTCCGCGCGGATGTTCTGCGACGTGGTCATGCCGGACGGCTCACCCTCCTGGGCCGACCCCCGGCACGTCCTGCGGCGCCAGCTGAACAAGGCCAACGAGATGGGCTTCAGCTGCTACGTCCACCCCGAGATCGAGTTCTTCCTGCTGCGGGACACCCCCACCGACGGCTCGGTGCCGACGCCGGCCGACTCCGGGGGCTACTTCGACCAGTCGGTCAACGACACGGCGCCGAACTTCCGCCGTCACGCCATCGACGCGCTCGAGTCGATGTCCATCTCGGTGGAGTTCAGCCACCACGAGGCCGCCCCGGGCCAGCAGGAGATCGACCTGCGCTACGCGGACGCGCTGAGCATGGCCGACAACGTGATGACCTTCCGCTACCTCGTCAAGGAGGTCGCGATCGACGAGGGTGTGCGCGCGTCGTTCATGCCCAAGCCGTTCAGCGACCAGGCCGGCTCGGCGATGCACACGCACATCAGCCTGTTCGAGGGCGACACCAACGCCTTCCACGACCCGGACGACGACAACCAGCTCTCGCCGACCGGCAAGGCCTTCATCGCCGGGATCCTGCGGCACGCGTGCGAGATCAGCGCCGTGACCAACCAGTGGGTGAACTCCTACAAGCGGCTGATCACCGGGGGGGAGGCGCCCACCGCCGTCTCCTGGGGCGCGGCCAACCGCTCCGCGCTCATCCGCGTGCCCATGTACACCCCGGGCAAGGCGTCCTCGCGGCGCGTCGAGGTGCGGACCCCCGACTCGGCCTGCAACCCCTACCTCGCGTTCGCGGTGATGCTCGCCGCGGGGCTCAAGGGCATCGCCGAGGGCTACGAGCTGCCGCCCGCCTCCGAGGACGACGTCTGGGCCCTGACGGGGTCCGAGCGCCGGGCCATGGGGTACGAGGAGCTGCCGCAGAACCTCGACCAGGCCCTGCGCATCATGGAGAGCTCCGAGCTCGTGGCCGAGGCGCTCGGCGAGCACGTCTTCGACTTCTTCCTCCGCAACAAGCGGGCCGAGTGGGACAACTACCGCCGCAACGTGACGCCCTACGAGCTTAAGACCTACCTCAGCCTGTAGCCCGTCCCGTTCGGCCCTAGGGTCGCCCAGGTGGCGCGCGTGGTGGTGGTCGGGGCCGGAGTCGGTGGTCTGGCCGTCGCGGCGCGACTGGCCTCGGACGGGCACGAGGTCACCCTCTGCGAGTCCGCCCCCACCGTCGGCGGCAAGCTGGGCACCGCCTCGGAGCAGGGCTTCACCTGGGACACCGGCCCCAGCCTGCTCACCTGGCCGCAGCTGCTCACCGACACCCTGGACGCGATCGGCGCGCCCCCGCTGCCCACCACCCGGCTGGACCCCGCGTTCACCCACCGCTTCGCCGACGGCAGCACCCTCGTGGTCCCCGACGGACCCCTCGACCGCGTGGTGGCGGCGATCAGCGAGCAGCTGGGCCCGGCCGCCGGGGCCGAGTGGGCCGCGCTGAGCGCCTACGCCGCCCGGGTGTTCGACGTCGTCGAGCAGCCGTTCCTGCGGCGACCGCTGACCCCGCTGCAGCTGCTCGCGCAGGCCACCCGGCTGCCGGCGCTGGCCACCGTCGCGCCCTGGCGCAGCCTCCGCCAGGTCGGCGAGCGCCACCTGGCCGACCCGCGGCTGCGGCAGGTGCTCGACCGCTACGCCACCTACACCGGCTCGGACCCGCGCCGGGTGCCCGCGCCCCTGGTGACCGTGCCGCACGTGGAGCAGGCGTTCGGGGCGCACCACGTGCCCGGTGGGCTGCGCCGGATCTCCGACGTGCTCGCCGCGCGGGCCCAGGAGCTCGGCGTCCACCTGCGCACGAGCACCCCGGTGGCCCACGTCGACGTCGCGGACGGTGCCGTGCGCGCGGTGGTGCTGGCCGGCGGGGAGCGGCTGCCCGCCGACGTGGTCGTGAGCGCGGTCGATGCGCGCAGCACAATCGCCCTGCTGCCGCGCCGGCACTCCGTGGCTCTGCGCGCGCGTCTGCACCGCGCGACCCCGTCGCTGTCGGGGTTCGTGCTCCTGCTGGGGGTGCGCGGGGTGCCGACCCTGGACGGGCGCCCGCTGGGCCACCACACCGTCCTGTACCCGGCCGGCTACGACGACGAGTTCGACAGCGTCTTCGGCACCCGTCGTCGTCCGCCCCGCCCGATCCCCGACCCGGCCGTCTACCTCACCTGCCCCGACGATCCCACCACCCGGCCGGACGACGACCACCGTGCGGTGTTCGTCCTGGTCAACGCCGCGCGGCACGATCCGGCGCGCGGGGTGGACTGGGACGCGCCGGGGCTGGCGCGGCGCTACGGCGACGCCGTCCTCGGGGTCGCGCAGCGGCGCGGCCTCGACCTGGGGGAAGTGGTCCTCCGGCGGGTGCGCACCCCCGCCGACCTCGAGCGCGACACCGGTGCGCCGGGCGGCAGCATCTACGGGACGTCCTCCCACGGGCCCGTCGCGGCGTTCCTGCGCGCGCCCAACCGCACCGGGGTCTGCGGTCTGTACTGCGTGGGCGGCTCGGCCCACCCGGGGGGCGGCCTGCCGCTCGTCCTCTCCAGCGCCGCCATCGTGCACGGCCTCGTCCGGGACGCCGCGACGCTGCCCTAGGCTCGGCCGGTGACCACCCTGCTGGTGCTGCAGCCCTCCGCGATCGACCCGCTCGGACCCCTCGAGGGATGGCTGACCGGCGCCGGTGCGCAGCTGCACCTCGTGCGGCCGTTCGTCGGCGACGCGGTGCCGGCCGACCTGACCGGGGTCGACGGGGTGGTGTGCCTCGGTGGGGAGATGGGCGCCGCCGACGACGCGGAGCACCCGTGGCTGCCCTCGGTGCGGGCCGTGCTGGCTGCGGCCGTCGCGCAGCGGGTGCCCGTGCTCGCGATCTGCCTCGGCGCCCAGATGCTGGCGCTGGCCTGCGGCGGCAGCGTGCGCACCATGCCCCAGGGCCCCGAGGCCGGGGTGCGCCTGGTGGCCAAGCGGGACGCCGCCGCGCAGGACCCGCTGCTCGCCGAACTCCCGTTCACGCCGGACGTGGTGCAGTTCCACTCCGACGACGTGTCGCGGCTGCCCGCGGGCGCCACGCTGCTCGCGGTGAGCCCGCACTGCACGAACCAGGCGTTCCGGGTGGGGCCCTCGGCGTGGGGGCTGCAGTTCCACATCGAGACCTCGCCGGAGGTGCTGCGCGCCTGGATGGACGACGAGCCGGCGGTGGCTGCCCTCGTCCCCCGCTCGCAGCACCCCTCCTCGGAGCGGTCCGTCGAGGTCCTCGAGCGCGCCCACGTCGACCTCGCGCAGACGTGGGAGCCCGTCGCGCGGCGCTTCGTGGGCCTGTGCGAGCACCCGCCGGCCGAGCGCCGCAACCTGCTCGTGGGGGACGGGCAGCCGTGACCCGTTCCTCCGGGCGCGCGAGCGTGCCCGGTCCTGGCCGTCTCGGCCTCGTGGAGCCCCCCGCCGGGACGTGGCTCGACGCACTGGGGTGGTGCACCGACGAGCACGGTCCGCTGCTGTGGGCGCTCTCGCGCAGCGCCGACCCGGACCTCGCGCTGCGCAACCTGGTGCGGATGGCCGAGAGCGCGGGTGAGGGCTGGGCCGAGCTCGACGAGCGGCTGCGCACCGACACGAGCCTGCGCGGGCGGCTGCTGGGGGTGCTCGGGGCCTCGGAGGCGCTCGGCGACCACCTCGTGGCCACGCCGGCGTCGTGGCGCCTGCTGACGCGCTCGGGGCCGCTGCCGACCCCGGCCGAGCTGACGGCCGGGCTGCTGGCGTCCGTCGGCGCGGAGCCCGAGCCCGGCACCGAGCTGCACCGGGCCACCACCACGGGCCCGGGTGCGACGCTGGTGCTCCGGCAGGCCTACCGGGACCAGCTGCTGCTCCTGGCGGCGTGCGACCTCGCCGCCACCGTCGAGGACGAGCCGGTGCTGCCCTACGTCGAGGTCGCGGCGCACCTGTCCGAGCTCGCGGGCGCCGCGCTCACCGCCGCCCTGGCCGTGGCGGTGGCCGAGGTGAGCCCGGACGCCCCGGTGACGGCGCGGCTCGCCGTGATCGCGATGGGCAAGTGCGGGGCGCGGGAGCTCAACTACGTCAGCGACGTCGACGTGGTGTTCGTCGCCGAGCCGGCGGAGGCCGAGGCCACCCGGCTCGCCGGCGCGGTGATGCGGATCGCGGGGGCGGCGCTGTTCGAGGTGGACGCGAACCTGCGGCCGGAGGGGCGCTCCGGGGCGCTCGTGCGCACGCTGGAGTCGCACCTGGCCTACTACCGGCGCTGGGCCAGGACGTGGGAGTTCCAGGCCCTGCTCAAGGCCCGCCCGCTCGCCGGTGACCTCGAGCTGGGCTGGCAGTACCTGCACGCCGTCGCCCCCATGGTGTGGGCGGCGAGCGAGCGCGAGGACTTCGTGCCCGAGGTCCAGCGGATGCGTCGACGGGTGGAGGACAGCGTGCCCGCCGAGATGCGGGAGCGGGAGCTCAAGCTGGGCTGGGGCGGGCTGCGCGACGTCGAGTTCGCCGTCCAGCTGCTGCAGCTGGTGCACGGGCACGACGACGACGCGCTGCACGTGGCGAGCACCGTCGACGCGCTCGGAGCCCTCAGCCACGGCGGCTACGTCGGGCGCGACGACGCCGCGAACCTCACCGCGTCCTACGAGTTCCTGCGGCTGCTCGAGCACCGGCTCCAGCTGCAGAAGCTCCGCCGCACCCACACGCTGCCCGATCCGGCCGACACCGCGGCGGTGCGCTGGCTGGCCCGGGCGGCGCACGTGCGGCCCGACGGGCACGCCGACGCGGCCGGGGTGCTGACGGCCGAGCTGCGGCGCAACACCCACCGGGTGCGGCGGCTGCACGAGAAGCTGTTCTACCGCCCGCTGCTGGACGCCGTGGCCGGTGGCGAGGGCCTCGCCCTGCACCTCAGCGAGGACTCCGCCCGCCGCCAGCTCGCCGCCCTGGGCTACCGGTCACCGGAGACGGCGCTGCAGCACCTGCGGGCGCTCACCAACGGGGCTGCTCGTCGCTACCGGGTGCAGGCCGTGCTGCTCCCGACGATGCTCGACTGGCTCAGCGGCACCCCCGACCCGGACGGTGGGCTGCTGGCCTACCGACGGTTGTCGGAGTCCCTGGGCGACGCGGCGTGGTTCCTGCGGGCCATGCGCGACGAGCCGGCGGTGGCCCAGCGGCTCATGCGGGTGCTGGGGACCTCGGTGTACGCCACCGAGCTCCTGCTGCGCGCCCCGGAGGTGGTGCGACAGCTGGGCGACACCGCGAGCGGACCGCGCCTGGTGCAGACCGGCCCGCAGGAGGTGGCCCTCGGCCTGTGCGCCAGCTCCTCCCGGCACCCGGAGCCGGAGCGGGCGGTGGCCGCCGCCCGCGGGCTGCGCCGCCACGAGCTCGCGCGGGTGGCCTCGGCGGACCTGCTCGGGATGCTCGACGTCCAGGACGTGTGCGCGGCGCTGTCCTCGGTGTGGAGCGCGGTGCTCGACGCCGCCGTGGGTGCGGTCGCGCGCGCGGTGGACGGCGGCGCTCCGGGACGGCTGGCCGTGATCGGGATGGGTCGGCTGGGAGGCGCCGAGCTCGGCTACGGCTCCGACGCGGACGTGCTGTTCGTCTGCGACCCGGCCGAGGGCGTGGCCGAGAACGACGCGGTGCGCTGGGCCACCACCGTGGCCGAGCGCGCCCGACGGCTGCTCGGAGCGGCGAGCGTGGATCCGCCGCTGGAGGTGGACACGGGTCTGCGGCCCGAGGGGCGCAGCGGTCCCATGGTGCGGACCCTGACGGCCTACGAGGCCTACTACGCGCAGTGGGCGCAGCCGTGGGAGGTCCAGGCGCTGCTGCGGGCGCGGCCGGTGGCCGGCGATCCTGGGCTGGGGGAGCGGTTCACCGCGCTGGCCGACGGGGTTCGCTACCCCGAGGGGGGCATCGGGCCCGACGCCGTGCGGGAGATCCGGCGGATCAAGGCTCGGGTGGACGCCGAGCGGCTGCCCCGCGGGGCCGACCCGGCCACCCACACCAAGCTGGGCCGGGGTGGACTGGCCGACGTGGAGTGGACGGCCCAGCTGCTGCAGCTGCGCCACGCCTGGCGGGTGCCCCAGCTGCGGACGACGTCGACGGTGGAGGCGCTGACCGCGGCCGGGGCGGCGGAGCTGCTGAGCGCCGCCGACGCGGAGACGCTGACGGAGGCGTGGCTCACCGCGACACGTGCCCGCAACGCCCTCGTGCTCGTGCGGGGGACCTCGACCGACCAGCTGCCCGCACCCGGACGCCTGCTGACCGCGGTGGCGCACGCCGCGAGCTGGCCGGGCGGCGACGGCGGCGCGTTCCTGGACCACTACTTGAAGGTCACCCGCCGGGCCCGGGCGGTGGCCGAGCGCACCTTCGGCAGCTGATCCGTCGACGGCACCGCCCGAGGTGGCGGCCGGGGATCAGGCCTCGTGGCGGCCGCGGTGCTCGCCGGCCGGTGCCGTGATGGTGCCGTGCTCCGCGGTCGTGCCGTGCGCGCGCTGGTGCTCGACGGAGGTGTCCGGCGCGGTCGTGCCCCCGAGCTCGCCGTCGGCCGAGTCCTGGTCCCGGGGGTCGCCGGGGTGTCCAGCGCCGGGATGTCCAGCGCCGTGGTGTCCAGCGCCGTGGTGTCCAGCGCTGGCGTGTCCAGCGCCGGGGTTCCCGCCGGAACCCCCGTCGCCCGCACGCCCGGCGGGTGCCCCCGGGGCGCCGCCGCCGTGGCCCTCGGTGCGGCGCGGCAGGAGCAGGGCCAGACCCATGACGACCACGAGCAGGCCGCTCATCGTCCACAGGGTGCGCTGCTGGGAGGACAGGAACGAGCGCCCGCCCACCTCCTGGCCGGCTGTGGCCAGGAGCCCGCCGGCGGTCTGGAAGGCCTGGGCGACCTCGGGCGGTGTTCCCGCGGGCACGGTCTGCGGCTCGCAGCCCGCGGGCGTGGCCGAGGGGTCCGAGGAGGCCAGGCGCTCGGCACTGCAGCGGCTGAACGTGTCGGCCAGCTGGGCCTGGGCGCCCGCCGGGAGCCCGGGGACCGCCGCGAGCTGCTGGACCAGGGCCGGACGCACCTCGGTCGCGGACTGGGGCGCGGCGTTGCCGATGAGGGTGAAGAACAGCACGCCCAGGGCGGCCAGGCCCACCGAGCCGCCGAGCTGCTGGAACGTGGGCAGCACCCCCGAGGCCGAGCCTGCGTTCTCCTGCTTGACCCCGGAGAGGATCACCGTCTGCAGCGGGGCGATGAACAGGCCGAGCCCGGCACCGGCGAGCACCAGGGGCCCGGCCAGGACCAGCCAGTGCGGGGTGGTGCCCTCCTGGCCCAGCACGAACGCGAAGATCGTGAGCGCGACGGCGAGGACGCCGGCGCCCAGCAGGAGCACGAGGCTGCCGAGCTTCTGGGCGATCTTGTTGGACGATGCCGAGAGCACCGCCGACCCCACCGCGAAGGGGAGCGTGGTCAGCCCGGAGTGCAGGGCCGTGAAGCCGAAGCCCGCCTGCAGGGTGAGCGAGACCGAGAAGAAGAACGTGATGAGCACGGAGAAGAACAGCAGCGCCATGAGGCTGCCCACGGCGAACGCCCGGTCGGTGAAGATCGACAGCTCGATGAGCGGCGAGTCGTCGCGGTCACCGCGCCGCTTCTCGTAGAGCACGAACGCTGCCAGCACCGGCACGGACGCCACCGCCATGGCCACCAGCCACAGCGGCCACCCGCGCTCGCGCCCCTCGGCGAGCGGGTAGACGAGCAGGAAGAGCCCGACCGCCGAGAGCACGACGCCCGGGACGTCGAGGCGCTGGGCCTTGTCCGAGCGGCTGTCCATCAGGTTCCGGAACCCGAACACCAGCGCGACGATCCCGATGGGGACGTTGACGAGGAAGATGGCCCGCCACTGCAGGCCCAGCACGTTCCACGAGATGAGGGCGCCACCGAGGGTGGGGCCGAGGATCGTCGCCATGCCGATGGTGGCGCCGTAGATCCCGAACACCCGGCCGCGCTGTGCGGGCGGGAAGGTGGTGGCGATGATCGCGAGGGTCTGCGCGGCCATGAAGCCGGCCGTGAAGCCCTGCAGGACCCGGGCGCCCTCGAGCTGGAGGGACGTCTGCGAGACCCCGCACAGGATGGAGGCGCCGGTGAACGAGGCCAGCGCCAGCAGGAAGACCTTGCGACGGCCGTACAGGTCGCCCAGGCGCGCGGCGGTGATGAGGGTGCAGGCGAAGGCGAGGGTGTAGGCGGTGATGACGAGCTGGAGCGAGGAGAACGACGCGCCCAGGTCGGCCGCGATGCTCGGCAGCGCGACGTTGACGATGGAGACGTCGAGGAGCTGCATGAAGACGGCGAGCAGGGTGGCCACGAGCGTCAGCCAGGCACCGGTGCTGGGGCCCGACGAGGCGCCGGCGGACTGGTCGACGTCGCGCGTGGCGGCGGGCGCGGTGCTGGTCACGTGCACACCGTAAGGCCGTGCACCGACAACAGCGCGCCAGCATCCGGGACCGCCGAGGCCGGCCCCGGGGTCAGCCCATCGCGGCCGCCACGGCGGCGGCGATGCGCAGCGAGCCGACCGCGGTGGGGTGGAAGGGGTGGGCGTCGGCCAGTCCCTGCAGGTCGGGACCGAGCCCGTCGGTGCTCTCGCCGCAGAGCAGGGTGAGCGACGGCCGCACCACCGGGTCCCCGTAGGCCTGCGCCCGGGCGGCCCGGGAGTCGCCGGGCCGGCACCCCAGGAGGCCCCGCTCGCCCGCACACGGCGGCGGCCCCGCCCCCCGTGGTGTGCGGGGGAGCGGGGCCGCCGGACGACCCGGGACTCAGCAGTCGTAGTAGAGGGCGAACTCGTACGGGTGCGGGCGCAGCCGGATGGGGTCGATCTCCCCGTTGCGCTTGATGTCGATCCAGGTCTCGATGAGGTCCGGGGTGAACACGCCGCCCGCGAGCAGGTAGTCGTGGTCGGCCTCGAGCCGGTCGATGACCTCACCGAGCGAGGCCGGGGCCTGCGGGATGTTCTTGGCCTCCTCGGGCGGCAGCTCGTAGAGGTCCTTGTCCACCGGGGCCGCCGGCTCGATCTTGTTCTTGATCCCGTCCAGGCCCGCCATGAGCTGGGCGGCGAAGGTCAGGTAGGGGTTGCCGGAGGAGTCCGGCGCGCGGAACTCCAGGCGCTTGGCCTTGGGGTTGTTGCCCGTGATCGGGATGCGGACCGCCGCGGAGCGGTTGCGCTGGGAGTACACGAGGTTGATGGGGGCCTCGTAGCCCGGCACCAGGCGGTGGTAGGAGTTCACCGTCGGGTTGGTGAAGGCCAGCAGGCTCGGGGCGTGGTGCAGGATGCCGCCGATGTAGTGCCGGGCCATGTCGGACAGGCCCGCGTACCCGGCCTCGTCGTGGAACAGCGGCTTGCCGTCCTTCCACAGCGACTGGTGGCAGTGCATGCCCGAGCCGTTGTCGCCGAACAGCGGCTTGGGCATGAACGTGACGGTCTTGCCCGCCGCCCAGGCCGTGTTCTTCACGATGTACTTGAACAGCAGCAGGTCGTCGGCCGCGCCCAGCAAGGTGTTGAACTTGTAGTTGATCTCCGCCTGGCCGCCCGAACCCACCTCGCTGTGCCCGCGCTCGAGCACGAAGCCCGCGTTCTGCAGGTTGGTCGCGATGTCGTCGCGCAGGTCGACGAAGTGGTCGTAGGGGGCGACGGGGAAGTACCCGCCCTTGTAGCGGACCTTGTAGCCGAGGTTCGGGCTGCCGTCGTCCTCGAAGGCCTTGTTCGTGTTCCACCAGCCGGCCTCGGAGTCGACCTCGTAGGACGTGCCGTTGGCGGTGGAGCCGAAGCGGACGGAGTCGAAGATGTAGAACTCCGCCTCGGCGCCGAAGAACGCGGTGTCGGCGACACCGGTGCTGACGAGGTACTCCTCGGCCTTGCGCGCGACGTTGCGGGGATCGCGGCTGTAGGACTCCTTGGTGAAGGGGTCGTGCACGAAGAAGTTGACGTTCAGGGTCTTCGCGGCGCGGAACGGGTCCAGGCGCGCGGTGGTGATGTCGGGCAGCAGCATCATGTCCGACTCGTGGATCGACTGGAAGCCGCGCACGGACGAGCCGTCGAAGGCGAGGCCGTCGTCGAACACGTCCTGCGTGAAGGCCTTGGCCGGCACGCTGAAGTGCTGCATGACCCCCGGGAGGTCGCAGAAGCGGATGTCGACGTACTCGACACCCTCGTCCGCGATGTACTTCAGGGCTTCGTCGGAATTGGTGAACACCAGCATCGACTCCTTCGTCCGGTCCTGGGCAGCGTCGGGCGCTGCGCAGTCATCGTCGGCGAACCTAGGGAGGCGGTGTTGCCCAGCCGTCACCCTGATGTTTCGACAGTGTTTCACGGGTCGCGTCCGGGCTGGTCCCGGGGCGCGACCGGACCGGTCCCGGGCCGATGCCGACGGGTGCACCTATCCTCGGGGCATGGCGAGGATGACGGGGTCGTGGCTGTCGGGTCCCGGGGCGGCACTGCCGCGGGACTCCGACGGCACGGAGGTGCGCTACCGCGGTGAGCGCCTCGGCCTCCCCCAGCACGGACCGGGCTCGATCGCGGGTACGGGCCGTCGGGTGGCCGCGATCACGGTGGACTGGTTGCTTGCCCTGGTGGTGGCGAGCGTGGTCACCGCGCCGGCCAGCCCGGGCAGCTGGGGACTGGTGGTGTGGGCCGTCGTCGGCGCGATCGCGGTGGCCGTGTTCGGCACCACGCCCGGCCAGCTCGCCCTCGGCATCGGGGTCGCTCGGGTCGACGAGACCGTCCCGGTGGGCGTGCTGCGGTCCGTCGCCCGCGTGGTGCTGGTGTTCCTCGTGGTGCCGCCGGTGATCTGGGACCTCGACGGTCGCGGCCTGCAGGACCGGGCCACCCAGACCGCCGTGATCCGCTCGCGCTAGGGCCACTGCCCGGGCCGGGCCCCGGTCGGTTCGAAGCCCAGCGAGCGGTAGAGCTTCAGTGCGCCGGCGTCCTGCGTGCGCAGCCACAGCAGGTCGGCGCCCGCCAGGGCCGCGGCGTTGGCGGCGGCACCCACCACCAGTGCACCGAGCCCGCGCCGGCGCTCGGGCCCGACGGTGACGACCCCCACGAGCTCGCTCGTGCCGTGCTCCACCTCGGTCCACCCCGCCGCCGCGAGTCCCACCGGACCCCGCACGGCGAGCACGGCCCCGCCGTGCGCGGGGACCTCGGCGCCCACCTCACCGTGCACGGCGCGCAGCAGGTCCACGTGCTCCGCGTCCGCGACCACGAGCAGCCGGACGTCGGGCGGGTGCTCCACCCGGCGGACGTCGTCGGGGTGCGCGGTCAGCACGACCACGCGGGGCAGCGCGACCACGGCGGGGTGGGCCTCCGTCGTGCGGTCAGCGACGCTTGACGCTGCGCTGCACGCTGCGCGTCTTGGCCCCCGCAGGCACGGGGCCCTTGGGCATCGCCGCCCCACCGGACCGCGAGCTGATGGCGGCGAGCCGGGAGTCGAGGGAGTCCATCCGCTTGCTGTCGATGTTGCGCGGCAGCTTGGTGAGGTGGCGCTGCAGCTTGGCCAGGGTGACCTGGCCCTCCTCGTTGCCGACCACCACGTCGTAGATGGGGGTGTCGCCGACGAGACGGGCGACCTTCTTCTTCTCCTGCGCGAGCAGGCCCTTCACCCGGGTGGGGGCACCTTCGGCGACGAGGATCACGCCGGGGCGGCCGAGCACCCGGTGCACCGCGTCGAGCTGGGTGTTGCCCGCCACGGCCTGGGTGACCCGCCAGGACCCGCGCATGTTCTCCAGCGCCCACCCGGCCGCGCCCGGCTGCCCGTCGGCCTTGGAGTAGACGCTGCGCTGCAGGCGGCGGCCGAAGATGATCACACCCAGGAGCACGCCGACGACGACGCCGAGGGGCAGCGAGTACCACTGCGCGCCGAAGAACAGGCCCAGGAGGAAGAACACGAGGGCCGTGGCGACGACGGTGCCGACCAGGATGGGGATGAGCGCCTTGTCGTCCTTGCGCTGCATCTGGAACGCCTGCCAGAACTGGGCGCGCCGTTCCTTGGACGCCGCCCGCTTGGCGGTGCGCGCCGCCTTCTTGTCCGCCTTGCTCAGCTCGACCTTCGCCATGGTTGGTGAGGATACGTCCTAGACGGACGGAGCCAGGCGCGCCAGCACCGAGCTGGCCTCCTGGGTCGCGGTACCGGCCTGGGCCAGGTGGCTCAGGTTCTCCGGCACGGTCTCGCCCCGGTGGGCCAGGGCCTGGGTGAACAACCGGCCGGCACGGTAGGAGGAGCGCACCAGGGGACCGGCCATCACCCCGGCGAAGCCGAGCTCGGTGGCGAAGTCGCTGTGCGCGACGAACTCCTCCGGCTTGACCCAGCGGTCCACCGGGTGGTGGCGGGGGCTCGGGCGCAGGTACTGGGTGATGGTGATGATCTCGCAGCCGGCGTCGTGCAGGTCGGCCAGCGCCTCACCGATCTCCTCCGGCGTCTCGCCCATGCCGAGGATGAGGTTGGACTTGGTGACGAGACCGTCCTGCCGGGCTGCGGTGATCACGTCGAGGCTGCGCTGGTAGCGGAAGGCCGGGCGGATCCGCTTGAAGATGCGCGGCACGGTCTCCACGTTGTGTGCGAGCACCTCCGGCCGGGACGCGAACACCTCGGCGAGCTGCTCGGGGACGGCGTTGAAGTCGGGGATGAGGAGCTCGACACCCGTGCCCGGGTTGAGGTCGTGGATGCGGCGCACGGTCTCCGCGTAGAGCCACGCCCCGCCGTCGTCGAGGTCGTCACGGGCCACCCCGGTCACCGTCGAGTAGCGCAGGCCCATCGCCTGGACCGACTCCGCCACCCGCCGCGGCTCGTCGCGGTCGAGCTCGTCGGGCTTGCCGGTGTCGATCTGGCAGAAGTCGCAGCGACGCGTGCACTGCTCGCCACCGATGAGGAAGGTGGCCTCACGGTCCTCCCAGCACTCGTAGATGTTGGGGCAGCCCGCCTCCTCGCACACCGTGTGCAGGCCCTCGCGCTTGACCAGGGCCTTCAGCTCGGTGAACTGCGGACCCATCTTCGCCGTGGTCTTGATCCAGCCGGGCTTGCGCTCGATCGGGGTCTCCGCGTTGCGGACCTCCAGGCGGAGGAGCTTGCGTCCTTCAGGTGCGATGGTCACTGCCGTGACTTTACGCTCCGTCCCCGGTGCTGCTCAGCCGTGGGCGACGTGGTTGGAGGGCCCCGAGGGGTGCACGTGGCTGGGCATCGGGTCGACCCCGGTCTGCTCGGCGGTGAGCGCCCAGACGACCTTGGCGAGCCGCTCGTCCTGGGCCAGGTCGTTGGGCTGCACCACCGTGGGCCCACCGCGCCACTGACCGGGACCGGAGGGTCCGTAGAAGCGTCCGCTGACCACGTCGGGGGCGGTGGCGGCGTACAGCTGGGGCAGGGCACCCCGGGCCGCCGACTGCCCCAGCACCCTCACTGCGGTCCCGGCGACCGTGCGGGCGATCGGGGGGGCCGAGGACATCATCGCCGGGACGAGTCCGGTCGAGCTCAACCCCGGGTGCGCGGCGACGCTGAGCGTGCCGGGGTCGTCGATGCGCAGGCGCAGGTGCAGCTCGTGGGCGAACAGCAGGTTCGCGAGCTTGGAGCGGCCGTAGGCCGACCACGGGGTGTACCCCGCCCCCCGGCTGGCGGCGTCGAGCTCGGTGGGGACGATCTGGCCCTGCTTGTGGGCGAGGCTGGAGACGGTGACCACCCGCGAGCCGTCGCTGGTGGCCAGCGCCGGGTAGAGCAGCCAGGTCAGCGCGGCGTGGCCCAGGTGGTTGGTGCCCCACTGGCTCTCGAACCCGTCCACGGTCAGCCGCAGGGGGGGTGCCATGAGCCCGGCGTTGTTCACCAGCAGGTCGAGGCGGTCGCCGTGGCGCTCGCGGACCTCGGTGGCGGCGGCCCGGACCGAGACCAGGTCGGCGAGGTCGAGGGTGAGCAGCTCCGGCTCGGGTCCGCCCGCCGACGCCCGCACCGTCGCGAGGGCCGCGGCCCCCTTCTCGGGGTTGCGGCTGCCGATCAGCACCCGGGCTCCGTGGCGGGCCAGCTCGGTGGCGGTGACCAGGCCGAGGCCGCTCGTGGCCCCGGTGACCAGTGCGGTGCGGCCGGACTGGTCGGGGATGTCTGCGGCGGTCCAGGAGCTCATGGGTCCACTGTGCCCGAGGTCGCGGCGCCGAACGGATCGAGCGGTGGCCGCCGGGGTGCGGCCGGCGGGGGCTCAGCCGCGCAGGGATCCCGTGGTCAGGCGCGGGTCGAGCCGCAGGTCCAGCCCCGCCGGCAGCTCCTCGCGGACCAGCTCGCGGTCGGTGACGGGGCGGGTTCCCTCCAGCGCCTCGAGCACGGCCGAGCGCACCGTGCCCAGCACGTCGGCGGTCCGGACGTCGCGACCGAGCTCACGGCTCAGCGAGGTGACGCCGGCGTCCGCGATCCCGCAGGGCACGATCGCGTCGAACGCGGTGAGGTCCGGATCGCAGTTCAGCGCGAAGCCGTGCAGGGTGACGCCGCGCTGCACCCGGACGCCGATGGCCGCCACCTTGCGCTCGGGGCGACCGTGCGAGGCGGCGAGCCACACCCCGGAGCGGCCGTCGACGCGTCCGGTGACCAGCCCCAGGCCGTCGCAGACCTCGATGAGCGCCTGCTCGAGGCGGCGGACGTAGTCCACGACGTCCACCGGGTCGGCGAGGGCGATGATCGGGTAGCCCACGAGCTGGCCGGGACCGTGCCAGGTGATCTTGCCGCCACGGTCGACGTCGACCACCGGTGTGCCGTCGGTGGGCCGCTCGTCGGCCGCCGTGCGCCGACCGGCGGTGTAGGTGGGGGGGTGCTCGAGCAGCAGGAAGGCGTCCGGCCCGCTGCCGTCGGCCCGGGCGGTGGCGTGGGCGCGCTGCAGGGCGAGCGCCTCGGCGTAGTCGGTGAGCCCCAGCTCGGTCACCTGCACCGGGTCGTGGCTGCGTCGTGCGGAGCGCGTCGGGGAGCTCATGGCGCACGACGCTACGCCCGGGTCCCGGTCACGGCGGCGCCGGCGGTGGGTCAGCGCCGGAGCCCGTGGTCCACCGAGCGGGCCGTGCGTCGTCCGCTGGCCATCGCCCCCTGCAGCGAGGGGGTGTCGCGGTGGTCGCCGGCGACGTGCAGCCCGTCGCCGAGGTCCACCGGTGCGCGCAGCCCGGCGGCGGTCGGTGCGGTGAGCGCGGGCAGGGCCGCGGGCACCTCGCTGGTGTGCAGGTGCTGCCAGTGCGAGGTGTCCACCCCCCACACCCGGGCCAGCTCGCGGCGCACCACCGGTTCGGGCACGTCAGCGGCCGAACCGAGCGCGGAGGTGGAGACCAGCGCCCGGTGGTCGGGGGAGTAGCTGGGGGCGGCCGCGGTGAGGACCACGCTGTTCAGCAGCGGTCCGCCGGTGCCGTCCAGCCGCAGCAGCGGCCGGGTGTCCGGGGCGTCCTCGGTGACGTGGTAGGTCGTGGTGACGGCCCGCATCCGGGGCGCAGGCACGGCGGGCACCAGCCGGGCGGCGGTGCCGGGGTCGGTGGCCACCACGACGGAACGGGCGGTGAGCGTGCCGTCGGTGGTGCGCACGGTGGTGCCGGTGACGGCCTCGGCGGCCACCCCCAGCCGCACGGTCCCGGGCCGCAGCTGGGTGAGGAGGTGCGCGGGCAGAGCGGCCATCCC
This sequence comes from Rhodococcus antarcticus, assembly GCF_026153295.1. NCBI lineage: Bacteria > Bacillati > Actinomycetota > Actinomycetes > Mycobacteriales > Nocardiaceae > Rhodococcus > Rhodococcus antarcticus. Next base: position 2,137,290 of record NZ_CP110615.1, on the reverse strand, counting down.
CCGTGCGGGCACGGCGACCGTCCCGAGCACGAACGTGCGCCAGACCAGCGCGGTGAAGAGGGCGGCCGTGTCCAGGTCGCGCTCCAGGAGCACCCCGGCCAGGAACGGCCGCAGGAACCGCTCCAGCACCGGGCCGTCGAGACCTGCGTCCGCGAGAGCCCGCGCGGTGGGGACGTCGGGGCGCCGCAGGGCAGCTCGTCCGCTGCGCAGCACGATCCCAGCCGTCCAGCGGACCAGGCGCAGCTCGTCGGCGCGGGGCAGCAACCGGTCGGCCACGGTGGCGGGCGCGGTCCACGGCTGGCGCAGCGGGTTGACGAAGGTGTGCAGCCCCCCGTCCTCGGCGCGCACGGCCGCACCGGGGGTGAAGGTGCACAGGTCGAGGTCGGGCAGGTGCACCTCGCGACGCAGCGCCGGGTAGGCGGTGTTGAGCACCTGGAAGCCGCGGTCGAGGGTGAACCCGTCCACCGTGTCGGTGGCGACGCGCCCACCGGCCACGTCGCCCGCCTCGAGGACAACCACCTCGTGCCCGGCGAGCTGGAGGTGCTTCGCGCACACCAGCCCGGCGAGCCCGGCGCCCACGACGAGGACGTCGGCGTCCAGGACGGCCACGGGGCTCAGCCTCCGACGGCGGCGCTCATCGCCTCGCCCACCGATCGGTGGGTGAAGGTGAACCCGTGGGCCTCCAGCTTGGCGGGCACGGCGCGCTGGCCCTCCAGGACGCCCTCCTCGGCGAACTCGCCGATCACGAGCTTGATGGCGAAGCCGGGCACCACCCAGGGGGCCGGCCGGCCGAGGGCCGATCCGAGCGCGCGGCTGAACTCGGCGTTGGTCACCGGGGCGGGACCGGTCAGGTTCACCGGGCCGGAGATGTCGTCGTGCTCGATGACGAAGCGGATGGCTGCCACCTCGTCGGTCAGCGAGATCCACGGGTAGTACTGGCGACCCGAGCCGAGCCGCCCGCCCAGCGCCAGGGAGTAGATCGGCTTCAGCCGGCTGAGCAGTCCGCCGGCCGGGGAGAGCACCAGGCCCGTGCGCAGGGTCACCACCCGGACGCCGCCCTCGCTGGCCGGGGCCGTGGCGGCCTCCCAGTCCCGGCACACCTCGGCGAGGAAGCCGGACCCGGCCGGGGCGGTCTCGTCGACCTCGGTGGCACCGGTGTCGCCGTAGTAGCCCACCGCGCTGGCGTTGACCAGGGTCGGCACGCCGCGTGCGACCACCTCGCGAGCGAGCACGTCGGTGGGACCCATGCGGCTGTCGCGCACGGCCTGCTTGTAGGCGCCGGTCCAGCGCTTGTCGCCGATGCCGACCCCGCAGAGGTTCACCACGGCGCCGGCGCCGTCTAGGGCCTCGGCGTCGAGGGCACCGCTGGCGGGATCCCACTGCCGCTCGTCGGGCCCGGCCGGTGCGCGGCGCACCAGGCGCACCACCTCGTGGTCGTGGGCACGGAGCGAGGCGACCAGGGCTGTGCCGATCATGCCGGAGGAGCCGGCGACGACGATGCGCATGGGGTGATCGTGTCCCTTCACGGGTGCGGGGGCGAGCCGGGAGGGCCGACCGGCCGGGACGAGTGCTCGTCCCGGCCGGTCGTGGTGGTGCTGGTCGTCACCGGCCGCCGTCGGCCGACGAGGGTGCCGGGGACCGCCTAGAGGCCGAGGTCCGCCTCGAAGGCCGCCTCTTCGAGGCGGTGCTTCAGCGTGGTGAGGAAGCGGCCTGCGTCGGCCCCGTCCACCAGGCGGTGGTCGTAGGTCATCGGCAGGTAGCACATGGAGCGCACGGCGATGGTGTCGCCGCCCAGGGCGTCGGAGACCACCACGGGACGCTTGACGATCGCGCCCGTGCCGAGCATCGCCGCCTGCGGCGGCACCAGGATCGGGGTGTCGAACAGAGCCCCCTGGCTACCGATGTTGGTGATGGTGAACGTGCCGCCGGAGAGCTCGTCGGGCTTGAGACCGTTGCTCCGCGAGCGCGCCGCGAGGTCCGCGATCGCCCGGGCCAGGCCGGCCAGCGAGAGGTCACCGGCGTTCTTGATGACCGGCGAGAGCAGGCCGGCGGGGGTGTCCACGGCGATCGCCAGGTGCACGGACCCGTGGTAGGTGATCTCCTTCGCCCCTTCGTCGTAGGAGGCGTTCACGTTCGGGTGCGCCTTCAGCGCCTCGACCACGGCCTTGGCGAAGAACGGCAGGAACGTCAGGTTGACGCCCTCCTGCGCGCTGAACTGCGCCTTGGCCCGGGTGCGCAGCGCGGCCACCCGGCTCATGTCGACCTCGAAGGTCTGGGTGAGCTGCGCGGTGGTCTGCAGCGACTCCCGCGTCTTGGTGGCCGTGATCTGCCGGATGCGGCTGGCCTTCTGGGTGGTGCCGCGCAGCGCCTGGAGCTCGGGCCGCACACCCTTGTCGGCGGCGGGTGCCGTCGGGGCGGGTGCCGCCGGGGCGGGTGCGGAGGCGGCCGGGGTGGGCTCCGGGGTGGAGGCGGCCTCGGCCGCGGCCTCCACGTCCTGCTTGCGGATGCGCCCACCGACGCCCGTGCCGGTCAGCGACGCCAGGTCGACGCCCTTCTCGGTCGCGAGCTTGCGCACCAGCGGGGTGACGTAGGGCGCGCTCGCCGGGGCGGGCTCACCGCGGTGACGGCCCTCGTCGGCCGCCGTCGCGGGCTGCTCGGGCCGGCTCGGGGTGGGGGCCTTCGTCTCCTCGGCCGCCGTCGTCTGCTCGCGGGCGGCCGCGTCGTCGCGGGCCTCCTCCTCGAGCGGGGTCGCCGCGGTCTGGTCCTCGGCGCTGTGCCCGGAGGCGGGGTCGTCGCCCTCGGCCGTGGTGCCGGACCCGCCGGTGGCCGGCTGCGCCTCCTCCGGCTCCGGAGCCGGGGTGGGTGCGGCCGCGGGGGCCCCAGTGCCCTTGGCGCCGATGACGGCGAGCTGGCCGCCGACCTCGACGGTCTCGTCCTCGGCGGCCGAGATCTCCAGCAGGGTGCCGGCGACGGGGGAGGGGATCTCGGTGTCGACCTTGTCGGTGGACACCTCCACCAGAGGCTCGTCGACGGCGACGGTGTCGCCCTCCTGCTTGAGCCACCGGGTGACGGTCCCCTCGGTGACGCTCTCACCCAGGGCTGGCATCTGGACGGAGAAGGCCATTCGTCTGACTCCTGATCGGTCGTGTGCGGGGGCGTACCGGCAGTGCTGGGTCGAGAAGGTCGTGCCGGCTCAGCCGTGCGCGTGCAGCGGCTTGCCGGCCAGGGCGAGGTGCGCCTCGCCGAAGGCCTCGGTCTGGGTGGGGTGCGCGTGGATGAGCTGCGCGACGTCGTCGGCGTAGGCCTCCCAGTTGTAGACCAGCTGCGCCTCGCCGACGAGCTCGCCGACCCGCTCGCCGACCATGTGGATGCCCACCACGGGACCCTGCTCGCCGGCCCCGCCGGAGCGGACGAGCTTGATTCCGCCTGCGGTCTTGAGGATCTGGCTCTTGCCGTTGCCGGCCAGGTCGTAGACGACGGTGGTGACCTCGCCGTACTTCTCCTTGGCCTGGGCCTCGGTGAGCCCGACCGAGGCGACCTCGGGGTTGGAGTAGGTGACGCGGGGGATGCCGGTCTCGTCGATGACCTGGGGGTTCAGCCCCGCCAGCTCCTCGGCGACGAAGATGCCCTGGGCGAACCCGCGGTGCGCGAGCTGCAGCCCGGGCACGATGTCGCCCACGGCGTAGACGCCCTCGACGTTGGTGCGCAGCCGCTCGTCGGTGAGGACGAAGCCGCGGTCCATCGCGATGCCCGCCTCCTCGTAGCCCACGTCGGTGGTGCGGGGCCCGCGGCCGACGGCGACGAGGAGCAGGTCGGCCTCCAGCGTGGTGCCGTCCTCGAGGGTGACCGTCACACCCTTGTCGCCCTGCTCGGCGCCGGTGAACTTCTTGCCGACGCTGAAGGCGATGCCGCGCTTGCGGAACGCGCGCTCGACCTGCTTGGAGCACCACTCGTCCTCGGCGGCCACCAGGCGGGGCAGGGCCTCGACGACGGTGACCTCGGCCCCGAAGGAGCGCCACACGCTGGCGAACTCGACCCCGATGACGCCGCCGCCGAGCACGATGACCCGGTCGGGCACGTGGTCGATGGTCAGCGCCTGCTCGCTGGTCATGATGCGGCCGCCGATCTCCAGGCCGGGCAGGCTGCGCGCGTACGAGCCGGTGGCCAGCACGACCGCCCTGCCGGTGTAGCGCTGCCCGTCGACCTCGACGGTCCGGTCGCCGACGAAGCGTCCGGTGCCCTCGACGACGGTGATCTTGCGGGACTTCACCAGCCCCTGCAGGCCCTTGTAGAGCTTCGCGACGACGCCGTCCTTGTAGGAGTTGACGCCGCTCATGTCGATGCCCTCGAGGGAGCTCTTCACCCCGAACTGGTCACCGTGGCGCGCGTTGTCGGCGACCTCGGCGGCGTGCAGCAGCGCCTTGGTGGGGATGCACCCCTTGTGCAGGCAGGTGCCGCCCACCTTGTCGCTCTCGATCATGGTGACGGTCAGGCCGAGCTGGGCGGCGCGCAGTGCGGCCGCGTAGCCCCCCGAGCCGCCGCCGAGGACAACCAGGTCGCTGTCGGTCAACGTCATCTCCTGTTCGTGTTCCCCCGGCGGGGTGCGGGGCGGACCTCGTGGGTCTGCTCCGCCGGCCGTGCGGGACGTGTGCTCTGCGGGTGCCGACCATCCTTCCACCTCGGGCCCTCGACGCGGCGCCGAGGTCCGTCGGGCGCGTCCACACCTCGCGCACGGGCAGGGGTGGCAGCATCGGGGGCCACGAGCGGCGCCGGGCCGGTCGCGGGTGCGGAGGTGACGGCCGTGGGCGTGCTGGGACGACTGCGACGCCGCTCCAGCGCCGCCACCCGCGCGGCCGTCCGGGACGACGCGCAGCACCTGGCGACGTGGTCCTCGGAGCACCGCGGGGTCGAGGCCTTCGTCGAGCAGCCGAGCGAGGCGCTGCGGGCGCACACGGTGGTGCTGGTGGCCCACGACGGGGAGTGGACGCGTCGCCGCGTGGCCGGGGCGACGGGCGCGCGCCGCCTCGGCGAGGAGCTGGAGATCCCGGTCTACGACGTGCAGCGCACCGGGTACCCCCAGCGGATGCGCGACCACGACGCGCGGGAGCGGATCCTGCGCCAGCGGGCCCGGCGCGCAGCCGACCTGGAGTGAACACCCCCTCCCGTTTCCGCCAAGTGCGGGCTTGTTGCTGTCATCCGGGGTGAAATGACGACCAGAAGCCCGCACTTGGCGGCGGAAGGTCGGAGGTGGAGCCGGGGTCAGCCGTTCGCGGCGATGTCCTCGAGCACGGCGAACATGGTGCGCACGGGCACCCCTGTACCGCCCTTGCCGGTGTAGCCGTGCACCCCGCCGGTGTTGTACGCGGGTCCCGCCACGTCGACGTGCGCCCACTGGACGCCCTCGGCCACGAACTCCCGCAGGAACACCGCCGCCGCGAGCATCCCGCCCGCCCGGCTGTTGGTGATGTTCTGCAGGTCGGCCACCGGGGAGTCCAGCTCCGCGCGGAGCTCGTCGGGCATCGGCATCGCCCAGCCGCCCTCGCCGACGGACCGGGAGATGGCGGCGACCCGGTCGCGGAAGGCGTCGGTGCCGAGCACGCCCGGGGTGCGGTTGCCCAGCGCGACCACCTGCGCCCCGGTCAGGGTCGCGGTGTCGATGAGGTAGTCGATGCCGTCCTCGCAGGCGCGCACCATCGCGTCGGCCAGGATCAGCCGGCCCTCGGCGTCGGTGTTGAGCACCGCGACGGTGGTGCCGCCGTACTGGGTGAGGACGTCGCCGGGGCGCTGGGCGGTGGCCGAGGGCATGTTCTCCGCCATGGGCACGGTGGCGGTGACCGTCAGGGGCAGTCCGAGCTCGGCGACCAGCACCATCGTGGCGATGACGGCGGCGGCCCCGGCCATGTCGGAGGTCATGTCCTCCATGCCCGCGGCCGGCTTGATGGAGATGCCGCCGGTGTCGAAGGTGATGCCCTTGCCGACCAGGCCGACCGTCGCCGTGCCGCCGCCGGAGTAGGACAGGCGGACCAGCCGCGGCGGCCGGGAGCTGCCCTGCCCGACCCCGAGGATCCCGCCGTAGCCGCCCGCGGCCAGCGCGTCCTCGTCGAGCACCTCGACCGCGAGGCCTGCCTCGGTGCCCAGGGCCGATGCGCGCTCGGCGAACGAGGCCGGGAACAGGTCGTTGGACGGGGTGTTGACCAGCTCGCGCGCGGTGGTGACCGCCCGGGCCACCGCGCTCGCGCGGGTGAGCGCGGTGGCGCCGGCCGCCACGTCGGGCACGAGCAGCTCGACCGCGGCCACCGGGGCCGTGCCGGCGTCGGACTTGTAGGCGGTGAACGCGTAGCTGCCGAGGACGAACCCCTCGACGGCTGCACCCAGGTCGAGCCCGGAGAGGGTGGTGGCCGCCGTGGTCGTCCCGGCCAGGGAGCGCGCTGCGACCCCGGCCGCCCGCCGGACCTGCTCGTCGGTCGGCTCACCGTCCAGTGCGCCGAGGCCCACGGCCAGCACCGAGGTGGCCCCCAGCGCCCCCCGGGTGGGCACCCTGGTCAGCTGGCCCGCGGTCCCGGTGGCACCGACGGCCGCCAGGTCGGCCAGGAGATCGGTGCCGTCCAGCACGTCCTCGCCCAGCAGGACCGGCCCGGTCGCCCCGGAGGAGTCGGTGTCGGCCTTCGCGATCCCGACGACGAGGACGTCGACGTCGCCGACGGAGGTGACGAGGCGGAGCTCGGGTGCGGCGGGGCGCAGGACGGGCGGGGTGGCGGGCACGGTGGCGGCTCCAGGGTTCTCGGGGTGCGGGGGTCTCCCGGTCGTGAGCGAGCCTAGCGATCGCGACGACCCCACCTTCCGACCGATACCGTCACGGTGGTGAGCACCCCCACGCCGGAGACCACCAGCCCCGTCCTGCGCCGCAGCGCCCTGCACGGCACGCACGTCGCGCTCGGCGCCACGTTCGCCGAGTTCGGCGGCTGGGAGATGCCGATCAGCTACGCGGGCGTGGTCGCCGAGCACACCAGCGTGCGGGAGGCCGTCGGCGTGTTCGACGTGGGGCACCTGGGCAAGGCCCTGGTGGTCGGCCCGGGTGCGGCGGCCTACGTCAACGACTGCCTGACCAACGACCTCGGCCGCATCAGCACCGGCCAGGCGCAGTACACCCTCTGCTGCGACACCGCCGGGGGCGTGGTCGACGACCTCATCGCCTACCTGGTCTCGCCCGACGAGGTGTTCCTGGTGCCCAACGCGGCCAACAGCGCGGCCGTGGTGTCCGCGCTCGCCGCCGCCGCCCCGTCCGGGATCTCCGTCACCGACCGGCACACCGAGCACGGGGTGATCGCCGTGCAGGGACCGCGCTCGCCGGACGTGCTGGCCGCGCTCGGCCTGCCGCACGAGATGGACTACATGGCCTTCGCCGACGCCTGGTGGGGAGACCACCCCGTCCGGGTCTGCCGCACCGGCTACACCGGCGAGCACGGCTACGAGCTGCTGCCGCGGTGGTCCGAGGCGGACGCGCTGTTCCGCGCCCTGCTCGACGCCGCCGCACCGCTGGGCGGGCAGGCGTGCGGTCTCGGCGCCCGTGACACCCTGCGCACGGAGATGGGTTACCCGCTGCACGGGCACGAGCTCTCCGCGCAGATCAGCCCGGTGCAGGCGCGCACGGGGTGGGCCGTGGGGTGGGCCAAGCCGGCGTTCTGGGGCCGCGAGGCGCTGACGGCGGAGAAGCAGGACGGACCGCGCCGGCGGCTGTGGGGTCTCAAGGCCCTCGAGCGGGGCGTGCCCCGGGCCGGGATGACGGTCCTCGCCGACGGGGTGCCGGTCGGGGAGACCACCTCGGGCACCTTCTCACCCACGCTGCGCACCGGGATCGCGCTCGCGGTGCTCGACGCCTCGGCCGGGCTCACCGCCGGCGCGGAGGTCGAGCTCGACGTGCGCGGGCGGACCCTGCGCTGCGCGGTGGTGGCCCCGCCGTTCGTGCCCGCGCACACCCGGTAGGCCAGCGCAGGAGGCCGTACTAGCCTGCTGGGCATGACCAGCGCGCCCCTGTTCTCCCGCACCGCCAACCCGGTCCTCACCTCGGACGACTCGCTCGCCGACCTGCTGCTCGCCCCGGGCTTCGGCAAGCACTTCAGCGACCACATGGTGAGCATCAGCTGGGACGTCGAGCGCGGCTGGCACGACGCGGGCGTGGTGCCCTACGGACCGATCGAGCTGGACCCCGCGGCGATGGTTCTGCACTACGGGCAGGCCATCTTCGAGGGGCTCAAGGCCTACCGGCAGGCGGACGGCTCCATCAGCTCGTTCCGCCCGCACGCCAACGCCGCGCGGTTCCGCAGCTCGGCCCGCCGGATGGCCATGCCGGAGATGCCCGACGAGCTGTTCCTCGGCTCGCTCGCCGAGCTGGTGGACGTCGACCGTGCCTGGGTGCCGGCGGCCGGGGGCGAGGAGTCGCTGTACCTGCGGCCGTTCCTGTTCTCCACCGAGGCCGGTCTGGGGGTGCGCCCGGCCACGGAGTACCGCTACCTGCTCATCGCCTCGCCCGCAGGCGCGTACTTCACCGGTGGCGTGCGGCCGGTCAGCGTCTGGTTGTCGACGGAGTACGTGCGGGCGGCTCCGGGCGGCACCGGTGCGGCCAAGTTCGCCGGCAACTACGCGGCCTCCCTGCTCGCGCAGGCCCAGGCGGCCGACGAGGGCTGCGACCAGGTGGTGTGGCTCGACGCGCTGGAGCGCCGCTACGTCGAGGAGATGGGTGGGATGAACCTGTTCTTCGTCGTCGGCGAGGGTGAGGGCGCCCAGCTGGTCACCCCGGAGCTGTCCGGCTCGCTGCTGCCCGGCATCACCCGTGACTCGCTGCTGCAGCTCGCGCAGGACGCCGGGCTCGCGGTGGCCGAGCGGCGGATCTCCACCGACGAGTGGGAGAAGAAGGCGGACTCCGGGGAGATCAGCGAGGTGTTCGCCTGCGGGACGGCCGCGGTCATCACCCCGGTCGGCAGCGTCAAGCACGCCGACGGCAGCTTCACCGTGGGTGGCGGGGCCACCGGTCCGGTCACCACGATGCTCCGCGAGACGCTCACCGGGATCCAGCGCGGCACCGTGGCCGACCCGCACGGCTGGATGACCACGCTCGTGCGCTGAGCGCACCGGTCTAGCCGAGCGCCAGCACCACGAGCGACGTGGTGACGGCGACCTCCGAGCACGCGCCCAGCACGTCCCCGGTCATCCCGCCGAACCGCCGGACCGCGTGCCGGACGCCGACGACCACCAGCGCACCGGCCGCCAGCACGGCCGCCGGTCCCTGCCAGACCCGTCCGTCCACCGCCGCCACCGCTGCCAGCGCCAGGAGCAGGGCCCACCCCACGGGCACCACCACCGGCTGGGTGCCGGCCACCAGCGCACCGAGCCCGTCCGGACGAGCGGCGGGCACCCCGCGGCGGCACACCCAGCCCAGCGCGACCCGTCCGGCGGCCACCCCGACCACCACGGCGCCCCAGCGACCGTCGGCGGCCAGCGTCCCGAGGGCCGCTGCCTGCGCCCCGAGGACGACGACCAGCGCGACCACCGCGAACGGCCCCGTGCTGCCGTCCCGCATCACGGCCAGCGCGCGCTCGGGCGGGCCGTAGCAGCCGAGCCCGTCCACGGTGTCCGCCAGCCCGTCCAGGTGCATCCCGCGGGTGCCGACGGCCAGGGCGCCCACCACGAGCATCCCGGCCAGCAGCCCTGGGGCGCCGAGCGCGTCCAGGACCCGCAGCAGTCCGGCGGCCACCCCGCCCAGCGCCAGGCCCACCAGGGGAGCCAGCCCGATCGCGCGGGCCGCGACGGTGCGGTCGACCTCGCCCCGAACCCGGGCGGGCACCACCGTCAGCCAGCTCACGGCCAGGGCGAGGGCATCGCCGCCGCGGTGCGCCGACGGTCCTGGGTTCACCCGGCCTCGGGTCCCGCGGCCTCGTCCTCGGCGTCCGCCCCGTCGGCCGGTCCGGCCACCCCGGCGTCGGCGAAGGTGGCCATCTCCGCGAGCACCCGCACCGCGGCCTGCAGCAGGGGCAGCGCGGCCACCGCGCCCGAGCCCTCGCCCAGGCGCATGTCCAGCTCGAGCAGCGGCACCAGGCCCAGGTGCGCCAGGGCCAGGGTGTGCGCGGGCTCGGCGGAACGGTGCCCGGCCACCCACCACTGCTTGGAGCCCGGGGCCATGTCCTCGGCCAGCAGCGCGGCCGCGCCGACGACGAGCCCGTCGAGGACCACCGGGGTGCGTCGCTGGGCCGCCTGGGCCAGGAAGCCGGCCATCGCGGCCAGGTCGGCGCCGCCCACCGTGCGCACCAGGGCCACCGGGTCGTGCACCAGGGGGGCGCCCCGCCGCAGCGCGTCGCGGACCACGGCGGCCTTGCGCATCCACCCGTTGTCGTCCACCCCGGTGCCCCGCCCGACCACGGCCACCGGCTCGGTACCGGTGAGCGCCGCGACCAGCACGGCCGACGGCGTGGTGTTGCCGATGCCGAGGTCACCGACCACGAGCACGTCCGCGCCGGTGTCCACCTCCTCGTCGGCCACCGCCCGTCCGGCGGCGATCGCGGCCTCCACCTCGAGCTGGCTCAGGGCGTCCTCGCGGTCGATCCGCCCGGAGCTGCGGCGGACCTTGTGGTGGCCCACCACCGCGGGGCTGTCTCCGTCGACGGCCACGTCGACCACCCGGACGGTGGCGCCCGCGTTCTCGGCGAGCACGTTCACCGCGGCGCCGCCGGCGAGGATGTTGGCCACCATCTGCACGGTGACCTCGCTCGGGTAGGCCGAGACCCCGTGCGCGGCGACACCGTGGTCACCGGCGAAGACGACGACGCGGGGGCGGACCAGCGGCTTCGGCGGACACACGCCCTGGCAGGCCGCGAGCCAGACGCCGAGGTCCTCCAGCCGCCCCAGGGACCCGGCCGGCTTGGTCAGCTGCAGCTGGCGGGCCACCGCCTCGCGGTGCGCCTGGGCGTCGGGCGGGACGACGGGGTCGAAGTCAGTGCTCACGGGGGCGGGCCTTCCAGGGCGGGTGGATGTGCGGGGGCGGGTGGATGTGCGGGGGCGGGTGGATGTGCGGGGCGGGGCGTTGGTCGGGGTCAGCGCAGGCGGAGCGGGATCCCGGCGACCAGCAGCACGACGACGTCGCACTCCTGGGCGAGTCGAGCGTTGAGCATGCCGATCTCGTCGCGGAACAGCCTGCCCGAGCGGGTCGCGGGCACCACGCCCAGGCCCACCTCCGGCGTGACGAGCACGAGGTCGCCCGAGTGGGTGGCCACGGCGTCGGCCAGCGCGTCGCACCGGTGGGCGATGGTGCCCCGCGGCAGCGACCAGGCCCCCGCGTCGTCGATCTCGGCGGTGAGCCAGGTCCCCAGGTCGTCGACCAGCACCGGGACCCCGTCGGGCGGGGCGGAGACGAGGGCGACGAGGTCGGCGTCCTCCACGGTCTCCCAGTGCGGGGGACGACGGGCCCGGTGCACGGCCACCCGCTGCGCCCAGTCGTCGTCGCCGTCCGGGGTGCGGGCGGTGGCCACGTACCGGACGGGGCCGGTGCCGTCCACCACGCCCTCCGCGTGCGCCGACTTGCCGGAGCGGGCGCCGCCGAGGACCAGTGTTCGCACGTCCGGGACGCTACCGTCAGCGGTCATGAGCTACCGCTGGCGCTACGAGAGAACTGACGGCACGCAGGTGGACGGACCGGAGCTGACCTTCGAGGACCAGGCCGAGGCCGAGGCGTGGTTCACCGCGGAGTTCGAGGGCCTGGCCGACGACGGCGTGGAGCAGGTGGTGCTGCTGGAGGGCGAGCGGGAGGTCTACGGACCGATGCTGCTCAGCCCGTAGCCCCCCCGGCCGGTCCTACAACGTGCCCGCGTACTTGCGCGGGTCGGACACCACGGCGTCGCCGAGCACCTCGTCGACCCGGGCCATGAGGTCTGCCTCGAGCACGACGCCCGCGGCCTCGGCGTTGCTGCGCACCTGCTCGGGCTTGCTCGCCCCGATGATCGCCGAGGCGACGTTCGGGTTCTGCAGGACCCACGCGACCGCGAGCTGGGCCATGGTGAGCCCGGCCTGGTCCGCGATCGGCCTCAGCTTCTGCACGCGGCCGAGGACGTCGTCGCCCATCCACCGGGCGATCGCGCCCTGGGTGTCCTCGTGCTGGGCCCGGCTGCCCTCGGGCAGGGCTTCGCCGGGCACGTACTTGCCGCTGAGCACGCCCTGGGCCACGGGGGACCAGACGATCTGGGAGAGGCCCTCGCGCTCGCTGGCCGGGACCACCTCCGCCTCGGGCACCCGCCACAGCATCGAGTACTGCGGCTGGTTGGAGACGAGGGGGACCTTCAGCTCGCGGGCCAGCGCGGCACCTGCGGTGATCTGGTCGGCGTTCCACTCCGAGACACCGATGTAGAGGGCCTTGCCGGCGCGCACGATGTCCGCGAAGGCCGTCATGGTCTCCTCGAGCGGGGTGGTGCGGTCGTACCGGTGGGCCTGGTAGAGGTCCACGTGGTCGGTCTGCAGCCGTCGCAGCGAGCCCTCGATCGACTCGAGCAGGTGCTTGCGGCCCAGCCCCTTGTCGTTCTCCCCGGCCCCCGTGGGCCAGTAGACCTTGGTGAAGATCTCCAGCCCCTCGCGCCGCTCACCGGCCAGCGCGCGGCCGAGGACCTCCTCGGCCCGGGTCGCGGCGTAGACGTCGGCGGTGTCGAAGGTGGTGATGCCCACGTCGAGCGCGGCGGCGACGCAGGCCTTGGCCGCGTCCTCCTCCACCTGACCACCGTGGGTGAGCCAGTTGCCGTAGGAGATCTCGCTGATGGACAGGCCGCTGCGGCCGAGGCGACGGAACTTCATGCACCGACCCTAGCGACGACGGCCGACGGGACGCGGCGACCCGCGCTGCTCAGACGGCGTCGCCGGGCTGCACGCGCGGGCGGGGGGCCCGCAGCCTGCGGAGCTGCGAGGCGCGGACGAAGGAGTACCAGCCCAGCTTCACCGCACCGGCGGGCTCGTCGGGGAAGCGCTCGTGGACCCGACCGGAGACCAGTCGGGCCAGGAACACGCCCTCGACGACCATGACGACGATCGCCGCGAGCATCCCCAGCGACACGGCGTTGGAGGTGGCGGGAGCCAGGAAGTAGAGGATGACGACCACCAGGGCCAGCGGCATGAACAGCCCGATGAGGTTGCGGCGGGAGTCGACGACGTCGCGGGCCAGCGCGCGGGCCGGACCGCGGTCACGGGGCAGGACGTGGGCGTCGTCGCCGGCCATCATCCGCTCACGGCGATCGGCAGAGGCCGCCTTCCGGTCCAGCTTGGTGCCGCCGGTGGCCTTGGAGCGCTTGTACGCCTGGCGCTGCGTGGTCGGTGGCGGCGGCACGGGGCCGCGCTTGCGGGCCTCGGCGTCGCGGCGCTTGGGAGTGGGTCGACCCTTGCCCAGCGACACGGGCACCGCCTCGGGCACGACGGTGGGGGTGTCGTTGCTGCCGCGCTTGAGGAGTCTCACGGCTCCAGACTAACGACCCGTCCCGGACGGAGCGCCCGCCGAGCGGGGAACACGGCGGCGAGGGGTACCGTTGAACCGGGCAGCACGAGCACCAGCGTGCCCACAGGCTCCGCCTGCACGGGGAGCACGCACAGCGAGGGAGACAGCATGAGCGTCCAGGACGAGACCACCACCGAGTCGGCCACGGGCACCCAGGCCCTCGAGACCCCGGCCGACACGGCGGTCGCGGAGACCCACAAGGTCGTCATGACCGACGCCGCGGCGGCGAAGGCCAAGGCACTGCTGGACCAGGAGGGTCGTGACGACCTGTGCCTGCGCATCGCCGTCCAGCCCGGTGGCTGCGCCGGCCTGCGGTACCAGCTCTTCTTCGACGACCGCAGCCTTGACGGCGACCTGGTCAAGGACTTCGCCGGTGTCGGCCTCGCGGTCGACCGGATGAGCGCGCCCTACGTCGAGGGCGCCTCGATCGACTTCGTCGACACCATCGAGAAGCAGGGCTTCACCATCGACAACCCCAACGCCACCGGTTCGTGCGCGTGCGGGGACTCGTTCAACTGATCTGACTGCTGCAGTCCGAGGGCCGTCACCCGCACCGGGTGGCGGCCCTCGGCCGCGCCTGGACGGCCACACCTGCGTAACCTCCCCGGCTGCACGACGCACCCACCCCGACCTCCCACGGAAGGCCTCCAGCAGTGACCATCGCTGTCACCGGTTCCATCGCCACCGACCACCTGATGCACTTTCCGGGCCGGTTCTCCGAGCAGCTGGTGTCCGACCGGCTCGACCGCGTCTCGCTGAGCTTCCTGGTCGACGACCTCGTCGTCCGTCGCGGTGGCGTCGCGGGCAACATCACCTTCGCGATGGGTGTGCTCGGTGGGTCGCCGGTGCTGGTGGGGGCGGTGGGAGCGGACTTCGCCGAGTACCGCGAGTGGCTCGAGGCCCACGGGGTCGACTGCACCGGTGTCCGGGTGTCGGAGACCGCGCACACCGCCCGGTTCGTCTGCACCACCGACCAGGACATGGCCCAGATCGCCTCGTTCTACTCCGGGGCCATGGCCGAGGCCCGCGAGATCGACCTCGCCGCACTGGTCGCCGCGCACGGCGACGTGGAGATCGTTCTCATCGGGGCCGACGACCCGGACGCCATGGTCCGGCACAGCGAGAGCTGCCGCGCCACGGGCACCCCGTTCGCGGCCGACCCCTCCCAGCAGCTCGCGCGGATGAGCGGGGAGCAGGCCGCCGAGCTCATCGGTGGGGCGACCTACCTGTTCAGCAACGACTACGAGTGGGACCTCATGCTCGGCAAGACCGGGCTCTCCGAGGAGCAGGTGCTGGCCCAGGTCGGGCTGCGCATCACGACGCTGGGGGAGAAGGGCGTCGACATCGTCGGGGCGGACGGCACCCGCATCCACGTCCCCGTGGTCCCGGAGGCGGACAAGACGGACCCGACGGGGGTGGGTGACGCCTTCCGTGGTGGCTTCCTCGTCGCCCGCAGCGCCGGGCTCGGACTGGAGCGGGCCGCGCAGCTCGGTTCCCTCGTCGCGGTGCTGGTGCTCGAGACCGTGGGCACCCAGGAGTGGAGCTTCGACCGCGAGACGGCCCTCGAGCGCCTGCGCAGCGCGTACGGCGCGGACGCGGCGGCGGAGATCGCGACCGTCCTCCCGGTCTGACCCGGTCCTCGTTCCCGCGTCGGTCGTCCGGGCGGCTAGATCGAGACGGGGTAGTGCGGCTCGGCGATCTCGGGGTGGATCCGCCGCTCGACGAAGATCCCGTGCCACAGCATCAGCACGAGCACCGTCCAGATGCGGCGGCTGTGGTCCAGGGTCCCGGACCGGTGCTCGTCGAGCATGGCCAGCACGGCCGTCTTGTCGACGAGGTGGTCGGTCTGCGAGGCGCTGATCACCTCGCGGGCCCAGCCGCCCAGCTCCTCGCCCGCCAGCCAGTGCCGCAGCGGGACGGGGAAGCCGAGCTTGCGGCGGTGCAGCACGTGCGCCGGCACGATGTCGGCCAGGGCGCGGCGCAGGGCGTGCTTCGTCGTGTCGGCGGAGATCTTCTCCTCCAGCGGAAGCCGCGAGGCCACCCGGAACACCTCGGGGTCCAGGAACGGAACCCGCAGCTCCAGCGAGTTCGCCATGGTCATCTTGTCTGCCTTGACCAGGATGTCCCCGCGCAGCCAGGTGAACAGGTCCAGGTGCTGCATCCGCGTCACCGGGTCCCAGCCGACCGACTGCGCGTACACCGACGCGGTGACGTCGGTGTGGCCCCAGGCCGGCTCGAAGCCCTTGAGCACCGAGCGCAGCCGCTCGTCCTGGAAGATCCGGGCGTTGCCGTAGTAGCGCTGCTCCAGGTCGAGCGAGCCCCGGCGGAGCAGGTCCTTGCCACGGGTCCCCTCGGGGATGACCGACGAGAGCCGGCCGAGCCCGCGGCGCAGCGGAGCGGGCAGGCCCGTCAGGCGTGCCAGCGAGAGCGGCTCCCGGTAGATGGTGTAGCCGCCGAACAGCTCGTCGGCGCCCTCGCCGGAGAGCACCACCTTCACGTGCTTGCGGGCCTCGCGGGCCACGAACCACAGGGGCACCAGGGCGGGGTCGGCCACCGGGTCGTCGAGGTACCAGACGATGGCCGGCAGTGCCGCCGCGAACTCGGCGGGGCCCACTGTCCGCACCACGTGTCGCACGCCCAGCAGCTCGGCGGTCTCGGCGGCCACGTCGACCTCGGAGTAGCCGGCCCGCTCGAACCCGGTGGTGAAGGTGACGAGATCGGGGTTGTGGCGCTTGGCCAGCGCCGCGATCGCGGTGGAGTCGATGCCGCCGGAGAGGAACGAGCCCACCGTGACGTCGGCCCGCATGTGCTTGGCCACCGAGTCCTGCAGCACCTCCGAGATCTCGTCGTAGCGGCGCTGCTCCTCGCCCTGGACGAACCGTTGCACCGGGAAGTCGGGGGTGAACCAGCGGGTGACCACCGGGTCGTGCCCGGGCCGCACCACCGCGTGGCAGCCGGACTCCAGGCGGGTGATCTCCGCGTGCAGCGTCTCCGGTTCCGGCACGTACTGCAGCACCAGGTAGTGCTGCAGCGCACGGGGGTCGAGCTCCAGGCCCACGCCCAGGGACGGGGCGAGCTCCAGCAGGCTCTTCTTCTCGCTGCTGAACGCCGTGCCCGCCGCGGTGGTGGTGAGGAACAGCGGCTTGATGCCGAAGGGGTCGCGGGCCAGGAACAGGGTGCGCTCGACGGTGTCCCAAATGCCGAAGGCGAACATCCCCCGGAGCCGGTGCAGCGCATCCGCACCCCAGTGGTGGAAGGCCGCGGAGATGGCCTCGCCGTCACCCTCGGTGGCGAACACCGCCCCGTGCTCGCGTGCCAGCTCCTCCCGGAGCTCGAGGTAGTTGTAGATCTCACCGTTGAAGGTCAGCGCGTAGCGGTCGGGCTGCTCCGGGGGCCCCCACAGCAGTGGCTGGTGGGAGTGCTCCAGGTCGATGAAGGCGAGCCGGTTGAACCCGAGCACGAGGTCGTCGTCGTGCCAGCTGCCGCGGTCGTCGGGGCCGCGGTGGCGCTGGCAGCGCATCGCCGCCTCGGTGGCCTCCGCACGGCTCGCGGCATCGGCGTTCGCGGTCAGGGTTCCGAGCAGTCCACACACGGGAGCTTCGCACCTCGATCTCGGTCGGACCACCCGCGGGCCAGGTGATCAGCGGGAACCACCAGCATGCCACCCGACGTCCCGGGACCCGTGCGACGGACGCGCCGCCCCAGGGCGCGGGCGACACCCACCCTGGGCTACCCTTCCGAACGACCGCCGGTAGTACACGGCGGTCGTGGGAGCACTGGTGTCGATGAGGAAGGCGTGGGGCGTGGAGCGCACTCGTAGGACCAAGCGGGCGGGACTCGTCGCGCTGCTCGGCCTCACGGCCGTCCTGGTGTCCGGATGCTCCACCGCCGAGGTGGTCCGCTTCGGCTGGCCGGAGGGCATCACCCCGCAGGCCGAGCGCATGCGGGAGCTGTGGAGCTGGTCGGTCATCACCGCGCTGGCCGTTGGCGTGGTCGTGTGGGGCCTGATCTTCTGGACCACCACGTTCCACCGCAAGAAGGAGGGCGCCCCGGAGTTCCCGCGCCAGACGCAGTACAACCTGCCTCTGGAGATCGTCTACACGATCATCCCGTTCCTGATGGTGGCCGTCCTGTTCTACTTCACGGTGATCACCCAGAACTTCGTGGACAAGAAGATCGCGAACCCGGACGTCGAGGTGAACGTGACGGCGTTCCAGTGGAACTGGGACTTCTCCTACCCCGGACACACGACCCCCGACGGGCAGGACGTCTCGACGATCGGCTCGAGCACAGAGATCCCGCTGCTGGTGGTCCCCACGAACAAGACGGTGCAGTTCACGCTCTCCTCGCAGGACGTCATCCACGGCTTCTACATCCCGGAGATGCTGTTCAAGCGCGACGTGTTCCCCCGTCCGGAGCGCAACGACACCGACAACGTCTTCCAGGTCCAGGTGGAGAAGCAGGGTGCGTTCGTCGGCCGGTGCACCGAGATGTGCGGCCAGTACCACTCGATGATGAACTTCGAGCTGCGCGCGGTCCCGGACGACGTGTACCAGCAGTACCTGAGCCTGCGGACCACCATGAACCCCGCGACCGCGGCGCCCTACACCGCGGCAGAGGCCCTGACCAAGATCAACTGCGGTGACCTCTGCAGCCCCGTGGCCACCACCACGCACCCGTTCAACACCGACACGACGGCGCGGTCCGCCAGCGTCGCCGAAGGGCAGTGAGGAGCTGACATGAGGGTCGAGTCCAGGATCTTCGAGCTCCTGACGGTCTTCTTCTTCGTCGTCGCGATCATCTACGGCGTGTTCTCCCGCGAGCCCGTGGGCATCACGGCCATCGCCCTCTCCGGCGGCTTCACCCTCATCATCGGTACCTACTTCCGGTTCGTGGCTCGGCGTCTCGCGCTGCGGCCCGAGGACTACGGCGACGCCGAGGTCAGCGACGGCTCCGGTGACCTCGGCTTCTTCAGCCCCGGCAGCTACTGGCCCATCGGGCTCGCGGCGGCCGCCGGCATGACGGCCCTGGCCATCGCCTTCTACGCCTGGTGGTTCATCGTCATCGCGCTGGTCGTGGTCGTCATCATGGCGGCGGGTCTCGTGTTCGAGTACCACCTCGGACCCGAGCGCCACTAGTCGCGCCCCGCACGGCCCCCGCGCTCCTGGTGAGCACGGGGGCCGTGCTGCGTCCCGGGTGTCGTCAAGGCTCAGGTGTCGTCAAGCCTCGGGCAATCCCACCCGGCGGAAGGACGTGTGGTGGTGGGCCACCTGGTGGCCCGTACGAGCAGGCCGCGCGTCGGTCGCTCGCGCTCGACGCGCGGCACCAACGTCCACCACCACCGGTCCTCAGCCCCAGGTCGCGCCACGCCAGTGGCGATCAGGGCACGGACGGCGGACCGGCTTAGCACGGGCACGCACCCGGGGCGGTGCTGCGGGGTGAGCAGGGTGCCCTCGGGATCGAGCGGCCCGCTACGGGCTCTGTACCGGCCCTGTACCGGGTTGCCCGCACAGGCCCCCCGCACAGGCCCCCCGCACGGGTACCCGCCAGCCCTGTACCAGGGGAGCGGGAGGGTCTGGAGGTCCTGACGACGACGGACGCCTCCCAGGTCGTCCGGCCAGCAGGGCTGCGATCCTTCGTGAGATGCGGGGCTCGGGGTCAGGGACCGGTCAGGAACGGGTCGCGGGGGGACGCTCGGGGGCGGCCGAGGAGTCCCGCGGGCGGGGCCACAGCTTCGCGCCGCGTGGGGATGCCGCGAGAGTCCACGATGCCCGCCGCAACGATCCCCGGGCGAGCGTCCTGGTGCACGCGGGCAGCACTGGGCGGCACGGTGGACCACCGCTCGCACCGCTCGCACCGCTCGCACCGCCCGGCACCGCCCGCACCGCCCCACCGCCCCTACCGCCTGCACCGCCCGCACCGGCAGCACCGGCAGCACCGCCCGCACCGGCAGCGCTGCCCGCACCGGCAGCGCTGACACGGAGATCGGTGCTGCATGCCGAGCAGTCCGTGGTGGAGCGTCGGGGAGGGTGGGGGAGGGCACCGTTCGACCACCGCACCGTCGGTACCTGCTCGGGCTGAGGTCACTGGCTGGTAGCGGACCGCCCGTGGGCCCGCCCAGTCGCCCTGCCCTCAGCCACCCCTGCTGGCTCAACAAGGTGGGGAGAGCCCCGACCTCGTGGAGGCCTCCGCTCCGAGCTGGCGGGACCCTGCTGGTGTCCACACCGGGAACGGGGCGAGCCCGGCGGTGGGTGCGGCCCGCGCGGGAGTGTCCTACGCACGCGAAAGGCCCCGAACCACTCGGGTCCGAGGCCTCTCGTGTTGCGGGGTCGACGCTAGTCGCGCGGGTCGACCGGCTTGCCTGCATCCGGCTTGCCGGCCAGCGCGCGGCGCTGCTCGGACTCGCCGCGGTGCTCCGCAGCGTCGAGCGCCTGCGTCTCCTCGATCGGGTCGGGCTTGAGCAGGCTGCCGCGGCCCGGACGTCCGGCCGAGCCCAGCTTGTTCATCTTCTTCGGCACCACGCCGCCCTGGTACTCCAGGGGGATGGCGTGACCGTGCTCGTCGACGCCGCCGAGGGGCTGGTGCACCTCGACGAACTCACCGTGCGGCAGGCGCTTGATGATGCCGGTCTCGACCCCGTGCTCGAGCACGTCCCGGTCGGACCGCTGCAGGCCCAGGCAGAACCGGTAGGTGATCATGTAGACGATCGGCGGCAGGAGCAGCGTGAGGGTGCGCCCCATCCACGTCATCGCGTTCAGCGAGATGTCGAAGTGGTAGGCGATGATGTCGTTCGCCGCGGAGATGGTCAGCACCAGGTAGAAGGTGATGGCCATGGCACCCAGCGAGGTGCGCACCGGGACGTCCCGCGGCCGCTGCAGGATGTTGTGCGCAGCCTTGTCCTTGGTGAGCCACTGCTCGATGAACGGGTAGGCGATCAGCACCCCGAAGATCGCACCGAGCAGCAGGGCCACCGGCACCACGGCAGGAACGGTGTGGCCGAACGGGTAGATCTCCCACGCGGGCCACAGTCGAGCTGCACCGTCGGTGAAGCCCATGTACCAGTCGGGCTGCGAGCCAGCGGAGATCTGCGAGGGGTTGTAGGGCCCGAGGGTCCAGATGGGGTTGATCTGGAACACGCCGGACATGATGGCCAGCACGCCGAAGGTGACCGCGAAGAATCCGCCCGCCTTGACCGCGAAGATCGGCATGATGCGGACGCCGACCACGTTCTTCTCGGTCCGGCCCGGGCCGGGGAACTGCGTGTGCTTTTGGTACCAGACCAGAGCGAGGTGGGCCGCGATGAGTGCCAGCAGGATGGCCGGGACGAGCAGCACGTGGGCGATGTAGAGCCGGTCGATGATGAGGTTGCCCGGGAACTCACCGCCGAACACGAGCCAGTGAGTCCACGTCCCGATGACAGGAAGCGACAGCATGATGGCCGAGGTGATGCGGAGGCCCGTGCCCGAGAGCAGGTCGTCGGGGAGGCCGTAGCCCATGAAGCCCTCGACGATGCCGAGGATGAGCAGCAGCGCACCGAGCACCCAGTTGGCCTCGCGGGGCTTGCGGAAGGCTCCGGTGAAGAAGACCCGGAACAGGTGCACGACCATGGCCGCGAGGAAGAGCAGGGCAGCCCAGTGGTGGATCTGCCGGACGAACAGCCCGCCGCGGACCTCGAAGCTGATGTTCAGCGCCGTCTCGTAGGCCCGGGACATCTCGATGCCGCGCAGGTTGGGGTAGGCACCGTTGTAGGTGACCTCCGCCAGGGACGGGTCGAAGAAGATGGTGAGGTACACGCCCGAGACGAGCAGGATGACGAAGCTGTACAGGGCGATCTCGCCGAGCAGGAACGACCAGTGCGTCGGGAAGACCTTGTTCACCTGGCGACGGAGACCCGCCGAGAGGTGGTAACGGTCGTCGGCCCAGGTGGCCGCACCCGCGGCTGCCTGCTCCGTGCGGTTCTGCGTGGGGATCGTTGTGGTCATGACTTCCGCTCCCAGAAGGCCGGGCCGAGCGATTCGATGAAGTTGCCCTTCGCCACCATGTAGCCGGCCTCATCAACCTCGATGGGGAGCTGGGGCAGGGCACGTGCTGCCGGCCCGAAGATGGGCTTGGCGTAGGTCAGGGCGTCGAACTGTGACTGGTGGCACGGGCACAGGATCCGGTTGGTCTGCGACTCGTACAGCGAGGTGGGACAACCAAGGTGCGTGCAGATCTTCGAGTACGCGTAGTAGTCGCCATAGTTGAAGTCCTCCTGCCCGGATCGCTTGACCACCATTGCTGCGGCGTCAGGTCGCAGCCGGATCAGCATGACAGGGTTGTCGGAGCGGTGCAGTGCGGCGAGGAGGGCCTCGTGGTCGCCGCGCTCGGACTCCCGGAACGGGAACACGGTCTCGATGGCGCCGGCGGCGAGGTCCTCGGGGCGGACCAGCACAACGTCGTCGGAGCGGCCGGTGTCCCGGCGGAGGTAGATCTTCTCGTCGTTCGTCGGGGTCCAGCCGGAGGTCCACAGCGGGGAGCTGTCGCCCTGGGCCCAGGGGTTCTTGACGAGCCCGCCGAGAGGAATGACGGCCATGATCCCGAGGGCACCGGCACCGAAGCCCAGGCTGCGCTTGATGAGGGTGCGCCGCATGATGCCCGAGGTCTGCAGGGAGTCGCTGAGGACGGCGACGGTGGTCTTCTGGTCGACCTCGGGAGATCCGCCGGTGTGGCGCTGCTGGACCGAGATCTCCTCGGGGATGAACTTCTTGGAGTAGGCGATGACGCCCACTCCGATCCCGAGGATGGCCAGGCCGATCGTGGTGCCGAGGAGTGGCGTGTAGAACACGTACAGGCCGTGGTTGGCGGTGGCGGCTCCGCTGTACTCCCACGGCCAGAACAGGAAGACCGCCACGGCGGCGAGGGAGGACACCCCGGCGAGGAGGAACCACCCGGCGACCGCCCGCTCGGCGCGCTTCTCCGCCCGCGTCCCGGGAACCGGCCAGCGTTCCTGGCGGTAGGCGATCTCGACGTCGTCGAGCGTGGAGCCCAGGCGCACGAGCTCGTCGTGGCTCATGGCCGCGAGCTGCTCGGGGGTGGGCCTCGGTGTGTCGTCCTGCCCGCTCATGCCTTTGCTCCCACCCAGAGGGTGGCGCCGACGAGCGCCACGATGCCGACGATCCAGATGAACAGGCCCTCGGAGACGGGCCCGAGGCCGCCCAGGGAGTAGCCGCCGGGGGCGGAGTCCTGGGTGGCGGCGTTGACGTAGGCGATGATGTCGCCCTTCTCCTCCACGGAGAGCTGGCGGTCGGAGAACTTGGGCATGTTCTGCGGGCCCGACGTCATCGCCGTGTAGATCTGCGCCTCGGTCGCCTGGTCGAGGTTCGGCGCGTACTTGCCCGAGGACAGCGCCCCGCCGCGGCCGGTGAAGTTGTGGCAGGACGCGCAGTTCAGCCGGAACAGCTGGCTGCCGCGTGCGACGTCGCTGCCCACCAGGGAGGTGGAGGCGATCGAGCCGTCGGCGTTGCGGGGAACCGTCGGCCCACCACCGTTGGCCTGGATGTACGCGCCGAGCTGGTCGGTCTCCGCAGCGGTGAACTTGGCCGGCTTGCGCGCGGCCTGGGCCTCGTTGCGCACGGCCGGCATCCGGCCGCTCGAGACCTGGAAGTAGACCGCAGCCTCACCCACGCCGATGAGGCTGGGACCGCGGTCCTGCACACCCTGCAGGTTCGCGCCGTGGCAGGTGATGCACGCGTTGGCGTAGAGTTGCTTGCCCTGGCGGACCAGCGTCGGATCGTCCTGCGCGACGGCGACCTGGGCGTTCGGCGTCAGCGCGGTGGCGAGGAAGCCCGCGCCCAGCAGCGCCATGACCAGCACCAGCATCCCGCTGACGCGACGGCGCAGCCGGGACCGCCCGCCACGGTTGCGGCTGGAGGCGACCAGGCGCGGGGAGCTCACGGCGACGTCGTCGTCGGAGGGCGTGAGTGGGGTGGAGGAGCTCATCGTGATCCCTTGCACTCGGGGACGGTGCTGTCAGCAGCGGGAAGGTGGGCGGGCACCGGTGTCACCGCACGAAGTAGATGGTGGCGAACAGGGCGACCCAGACGACGTCGACGAAGTGCCAGTAGTAGGACACGACGATCGCTGCGGTGGCCTGCGCCGGGGTGAACTTGCTCATCTTGGTGCGCGCGATGAGGAAGATGAAGGCGAGCAGACCGCCGACGACGTGCAGCCCGTGGAAGCCGGTCGTCATGTAGTACACGGTGCCGTAGGCGCTGGAGGAGATCGTGGTGCCCTCAGTGACCAGCGTGCGGTACTCGTTCGCCTGGCCGAGGACGAAGGTCAGTCCCATCAGCAAGGTGATGACGTACCACTTGCGCAGCCCGAACACGTCGCCGCGCTCGGCGGCGAACACGCCGAGCTGGCAGGTGAACGACGACGCCACCAGGATCACCGTGAACACCAGCGAGTAGGGCAGGTTCAGCTCGGTCGGTGGCGACGGCCACCCCTCCGTGGGCCCGACCTGGGCGCGCGCGGTGAAGTACATCGCGAACAGTCCGGCGAAGAACATGAGCTCGCTGGAGAGCCACACGATGGTGCCCACGCTGACCATGTTGGGACGGTTCAGCGAGTGCACGCGTTGGGTGATGGCGGTCCCGGAGGTCGCTGCTGCGCTCGTCACGAGGAGAAGTATGACGCGTCGTCGTTGACTTGGCGCCCCGGGGTGCCCGGTGGCGCCGGATCGTGTCGAGGGGCACGGTGCGCAGGCGTGCCGCGCGAGGGCGACGGCGCAGGTCGAGGCGGTGGAAGGGGTTCTCGTGGGCCTGTTGGACACGGTGCGGAAGCTGTTCGCCCGGGGTGAGGTGGACGTGCTGGACCCGGCTCGCGACGACCTGGTGGTGGTGGTGCAGGGCTTCGACGAGGTGGAGGCCTGCTCCACGGCGCTGGAGCGCTCGAGGACGTGGGTGCCCGCGGGCCAGGCGGTGCTCCGCCACCACCTGGTGCTGCCGGAGGTCGGCCGGGAGCAGGCGGCCGCGACGGCGGCGCAGGACGGGTACGCCCCCACCGACCGGACCGACGGGAGCGGGGCCGACCTGGTGCTCGCCCGCGTGCAGGTGCTGGACGCGCTGCACTGCTCCCAGGAGCGCTCCCGGATGGCCGGGCTGGCGCAGCGCCTCGGCGGCCACGTGCTGGGGTGGGACGCGCTGCAGCCGCCCGCGCCCGGTCCGGGCGCCGTCGGCCGATAGCATCGGCCAGGACCCGCCCCCCGCCGCAGGAGACGTGATGAGTGCACCCGCCCGCCCGGCACCGGCCAGCACCGTGCTCGTGTTCAGCCACCTCCCGGCGGTGCGCGAGCTCATCACCGGGGCGGTGGGCCGCCGACCCGCCGCCGATCTCGGACGGGTGACCTGGATCGAGGCCGGCACCATCGCCGAGGTGCTCGGTCACCTCGACGCGGGCGGGGTCGACCTCGCCGTGCTCGACGGCGAGGCCCAGCCCACCGGGGGCATGGGCCTGTGTCGCCAGGTCAAGAACGAGATCACCGACTGCCCGCCGGTGGTCGTGGTGGTGCGTCGTGCGGACGACCGCTGGCTCGCGACCTGGTCGCAGGCCGATGCCGTGCTGGTGCACCCGCTGGACCCGCTGGCGGCCGCCGAGACCGTGGCGCAGGTGCTGCGCGCCCGGCTGGTGGGCTCCGCGCTGCCCACCGTTCGCGGGTGAGCACGCGCACCTGGCCCTCGGTGCTCGGGCAGCTCGTCGACGGGCGGGACCTCGGCACTGCTGACGCGGCGTGGGCGATGGAGGAGATCATGGCCGGCGCCGCCACCGCGGCCCAGGTGGCGGGTTTCGGCGTGGCGCTGCAGATGAAGGGTGCGACGGCCGCCGAGGTCACCGCGCTCGCCGACGTGATGCTGGCCCACACCCGTCCGGTGCCCGTGGACCCGGACGCCGTCGACGTCGTCGGGACGGGCGGCGACCGGTCCGGCTCGGTGAACATCTCCACCATGGCGGCGGTGGTGGCGGCTGCGGCCGGGGTCCGGGTGGTCAAGCACGGCAACCGGGCGGCCTCCTCGCGCAGCGGCACCGCCGACGTGCTCGAGGAGCTGGGCGTGGCCATCGGGCTCGGGCCCGACGAGGTGGCCCGGTGCGTGGCCGACGTCGGCATCGGCTTCTGCTTCGCGCCCGTGTTCCACCCGTCGCTGCGCCACGCGGCCGGTCCCCGCCGGGAGATCGGCATCCCCACCGCGTTCAACGTGCTCGGACCGCTGACCAACCCGGGCCGCCCGCGCGCGGGGCTCGTGGGGTGCGCCTACGCCCGGATGCTGCCGGTGCTGGCGGAGGTGTTCGCCGGGCGCGGGTCCTCGGTGCTGGTGGTGCGCGGCGAGGACGGTCTCGACGAGCTCACCACCACCGCGCCGTCCACGGTCCTGGTGGTCGCCGGCGGCACGGTCCGCCCGGACCGCCTGGACGCCCGCGAGCTCGGCCTGCCGCGGGTGGAGCTCAGCGCCCTGCGCGGCGGGGACGCCACGGTGAACGCTGCCGTGGTGCGGCGCCTGGTCGCGGGGGAGGCGGGACCGGTGCGCGACGCGGTGCTGCTCAACGCCGCCGGGGCGCTGGCCGCCCACGCCGGGGTGGGCGGGAGCCTGGTCGGGGCCGTCGCCGCCCAGCTGCCGCGCGCGGCCGCGGCCGTCGACTCCGGTGCGGCGGCGGACCTGCTCGACCGGTGGGCGCAGCGGTCCACCGAGCTCGCGGTCTGAGCGGCGGAGCGGGCCGACCGGCTCAGGTGCCCAGGCGTCGGTAGCGGGCCAGTCGCCGGACCAGCAGGTCCTGCGGGTCGTGCGCGCCGAGCTCGTCCAGGGCGCTGGCCACGGCGGCTGCGACCCGGGTGCAGAAGGCGGTGGGCTCGTCGGCCCCGTCGGGGTGCTCGGCGATGACCTCGTCCACGATCCCTGCCGCCAGGAGGTCGACAGAGCGCACCCCGTGGACGGCGGCCATCTCGGCGGCGTGCGCGGTGTCGCGGTGCACGATCGCGCTGGCGCCCTCCGGTGGGAGGGGCGCGAGCCACCCGTGCTGGGCGGCCAGCACCCGGTCCGCGGGCACCAGGGCGAGCGCGCCGCCGCCGGCCCCCTGTCCGAGCAGCAGCGAGACCGTCGGCGTGGGCAGGGTGACGAGCTCGGCCAGGCAGCGGGCGATCTCGCCCGCCAGACCTCCCTCCTCCGCCTCCCGGGACAGCGCCGCGCCCGCGGTGTCGATGACGGTGAGCAGTGGCAGCGCCAGCTCGGTGGCCAGCCGCATCCCTCGGCGGGCCTCGCGCAGGGCGGCCGGGCCCATCGGGTGGTCGGTGGTCTGGCCGCGACGGTCCTGTCCCAGCACCACGCACGGCGCGCCGCCGACGCGGGCCAGGGCCAGCAGCAGGCCGGGGTCGCGCTCGCCCTGGCCGGTGCCGTTGAGGGGAACCACGTCGGTGGCGCCCAGCCGCAGCAGCGCCCGCACCCCGGGGCGGTCGGCGCGGCGGCTCGCGAGGACGGAGGTCCAGGCGGGCACGTCGTCGGTCGGCCGTGGCTCCGGCGTGGTGGTCGGTGCCCCGGTCCGCGGTGCGGTGATGACGCGCAGCACCCGGTCGACGATCTCGGAGAGGTCCTCCGGCGGCAGCACGGCGTCGAGCAGGCCGTGGGCGTGCAGGTTCTCCGCGGTCTGGACACCCTCGGGGAAGGGTGCGTCGTAGAGGGCCTGGTAGACGCGGGGACCGAGGAACCCCACGAGCGCCCCGGGCTCGGCGACCGTCACGTGGCCCAGCGACCCCCAGGAGGCGAAGACGCCGCCGGTCGTGGGGTGGCGCAGGTAGACCAGGTACGGCAGCCGCGCGGCCTTGTGCGTGGTGATGGCCGCGGCGATCTTCACCATCTGCAGGAACGCGAGGGTGCCCTCCTGCATGCGGGTTCCCCCCGAGACCGGTGCCGCGAGCAGCGGCAGGCGCTCGGCCGTGGCCCGCTCCACCGCGCAGACGAGCCGCTCGGCGGCGGCCACCCCGATGGATCCGGCCAGGAAGGCGAACTCGCACACCACCACCGCCACGGGCCGCCCGTGCACCAGGCCCCGCCCGGTGAGCACCGACTCGTCCACCCCGCTGCTCGCCCGGGCGGCGGCCAGCTCGGCGGCGTAGGCGGGACCGGGGTGCACGTCCACCGGCGGGGTGTCCCAGGAGGTGAAGCTGCCCTCGTCCAGCACGAGGTCGAGGAGCTCGGTGGCGCTGCGCCTGGTCACGGGTGTGCTACTCGCCGACCTCGAAGCCGGCCTCGGCGTCCTGGCTGGAGTACGAGCGGAACGCGATGTGGGTGGCCGTGCGCTGGACCCCCGGGATCTTGCTGATGTGCTCGGTGACGACGTCGGCGATCTGCTCGTGCTCGCGCACCCGGACGACCACGACGAGGTCGACGTCGCCGGCGCAGGAGTAGACCTCGGCCACGCCGCCGAGGTCCGCGATCTGCTGGGCGACCTCGGGGATCCGGTCGGCGGCGGTGTGCACCATGACGATCGCGGTGATCACGTCGTACCTCCTGCGCTGGTGGGGCGTGGCTCGTGGCGCGAGCCTAGGGCCAGCCCCGGCCGAGGGGGTGGACCGCCTCCTGCGCCGCGGCACCCGCCCGCTGGGCCCACGCACCCCAGGAGCCCGCCCCGGACGCCGGCTCGGCCCACGGGCCGCTCGTCCGGACCAGCCGGGTGCCCGGTGCCTCCAGCCAGCGGGCGACCAGCGCCACCTCCTCCTCGGGCGCCCCGCGCAGCGGACCCGGGCCCGGCACGACGGTCTCGGCCGAGGCCACCAGCAGCTCGACCAGCGGCACCGGGGCCACCCCGCGCGCGGCGTGGCCGGCCGCGGCCAGCCGCCCGGCGCGCACGACCACCAGGTGCCAGCCCCCGGCCCCGTCCCGGCGTGCGGCCACCAGCTCGTCCACCGCCGCCAGGGCGCCCAGCCGCTGCCGACGCCGCAGCACCTGGACCAGTGCCACGACCTGGTCCCGGGCCGTGGCGGCCGACTCGAACCGGCCCGCGCCGGCGAGCTCCTCGACGCGGGTGCGGACGGTGTGCAGCACGGCGTCATCGGTCCCCGCCACCACCGCGGCCACCGCCCGGGGACCGGCGCCGTAGGCGTCGGCGGACTGCAGCCCGGCGCACGGAGCCGCGCAGCGACCCATCTCGTGCAGGGCGCAGGGGCTGCCGCGGGGGGTTCGTGCAGAGATCCGGGGTGTGCAGGTCCGCAGGCCGCTCGCCCCCGCGAGCAGCTCGGCCGCCTCGCTCGCCCCGCCCCGGGAGCGGAAGGGCCCCAGGGCACCCTCCCGCTCGGTGCGCACCACCGACAGCCGGGGGAACGCCTCGTCGGTGAGCACCACCCACCAGCGGCGGTGCGGGTGGGTGGAGCGGCGGTTGTAGGGCGGCGCGTGCGCCCCGAGCAGCCGCAGCTCGCGGACCCCGGCCTCCAGCGGGTGCGCGCACTCCACGTGGTCCACCCGCACGGCCAGGTTGACCATCTCGCGGATGCGCCTGCGCGTCTCGGACCCGGTGAAGTAGCTGCGCACCCGGCGGTGCAGGTCGGTGGCGGTTCCCACGTAGAGCACCTCCTCGCCCGGCCCGCGGAACAGGTACACGCCGGGGGAGTGCGGCAGGTGCTCGGCGAGCCCACGCTTGCGCCGCTGGCCGGCCGTGACCTCGGGCAGGAACGCGAGCAGCTCCTCCAGGCTGTGCACCCCGAGGTTGCCCACCCGCTCCAGCAGCGCGTGCAGGACGTCCACCGTGGCCCGCGCGTCGTCCAGGGCTCGGTGGGTGGGCGTGGTGGTGGCGTGGAACAGCTGCGCCAGCGCGGAGAGCCGCACCGAGGGCGCCTCGTCGCGGGTGAGCACCCGTCGGGCCAGCTTCACCGTGCACAGCACCGGCGGCCTGGGCCAGGCGATCCCCATCTCGGTGCACGCGGCGCGGAGGAAGCCGGTGTCGAAGGGGGCGTTGTGCGCCACCAGCACGGCCCCGGCGGCGAACTCCAGGAAGCTCGGCAGCACGGTGCGCACGCTGGGGGCGCCGACGAGCATGGCGGTGGTGATGCCGGTGAGCTCGGCGATCATCGGCGGGACGCCGCGACCGCTGTCCACCAGCGTGGCGAGCTCGCCGATGACCTGCCCGCCGCGGATCTTGACCGCACCGATCTCGGTGATGGCGTCCGCCCCTGCGCTGCCGCCGGTGGTCTCCAGGTCCACCACCACGAACGTGGTGTCGCGCAGGGGGGTGCCGAGCTCGTCGAAGGTCAGCTGGGCGGTCGCGGTGGACATGGGGCGGGACGGTAGGCAGCCGCACCGACAGAACAGGGCGGCCCCTACGCTGGGCGCCGTGTCCGAGCCCCCGCCGCGCGGGCCCCGGGACCTGCCTCCCGCCGTGCGTGAACGGCTCGCGGCCCTGGCCGCCGCCGCCCTGCCCACCCTCGCGCGGGCCGACGTCCCCGCCCCGGTCGCCCACCTCGGCCGGTTCACCCCCGTCAAGCGGGCGCGCCTGGGTGCCGCGGTGCTCGTGGCCGCGCTGGTCGAGCACCCCCGGTTCCGGGTGGCCGTTCTCGAGCACGCCCGGGCGCAGGCGTCCTGGGAGCTCGACCTCGATGGCCCCGAACCCGCCCGGGCGGCCGCGGCCGCCGTGCTGCTGGCCGACCCGCGGGCCGCCGAGCTGGTCACCGTGGCGGCCGGGATCGACCTGACCGCAGGCCTGCGCGCGGAGCTCGCGGGCGCCCGACGCGAGACCCGTCGCGTCCTCGGCGAGCTGGAGCGGGTCACGGCCGAGCTCGCCCGGACCCGTGCCGTGCCCGTCTCCGCCGTGGTCGACGACGGGGCGGACAAGCTGCGCCAGCGGCTGCGCGAGCAGGGTCGCCGCCTCCGCGAGGCCACCGACGCCCTGGCCCGGTCCGAGCCGGTCGAGAGCGTCCCGACGGCGGAGCTGGACCGGGTGCGCGTCGAGCGGGACGAGGCCCTGGCCGACGTCGCCGCCCAGCGTGTGCGCGCGGAGCGGGCCGAGGGCGCCAGGGACGTCGCGCTGCGCGCCGACCGGGCGGCGCGCGACGCCGACGAGCTGCGCCTGGCCCTGCTCCTGGACACCCTCGGCGGGGTGGCGGCGGGACTGCGCCACGAGCTCGGGGTGCGGGCCGGGACGACGGGTGCCCGCCCGGCCGACGGGCTCACCGGCGCTGCCGCGTCCATCCCGGCGGGCAGCCGGCTGGGCGACCTCGCGGCCCTGGACCGCGCGCTGGCCCTCACGAACACCCACCTCGTGGTCGACGGGTACAACGTGACCAAGACCGGCTACCCCCAGCTCGAGCTCGTCGCCCAGCGCGACCGTCTGGTCCGTGACCTCGGGCTGCTGGCGGCCCGGACCTCCGCGGAGGTGACGGTGGTCTTCGACGGCGCGGCCGTCACCGCACGCGGTGGGCAGGTGTGGGCCCGCGGGGTGCGGGTGCTGTTCAGCGCGGCCGGGGTGATCGCCGACGACGTCGTCCGCGACGTGGTGGCCGCCGAACCGGTGGGCCGCCCCCTGGTGGTGGCCAGCTCCGACCGCGAGGTGGTCGACTCGGTGCGGGCGTCCGGTGCGCACACCGTGGCGTCGGCCGTCCTCGTCGAGCGGCTCGCCCGGTGACCCGGCCGTCACGGCAGGGCCGCCTGCGCGTTGGACCGGGTGTGACCCTGACCACCCGCGTCGCCGCCGCCCTCCTGGTCGCCGTGCTCGGGGTGGGCCTCGCGCCCGCCGCGCACGCGGCGCCGGTTCCGCGGGCGCAGCAGCAGACGACGCCCGGCAGCCCCGACGAGTTCGGCGTGAGCCCCGACGCGCAGCCCGACCAGCGCGGGGACGACGCGTTCGCGAGCCCGGCCGTCGCCGACCTCCAGCGCCAGGCCACGTCGGTGCAGGACGAGCTGACCACCCTGCAGACCGACGTGCTCGCCGCGCAGGCCACCAGCGACGCCGCCGCCGCCGACCTCGCCGCCGCGGACGCGGACCTGGCCGCGGCCCAGTCCGGGGTGGACTCCGACCAGGGCGCCGTGGATGCCTACACCCGCAGCCTGTGGACCGACCTCGGACCACCCAGCGCGGCCAAGGTGCTGCTGACCGCGGACAGCCCGGACGCGGTGCTCGACGGGCTCGACCTCGTGGCGTCGGTGCGCGAGCAGCAGAACCGGGTGCTCACCGAGGCCATGGGCGTGCGGGCGTCGGCCACGACGGCCCGCGACGCCGCCGCCGCCCGGTCGCAGACCGCCCGGGACGCCGCGGCCGAGCTGGCCACCCGCGAGGGCGACGCGCGCGGTCGGGCCTCGGCGCTCTCGGCGGACCTCGGTCGGGCGCTGTCGGCCGTCGACGCCCAGGTGGTGGCCCTGCAGCAGGCCCAGCAGGCCCGCAACACCGAGACCGCCGCCAACTGGCAGACCTACCTCGACACCCTCGCCGCCGCGGGGATCGCCGCGCCGCCCGCCGCGCGGCTGCGGGACCCCGCGGTGCTGCCCACCGGTCTGCAGCCCCTGGTGAGCAGGTCCACCGGCACCACGCAGCCCGGGGTCGCCCAGGCCACGCTGGGTGGCGGCACGACGGTCCTCGTGCTGTCGGCGGAGGCCCAGCGCGCCGTCACCGTGGCCATCGCGACCCTCGGTCAGCCGTACTCGCCGAAGGGCACCGGGCCCCGCTCGTGGTCCTGCGGCGGGCTGGTGTCCACCACGTCCACCCAGGCCGGGCTGCCGCTGCCCGCGAGCCCCGGCGAGGCCATGGCCACCAGCGTCCCGGTGGACCCCGCCGACACCCAGCCCGGCGACCTGCTCTTCGTCGGCCCGGCCGAGGACGGTGTGCAGTCGGTGGCCTACGTCCTGGACTCCGCGACCGTGCTCACCGCCGATGCCCGCACGACCGCCGTGGTGGTGGCCGACCGGCCCGCCGCCGACCAGGTGCTCGGTGCCGCGCGGCCGTCGCTGGGCCTGCGACCGGCGGTGGACGTCCCGCAGCCGGCGGCCGGACGGGTGCCCCGCAGCTGCGGCGGGGTGGTCTCCACGCCGTCGACCGACGGGTCGCTCGCCTGGGGTGGTTTCCCGAACGGACTCATCCCGGCCTCGGCGCTGTGCGCGGTGGGCATCGGCTCGCACCGGCTGCGCTGCGACGCCGCCCAGACCATCGCCGAGCTGTCCGCCTCGTACCAGGGCCAGTTCGGCTCCCCGCTGTGCATGACCGACTCCTACCGGCCCTACGCCGAGCAGGTGGACCTCTACGGCCGCAAGCCCGCGCTGGCCGCGGTGCCTGGCACCAGCAACCACGGCTGGGGCCTGGCCGTGGACCTCTGCGGGGGCATCGAGAGCTACTCCACGGCGCAGCACGCGTGGATGACGGCGAACGCCGGCGCCTTCGGGTGGGTCCACCCCAGCTGGGCGCGGCAGGGCGGCGACCGCGAGGAGCCGTGGCACTGGGAGTACAGCGGGGCCTGAGCTCGGTGCCCGAGCCGGAACTGTCGGTGCTGGTCCCTAGCGTGCGCCCCAACCCGGCCGGGACCACCCCGGCCACCGGTGAGAGGGAGTGCTCCGTGCACCCACTGCACATCGACTGCGACACCTGCCCGGTCCGCGGCCCCGCCTGCGGGGACTGCGTGGTCTCCGTGCTCCTCGGGCTGCCGGGCACCCGGTCGAGCACCCCGGCGCCGCCCCAGCGGCCCCGCCCGACCGTGGTGCGGAGCGGGAGGCCGTCCGTCGAGCTGGAGGGCGTGCTGGTCGGTGGGGCCCCGCTGCCGGGGGACCTCGACGCGGAGGAGCGCCGCGCGCTGGCGGTGCTCGCGGAGGCCGGTCTCGTGGCGGGCCTGCGGGTGCGGCCGGCCGCGGCACCGGTCTCGGCCCGCCGCGCCGGCTGAGCACGGCGGCCACCACGCCGGCGGGTTCGGCGGCCCGCGGGGGGTCGGGGTCAGCGGGGGGTCGGGGTCAGCGGGCCCTCGCACCGGCAGCAGGGTGGTGTGGCACGGGTCACTTCCGCTGCCCGCTGGCGCGCCGGAGCGCACCGGTGGACACAGCGGCCTCCTGGTCCGTAACCTGACCGAGACCTACCGGCGTCCAGTCGTCCACCTCGGACGACGGCGGAGGTCACCGCCGAATCGACACCGTCGGGGGAGTCGAACCGGGAACCCAGGTTCTCACCGGGGTGAATCGTCGTGCCTGTTGTCGGGCACGAGGTAGGGCTGACTCTTCCCAGCCCGAACCCGTCAGCTAACCCGGTAGGCGGATGAGCGGAAGAAGGAGAACAACGCCCTGTGGCGTCCCAACGACTGAAGCGCGGCCTGCGCGGGGTCCTCGCAACCGGGCTGGTCGCAGCCGGGTTGACGGTGCTCCCGGTCACCCCGGCCCTCGCCGATCCCACGCCTCCCGCCAACGCCTCGGAGGCGGAGAAGCAGCTCTCCGACCTCGGCCACCAGGCGGAGGTCCTCACCGAGCAGATGCACGACGCGCAGATCAGCCTGGACTCCGCCAACGCCGACAAGGCCACCGCGCAGGGCCAGCTCGGGGCTGCGCAGGCCGCCCTGTCCGACGCCCAGGCCCAGCAGCAGCAGTACCAGGGAACCGTGGACACCCTCGCGGCCGCCAGCTACCAGGGCGCCCGGCTGAACCGGCTCTCCGCGCTCATGACGAGCAGGTCGCCCCAGGACCTGCTCGACCAGATGTCGGGCCTCGAGCTGCTCGCCAGCGACACGTCGGCGCAGCTCGCCGTGTTCCAGTCCGCCTCGTCGGCGGCCACCCAGGCGCAGTCCGACGCGCAGGTCGCCACGGACGCGGCCCAGACGGCGGCGGACCAGGCCTCCTCGGTGCAGACCGACATCCAGGCCAAGCAGGCGGCACTCGAGACCCAGACGGCCGCGGTGCGGGCAGCCTTCTCCCGCCTCTCGGTGCCGGAGCAGGTGTCCTACGCCGGAACCCCGGTCCCGGCCGGCTACACCGCACCGGCTCCCGGGTCGGGCAGCGGCCAGGGCTACGCCGCCCTGCAGGCCGCGCTGACCAAGATCGGCTCGCCGTACTCCTGGGGCGCCACCGGCCCGAACAGCTTCGACTGCTCCGGCCTGACCTCCTGGGCGTTCGCGCAGGCGGGGGTGAGCATCCCCCGCTCCAGCGGCGCACAGGCCGGGTCCGGCGCCGCGGTGTCGCGGGCCGATCTGCAGCCCGGCGACCTGGTGTTCTTCTACAGCCCGATCTCGCACGTCGGCATCTACGCCGGCAACGGCATGGTCGTGCACTCCCCGACGTTCGGCCAGGGCGTCAAGGTCGCACCGATGGACCAGATGCCCTACAGCAGCGCGCGTCGCTACTGAGCCAGCCCAGCTCGTCCTGACCAGCAGGCCCTCACCCCGCGCGGGGTGAGGGCCTGCTCGTTCTCCCGCTCACCGTGGTGGCCGGGGCTCTAGCATTGGAGCTCGTGCGGGCGACGGAGGTGACCAGGGGGCTCCTCGCGGCAGCCGTGGCGGTCGGGGTGGTGGCCTCTGCCCTGGTCCTCGGCGGCGGGGCGGTTCCGTCGACCACTGCTGAGCCTGGTCCCGCGAGCTCGGGCACCGTGACCTCGGGCACCGTGGCGCCGGGCACCGTGGCCGAGCTCGGTCGGGCGGTTCCGCGCGCGGACCTCCAGCGCACGGCGGACGTCCAGCGGCTGCTCGGCGTCTGGGCGAGCGCGGTGCGCACCGACGACACGACGGCGCTCGCCACGGTGCTCGACCCGGCCGCCGACGTCGGGTTCGGGGCGGCCGAGACCGCGCGCGCAGCGAACCTCGCCGGTGTGCCGCTGTCGGACTGGGGCTACGAGATCACCGCGGACCCCGCCGCCGTGGTGCCCCCGGACGTGGTCCAGCGGCTCGGCGCCGACGAGGTGTGGGCACCACCGGTCGTGCTGCGGTACGCGGTGGCGGGGGCCGACGCCACCTCCACCCGCAAGCCGGTGGGCCTCGTGGTGGCACGGCGCGGGGACACCTGGCGCCTCGTGGGGGACGCCGACCTGGCCGGCTACGGCCGCACCACGTGGCGGGGACCGTGGGACTTCGGCCCGGTCCTGGTCCGCAGCAGCGCCCAGGGGGTCGTCCTCGGGCACCCCGGACAGGAGGCGGACCTGGACCGGCTGGCCGCCGAGCTCGCCACCGCGGTGCCGGCCGTCACCAGCCTCTGGGGCCCGGACTGGTCGCAGAAGGTCCTGGTGGTCCTCGCGGGCACCCAGCCCGAGCTCGAGGCCCTGGTGGGCAGCGCGTTCTCCGGGGTCGGCGTCGCCGCCGTCACCACCGCCGACGCCGTGGACCGCGCAGCACGCACCGCCACCGGGGTCCGGGTGGTGGTCAACCCCGCCACCCTCGACCAGCTGACCGCGGCCACGCTGCGGATCGTCCTGCGCCACGAGCTCACCCACGTGGCCGCGCGCCCGGTGACGGCCGACCAGGCACCGCTGTGGATGCTCGAGGGCTTCGCCGACTACTCGGGGTACCGGGGCAGCGGCACGAGCACCGACCGGGGTGCGCCGGCGGTGGCCGCTCTGGTGGGCGCCAACGGCCCCCCGGACAGCCTGCCCACCGACGCGGACTTCGCCCCGAGCGACGAGACGTCCCGCGCCGAGCTCGCCTACCAGCTCGCCTGGACGTTCACCTCGTTCCTCGCCGACACCCGGGGCGAGGACGCGCTGCTCGCCGCCTACCGGGCGGTGGCCGCGCAGCCGTCACCGACGCCCGCCCAGCTCGATGCCGAGCTCACCACCTCCCTGGGAGCCACGCAGGCACAGCTCGTCACGGAGTGGGGGCGGTGGCTGGTCGCCAGGGTCGACGGGGGCTGAGCCGGGCGCGCACTACCGTGGGTGCGTGCGACGGACCCTGCTGGTGACCAACGACTTCCCGCCCCGGAACGGTGGGATCCAGTCCTACCTGCACACCTTCGCCACCCACCTGCCGGCCGAGGACATCGTGGTCTACGCCCCGGCGTGGCGGGGGGCCGAGGCCTTCGACGCCGCCCAGCCGTTCGAGGTGGTGCGCCACCGGGGGTCGCTGGTGCTGCCGGTGCCCGACGTCGCCCGGCGGGCGACGGAGCTGCTGCGCTCCCGGGGCTGCGAGGGCGTCTGGTTCGGGGCGTCCGCACCGTTGGGCCTGCTCGCGCCGGCCCTGCGCCGGGCCGGGGCGCAGCACGTGCTGGCGTGCACCCACGGGCACGAGGTGGGCTGGTCCATGCTCCCGGTCGCACGGCAGGCGCTGCGCCGCATCGGCGAGTCGTCTGACGTGGTCACCTTCGTCAGCCGGTACACCAGGGGACGGTTCGCCTCCGCGTTCGGCCCGCGCACCGCCCTCGAGCACCTGCCCTCGGGGGTGGACACCAGCGTCTTCGCACCCGACCCGGCGGCCCGCGCCGAGCTGCGTGCCCGGTACGGCCTCGGCGATGCGCCCGTGGTGGTGTGCGTGTCCCGGCTGGTGCCGCGCAAGGGCCAGGACGTGCTCGTGCGGGCGCTGCCGGCGCTGCGCGCGCGGGTGCCGGGCACCCGGCTGCTGCTGGTCGGCGGCGGTCCGCACGAGGACGCCCTCCGAGCCCTGGCGCTGGCGCACGGGGTGGCCGACCACGTGGTGCTGACCGGCAGCGTGCCCGCCTCCGAGCTCGCCGCGCACCACGCCGTCGGCGACGTGTTCGCGATGCCCTGCCGCACCCGGGGCGCAGGCCTCGACGTGGAGGGCCTCGGCATCGTCTACCTGGAGGCCTCCGCGACCGGGCTGCCGGTGGTGGCCGGGCGGTCCGGGGGAGCACCGGAGACCGTGCAGGACGGGGTGACCGGAACGGTGGTGGACGGCACCGACGTCGACGCCGTGGTCACCGCCGTGGGCGCGTACCTCGCCGATCCCGAGCTCGCTGCCCGCACCGGTGCGGCCGGGCGGGAGTGGGTCGCGCGGGAGTGGCGCTGGGACCGTCTCGCGGCCCGGCTGACCACCCTGCTCGACGGCTGAGGCCGCCCCCGCGCCCTACGTCGCGTAGATCGCGTCGATGTCGGTCGCGAAGTGGTCGGCCACCACGGCCCGCTTGATCTTCAGCGACGGCGTCATCTCGCCGCCCTGCTCGGTGAAGTCCACCGGCAGGATGCGGTACTTCCTGATTGCCTCGGCCTTGGAGACCGCCGTGTTCGCCTCGGCCACGGCGGCATCGATCTCGGCGCGCAGCTCGGGATCCTCGAGCAGGTCGGCCACGGAGGTGCCGGCGGGCTTGCCGTGGCGGGAGAGCCAGGCGGGGAACGCGTCGGGGTCGATGGTGATCAGCGCACCGATGAACGGCTGCTTGTCGCCCACGACCATGCACTGGCTGATGAGCGGGTGGGAGCGGAGCTTGTCCTCCAGGACGGCCGGGGCGACGTTCTTGCCGCCCGCGGTCACGATGATCTCCTTCTTGCGCCCGGTGATGGAGAGGAAGCCGTCGGAGTCCAGCGAGCCGATGTCGCCGGTGTGGAACCAGCCGCCGGAGAGGGCCTCCGCGGTGGCCTTCTCGTTCTTCCAGTACCCGCGGAAGACGACGTCGCCGGAGAGCAGGATCTCGCCGTCCTCGGCGATCTTCACCCCGCACCCGGTCAACGGGGTGCCCACGGTGCCCATCCGCTGGTGGGCGGGGGTGTTGGCGGTGACGGCGGCGGAGGTCTCGGTGAGCCCGTAACCCTCGTAGACCGGCATCCCGACACCGCGGAAGAAGTGGCCCAGCCGGGCACCGAGCGGGGCCCCGCCGGCCACGGCCGAGGTGCACTCGCCGCCGAGGGCGGCCCGCAGCTTGGAGTAGACCAGCTTGTCGAAGACGGTGTGCCTGAGCCTGAGGACCAGGCCGGCACCGCCGGTCTCCTGGGCCTCGCTCCAGGCGACCGCGGTGGCGTCGGCGGCGTCGAAGATCTTGCCCTTGCCGTCGGCGTGCGCCTTCTGCCGGGCGCTGTTGTAGACCTTCTCGAACACTCGCGGGACGGCCAGCAGGAACGTCGGCCGGAACTCGCCGAGGTCGTCGATCAGGTTCTTCACGTCCGCGGTGTGCCCGATCACGACGCGACCGTCCAGCGCGGCGACGCTGATCACGCGGGCGAACACGTGGGCCATGGGCAGGAAGCACAGGTTGGTCTGGCCGGGCTTGATCATGTCGGCGAACGTCACCGCCGCCGCGCGCGACTCCGTGAGCAGGTTGCGGTGGGTGAGCTCGCAGCCCTTGGGCCGGCCCGTGGTGCCGGAGGTGTAGATCAGGGTAGCCAGGTCGTCGGCGCCGAGCGCGGACCTGCGCTCGTCGATCGCGGAGTCCGGGAGGTCGGCACCGGCTGCGGTGAGGGCGGCCACGGCACCGTCGTCGCCGTCGATCTGCCACACGTGTGACACGGACGGGCAGCGCTCGCGGACGGAGGCCACCGTGGTGGCGTGCGCGTCCTTCTCGACGACGACGCCCACCGCGCCGGAGTCGTCGAGGATCCACTGCACCTGCTCCGCGGACGAGGTCTCGTAGATCGGGACGGTGACCCCGCCGGCGCACCAGATGGCGTAGTCGAGCAGGCACCACTCGTAGCGGGTGGCCGAGAGCAGCCCCACACGGTCGCCCGCGGAGACACCGGCCGCGACGAGGCCCTTCGCCACCCCGGTGACCTGGGTGGCGAACTCGGCCGCGGAGACGTCGGTCCAGCGCCCCGTGACCCGGCGGCGGAACAGCGGGCCGGACGGGAAGTGCTCGGCGTGCGAGAACACGGAGTCGGTCAGGTTCTCCTCGGCCGACACCGAGATGGTGGACGGGACGCTGTACTCGCGCACGGGGGCCTCCGGGCTCTCGCAGGGGCTGTCGACGGTGACAGGGTGGCAACCGCGCGTCCCGGGGCGGGGCCCAGCGTGACGAGGGTTACTGACGGGAAACTTAGCGTGCGAGGCCGCGCTGCGGGCAGGCACCCTGCTGCGGTGCGGAACGGGTGTGTGACGCTGGACCCGTGAGGGCACTGGACGTGGTGGACGAGACCTTCCTGGCCGCGCCGCCCGCCGCCGTGGCTGCCCGGATCGCCGGGCCGGGCCGGTGGCGGCGGTGGTGGCCGGACCTGCGGCTGACCGTGGCGCACGACCGTGGCCCGCAGGGCGTCCGGTGGACGGTGGACGGGGCCCTGCGGGGCACCCTGGAGATCTGGCTCGAGCCGGTGCTGGACGGCACCGTGCTGCACCTGTTCCTGCGCTCGGAGCTGCCCGACGGGGCCGACGTCGGCAGCGAGCTGGGACGGCGGCGTCGGCAGGCCAAGGCCGTCGCCTTCGAGCTCAAGGCGGACCTGGAGGCGGGCCGGCCCGCAGGGGAGCCCCCGGCCGCGGTGGACGCGTGAGGTCGGGCCCGGCATGAGGTTGCACCCGGCATGAGGTTGCACCCGGCATGAGGTTGCACCCGGCATGAGGTTGCACGTGGTCGCCGACGTGCACGGCAACGTCGACGCGCTGGCCCGGGCCTCGGACGGGGCCGACGGCCTGGTCGTGCTCGGCGACCTGGTCGACCTCGTGGACTACCACGACCACGGCGGCGGGATCCTCGGCGCCCTGCTCGGCCCCGAGCGGGTGGCCCACTTCGCCGAGCTGCGCCGATCGGGGGCGCCGGGCGAGGCCGGGGCGTGGGTGCGCACCGTGATGGGCACCGTGGACGACCCCGCCGCGCAGATCGAGCACGCCGTCCGCGAGCAGTACACCCGGCTCTTCGCGGCGCTGGGCTCCCCGGTGTGGGCCACCCCGGGCAACGTGGACCTCCCGCACCTGTGGCCGGAGTTCGCCGGGGACGGGGTGACCGTGCTGGACGGGTCCAGCGTGCAGCTGGGGCCGGGAGGACCGCGGCTGGGGCTGGTCGGCGGGCTGTGCCTGCCCGCCGGCATGCCGTCCGCGGCGAGCGGCGTGTGGCGGCCCTACCTGCGCACCGAGGAGGACTTCGCGGCCGCCCTCGACGCGCTGGGGCCGGTGGACCTGCTCGGGACGCACGGTCCGCCCGCGGTGGCCGAGCTGTGCTTCGACGTGCGGGCCCGGCGCCGCGAGCCCGGCTCGGCCGCCCTGCTCGCGCACGTGCGAGCCACCGCGCCCCGGTTCGCGCTGCACGGGCACGTGCACCAGCCCCTGGTCCGGAGGGTGCGGGTGGGCCGCACCGAGTGCGTCAACGTGGGCCACTTCCAGCGCACCGGCACCCCGCACGTGCTGCACCTGTAGGCGGCGCGGCGCGGCGCGAGCGGTAGCGTCGCGCCCATGGCAGAGGAGACCACCCAGTCGATCGTCGTCGCAGCGCCGGCGGTGGACGTCATGGCCGTCATCGCCGACTTCCCGGCGTACCCCGAGTGGGCGGGTGCGGTGAAGGTCGCCGAGGTGCTGGAGTCGGCACCCGACGGCCGGGGGCAGCGGGTGCGCTTCGTGCTGGACGCGGGACCGGTCAAGGACACCTACGAGCTGGCCTACACCTGGGCGCCGGACGGCAGCGCCGTCAGCTGGGAGCTGGTCAAGGGGCAGATGCAGAAGTCCCAGCGCGGCTCCTACACGCTGGCGCCGTCCGGGGACGGGACCGAGGTCACCTACCGGCTGCGGGTGGACCTCAACATCCCGCTCATCGGGATGTTCAAGCGCAAGGCGGAGAAGGTCATCACCGACACGGCGCTCAAGGAGCTGAAGAAGCGCGTCGAGGGCTGAGCCACGGCGGCCCGGTCGCCGCCCGCGCCACGGCGGTAGGGTCGCACCTTCCGCCGCCGACCGGCGCCGGAGCACCAGGTGCGGGGAGACACGTGCGGGTCCTGCTGTTCACGGGCAAGGGCGGCGTGGGCAAGACGACCCTCGCTGCGGCGAGTGCCGTGCGCCTGGCCGAGCAGGGCCAGAAGGTCCTCGTGTGCTCCACCGACCCGGCCCACTCGCTCGCCGACGCCCTCGACCACCCGCTCGGCCCCGCCCCGCGCGAGGTCGAGCCCG
Organism: Rhodococcus antarcticus; assembly: GCF_026153295.1. Taxonomy (NCBI): domain Bacteria; kingdom Bacillati; phylum Actinomycetota; class Actinomycetes; order Mycobacteriales; family Nocardiaceae; genus Rhodococcus; species Rhodococcus antarcticus. Next base: position 2,095,846 of record NZ_CP110615.1, on the reverse strand, counting down.
GACTGTTCGGCCTCCAGCTGGACGCGAGGGCCCTGGTGGAGCGGCAGTGGGACGGCCTGCGGGGCGCGCTGGCCGGGCTCACCGGGGCAGGGGCGTCCGCGGGAGCCCGGGTCGGGGGGCTCGCGGCCGAGGAGCTCACCGTCCTGCCGGGGGTGGAGGAGCTGGTGGCGCTGTCGGAGGTGCGTCGCCTGGCGCAGGACGGGCTGTGGGACGTGCTCGTGCTCGACTGCGGTCCCACCGCCGAGACGCTGCGCATGCTCGCGCTGCCCGAGGCCGTCGCCGGCTACCTGCACCGGGTGTGGCCGCGGCACCGCCGGGTGGTGCACGCCGCGCTCGGCCGCCCGGGGGGTGACCTCGCCGGGGCCGCGGCGGCCGTGGACAGGTTCGAGGAGGAGACCACCGCTGTGCGCGCCCTGCTCACCGACCCCCGCCGCACCACTGTCCGCCTCGTGCTCACCCCGGAGCGCGTGGTCCTGGCCGAGACCACCCGCACGCTCACCGCCCTGGCGCTGCACGGCCTGCGGGTGGACGGGGTGGTCGCCAACCGCGTGCTGCCGGCCCCGCGGTCCCGCGGGCGCTCCACCGACCCGGCGTGGGAGTGGTTGCGCACCCGGGTGGCCGAGCAGGCCACCGTGCTCGCCGCGCTGGCCGCCCAGCTCCCGGCCGGCACCACCAGCACCACCGTCGCCCACCGCGCCGCGGAACCGGTGGGCACGGCCGAGCTCTCGGCGGTGGCCGCGGACCTCTACGGCGACGGCCCGGTGCTCGAGGACGTCCCCGGCTCCGCCCCCGCACCCACGGTGGTGCTCGAGTCCGGCACGGGCCTGGAGTCGGTGTACGCGTGGCGCCTGGACCTGCCCCTGGTGCACGACGCCGCGGTGGAGCTCGCCCGCGTGGAGGACGACCTGCTCGTCACCGTGGGGGGTTCGCGGCGCCGGGTGCCCCTGGCGCCCGTGCTGCGCCGCTGCACCGTGGTCGACGCCGAGGTGACGGCAGCCGCGCTGCTCGTGCGGTTCCGGCCCGACCCGGGGCTGTGGTCGCGGTGACCACCCCGGGCCCCCACGCGACGGAGCTGACCGCGGAGCTCCGCGCGCTGGCCGAGGCACTGCTGGAGAAGGTGCAGCCGTGGCTGGTGACGGCCGCGCAGCAGCCGGCCGCCTCGGCCGCCGACGCCTGCGGGTGGTGTCCGGTGTGCGCCCTGGTGGCGGGGCTGCGCGGCGAGAGCACCGAGCTCGGCCGCCGGCTCGCCGAGCAGGGCAGCGGGGTGCTCATCGCGGTGCGCACCCTGCTCGAGGAGCACGACGGGGGAGCGCACGCCGCGGGACACCCGGCGCCGGCCGAGCCGGCACCGGTGCAGGTCCTGCGCATCCCCGTGCGGCGGACAGACGGCGCCCGGTGAGCGTGCTGACGGTGGGCATCGACGTCGGTGGCACGAACATCCGCGCCGGTGTGGTCGACGTCGAGGGCCAGGTCATCGACACGGTGGAGGCGCCCACCCCGAGCTCGCCGCGGGCCCTGGAGGACGGTCTGCACCGCGCCGTCGCCGAGCTGTCCCTGCGACACCCCGTGGCCGCGGTGGGCCTGGCCGTGGCGGGGTTCGTGACCCCGGACCGGGCCGGGGTCCGCTTCGCCCCGCACCTGCCGTGGCGGGACGCGCCGGTGGCCGCCCGGATGCACCAGCGCCTCGGCCTGCCCGTCGTCCTCGAGCACGACGCCAACGCCGCTGCCTGGGCGGAGCACCGCTTCGGCGCCGCCCGCGGCGGCCACGTCGTCGTCATGGTCGCCATCGGCACCGGCATCGGTGCGGCCCTGCTCGTCGACGGTCGGCTCTACCGGGGGGCGCACGGCGTGGCTCCCGAGCTCGGCCACCTGCGGATGGTCCCCGACGGCCGCTCCTGCCCGTGCGGCAAGCGCGGCTGCTTCGAGCGCTACTGCAGCGGCACGGCGCTGGTGGCCACCGCGCTGGAGCTGCTGGCCGCCGACCCCAGCCGCTCGACGCTGCTGGCCAAGGAGCACGCCGCCGAACCCGGCTCGCTGACCGGGCGGCGGGTCGTCGGGGCGGCCCGGGACGGCGACCCGGTGGCGCAGGCCGCGGTGGCCGACCTCGCGCTGTGGCTCGGCCGGGGCCTCGCGCTGGTCAGCGACGTCTACGACCCGGACCTCGTCGTGGTGGGCGGGGGGGTGGGCGGCTCGGCCCCGCTGTTCCTCGACGAGGCCCGTGAGCACTACGTGCGCCGCCTCACCGGGGCGGGGCACCGGCCGCCCGCCCGCATCCGCACGGCACAGCTGGGCGCGGCAGCCGGGCTCGTGGGTGCAGCCGACCTGGCCCGCGCGGAGCTCGCGCGGGGCTGAGCCCGATCCCGGTCGCGGCGCTCAGATCTGCGCGCCGTCGTCCCAGCCGGAGTCGGCGGGCGGACCGGGGCGCAACCGGGCGAGCAGCCACGCGAGCCCGCCGGTGATGGAGAGCAGGGCCAGGGTGAACCCCGTGGCGCTCGAGAGACCGATCACCCCGGGTGCCACCAGCAGGAAGGCCCCGAGCGCGATGAGCGCGAGGGCGCCGACCGTCGCGCGGTGCGGGGCGGGCACCGGTGGTGGCTCCGGGGGGTCGTAGTGGCCCTCGTCCTCGCTCTCCGCGTCGGGTTCCGGCTCCGCGGCCGGTTCCGGCTCCGCGGCCGGAGCGGGTGGCGGGGTGGGCTCGGCCACGACCGGCCACTCGGGGGTCGCGTCACCCCAGCCGGCCACCAGCGCGGCGAAGGAGGCGTCGACCTCGCTGTCGGTGGGCTCCTGGGAGCGACGGGCGGGGGGCTCTCCGCTGGGCGGCGGCTCCGGCGGTGGGACGGTCACCCGGCCACCCGGCGGGCCAGCTCGACGCTGCCCGTGAAGATCAGCGGGGCGTCCACGTCGAGGGTGGCCACGTGGAAGCTGTTCTCCAGCACCACCTCGGTGAGGTCGGCCGTGCCCAGCCCGGCGTGCAGGGCCAGCGCGCTGCTCGGGTCCACCACGTGGTCGACCCGCGAGCGGTAGAGCAGCACCGGCACGCGCACGGTCCCGAGGTCGGCGCGGACCACGCCGCACAGCTCGAGCAGCGAGGCGGCCGCCTTCAGCGGGGTCCGGTCGTAGCCGACCTCGGTGACGCCGGGGGCGGCGATGTCGCCGGCCACGCCCGCCACCGAGCCCACCAGGCGGGAGAGCAGGGGGAGCAGCGGGGCGTCGCGCCGCTCGGTGCGCAGCGAGGGGTTCACCAGCACGAGCCCGGCCACCTCGGGGCGCTGCTGGGCCAGCCGCAGGGCCAGGGTGCCGCCCATGGACAGGCCGAAGACCAGGACGGGACGACCCCGGGCCACGAGGACGTCGAGCTCGGCCTCGAGCGTGGCGTACCAGTCCGGCCAGCGGGTGGTGTTCATCTCCTGCCAGCGGGTGCCGTGCCCGGGCAGCCGGGGGCAGCGCACGGCGAAGCCCTCGGCCGCGAGGTGCTCGCCCCAGGGCCGCATGCTCTGCGGGGTGCCGGTGAACCCGTGGCACAGCAGCACCCCGGGCGCGTCCGGCGTGCCCTCGGCAACGAAGGGCTCGGCGCCAGCCAGGAGTGCCACGCCGTCCATGGTGGCACGGCAGGGCGCCGGCCGTGGCGCCTAGGGTCGGTCTCCGTGCGCTACTTCTACGACTGCGAGTTCATCGAGGACGGCACCACCATCGAGCTCGTCTCGATCGGCGTGGTGGCCGAGGACGGCCGCGAGCTGTACGCGGTGTCCACCGAGTTCGACCCGGAGCGGGCCGGGAAGTGGGTGCGGGCCAACGTGCTGCCCAAGCTGCCGCACCTGTCCTCGCAGTCCTGGCGCAGCCGCGAGCGCATCCGCACCGACCTGCTGGAGTTCTGCACGGCCCACACCGACGGCTCCCCGGTGGAGCTGTGGGCCTGGGTCGCGGCCTACGACCACGTGGCCCTGTGCCAGCTGTGGGGCGCGATGCCGGCCCTGCCGCGGGCGCTGCCGCGCTTCACCCGGGAGCTGCGCCAGCGGTGGGAGGACGCCGGCTCCCCGGAGCTGCCCCCTGCCCCCGACGACGCGCACGACGCGCTCGCCGACGCCCGCCACAACCTCGCGAAGTTCCGGGCGGTCGAGGCGCACGCGGGCCGGGGCTGAGCGTTCACGCCCAGCACCTAGGCTGGTGGCGTGAACTGGACCGTCGACGTGCCCATCGATGCGCTGCCCGAGCTGCCGCCCCTGCCCGAGGAGATGCGCGCCCGGCTGGACGCCGCCCTGGCCCGGCCGGCGGCGCAGCAGCCCGACTGGCCGGCCGACCAGGCCGCCGCCATGCGCACCGTGCTGGAGAGCGTGCCGCCGCTGACGGTCTCCTCCGAGGTGGACGCGCTGCAGGCCAAGCTGGCCCAGGTCGCCCGGGGCGAGGCCTTCCTGCTCCAGGGCGGGGACTGCGCCGAGACGTTCGTGGACAACACCGAGCCGCACATCCGGGGCAACATCCGCACCCTGCTGCAGATGGCCGTGGTGCTCACCTACGGCGCGTCCGTGCCCGTGGTGAAGGTGGCCCGCATCGCCGGTCAGTACGCCAAGCCCCGCAGCTCGGACACCGACGCCCTGGGCCTGCGCTCCTACCGCGGGGACATGATCAACTCGCTGGTGGCCGATGCCTCGGTCCGCGGGCACGACCCGTCCCGGCTGGTGCGCGCCTACGCGAACTCCTCGGCGGCGATGAACATGGTCCGGGCGCTGACCGCCTCGGGCATGGCCGACCTGCACAAGGTCCACGACTGGAACCGAGCGTTCGTCAGCAGCTCCCCGGCCGGGGCCCGCTACGAGCAGATGGCCGGGGAGATCGACCGCGGGCTGCGCTTCATGAGTGCCTGCGGGGTCAGCGACCCCTCGCTGCACGCCGCCGAGATCTTCGCCAGCCACGAGGCGCTGGTGCTCGACTACGAGCGGGCCATGCTCCGCCTGGACACCTCCGGGGACGTGCCGCGGCTGTTCGACCTCTCCGCGCACTTCCTCTGGATCGGGGAGCGCACCCGGGACCTCGAGGGCGCGCACATCGCCTTCGCCGAGCTGCTGAGCAACCCCATCGGCCTCAAGATCGGCCCCTCGACCACCCCGGACCAGGCGGTGGAGTACGTGGAGCGGCTGGACCCCGACAACACCGCGGGCCGGCTCACGCTGGTCTCGCGGATGGGCAACGGCAAGGTCCGCGACGTGCTGCCGGCCATCGTGGAGAAGGTGGAGGCGACCGGTCACCAGGTCATCTGGCAGTGCGACCCCATGCACGGCAACACCCACGAGTCGACCACCGGGTACAAGACACGGCACTTCGACCGCATCGTCGACGAGGTGCAGGGCTTCTTCGAGGTGCACCGGGCCCTGGGCACCCACCCGGGCGGGATCCACGTGGAGATCACCGGCGACGACGTGACGGAGTGCCTGGGCGGTGCGCAGGACATCTCCGACGCCGACCTGGCCGGCCGCTACGAGACCGCCTGCGACCCGCGGCTGAACACCCAGCAGTCCCTCGAGCTCGCGTTCCTGGTCGCGGAGATGCTGCGCGACTGACCTGGCCCCGCGGAGGGGTCAGGGGAACGCGGAGAGGGTGACGGTGCTGCCCGGTCGCACCCGGGTGCCGCCGGAGGGGTCCTGGCTGAGCACCAGGGAGGTTTCGGTGGGCACGAGCTGGCTCACCCGCACCTGCAGCCCCAGCGCCTCCAGGGCCTGCCGGGCCGAGCCCACCGACCGACCCCGCAGCCCCGGCACCGTGACGAGGTCGGAGACCACCACCTGCACCCGCGCGGCCGCGGGGTCGACGAGGGTGCCGGCGGCGGGAGAGGTGGCGGCCACGGCACCCGCGTCGGCGCTGCCCTCGCTGGTGCTGCCCCCGTCGACCGGGGTGAACCCGGCGGCGCTGAGCGTGGCCCGCGCCCGCTCGGTGCTCTGACCGGTCACGTCCGGCACGGTCAGAGCGGAGGACAGGACGAGGTCGACGGCCGTGCCCCGCCGGGAGACGGCCCCGGCCGCGGGCGCGGTGCTCACCACCGCGCCGCCGGCCACGGTCGGGCTGAAGGCGGTGGACGTGGTGCCGGCGGTGAGACCGGCCGAGGTGAGCGCGGCCCTGGCGTCGGCCGCGCCCCGGCCGGTGACGTCGGGGACGGCGACGGGGGCGGGGCCCTGGCTCAGCGTCAGGGTGACCCCGGAGCCCACGGTGACCGTGGTGCCCGCCGGCGGCTGCAGCGCCAGCAGCGTCCCCTCCGGCACCGCGTCGTCGTAGGCGCCGGGGCCGACCGTCGGCCGCAGGGTCGAGGCGCTCAGCCGCTGCTCGACGGCGGCCTGCGCGGTGCCCACGGCCACCTCGGGCACCGTCGGCCTTCCGAGCGACACGGTGACGACGACGTCGGAGCCCCGCTCGACCTTCGCGCCGGCGGTGGGCTGCGCGTCGAGCACCCGGTCCACCGCACCGGCGTCGTCGTAGCCGCTCTGCAGCACCGCGTCGAGGTGGGCCGCGGTGAGCACCTGCTCCGCCTGGGCCTTGTCCAGCCCGGTGATCTCCGGGACGTTGGTGAACCGGCCGCTGCCGAGCCACCACGCGCCCACGCCGACGGCGGCGGCCAGGACCACTACCACCACGAACCACACGAGCCCGGCGCGCCGCGACCGCCGCCGCTGCGCCTGGTAGGCGTTGACGGTGGGGACGCGGTCGGTGTCCTCGGGCTGCAGGGTGTCCGCGCCCGGCAGGCGTGGCACCAGCCCGGTGAGTGCCCGGGTGTGCTGGACGGGGCTCGCCGCTGCGCCCGGTCGCCCGTGGCTGGCGTGCTCTGCGGAGCGCTGCGGGGTGGGCACCCGCACCCGGGGCAGGCCGAGGGCCCGGCGCACGGCCAGCACCTCCCCGAGCATCTGACCGGCGTCGCGGTAGCGGTGCTGCGGGTCCCGGTCGGTGGCGGTGGCCACGAGCGCATCGAGCTCGGCGGGCAGGCCCGCCACCGTGCTGGACGGTGCGGGGACGGTGCTGTTGACGTGCTGGTAGGCCACCGACAGCGCGGTGTCCCCGGTGTAGGGCGGCGACCCGGTGAGCAGCTCGTGCAGCAGGATCCCGGCGGCGTAGACGTCGCTGCGGGCGTCGGCCGCGCCGGTGGTGACCTGCTCGGGCGACAGGTACGCCGCGGTGCCGAGGATGACGTTGCTCGCCGTGTGCCCGGCGGCGGCCACCGCGCGCACCAGCCCGAAGTCGGCGACCTTCACCGTGCCGTCGTCGGCGACGAGGACGTTCTCGGGCTTGACGTCACGGTGCACGAGCCCGGCCCGGTGGGCCGTGGACAGCGCGGCGAGAACGGGCTCGAGCACCGACAGCGCCACCTCGGGGGGCATGGCACCGCGCTCGCGGAGCAGCTCGCGCAGGGTGCCGCCCTCGACCAGCTCCATCACGAGGAACGCGTGGCCGCGGTCGCTGCCCTGGTCGTGCACCGCGACGAGACCGGAGTGGCTCAGCCGGGCCACGGCCCGGGCCTCGAAGGCGAAGCGGGAGAGGAACTCCGGGTCACCGGCGTAGGCGGGGTCCATGACCTTGACCGCGACCGGACGGTCGAGGCGGGTGTCGAGGCCCCGGTACACGGTGGACATGCCGCCGCGCGCGATGGGGGAGTCGATCCGGTAGCGGCCCTCGAGCAGCTCGCCGAGCAGGTCCGTTGTCCCGCTCACCCGTGCACCTCCTGCCCCCGACGACCGACCACACCCGAGGGTACCGAGCGGGGACCGGTGGGGGCCGTCTCAGGCGCCGGCGACGAGCTCCCCGATGCGGCGCAGCAACCGGGCGTCGTCCACCGGGACGAGGGAGACCACGGGGTTGGTCCCGACGCCCGTCACCGTCATGTAGCGGCCGGTGGTGGAGTCGACCCAGCTGATCATCTCCGGGGAACGGACCACGCTGGTGCGCGCCACGGTGTCGGTGGTGCGGACGCAGCCGATCTGCCCGCCGCGCCGCCGGCCCGTGAACACCGTGCGCAGGAGCGTGGCGTCGACGGGGGACACCCCGTTCGCCGTGAGGTGCGCGAGTCCTGCCCGCGGACCACCGGCAGCCTCAGCACCCGCGGCGGCGTCGAGCACGTCGGCGGGCACCGTCATGCCGAGCCCGGTCCCGGCGGTGCCCGGGGGCAGGACGCCCACCACCTCGTGCGCCAGGGCGGTGGTCCGGCAGGGGTGCAGGTGCAGCCCGTCGGGGGTCAGCACCGCGGCGACGGCCCGGCTGCCGCGGCTGGCCACCAGGGCACGCACGATCTGCGCGTCCCCGCCCGGGTGGTAGACGCAGTCGACGGCAAGGTCGGGGCGGCCCAGCACGTGCAGGTCGTCGGCCAGGTCGCCCACGGGGTGCTCACCGTCGGCCAGCCCTCGTGCGGTGAGGCTGGCGAGGGCGTCGCTGCGCAGCACCCTCCGGTTCGCCAGGGTTGCCCCGTGGGAGGGGACGTCCAGCGGGTAGGGGAAGGCGCTGATGCCGAGGAGCTCCCTGAGCACGTCGGCCTCGAGGAGGCTGATGGTCGGCGTGATCTCCGGGGCCGGGAGCAGCTCGGTGCTCACTGCTCCCCGATCACGGCCGGAGCCACGACCTGGGTGGTGCCGAAGAGGTCGATGGTCTTGAGGTAGTCCGGCGTCTCGTGCTCGCCGTCCTCCTCGCCCTTCGCTCCCGTGCCGCGGCCTCCGGCGCCGCTCGCCCCGGACGCTCCGGCGCGGCCGGGCGCGCCCGCACCGGCTGCTCCTGCACCCGCGGCGCCCGCACGGCGGGGTCCGGATCCCTCGCCCGCCGCAGATCCGCCGGCACGGGGTCCCGCCCCCTCGCCCGCCGCACCGCGACCGGCTCCGCCGCGTCCTGCGGGGGACTCGATCCCGCTGCGTCCGGCCAGGCCGGTGCCGCCCTGACCGCCGTAGCGCAGGCCAGGGCCGTAGGCGCGGTTCGAGCGCGCCTGGTCGCCGGACACGCCACCCATCGGCACGGGAGCACCGGCGATGCCGCCGCCGGCCCGGGCTCCGCCGCCGCGGGAGAACCCGTTCGCGCCGGCACCGCCGGCACCGCCGGGCCCGTATGATCCCGCCGCGCTGGAGGGGGTACCGGCACCGCCGAAGGCGCCCACGCTGCGGCCACCCTCGAGCAGCTGGCCAGCGGGACCGCTGGACCCGACGGGGGTCGACACCCCGCCACTCCCCGCGATCGGGCTGCCCGTGGGGGAGACGGTGCCGCCGGGCGTGCCCACCGCGACGAACCCACCTCCGGTGGGTGCAAGCGTGGCTCCCGTCGGCGCGACGTAACCGGCGCTGTGCACGCTCACGGGCGTGCTCGAGTAGGACGATCCGCTGTTCCTGTTCCCGTTGACCTCGTCCGGCGGCGGTGCGAAGACCGGCGTGCTCTCGTCCACGCCGGTGGACGTCGTCTCGTAGGTCCTCATCACCTGGATGGCCTGCTGGCGCTTGGCCTCGGACTGCTCGGCTCGTGCTGCCACCGCAGCGTTCGCGGCGCTGGCGGCCTGCAGCCCGTCGGCCTCGGTCGGCTCGGTGACCGTGCCGTCGTCGGTGGGGTTGGCCGCGTAGAGCTGGCGCGTGTCGTGCACGGACGAGGTGTAGGTCTGGGTGAACACCTGCTGGGCGTCGTAGCTGTCCGGCTCCGGCATGGCGTTCTTGGCGGTGCTCGCGCCATCCGTCTGGTCGGACAGCTGGCTACCCATGTACTGCGCAGCCTGGGCGGACTGTCCACCCCACTGGGCGAGCCCCAGGACGGCCGCACGCGCAGCACTGCCACCGTCGCCCTGCCAGCCACCGATCGTGGCGCTCACCGCGGTGGCCAGATCACCGTTGAGCTCGGCGAGCACGTTGCCTATCTCCACCCAGGCGGCACCCTGGTTCGCACCTGAGGACGGGTCGTTCTGATCGTGCACCCCGTTCCACATCTGCTGGTGGGACTGCCCGTCCCAGTTGACGGGCTCGAGCACCCGGTCACTACCCATGGTGACGGACTGCGCGAGACCCGCGTTCTGGGAGGTCTGCACGATGCGATCGATGGCCGTCATGATCGGCGCGATGATGGACGACCCTGCGTACGCGGCCGACGCAGCCGCGATGTCCTTGTCGGACTCCACCGTCGTGTAGAGCGCGGGCGCGGACGTCTCGGCGGGGGGCGTGGGACTCGTCACGAGAGCTCTCCTCAGCTCGGCGGGAGGTTGGGCGCCATTGCCGTGGCCGCAGTGGTCGCTACGTCACATGCCTTGAGCGAGTTGTCCACGGGAGGCGACGCGGCGACGGTGATTGATTGGTCGGGCCCGAAGTCGAACAGGATGCCGCACGTTCCGGTTGCGGCAGCGTCGTCGTACATCTTCACCGGGCGCCCAGCGATGACGGAGTCCAGGACGGGAGCGGAGATCGTCGTGATCAAGGACTGGACTCCTCGGCCAGGACCGAGGTACAGCGTGACGCCGACGGCTAGGGCGGTCCTCTGGTTCGAGAGGTCGCAGGCCCCGTCGCCCAGCTGGACCGCGGGGTCGGCATCGACGGTCAAGGTGCCCCACGCCGACGGGAGCGACGATGGAGTCAGGACCCCGCAGGGGTCAACGCCGTTGAGCGACCCACCCACGGAGGTCGACGCCGGCGACGACGCCGTCGTGGTGGTGGCGGCGGGTGTCGAAACCGACGTGCTGGCCGGTGGTGACGCCGCCACTGGCGTTCCACCCTCCGTGGCTGTGCAGGACGAGAGAAGCAGGCAAGCTGTGCCTGCCACCAGGGCAGCCTTGACGTGAGTCAACGTCCGGCCAGGTCGGACGAGATGGATCCGTCGGTGGCCCTGAAGTTGGCCAGGGCCGCGTCCACCGCGCTCTTCGCCTGCACCAGAGCACCTTGGTACTGCTTCAGCATCGGCGCCAGCGCAGCTCCGTCGCCGGTTGCCCTGTGCACGAACTTCCCGGTCATCGACGTCGAGACGGCATTCGCACCGAGATGCGCAGGGGTGGAGATGGTTGCCACCTGGTAGAGGAGCGTCGCCGTCCTGGTCGCCGCAGCTTCGAGAGCGGCGGACAACGTCGGACCGACCTGGTCGTCCATCCTCAGCTCGCCGCTCGCGAGACCAGACTGGATCTGACGTAGGTTGCTCGAGACTGCGCTCAGGCTGTAGGCGAGCTGCGCGTTGGTCTGCGGCTGTGTCATCTGGTGCCCCCCGTCGTTGCCGAACCTCCGCCATCGTCTCAGACGCCGCCGACCCCGTCCTCGGTTCCTCCCATCCGGCAGCAGCGTCCGGCGGGTGGCGCGGTGCGACCGGCGCGGCCTGCCGCCGATAGCCTGTGCGGGTGAGTGGAATCCCGTACCTCGAGGACGTGCTGCCCGAGGATGTCGTCGTCATCACCCTCAAGGAGGCCGCCCAGCGCATGGGTGTGCCCATCACGCGGATCGAGCAGATGGTCCGCGACCGCGACCTCATCGCCTTCAAGCGCAAGCGGGTGCCGGTGGTGCCCGAGGTGTTCGTCGAGGACGAGGGCCGGGTGCTCAAGGGCCTGCCCGCGACCATCACCCTGCTGCGCGACGGCGGCTACACCGAGGAGGAGATCGTGCGGTGGCTGTTCACCGACGACGACACCCTGCCGGGCTCACCCATCGCCGCCCTGCACGGCAACCGTGGCAAGGAGGTCACCCGCCGGGCCCAGGCCATGGCGATGTGACCCCTGTGGCGGGTGGTCTCAGGGGCGAGGTGACCGCTCAGGCCCTGGCCCGCGCCACGAGCGTGCGCGCCAGCCCCGGCCCGGCCACCGCGAGCCGTCGCCGCCGGGGCACCACCACCCGGCGACCCAGCACGTCGTAGTCGACGTCCTCCACCTCGGTGAGGATGTCGCCGTACAGCACGAAGGCGGCGCGCACGCAGGCCCGGCTGGTCGGCGCGAGCATGGCGATCCCCGGCTCGGCCCGCCGGTACACCGCCCGGGTGTGCGCGACCACGTGGGCGAGGGCGGCGCGCACCCGTCGGTCGGTGGCGCCGGTGGCGCGGCCGCGCTCGAGGAGCTCCCGGTCCACCCCGAACGCCGCGAGCTGGTCGGCGGGCAGGTACACCCGGCCGCGGTCGAGGTCCTCCCCGACGTCGCGGACGAAGTTCGTCAGCTGGAAGGCCACCCCGAGCGCGGCCGCGAGCGGCTCCGCCTCCTCTCGAGGCACGACGGTGCCCAGCACGGGCAGCACCTGCAGCCCGATCACCGCGGCCGAGCCGTGCACGTAGGTCATCAGCGACGCCCAGCTCGCGTGCTCGCTCACCTCGGTCGAAGAGCCCACCGCGTCCATCTGCATGGCGGCGAGGAAGTCCCAGAAGTGCTGGGCCGGGATGTCGTACCGGCGTGCGGTGTCGACGAGCGCGACGAGCACGGGGTGGGTGCACGGGGTGCCTGCGAGCCCGGCCCTCAGCTCGGTCTCCAGGGCGTCGAGCTCCGCGGCGCGCACGGGCCAGGGCCGGTGGTCGGAGGTGTCGTCGACGATCTCGTCGGCCCAGCGGGCGAAGCCGTACAACGCGTGCACGGCCGGGCGCTGGGCGGCGGGCAGCAGCCGGGTGGCGAGGTAGTAGGTGCGCCCGTGCTCGGCGTTGAGCGCGCGGCAGCGGGTGTAGGAGACACGCAGGGCGGGATCGTGGACCCCGGCGGCGTCGAGCTCGGTCCGCGCGCTCACGGGTGGGTGCCCCCCTCTAGTGCGCTCACTCGGGCCGGACCCGGGCGGGTTCGGCGTCGTCGGCCGGAACCGGTGCGACGGCGGGGGTGCCCCAGCGGTCGGCGACCAGGGCACACACCACGAGCAGGGCTGCGCCCCACCACACGTAGCCGTTGCCGACGACCTTCTGCCACACCGCCCAGCTGATCTCGACGCCGCTGGTGTTGTCGTTGGGCAGGCGCCACTGGGGGGCGATCGCGAACACCAGGAACCCGAGCACCCCGAGCACGGCCGCGGCGCGGGAGCGGGTGGCGAGCACGACCAGGCCCAGGACCAGCAGCGCCGGCATGGCCCACACCCAGTGGTGCGACCACGAGACCGGGGAGACGAGCAGGCCGACCACGCCGTTGAGCACCAGCACCAGGGCGGGCAGACCGGCGCGCTGGGCCCGCCGCATGGCCTGGAACCCGACGGCGACGGTGACCAGGGAGAGCAGCACCCACAGGATCGAGGTAGCGGTGCCGGTGAGCCCGGCGCGGGCCAGCACGCCCTGGATGTTCTGGTTGGAGGCGTAGGTGAGCTGGCCGATCCGGTCGGTCTCGAAGATCGAGGTGGTCCAGTACTGCACGGAGTCCGACGGGGCGAGGACGAAGCCGGCGGCGGTGACCAGCGCACCGCTGGCCGCGGCCGTGGCGGCGGACCGGTAGTCCTTGCGGACGAGGAAGTAGAGGACGAACACGGCCGGGGTGAGCTTGATGGCGGCGACGAGGCCGACGAGCGAGCCCCGCGGCCACGGCGTGCGCGGGAGCAGGCAGTCCGCCGCGACCAGCGCCATGATCATCACGTTGACCTGCCCGTAGCCCATGGTCGAGCGGATCGGCTCCAGCCGGGCGGTGAGGGCGAAGGCGGCGGTGAGCAGCCACCACCACTGCGGGCTCCGGGCGCGCACCCCGACCAGCTGCAGCACCACCACCAGGGTGGCGACCACGAGGGCCAGGGTGAGCACGGCCCAGACGGCGTTGGCGGCACTCAGCGGCAACCAGGCCAGCGGGCTGAGGATGACCGCCGAGATGGGCGGGTAGGTGAACGCGAGCGGGTGGCCGATCTGGGTGGGGAACGGCTGGGCGTAGAGGTCGATGCCGTCGAGCCACGCCCGGCCGCCGGCGCGGTAGACCTCGAGGTCGATCCGGTACGCCGTGGGGTGGAACAGGTAGGAGACCAGCACGGCGAGCGCGCCGACCGCGGCCAGCACCCGGAACCACCGCGTGCGACTGGCCCGGGTGAGGGCGTCGGCGACGACGGTGGACGAGGGCACGGCGGGGCTCCTGGGTCGAGGGATCGGGAGGTCGGGGGTGGGCGTGGCGCGGGACGTTCAGGCGGACGTGGCGGCCGGGGTCCCGTCGCGCCCGGGCTCGGCGGCGGCGGGCCGGGCGCGCAGGTGCAGCGGGTCCACCCGGACCAGGGAGACCGCGACGAGCACCGCGACGGCGGTGCCGACGACCAGGTCGAACGGGCTGTACAGGCCCATGTTGCCCGGCGGTCGGAAGATCAGCAGCAGCCACGTGGACACCCCCGCGAGGACGCCGAGCGCCCGCGGGCTCCAGGCCAGCGGGGCGAGGAAGGCCAGCGGCCACGAGTAGTACCAGGGCAGCGCCGCGGGGGAGAGCACCACGACGGCGATGAGGGCGACGGCGAGGCCACGGACCGCGTCGGTGGACGTGCGACGGCTGCGCCACCACACCACCACGAGGACCACGACCAGCAGCGCGGCGAACACCAGGCGGGTGACGGGGAGCAGCCGGTCGCTGCCCCAGCCGGTGAGCCAGGAGGTGGAGGGGCCGAGGAGCTGCGCCACCGCGGTCGGGGCGGAGAGCCAGTTCACGATCTTGCTGGAGCCGGCCAGCGCGCTCAACCAGCCGATGCCCACCCCGGCGACCAGCGAGGCGACGGCGAACACGGCCACGAACACTGCGGCCCCGGCGGCGGAGGTGCGCACCAGCAGCGGCAGCAGCGGTGCCTCCCCGGACGTGCCCTCGCGGGCCGCGTGCTGCTCGCGCAGGTGGGCCACCCAGATCCACACGACGAAGGGCAGCGCCAGTCCTGCGGAGGCCTTGACCCCGACGGCCAGGGCGATCACGGCGATGCCGGCGACGTGCTCGCGGTCGAGGGCGAGGGCGACCCCGGCGGCCATCAGCCCGACCATGAGCATCTCGTTGTGCACGCCGCCCACCAGGTGCACGAGCACCAGGGGGTTCATGGCCCCGAGCCACACCGCGGCACCGGCCCTGCCGCCGAGGTGGCCCGCCAGCCGCGGCAGGGCCCAGACGAGCATGGCCAGCCCGGGCAGCATGGTGAGCCGGATGAGCACGGTGCCCCAGACCACGCTGTCCCCGGTGATCCGGGTGACGCCGTCCGCCACGAGCAGCCACACCGGGCCGTACGGCGCGGGCGTGGTGGACCAGATGCTGCTGACGTTGTCCAGCAGCGGGCCGGGGTTCACCACCGGTCCCACGGCGTAGGGGTCGAACCCGTCGCGCAGCAGGGCACCCTGGGCGAGGTAGGAGTAGACGTCGCGGCTGTAGATGGGTGAGGCGACGAGCATGGGCACGACCCAGGCGGCGATGGTGGTCCGCAGCCCGGCCGCGCTGATCCGCTCCGCGAGCACGAGCCGCCCCACCCGCACCCAGGCCAGCAGCATGAGCCCGACACCCAGGTAGAGCAGCGCCATGGACAGCTGCTGGCCGTGCCCGAAGCGCATCCACGACAGGTTGAGCCGCTCGAGGAACGGGTCGGTGACCCGCAGCGAACCCGCGCCCGGGGAGGCAAGGGTGATGAGGGCGCTGCCCACCACGCCCAGCAGGGCGGGCCGACCGGCGGGGCCGCGCACGAAGGAGGCGGCCCTGCTGCGGGTGTCGGCCCCCCGGGCGGGCGCCGTCGTGGTTGCGGACATCACCCTCCATCATGCCCCACCCCGGGCGCGCGACCGGGTCGCGGACCTCCGCCGTGACCGACCTGTGTCGCAGCCCGCGCGCCGGTCTAGCCCCCGGTGACCCGCTGCGCGGCCAGCCGTCCGGAGATGAGCACGGTGGGCACGCCCACCCCGGGGGTGGTGCCGCAGCCGGCGAGCACCGCGTTGGTCAGCCCGGGCACCAGGTTGCCGCGCCGGAACGGACCCGTCTGGGCGAGGGTGTGGGCCGCGGAGAACGGGGTGCCCGCGCCCATCCCCTGCTCGGCCCAGCTCGCCGGGGTCACCAGGTCGCGCGGGGTGAAGTGCTCGGCGATGCCGGTCCACCCGCGACCCTCCATGACCTGGAGCACCTCGTCGCGGTAGGCCGGGCCGACCGTCTCCCAGTCCAGCGGGGCAGCCTCCAGGTTCGGGCACGGTGCCAGGACGTAGCAGAGCTCCTGGCCCTCCGGTGCGAGGGACGGGTCGGTGTGCGTGGGCCGGGTGACCAGCAGGGACGGGTCGCTCATCAGCCGGCCCCGGCCGGGCTTGGCGATGATCTCGTCGAACGTCTGCTCCCACGCCGCGCCGAAGTCGATGGTGTGGTGGGCCGGCTCCGGCCAGCCCGCGGCCACGTCGCTGGGCACGGAGCCGTGCACCACGACGCAGGACGGCGCCCACCGCGTGCCGGCGCGCCTGCGGTGCGGGTGCCCGAGGAGCGCGTCGGTCAGCGGCAGGTCGCCGGTGAGCACGACGGTGTCGCAGGCCAGCCGCTCGCCGTCGGCGGTGTGCACGGCGGTGACGCGGTCCCCGGCGCGCTCGAGGCGGGTCGCCTCGGTGCCGAGCCGGATCTCGCCGGACGCCCCGGTGATGGCCTCGCCCATCGCGCGGGCCACGGCGTGCATCCCGCCCTGGGGGAAGTACACCCCGGCGATGGTGTCCATGTAGGCGATGACGCCGTAGGCCCCCAGCGCCGACTGCGGGGGGAGCCCCGCGTAGAGCGCCTGGAAGGAGAACAGCCGCTGGGCGCGCTCGTCGGGCAGGAAGCTCGCGACCTTGGGCCCCAGCCGGCCGAAGCCGCCGAGGCGGGCCAGCCGGGCCACGTCGCTCAGGGCGGCGCGCGAGGACACCATGTCCAGCGGGGAGTCGAAGCTGGAGCCGATGAAGCGGCCGATCTCGACGTCGTAGAGCTCGGTCAGCCAGGCGCGCAGCCGGCGGTAGCCCGCGGCCGTCGGGGCCCCGGCCTTCTCCCGCAGCTCGGCCTCCATGGCGTCGGGGTCGCTGTGCACGTCGAGGTGGCTGCCGTCGGCGTAGCGCGCGCGGTAGGCGGGGTCGAGCTTGGTGAGGGTGACCATCTCGCCGAGGGAGCGACCCACCGCCCCCAGGGCCTCGTCGAACAGGTCCGGCATGGTGAGCACGGTGGGGCCGGTGTCGATGGCGAACCCGTCGACCTCCGTGCGGCCCATCCGCCCGCCGACCTGGTCGCCCCGCTCGACCACGGTGACGCGGCGACCGGCGCCGAGCAGGTGCAGGGCCGCGGCCATCCCGGACAGCCCTGCCCCGACGACGACGACGTGGTCGGTGGGGCCGGACACGGTGCGCAGGGCGCGGGCCATCAGGAGGTCCTCTCGGTGGCGGCGCGGGCCATGGCGTGCAGCTCGGCGCGCGCCGTCGGCTCCACCGGCGCCGCGTCCAGGGCCGCGAGCCCGCGCTGGGTGAGCTCGGCGATGCGGTGCTCCACCGCGGTGACCGCACCCAGCTGCACCAGGTGCTCGCGCAGCTCGTCGACCTCCGAGGGCTCCAGGTCGCGACCCAGCCCGGACCGCAGCGCAGCCCCGGCGGGCGAGTCCTTCTCGTCGGCGGTGCGCAGCGCGAAGGACAGCAGCAGCGTGCGCTTGCCCTCCCGCAGGTCGTCACCGGCGGGCTTCCCGGTCACCGCGGGGTCGCCGAACACGCCCAGCAGGTCGTCGCGGAGCTGGAAGGCCACGCCCACGTCGGTGCCGAAGGCGCGGTAGGCGTCCACGACGTCCTCGGGGGCGCCGGCCAGGGCAGCCCCCAGGTGCAGGGGGCGCTCGACGGTGTACGCCGCGGTCTTGAACCGGGCCGTGCGCAGGGCGGCCTCGGGGCTCTCGTCACCGCGCACCTCGGTCAGCACGTCGAGGTACTGCCCGCCGAGCACCTCGGTGCGCATGGCCTCCCACACCGGCACGCACCGCTGCAGGGCCGGTGCACCCAGCCCGGCGCCCCGGAGCATGTCGTCGGCCCAGGCCAGCGCGAGGTCGCCCAGCAGCACCGAGGCGGCCAGCCCGAAGCGGTCGGAGTCGCCGCGCCAGCCCTGCTCCTGGTGGTGGCGGGCGAAGGCCACGTGCACGGTGGGGTGGCCGCGGCGGGTGGCGGAGGCGTCCATGAGGTCGTCGTGGACCAGGGCGCAGGCCTGGATGAGCTCGAGCGCGGCGCACGCCCGGAGCACCGCAGGGGCGTCCGTACCGCTCGGGTCGCCGCCCGCCCCCCGCCAGCCCCACCAGGCGAAGGCGGGGCGCACGCGCTTGCCGCCGCGCAGCACGAAGCGCTCCAGCTCGGCGACGGCCGAGCAGAACAGCGGGTCGACGCGGGTGGTGGAAGCGCGACGGGAGTCGAAGAACGAGGACAGCTCCGCCGCCACGGCCTCCGGCAGTGCGGGCACGATCATGGCCCCACCGTAGGGGGGGCGGGTGCCGGTCGCACGGCGCGGGACGGTGAGCACCGGCACGCCGCAGCACGGGGCGCCGCCCGGGTGGCGCACTTATGCTCCCGGCGTGACCAGCACCAGAGAAGCCCCGTCGACGACCGAGCCCCCGTCGGTGCTGCAGCGGATGGGTGAGGGCCGCACCCGGTTCTCGGTGGAGTTCTCCCCGCCCCGTGACGAGGCAGGCGAGGCCCAGCTGTGGCGTACCGTCCGCGAGCTGGAGCAGCTGGACCCGGCGTTCGTCTCCATGACCTACGGCGCCGGAGGTTCCACCCGGGACCGCACGGTGCGCATCACCGGCCGTCTCGCCCGGGAGACCACCCTGCTGCCGGTGGCGCACCTCACGGCGGTGAACCACTCCGTCGAGGAGATCCGCAGCGTGGTCGGCGCCTACGCCGACGCCGGGATCCGCAACGTGCTGGCCCTGCGCGGCGACCCGCCGGGCGACCCGCTGGGCAGCTGGCAGCGCCACCCCGAGGGTGTCGAGCACGCGGCCGAGCTGGTGGCCCTGCTGCGCGGTCTGGGCGACTTCACCGTGGGCGTGGCCGCCTTCCCCGAGGGCCACCACCGCTCGCCGGACCTCGACACCGACGCCGTGCACTTCGTGGAGAAGCTGCGCGCCGGTGCCGACTACGCGATCACCCAGATGTTCTTCCGGGCCGAGGATTACCTGCGGCTGCGCGACCGCGTGGTGGCGGTGGACGCCGAGCAGGGCGCCAAGCCGATCGTGCCCGGGATCATGCCGGTGACCTCGCTGCGCTCGGTGCACCGGATGGCCGAGCTGTCCGGGCAGCAGGTGCCCCCCGAGGTGGTCGAGCGCCTGGAGCGGGCGGCCGGGACCGGGGAGACCGAGGACCGTGAGGCCGTGCGCGAGGTGGGCGTGCAGGTGGCCACCGAGCTGGCCGAGCGGCTGATCGCCGAGGGCGTGCCCTGCCTGCACTTCTACACGCTCAACTTCGCCCGGGCCACGCGCGAGGTGCTCGGCAGGCTGGGGCTCGCGACCGCCCGTGCCTGAGCGGGCGGACTGGTCGCAGGGCCACCACGGGATCGACCCGGACGAGGTGCCCTTCGTGCGCGGGTGGCTGCGGGTGGTCGACCTGGCCTGCCGCCCGCTGGTGGCGCTGCGGGTGCCGCCGGACGCCGTGACGGCCGCGGGGCTGCTGTTCTCCCTGGTCGTGCCCGTCCTGGCGGGTGCGGGACTGCTCGGCTGGGCCGTGGCGGCGGTCCTCGTGAGCGTGCTGCTCGACGGGCTCGACGGGGCCGTTGCGCTGCGGACGGACCGGGTGTCCTCCTACGGCCGTGCGCTGGACTCCGCCTGCGACCGGGTCTCCGAGCTGGCGTGGTGGGTGGCCCTCGTGCTGGGGGCCGGGGTGCCGTGGTGGGCCGCGGCCGTCCTCGCGGTGCTGACCCTCGTCCCGGAGGCCTGGCGCGCCCGCACGGGTCGGCTGGGTGCGCTGACGGTGTGGGAGCGGCCGACGCGCACGATCCTGGTGGTGGTGGGCCTGGCCTTCGCGGGGCTGGACCTGGGCCGGGTCACCGGGCTGGTGGGTGTGGGGCTCGCGGTGGTGGGCGGCGGGCAGCTGGCGCTCGCGGTGCGGCGTCAGGGGAGCTGACGGCCCTTCCAGGTCAGCGCGCCCCGGCGGTGCCCCCGGTGGGAGTGCACGGTGAGCGCGGCCAGGACCAGCACGGAGACGGGCTGGGCCACCGAGTCCGGCCACCCGGGCGTGCCCGCGGTGCGCGCGGCGGTGGCGCGCGAGTCGGCCCCGGCCGCCCAGCCGAGCAGGCCCCAGGCGCGGGTGCGGCCGGAGCCCGCGAGCGCCGCCACGGCCGGCAGGACCTGGGTGAGACCGAGCAGCGCCAGCACGGCCGCCGACCCGGCCGGGGAGCCGAAGGCCGTCCACAGCGACTTGCCGTAGCCGTCCCGCACCTCCCGCGCGCCGTCGTACATCCGGCAGCGCGCCAGGGTCGAGCCGTCCGCCGGGGCGGTGCGGTGCCCGGCGCGCCGCAGGGCGCGGGCCAGGGCCACGTCCTCCACCACCTCGGCCGCGACGGCCCCGTGGCCCCCGACACCGGCGTAGGCGGCGGCGTCGACCACGAGGAGCTGGCCGTTGGCGGCGGCCAGTGAGGGGCGCCGGGAGAACTCGGCCACGCGCAGCGGCAGCGTGGTCAGCCAGCTCCACTGCTGCAGCGGCTGCACCAGGCGCTCGGCCACCGACCCGGCGAGCTGGGTCGGCCACGGGCTGACCAGGGCCAGCCGGTGCCGCCGGAGCAGCTCGACGGACGCAGCCACGGCGTGCGGGGCCAGCCGGACGTCCGCGTCGACGAAGACGAGAACGTCCGGGGTGCGCCCCTCCCGGGCCAGCTCGGCGAGGCGGTGGCAGGCGGCCGGCTTGCCCAGCCACCCGGGCGCGGGCGGACCGTGGCTCGAGGTGACCTGGGCGCCGCCGGCCCGGGCGCGGGCGGCCGTGGCGTCGGTGGAGTCGTCGTCCAGGACGAGCACGCGCAGCCGGGGCACGCCGACCTGGCGGCGGAGGTCCCCGAGCAGCAGACCCACGGTGCGCTCCTCGTCGCGGGCCGGCACGCACACCGTCACCTGCTCGTCGCAGCGCGGCGGTGCGGCGAGCGGCCGGCGCAGCAGCCTGCGGTTGGTCCGCGCGTGCACCGCTCCGGCGACGGCGAGCAGCGCGCCGGCCCGCACCACCCGGGAGGTCAGCGGTGGACCCGGCCCGGCCGGGGGGAGCGGTCGCGGGCCATGACGGCGATCACGGCGACGAGCAGGGCCACCCCGAGGACGACGCCGCCGAGGATGAGCGCCCACTGGGTGAAGCTGCGGGTGGTGGGGTCGTCGTAGCGGACCGAGGCCTGCAGCTGGTTGCTCTGGCCCACCTTCAGGGTGCCGCCCGCGGCCGTGGTCCAGGTGATGCCCTTGGTGCCGTCGGGCCTGCCGTTGGTGGTCGTGACCGGGGACGGGAAGCTGATCTTGATGGTGACGTCGGCGCCCTCCGCGGTGACGTTGGTGAGGTCGACGGTGCCGTCGAGGGTCACGATGTCCCCGGAGCGCCGCAGGGTCAGGGAGTACGCGCCGGCGCCGTCGGCGCTGAGCCCGGACAGCAGCTGCAGCTGGGCGAAGCTGAGGGCGGTGAAGCGGACGACGCTGCCGTTGTAGCCGTCCTGGGAGTACCGGTCCACGGTGACGGACGAGCTGAGTCCGGGCGGCACGGTCAGGGTCGGTGCGGTGCCGCCCCGGGGCACCGCGACCACGAGCTGCCCGGTCACCTCGTCGCTGGAGGAGACACCCATGGTCAGCTGGGCCCGCAGGCACCCGGTGAGCAGCGGCAGGGCCAGCAGCAGGACCGCCACCAGCGCGAGCGGTCGCCGCGGGGATCGGGGTGGGCGCGGGGCAGGTCGCAGGGTCACCGGAGGCAGCACCGGGTCATCGTGCCAGCCGCCCGGTCCGTGGTCGGTGAGCGCGCGGCGCGACGCGCCCGTAACGCTCGCGCCCCGACCCCAGCACGGCCAGCAGCGGGACCCCCAGCACGCCCATGCCGACCAGGCCGTACACGGCGGAGGCGGGCAGCCCGAGGAACACCGCGTGCGCCAGGGCCGAACCCAGCCACGTCCAGCAGAACAGGGCCACGGGCAGTCCGTCGCGCCGGGTGGGGACCTCCGTCGTCGGCAGCAGGGTGAGCAGCGCGGCCATCACCAGCGCCACCCCCAGCCAGCCGAGGTAGTTGCCCACCGGGACCGCGGGAACACCCGGCAGCCCCGCGTCCTGCTGCACCCAGGTCCAGCGACCGTCGGCCACCATCTGCGGGTCCAGGAACAGGTCCCAGCCGGCCAGGCCCACCGCGGCCAGGACCAGGCGGCCCCCGCGGCCGGAGCTCACCCGCTGCGCCGCGCACCAGGCGGGGTAGGCGCCCGCCGTCCAGGCCACCCCGATGAGCAGCGGCACCCCGGCGACCGCCGGCCCGAGACGACCCTGCGCGTAGGTGTACTCCCCGAACGGGAACGCGGTGGCGGTGCCGAGCAGCTCCACGGCGAACCCGCCCCCTGCGGTCACCAGGACGAGCGCGCCCGCCCAGCGCACCCCGCGGACCACGACGGCGTGCACCACCGACGCCGCGGCGAGCAGGAGCACCACCGCAATGCTCACCGCGTCGCGGGTCGAGCCGGCCGTCAGCGGGTAGGTGATCTGCACCGCGACCGCGGCCACCCCGAGAGCGCCGGCCGTCCTCACCGCCTGGCCACCACGGCGCGCCCGCCCGCGACCGCACGCCGCAGCATGCCGCCCCGGGCGTCGGCCAGGGCGAGGGCGGCGGCGCTGCGCCCGCTGGCGCCGCTGACCCCGCCGCCGGGGTGGGTGGAGGCGCCCGTGAGGTAGAGCCCGGCCGCCCCGGGCACCCGGTAGCCGGAGAGCTCCGGGGTCGGGCGGAACAGCATCTGCGACTCCAGCGACATCTCGACGTGCATCACGTTGCCGCCGCGCAGGCCGAGCTCGCGCTCCAGGTCCAGCGGGGTCTGCACGAGCCGGTGCAGCACCGAGTCGGCGAAGCCCGGTGCGTGGGCGTCCATCTCGGCCACGATCCGGTCGCCCTCGGCCTCCCCGACGCCGTCCCAGCTCCGTCCCCCCGAGAGCGCGTAGGGGTGCCACTGGGCCCACAGCGACACCTGCTGCTGCCCGGCCGGCACCGAGCCGGGGTCCAGCGAGCTCAGGCTCATGGCCAGCACCACGGGGGTGGGGGGCAGCTCGCCGGCCATTGCCGCGCCGTGCGCACCGTGCAGCTGGCGGCGGTCGTGCACCAGCAGCTGCAGCCCGTGCTCCACCGCCACCCCGGCCGGGGCGCTGGGGTAGCGCGGCAGCCCGGAGGTGGCCAGGCGCACGACCATGCCGATGCCCGGGCCCACCCGCACCTCGCGGCGCCAGCGCGACACCCGCTCCGGCTCCGGGTGCCCGCCCGCGGCGAGCAGGTCCAGGGTGTCCAGCACGTGGCAGCCGGCGACGACGGTGCGGGCCCGGTGCTCGGTGCCACCGGCCGTGCGGACCGTCCAGCCGTCGGTGCCGCGGTGCAGCGACGTGACGGCGTCGCCGAGGACCACGCGTCCGCCCAGGGACGCGAGCTTGGAGACCAGCGCCCGGCTCAGCGCACCGCTGCCGCCGATCGCCCGGCCGGGTGGGACCGCGTGCATCGCGGCCGCGAACCCGACCATGGGGGCGGTGGCCGCCGCCGAGGTGGGCGGGCCCGACTGCGCCCCGAACCACGCCAGGGCGGCGCGCAGGCGCTCGTCGTCGAAGGTCGCGTCGAGCAGGCCGTCGCCGGAGGTGAGGAACTCCCGGGACAGCCCGGCGGGATCGCCCCCGGTGTCCATCCCCCAGAACGCGCGGGCCAGGTGCCGCGGGGTGGGCGGGGTGGCGAAGCTGCGCAGCACGCGGGCGCTGCGCGGCCCCCAGGTGCCGACGAAGCGCCGGTACGCGTCGGCCTCGGCCGCGCCGCAGGCCGCCTCGACGGAGGCGCAGGTGGCGTCGAGGTCGCGGTGGAAGACGATGCCGGGGGCGTCCGACCCGGGGGGCGCGGGCGCGAAGGCCCAGGGGTCGCAGTCGGCGTAGCGCAACCCGTGCTCGGCCAGTCCCAGCTCCTCCACGATGCCGAGGTGCCGGATCATCAGGTGCGCCGAGGAGCCGCGGTCCACCTGGTGGCCGGGGAAGCGCTCGACGGTGGACACCGCGCCACCGGCGACCGCGTCGCGCTCGAGGACGGTGACGCCCCAGCCCGCCCGGGCCAGGTAGCACCCGGCGACGAGCGCGTTGTGGCCCGCGCCCACCACCACCACGTCCTGCACGGGCCCAACGGTAGCGGCGGCGGGGCCACCCGGCCCGGCGACGGCCGGCCGGCTCAGCCCAGCGGGAGGGATCGGCCGAGCACCGCGAACGGGCGCGGGTCGCCGGTGAAGCGGAAGTGCCGCAGGACGTCGCCGAACCCCGTGCGCCGGTACAGCCGCCAGGCCCGGTTGCCCTCCGCGTCGACCTCCGGGGTGGACAGCAGCACGCGACCCTCCGGCCGTCCCTCCAGCAAGGACAGCAGCAGCCGGGACCCCAGGCCGTCGCCCTGGGCCGCCGGGTGCACGTGGAGCTCGGTGAGCTCGAAGGTGTCGGCCAGCACCTGCTCCGTCTCGCCGGCGGGCCGGCCCAGGGCCAGCAGCCCGGTGCGGACCTCCTCCGACCACCACTGCCCGCGAGCGCTGCGGTAGCCGTACCCGATGCCGACCAGGGTGCCGGCGTCGATCGCGGCCACGGCGGCCCAGCCCGGCCGCAGGGCGTGCTCGGCCCACATGGGCGCCCGGTGCGCCTCGGTGCCCGGGGGGTAGTCCATGGCGGCGACGTAGACGCCGAGCGCCTCGCCCATCCGCTCCCGCAGCGCCTCGGGCGACAGCTCGACGACGTCCACGCTCACCCGCCCATCACACCACCTCCACCCACCGTTCCCCGCGACGACGCGGGTGTTGACGGGACCGGGGTGCGCCCGGCTATGGTCCAGCCGTGGTTCGAACAGGTGTTCGAACCATGGCTCCGGCTCCCGGGGCCGCCGCGAGGGAAGCGCGGCGGCCCCGGGTCCGGCGCACCCGGCCAGTGGCCGTGCCGAGCGGCACCGCAGTACCGACGTGGAGGGAGGGCCGACGTGACGGCACCAGCGGTGGACCTGCTGCAGCAGGCGGGGGACGGTCTCGCGGCCGCGTGCACGGAGCCCGCAGCACCCCGTCGCTTCGCGGCGGCGCACCTGGCCGCGCTCCGGGGGGCGGCCGCGGTGCTGGCCGCCCGTGCGGTGCCGACGTCAGGGCGCGAGCCGGGGCCGTCCCCGGCACCCTCCACCGGTGGCCGGCCGACCAGCGCGTGGGAGCTGCTGCGGGCCGTGGCTCCCGAGCTGGGGGAGTGGGCCCAGTTCTTCGCGGCGTGCGCTCCGGGCCCGTCGGGGCGGCCCCCTGCGGTGTCCGTGCGGGACGCCGACGACATGGTCCGTCAGGTGGAGCAGTTCCTGGCCCTGGCCGAGAACGCCGTGCGCGGCCGGGGACCACGTCGCCCAGATCGGTGAGGGCACCGGGGAACGCCGGTGTCGGCCACTACTGTGGGAGTCCGTGAGCACCCCCGGAGCACCCACCCCTGGAGCACCCTCGGCGCGCGCCAGCCTGCCGCCGGTGCCCGGCACCGACGCGAGCCAGGCCGGGGCCGGCAGCCTCGCCGTGCGCCGCGCCGTCCACCAGCTCGTCTGCCGGGCGGCCCACGGCGGCGCCCAGGGCTGCCGCGTGCTCGACGTCGGAGGTGGCTCCGGCGTCTGGGCCGTGCCGCTGGCCACCACGGGCTGCAGCGTGACCGTCGTCGAGCCCAGCCCCGACGCCCTGGCCTCGCTGGCCCGGCGCGCACGGGAGGCCGGTGTGTCGCACCTCGTCACCGGGGTCCAGGGCGACGCGGACTCCCTGGCCGACGCGGTGGCCGACGCGAGCGCGGACGTGGTGCTCGCGCACGGCGTGCTCGAGGTGGTCGAGGACGTCCCCGCGACCCTCGCCGCCCTCGTGGCCGCGCTCGCACCGGCCGGCGCCCTCTCGGTCCTGGTGGCCGGGCGCGCGGCGGCGGTCCTGCACCGCGCGCTCGCGGGCCGCATCGCCGACGCCCAGCACGTGCTGACCGACCCGGACGGTCGGGTCGGCCCCCGTGACCCGCTGCTGCGCCGCTTCGACGTCGCGGGGATCGAGGCCGCGCTCGTGGCCGCGGGTCTCGTCGTCCAGCTCGTGCAGGGCGACGCCGTCGTGAGCGACCTCGTGCCCTGGCCCGTGCTCGAGACCGCCCCCGGTTCGGCTGCGGCCCTGGCCGAGCTGGAGCTGCACGCCTCCTGCACCTCCCCGCTGCGCGAGATGGCCAGCCGGTTGCACGCCGTGGCCACGGTCGCGCCCCGCCCGTGAGCGGCTGACCGGTGGGGCACTGACGCGTGGGACGCAGCGGAGAGCTCGCCGACGCGGGCCGCCAGGCGCGACGGGAGCAGGACGCCTCCTCGGCGGTCGGGCCCGACGACACGGGGTGCACGGTGCTGCACGTCGACATGGACGCCTTCTACGCCTCCGTCGAGGTGCGCGAGGCCCCGCACCTGGCCGGTCTGCCCGTCGTGGTCGCCGGGGCCGGGGGGCGGGGCGTGGTGCTCTCGGCCACCTACGAGGCGCGGGCCTTCGGGATCCGGTCGGCCATGCCCGCGGTCCGGGCCCGTCGGCTGTGCCCCCGGGCCGTGTTCGTCCCCCCGCAGTTCCCGCTGTACACCGCCGCCTCGCGGACGGTCATGGGCATCTTCCGCTCCGTCACCCCGCTCGTGGAGCCGCTGAGCCTGGACGAGGCGTTCCTGGACGTGGCCGGCTCGTTGCGCCGGCTGCGGACCACCCCGCTGGCCCTCGCGCAGGACGTGCGGTCGGCGGTGCTCGCCGCGGAGGGCATCACCGCCTCGGTGGGTCTGGCCCGCACGAAGTCGATGGCGAAGATCGCCTCGGGGATGGCCAAGCCCGACGGCGTCATGGTGGTGCCGCTGGTCGAGGAGCTCGCGATCTTGCACGCCCTGCCCGTCTCGGCGCTGTGGGGCGTGGGTGCCCGCACCGCGGAGCAGCTGGCCGCGGTGGGTCTGCGGACGGTGGGCGAGCTGGCCGGCACGGAGCTGCGGGTGCTCCAGCAGTGGGTCGGCACGGCGAGCGGCAGCCACCTGCACGCCCTGGCCAACGGTCGCGACGACCGGGCGGTGGTGGCCGGGACGACGGAGAAGTCGGTGGGGGCCGAGGAGACCTTCAGCGTCGACGTGCACGACTCGGCCGTGCTCCACCGCGAGCTGCTGCGCCTGTCCGAGCGGACCACCGCGGGGCTGCGTCGTCGCGGGCTGCGCGCCAGGACCGTGGCGGTGAAGGTGCGCTACGCCGACTTCACCACGATCACCCGCTCGCGGACCCTGGAGGCGCCCACCGACGTCGCCCAGGAGGTGTACGGCACCGCGCGCACCCTGCTCGACGCGCTGCGTCCGCTGCCGCAGGCCGTCCGCCTGGTCGGCGTGCGGACCGAGCAGCTCGTCCGGGCCGCCCAGGTGGTGGAGCAGCTGCGCCTGGACGAGCGCGAGCACGGCTGGCGCGACGCCGAGCGGGCCGCCGACGCCCTGCGCTCCAAGTTCGGGGACGGAGCGGTCCGTCCGGCCACCCTGCTGGGCGGACGCGACGGTGCCCGACGTGCCCCGGAGCCCCCCGCAGCCCCCCGCGGCCCCCGTCCGGGTGGTCGCTGAGCCTCGGGAGGACAGGAGAATCCCCGTGCGGGTGGTAGGAGTTGAACTCTGCTCGTACGATGTGGGAAGGCGCCCGGGTCGGGCGCCTGTCGCCCCCGGAGAAGGGGCGGCCGCCCAATGCCTCTGTGCCGGGGGAGGGAAAACGTGCCACTCTCCGAGCACGAGCAGCGCTTGCTGGACCAGATCGAGAGCGCGCTCTACGCAGATGATCCCAAGTTCGCGTCCAACGTCCGTGGTGCCCGGGTCAGGACCGCGACGAGGAAGCGCCGCCTGCAGGCGGTCTTCCTCTTCGTCCTCGGCCTCGTCGTGCTCATCGCCGGGGTGGCGCTGGGCCTGCCCACGATCGCCGTCGTCGCGGTCAGCGTCGTCGGCTTCCTGATGATGTTCGGCTCCGCCGTCGTGCTCGTCACGGGTCGTGGGGCGCCCGGCGTGGCACCCAGCGGTCCCGCCCCCGGGGCCTCCCGCGGCGGCGACAAGCAGCCCGGCGGGTTCTCCTCCCGCATGGAGGAGCGCTTCAAGCGTCGCTTCGACCAGCCCTGATCCCGCTCTCCCCGAACGGCCCCCGGTCTCCGACCAGGGGCCGTTCGTCGTTGCGGTCGGCGGTGGCTCCGTGCGACGGGCCGGCTCCGCGCGACCGTCAGAGGCCGCTGGCGCCGCGCGCCCCGCGCAACGACGGGGGCAGCAGCCGCCCGCGCAGGCCCACGGGGCTCGCGGTCCGCAGCGCAGAGTCCACCGCACGCCCCAGCTCCGCGGGCGACTGCTGCTGCACCAGCACCCCGCCGGAGGAGTACCAGCTCTGCTCCACGGTGTCGACGAGCGCGTGCAGCGCCGTCACCGCACCGGCGTCGAGCGCGAGCTCGTCGCCCAGCCGCAGCGCGGTCTGCCGCGGGGTCTCGCTCGGCCGCAGCACGACACCCCGGTCCGCGGCGGAGTCCAGTACCTCGTCCCAGGCGGCGGCCGGGCTGCCGTCGGCCCAGCGTCGTCGTCGGCGCAGCACCCGGACCGCGGCCGGTGCCGCCAGGACGGCCACGACCACGGCCACGACCACGGCGGTGACAGCGATGCGGCGGGGCCAGGGCGACGGCGCGGCCGTGGTGCCGGAACCCTTCTCGGCGGCACCGGCCTGCGGGTCCTGCGCGCCCGCGGTGGGGGCGGCCGCGGTCGGTGCGGCGCTCGGTGCCGCGGTCGGCGCAGCGCTGGGGGCCGTGGTGGCACCGGTGCCGGCGGCCGGGTTCTGCAGGGCCTGCGTCACGTAGCCGGGGACCACGCCGCGGCCGTCGCTGAGCGGGGTGGGGTCGAACTGGACCCACCCCGTCCGGCTGAAGTACACCTCGACCCAGGCGTGCGCGTCGCTCGTGGTGACCTCCCGGCTCACACCGTCGCCGGTCCCGGCCGTGAAGCCCACCGACACCCGGCTGGGGAACCCGAGGCTGCGCATCATGGCGGCCATGGAGGACGCGAACTGCTCGCAGAACCCGGTCCTGCCGTCGGTGAGGAAGCTGACCAGCGCGTCCTTGCCCGCCCCGGGTTCCGCGGTCTGCACGGTGTAGGTGAACCCGTTGGCCGGGTCGCGGAAGTAGCTGGTGAGCCGGACGGCGGCGTCCAGCGAGTCGGTGGCACCGCCGGTGACGGTCTCGGCGATCTGCTTCACCTGGGGATCGATGCCGGTGGTCGCGTAGAAGCGCGGCCCGGGGGAGTCCGCCGACCCGGGTCCGGGGGAGCCCGCGGCCCGGAGCTCGTCGGCGGTCCCGCCCGGCACGACGGCCTGCACCCGGTAGCTGGGCAGCGGCTGCGAGCGCCGGGTGTGCAGCGTGTCCAGGGTCTGGTCGTAGGAGTAGCTCTGCAGGGAGCCCCCCGTGCCCTGCACGGCCGTCGGCGTGCCGGGAGCAGGGAGCCACCGGTCGGTGTACTGCTGCGGCGTGATGGTGACCGACACGGCGGGGCCTCGGACCGCGCCCGGGTCGAGCGGGCCCTCGGCCTGCTGGTCGTCGGCGGTCCGGTCGACCACCCAGCCCTGGTCGGCGACGTAGGTGTCCAGCGCGACGGCACGCAGGTAGGTCGGTTCGTCCAGCCCCTGCACGGTGAACAGGGGCACGTCCTGGGGCTGGTCGAGCTGGCCGCGCAGCTGGGTGAAGGGGTTCAGGCCCACGCCGCCGCCCCCACCGCCGGCCAGCCGGCCACCGGTGCCGACGCCGAGGGCGCTCGAGCCCCCCAGCAGTCCGGCGACCACCGCGAGCGCCACCACGGCGAGCACCCCGGGCGCGCGGAGCCCGGCCGCCCCGGCCGCCGGCCCGGCCCGGGGCACGCGCCGGGCGCCGTCGGCCACCAGCAGCAGCACCAGGGCGAGCGCCCCCAGCACGAACGACCACCACGGCAGCAGCTGGTCGAGCAGCGACGCGGGCACCGCCACCATGGTGAGCAGCACGAGGCCGGCGCCGGCGGGTGCCTGGAGGTCCGCGACCAGGACGTCCACGGCCACCGCCGCCGCGCCGAGCAGGAGCACCAGCAGCAGCTGCAGCTCCGGGGTCACGGGCACCGGCACGCTCTCGTCCCGGATCTGCGTGCCCGCGCCGGAGAGCAGGTCACGGACCTGGCCCACGGCGGCCGGGCCGGGCAGCACCCCCGCCAGACCCGTGCTGGTGAACAGCACGGTCACGAGCACGGCCACCACCACGAGCTGGGCCACCACCACCACGGGCAACGGGCAGCGCACCGAGCGCAGCCCCACCCCGGTCAGCGCCACGAGCACGACGACGGCGAGGACCGACGGCGCCCAGCTGGCGTCGGTGAACAGCGGGCCGAGGGCGGCCGTGCTGAGCAGCAGTGCGCCGGAACCGGCCGCGGTGGCGCCCGCCCGGCTGCCGATCGGCTCGGCCCAGGTGCTCACCACGCGCCCCCGACCGGCTGCGCCACGGCGGATCGGGCACCGCACAGCTGGTCCCAGACGAGCGGCAGCGGCGTGCGGTCGGTGGCGAGCAGGACGCCCCACCCGGCGTCGCGCAGCAGGGTCGCACCGGGTCCGTCGGCGCCGAGCACCACTGCGCGCCCCGGCCCGGCGGTGGCCGTGGCGCCGACGAGGAGCTGGGCACCGGCGACGTCGAGGGTCCCCAGCACCGCCAGCAGCTCGTCGTGGCCGGCCACCTCGGCAGCGCCGGCCAGCGAGCTGCCCCCGGCGGGGGTGAGCAGCGCGAGCTGGTCCAGGGCGGACTCGCCGCTGCCGAGGTCGCGCCCGTCGGAGGTGACCAGGCGCACGGTGCGGTCGTGACGGGCCAGGTGGGCCGCCGCGCTCGCGGCCAGGCAGATGGCCCGTTCCAGCGTCGAGTGCGCTCCGAGCCCGTGGTGCGCGGCCCCACGCACGTCGAGCAGGACGACGGTCCCGGTGCGGCGGCTCTGCTCCTGGGGACGGACCATCAGCTCGTCGCGGCGCGCGGAGCTGCGCCAGTGCACCGAGCGGAGGTCGTCGCCGGTCCGGTACGGCCGCACC
The DNA here is from genome assembly GCF_026153295.1 of Rhodococcus antarcticus. Taxonomy (NCBI): domain Bacteria; kingdom Bacillati; phylum Actinomycetota; class Actinomycetes; order Mycobacteriales; family Nocardiaceae; genus Rhodococcus; species Rhodococcus antarcticus. The sequence continues at coordinate 2,064,756 of NZ_CP110615.1, read as the reverse complement.
AGGGAGTCCTGGACGTCCTGACGGGTAGCGCCCGATCCGGACGGTGCGCCGCCGGTCTCCGCCGCGTCGAGCAGGCTGCCGGGCAGACCCGTCAGCTCGAGGAGCCGGGGCCGGACCAGCACGGTGGTGGTGCCGGGGAGCCGACGCACCAGCTCGACCAGCCCGAGCGGGTCGGCCACCCGGACCTCCGCCGGGCCCAGCGCGTGCCGGCCGCGCACCCTGGGCGCCAGCCCGTAGACCACGGACGCGGACGTGCCGGTCGCCAGGGCGCCCACCGCGTACCGGGGCTCCTCACCCAGCACGGTGGGCACGGTGTCGGTGAGCAGCAGCCCCGCCACCGGGAGCCGACCGCCGGCGTGCAGGGTGAGGTGGACCTCGGCCGGGGCGCCCACCGAGAGGGTGCGGGGGAGCACGTCGCGGGAGACCTGCAGCCGCAGACGGGCGAGGCCGAGCAGCAGCGCGGTGAGGACGGGCAGGGCCACCAGCAGCACGGCCACCCGGAGCAGGTCCCGCTCGTCGAGGACCAGGGCGCAGACCGCGGCCGCCACGCCCGCCGCCACCAGGCATCGGCCTCGGGTGGTGAGTCCGCGGAGGGGGCCGATCACGGGTGCCCGGTCAGGTCTGGGAGCACGGCTCAGCGCTGACCGTGGCGCGCCGAGGGCTCGGACCGGCTGCCCCGGGGGACCACCAGCTGGTCGAGCAGCTGGTGCACCACCTGGCCCGCCTCGCGGCGAGCGGCCCGGGCCTCGCCCGTCAGCAGCAGCCGGTGGGCCAGCACGGGGACCGCCACGGCGTGCACGTCGTCGGGCAGCACGTGGTCCCGCCCGGCCATGGCGGCCCGGGCCCGCGCCGCGCGCACGAGGTGCAGGGTGGCGCGGGGCGAGGCCCCCAGGCGCACCAGCGGCGAGCTGCGGGTGGCCGATACGAGCTCGACGACGTAGCGGCGAAGCTCCGGCGCCACGTGCACCGCGCGGGCCCCGGCGATCATCGACCGCACGTCGGCCGCCGTGCAGACCGGTCGGATGCGGTCGACCGGGTCGGACCCGGCGTGCCCCTCGATCATCGCCAGCTCGGCGTCCTGGTGGGGGTAGCCCAGGGAGATGCGGGTGGTGAAGCGGTCGCGCTGGGCCTCGGGCAGCGGGTAGGTGCCCTCCATCTCCACCGGGTTCTGGGTGGCGAGCACCATGAACGGCTCGGCCAGCGGGTAGGTGGTGGCGTCGACGGTGACCTGGTGCTCCTCCATGCACTCGAGCAGCGCGGACTGCGTCTTGGGTGAGGCCCGGTTGATCTCGTCGGCCACCACCATGTTCGCGAAGACGGGGCCCGGCCGGAAGTCGAACTCAGCGGTGCGCCGGTCGTAGACGGTGACGCCCGTGACGTCGCTGGGCAGCAGGTCCGGCGTGAACTGCACGCGCGAGACGCTGCAGTCCACGGCCCGGGCCAGCGCCTTGGCCAGGACGGTCTTGCCGACCCCGGGGACGTCCTCTACCAGCAGGTGCCCGCCGGCGAGCAACGTCATGACCGCGGTCCGGACCACCTCGCCCTTGCCCATCAGCACCTGCTCCACCGCGGCGACGACCCGGGCCGCTCCGTCCGCCACCGCGGCGGGCGCCCAGGCGACGTCCTCGTCCGGTCCGGGCTCGGACCGCAGGGCTCGTGGCGGACCCACCTGCTCGCTCGTGCGGGGTGAGCTCACGAATCCTCCTGGGTCGGTCGTCGAGAGCCTCGCCGAGCTCCGACCCCGGGGGGCCGGGCAGTGCGGCCCGTCCCGAGTGTTCCAGAGGTCGGGCGCGGCGTCCTGGGGACAACGTCCGCCCGAGGACCCCACTCCTCCCCACCACGACGGGTGACGTGCCGCCCAGCGGCCCTGCTACCGCGACGATCCAGGTCGGGACCGCACGAGGGCCGCCGGGGGTGTGGAGTCCTCTGGGAAATCTCCCCACCGTCGCCACCAGGCCAGATACGCGGATCTCCTGGTCTTGGGCGGGCTCGGCGCCTTGATCGTGGGGAGAAGTGGGGTAGCGTCCCTCTCGTGGAGTGCGGGCGCGCTCCACGCAGCACCACGGCCGGTCGGGGAGGTGAGGAACGGTGTTCCTCGGCACCTACACGCCCCGGTTGGACGACAAGGGCCGGCTCACCCTGCCGGCCAAGTTCCGCGAGGCCCTGGCAGGAGGCGTGACGGTGACCAAGAGCCAGGACCACAGCCTCGCGGTGTACCCGCGGGAGGTGTTCGCCGAGCGGGCGCGCACCGTCTCGCAGGCCTCGCGCTCCAGCGAGGAGGCGAGGGCGTTCATGCGCAACCTGGCCGCGAGCTCGGACGAGCAGCTCCCCGACGGCCAGGGCCGCATCACGCTCACCGCCGACCACCGCCGCTACGCCGAGCTCGCCAAGGAGTGCGTCGTCATCGGCGCCGTCGACTACGTCGAGATCTGGGACTCCCGCGCCTGGGCGTCCTACGTCGAGCGCAACGAGCAGGCCTTCTCCACCGCCACCGACCAGTCCCTCGGCATCCTCTGACCACCCGCACCACCCGGCGCCGGCCGGTGTCCCGAGGCCTCCGCCCGAGCGGTGCCCTGACGCTCTTCCCCAGCGCCAGGTCCACCGCACTCGGGCGGGGACCCCGGAACACCGCCCCCGCCGGTACCGGGCACCGGCACCGCACACGCGAACGACGAGCAGGAGGGGGTACCGGGGCGGTGAGCGAGCAGACCGGCCGTCACTCCCACGTCCCCGTGCTGCTCCGCCGCGTCGGCGAGCTCCTCGGACCCGCGATCAGCACCGACGGCGCCGTCCTGGTCGACGCCACCCTCGGTCTCGCCGGTCACGCCGCCCACCTGCTCGCTGCCCACCCGGGCCTGCGCCTGGTCGGCCTCGACCGCGATCCGGACGCCCTCGAGATCGCCGGCAACCGGCTCGCCGCGTTCGCCGACCGGGTCACCCTCGTGCACACCGTCTACGACGGGATCGCCGACGCGCTGGCCGGGATCGGGCTGGCGGCCACCGGCTCGGTGCAGGGCGTGCTGTTCGACCTGGGTGTCTCGTCCATGCAGCTCGACGCCGCCGAGCGGGGCTTCGCCTACGCGAAGGACGCCCCGCTGGACATGCGGATGGACCCCACCACCGGGATCACCGCCGCGCAGGTGCTCAACAGCTACTCCCACGGCGAGCTCGCCCGGGTGCTGAGCACCTACGGCGAGGAGCGCTTCGCCGGCCGGATCGCCTCGGAGGTGCTGCGACGGCGCGAGGTGGAGCCGTTCACCACCAGCGCACGCCTGGTCGAGGTGCTCTACGCCGCCATCCCGGCCGCCACCCGCCGCACGGGAGGCCACCCCGCCAAGCGGACCTTCCAGGCGCTGCGCATCGAGGTCAACGGCGAGCTCGACGCGCTGGCCGGGGCGGTCCCGGCCGCGCTCGACGCCCTCGCCCCGGACGGTCGGGCCGTGTTCATGAGCTACCAGTCGCTGGAGGACCGGGTGGTCAAGCAGGAGGTGGTCGCCCGGACCCGCTCGCGCAGCCCGGAGGGCCTGCCGGTCGAGCTGCCCGGGCAGGGGCCCGAGATGCGGGCCCTGACCCGCGGGGCCGAGAAGGCCACCGCGGCCGAGGTCGAGGAGAACCCGCGGGCCGCCCCGGTGCGGCTGCGCGCCGTGGAGCGCATCGCCCCCCTCGATCCCGCCCACCCGTCCCGACCCCCGCAGGACCGATCCACCCGAGACCACCGGAGGTCGCAGTGACAGCACCCGTACGGGTCCGTCCCGCGGCGCCCCGGCGCGCCCCGCGGACTCCCCCCACCCGCCCGGCGACGGGGCGCACGGCCGTGGCGCGCACCACCGCCGCCCAGCGGGCCTACGAGCGCAAGACCGAGCGCACGCAGCGCTTCCTGCACCTCGTGCCCGACGGTGACCCGGGAACGGTGACCCGGCGCATCCCGTTCGTCGCCCTCGTCATCACGCTGCTCGCCGCCGGCCTCGTCACCACCCTCTGGCTCTCGACCCACTCGGCGGAGAGCTCGTACGCGATCGGCGCGGCGCAGGAGCAGAACCAGCGTCTCTCCGAGCAGGCTGAGGCGCTGCGCAGGGACGTGGCGACCGCGGACTCCCCGTCGGCGCTGGCCGTGAGTGCGGCCGCCCTCGGGATGGTGCCCAGCGGCGACGTGGCGCACCTGGTGGTGGCCGCGGACGGCACCGTCACGGTGGTGGGCACCCCGGCGCCCGCCACCGGCACCCCCGGGCCCAGCCTCATCGCCGCCGGTCCCCGCCCGAGCAGCTCCCGGCCGAGCACCACCTCCGGCGCCGTCGTCGCCCCGGCTCCCGCTGCTGCCGCCGCACCGGCCGCACCAGTGCCTCCGGCCGCACCGGCCGCACCAGTGCCTCCCGCCGCGCCAGTGGCCCCCGCCGCACCCGCCGCACCGGCCGCACCGGCCGCACCGGTAGCTCCCACCGCACCGGCCGCGGCTGCCGCCGCGGTGGCGCCCGGCATCGTCCCCGGCGCCGACCCCAGTCCCACCGCAGGAGGAGCCTGATGGCCGCCGGACGTCCCCGCCAGCCCCTTCGCACCACCACGCGTGGGCGCACGGGCACCGCGACCCCCACGCGTGGGCGCACGATCCGCCACGCGGGGCGCCGCATCGGCGGTGACGGTCGCCGCTACACCGTCGGTCGCTGGGTCATGCTCGGGGCGCTGACCCTCGCGGCGCTGCAGCTCGTCCGCGTGCAGGGCATCGACGCGACGGCGCTGGCCGCCGGCGCCGACGCCCAGCGCACCTCGACGGTGGTGCTGCCCGCCACCCGCGGGGCCATCACCGACCGCGCCGGCACGCCCATCGCCTTCACCATGGAGGCCAAGGCGCTGACCTTCCAGCCGAGGTTCGTCCGCGCGAGCATCGACAAGGCTCGGGAGACCGAGCCCAGCGCCGACACCGCCGAGGTGCGCTTCGGCCAGATCGCGGACCTGATCAAGGAGAAGGTTCCCGAGCTGTCCCGGGCGGACCTGTACACCGCCATGGCCGGGGACGCGTCCTTCGTCTACCTGGCCAAGAAGGTCAATCCCGCCACCGCGTCGGAGATCACCACCGCCTTTCCCGAGGTCGGCGCCGAGCGCCAGGCGATCCGGGAGTACCCCGGTGGCGCGCTGGCCGCGAACATGGTCGGTTCCGTCGGCGCCGACGGCAGCGGGCTGCTCGGTCTCGAGGCGTCGATGGACTCCCAGCTCGCGGGCGCCGACGGCAGCCGGGTCGTCGAGCGCGGGGAGGACGGCACCGTCATCCCCGGCAGCCAGCGTGACGAGGTGCCCGCCGTGAACGGCACCTCCGTCCAGCTCACCCTCGACTCCGAGCTGCAGTGGTACGTGCAGCAGGCGGTGCAGCGGGCCAAGGACCTCTCCGGGGCCCGCAACGCCTCCGCCGTGGTGCTGGACGTGAAGAGCGGGCAGGTCCGCGCGATGGCCAACGACGGCACCTTCGACCCCAACACCCAGCTCGGCACGGCCACCGCGCGGGCCCTGGGCAACTCCTCCGTGAGCTCGCCGTTCGAGCCGGGGTCGGTGAACAAGATCGTCGCCGCCGCGGCCGCCATCGACATGGGCCTGACCACCCCGGACGAGGTGCTCCAGGTCCCGGGCAAGATCGCCCTCGGCGGGGTGACCGTCAAGGACGCGTGGGTGCACGGGACGCTGGACCTGACCACGACGGGGGTGTTCGGCAAGTCCTCCAACGTCGGCACCCTGGAGCTGGCCCAGCGCGTCGGACCGGACGCCTACGCGCAGATGCTCGCCAAGTTCGGCCTCGGCGCGACCACCGACGTCGGCCTGCCGGGGGAGAGCGCCGGCTCGGTGCCGGTCCAGTCGCAGTGGTCGGGCTCCACGTTCGCCAACCTGCCGATCGGCCAGGGGCTGTCCATGACGCTGCTCCAGATGACGGGCATGTACCAGGCCATCGCCAACGACGGTGTCCGCATCCCACCGCGCATCGTCGCCTCCACCACGGCCCCGGACGGGACCGTGACCACCAGCCCGCAGCCGGACGGGATCCAGGTGGTCAGCGCGCAGACGGCGGTCACCGTGCGCAACATGTTCCGGGCGGTGGTCCAGGACGACAAGGGCCAGCAGCGTGGAACCGGGGTGGCGGCCGCCGTCGCCGGCTACCAGATCGCCGGCAAGACCGGCACGGCCCAGCAGGTCGACCCCGCCTGCGGCTGCTACTCCCAGTCCGCCTACAACATCACCTTCGCGGGCATGGCCCCGGCCGACGCCCCGCGCTTCGTCGTCGGGATCATGCTCGACAACCCCGTGCGCAGCTCCGACGGCAGTGCTGGACACTCCTCGGCCCCGCTGTTCCACGACATCGCCTCGTGGCTGCTGCAGCACGATGACGTGCCCCTCTCGGCGGAGCCCACGCCCAAGCTGACCCTCGTCGCCGGCTGACCCCCCACGCCCCGCGCCGTCGGGAGCGGGTCGGAGACCCCACCGTCGCGCCGGTAACCTCTGCCCACGTGCCTGCCCGCCCCGGAACCGAGAGGACGCTCGTGACCTCTCCCGACGCCCCGCTGCGGCCCGCCAGGGTGCAGCCGGTCGCCCTGGTCGAGCTGGCCACCCTCGTCGACGCCGAGCTGGCGGGCGCCGACGAGGCCCTGCTCGTCACCGGAGTCACCCTCCGCGCCCAGGACGCCCGCCCCGGCGACCTGTTCGCGGCCCTGCCCGGTGCCCGTGCCCACGGCGCGGACTTCGCGGCCGCCGCGCTGGCCGCCGGCGCCGTGGCCGTGCTCACCGACCCGGAGGGCGCCACCCGCCCCGGGCTCGACGGCGTCCCGCTGCTCGTGCACCCGGCGCCGCGCGCCGTGCTCGGCGAGCTCGCGGCCCACGTCTACGGCCGGCCGTCCCAGCGCCTGCAGGTGCTCGGGATCACCGGTACCTCCGGCAAGACCACGACCGCCTACCTCGTGGAGGCCGGTCTGCGGTCCGGCGGGCGGACCCCCGGGCTCATCGGCACCGTGGAGACGAGGGTGGACGGCCGGGCCCTGCCCAGTGCCTTCACCACGCCCGAGGCGCCGGACCTGCAGGCCCTGCTCGCCCTCATGCTCGAGCAGGGGGTGGACTCGGTGGTCATGGAGGTCTCCAGCCACGCCCTCGAGCTCGGCCGCGCCGACGGCACCCGGTTCGCCGTCGGGGCGTTCACCAACCTCTCCCACGAGCACCTCGACTTCCACCCGGGCATGGAGGCCTACTTCGCGGCCAAGGCCCGGCTGTTCGACCCGGCCTCGCCGGTGGCCACTCCCTGCGCCGTCGTCTGCACCGACGACGTGTGGGGCGTGCGGATGGCCCGGCTCGCCGGTCCGGGCACCGTGACCGTGTCCACCTCCGGTGCTGCGGCCAGCTGGACCACCGGCCCGGTGACCGTCGCCCCCAGCGGGGCCCAGGCGTTCGCGCTGCACGGCCCGGACGGCGTGACGGTCACGGCCGAGCTCCGGCTGCCCGGCGCCTACAACGTGGCCAACGCCGCGCTCGCCGTGGCCGTGCTGGCCGCAGCCGGGGTCGGACCCGGCGACGCCGTCCGCGGGATCGCCGGGGTGGACGTGCCCGGACGGATGGAGCGGGTGGACCGCGGGCAGCCCTTCGTGGCCGTCGTGGACTACGCCCACAAGCCCGCCGCGCTGCAGGCCGTCATCGACGCGCTCCGCGCCCAGGGCTCCGGCCGTCTCGCCGTGGTGGTGGGGGCGGGCGGTGACCGCGACACCACCAAGCGGTGCCTCATGGGCGACGTGGCCGCGCGCGGGGCCGACCTGCTCGTGGTCACCGACGACAACCCGCGCACCGAGGACCCCGCCACCATCCGTGCGGAGGTGCTCGGCGGTGCCCTCGCGGTGCCGGCCGACCTCCGCGGCGAGGTCCGCGAGAGCGACGACCGGGCGGCGGCCATCGCCGCGGCCGTGGCGTGGGCCAGGGCGGGCGACGTCGTCCTCGTGGCGGGCAAGGGACACGAGACCGGCCAGGAGGTCCACGGCGTGAAGCACCCGTTCGACGACAGGGCGGAGCTCGCCCGAGCGATCGGCGCGCACCCCACCACCAGCGGAGCACGCGCGTGATCGGGATGAGCCTCGCCGAGGTGGCCGCGGCGGTGGGCGGCACCCTGCACGACTGCCCGGACCCGGGCGTGGTGGTCACCGGACCCGTCGAGTTCGACTCCCGCAGGGTCGGTGCCGGCAGCCTGTTCGTGGCGCTGCCCGGGGAGCGGGTGGACGGGCACACCCACGCCGCCGCGGCCGTGGCCGCCGGAGCGGTGGGGGTCCTCGCCGCCCGGCCGGTCGGCGTGCCGGCCGTCGTGGTCAGCCCGACCGGGGGCACCGGCAGCCGGGTGATGGCCCTGGCCGGCGACACCGACGGGTCGGGCGCCGCCGTCCTCGCCGCGCTGGGCCGCCTCGCCCGGGCGAGCATCGACGCGCTGCCGGAGCTCTGCGTCATCGGCGTCACCGGCTCCTCGGGCAAGACCTCGACCAAGGACCTCCTCGCTGCGGTGCTCGCCCCCCTGGGGCCGCTGGTGGCGCCGCCGGGTTCCTTCAACAACGAGCTCGGCCACCCGTGGACCGTGCTCCGCGCCACCACCTCCACCGCGAACCTCGTGCTCGAGCTCTCCGCCCGCGGGGTGGGCCACGTGGCCGCGCTGTGCGCCGTCGCACCGCCGCGGATCGGGGTGGTGCTCAACGTCGGCACCGCGCACCTCGGTGAGTTCGGCTCCCGGGAGGCCATCGCCCGGGGCAAGGGCGAGCTGGTCGAGGCGCTGCCCCCGGCTGCGGACGGGGGCGTGGCCGTGCTCAACGCGGACGACCCCCTCGTCGTGGCCATGGCCTCGCGCACCACCGCGCGGGTGGTGCTCGTGGGGACCTCCGCCCGGGCCGACGTGCGTGCGGTGGACGTCCGGCTCGACGACGAGGCCCGGGCCCGCTTCCGCATGACCACCCCGGCCGGCGAGGTCGAGGTGGCCCTGGCCGTGCACGGCGAGCACCAGGTGGGCAACGCGCTGGCCGCGGCGGCCGTGGGGCTGGAGCGCGGCGCCACCCTGGCGCAGGTCGCCGAGTCCCTGAGCCAGGCCGCGGCGGTCTCCGAGCGCCGGATGGACGTGCGCACCCGCGCCGACGGCGTGACCGTGGTCAACGACGCCTACAACGCCAACCCCGACTCGGTGAAGGCCGCGCTCAAGGCGCTGGTGTCCATCAGCCGCACGGGCGGCCGTGGCACGGCGCGCCGGCGCTGCTGGGCGGTGCTGGGGGAGATGGGCGAGCTGGGGCCGGACGCGGTGCGCGAGCACGACGCGATCGGTCGCTACGTCGTCCGACTGGACGTGAGCCGCCTGGTGGTGGTGGGTGCGCTCGGCTCCCCGACCGAGGCCGTGCACCGCGGGGCCTACATGGAGGGCTCGTGGGGCGAGGAGACGGTGATGGTGCCCGACGTGGAGGCCGCTCTGGCCCTGCTGCGCGCGGAGGTCGAACCCGGTGACGTGGTGCTGGTGAAGGCGTCGAAGTCGGTCGGCCTGTGGCGGGTGGCCGAGGGGCTGCTCGCCGACGAGGACCCCGGTGACGACGCGGTGCTCGACACCGGCGACGGGACGGTGACCGCGTGAGGCTGATCCTCATCGCTGCGGGCGTCGCGCTGGTGGTCTCCATCCTGCTGACCCCCTACCTCATCTCGCTGTTCTCCCGGCAGGGCTTCGGCCAGGAGATCCGCCAGGAGGGCCCGGCCAGCCACCAGTCCAAGCGCGGCACGCCGACCATGGGCGGTGTCGCCATCGTGGCCGCGCTGTGGGCGGGGTACTTCGGGGCCCACGGCGTCGGGGCGTTCCTCCATGCCGACGGCCCCTCGGCCTCGGCGCTGCTGGTGCTCGGGCTCACCACCGTGCTGGCCGTCGTGGGCTTCCTGGACGACTTCATCAAGATCCGCAAGCAGCGCAACCTCGGGCTGAACAAGACCTCCAAGCTCGTGGGTCAGCTGGTGGCCGCCGTCGCGTTCGGCATCCTGGCCCTGCGCTTCCGCGACGCCGACGGCCTCACCCCGGCCACCACGCAGCTCTCCTTCGCGCGCGACATCGCCACCCTCTCCCTCGGGGGGGTCGGCTTCGTGCTCTTCTGCTACCTGCTGGTCAGCGCCTGGTCCAACGCGGTCAACCTCACCGACGGCCTCGACGGGCTCGCGGCGGGGTCCATGGCCATGGTGCTCGCCAGCTACGTGCTGGTGAGCTTCTGGCAGTACCGCAACGACTGCACCGCTGCGGCGAGCGCGGGGTGCTACCAGGTGCGCGACCCCCTGGACCTCGCGGTGCTCTCCGCGGCGGCGGTCGGCGGCTGCATCGGGTTCCTGTGGTGGAACGCGGCCCCGGCGAAGATCTTCATGGGGGACACCGGCTCGCTCGCCCTGGGCGGGATGCTCGCCGGGCTCAGCATGGTCACCCGCACCGAGCTGCTGCTCATCGTGCTCGGCGCGCTGTTCGTCATGGAGGCCGTCTCGGTGGTGGTGCAGGTGGCGGTGTTCCGGACCAGCCGACGGCGGGTGTTCCGGATGGCCCCGTTCCACCACCACTTCGAGCTCGCCGGGTGGGCGGAGACCACCGTCATCATCCGGTTCTGGCTGCTGGCGGCGGTGTCCTGCGCCCTCGGCGTGGCCCTGTTCTACAGCGAGTGGCTCGCCGCGATCGGCGACTGAGCGGTGCAGGTCAGCGAGCTCGACGGGGCGCACGTCCTCGTCGCCGGCGCCCGGGTCACCGGCACCTCCGTCGTGCGGGCCCTGACCCGTCTGGGGGCGCGCTGCACCGTCAGCGACAGCAACCCCGCCGAGCTCGAGGCCGTCGCGGTCCTCGGTGCTGCGACCGCGCTCGACCTGCGGACCCCGCCCGAGGGGGTCGACCTCGTGGTGACCGTGCCCGGGTTCCGGCCCACCGCCCCGCTGCTGGTGGCGGCCGCAGCGGCCGGGCTGCCGGTGTGGGGCGACGTCGAGCTCGCCTGGCGCTGCGACCGTGCGGAGGTGTTCGGCCCGAGTCGGCGCTGGCTCGCCGTCACCGGGACCAACGGCAAGACGACGACGACGACGATGCTCGAGGCGGTGCTGCGGGCCGACGGCCGCCGCACCGTGGCCTGCGGAAACATCGGTCTCACCGTGCTCGACGCGCTCACCGACGCCGCCGGGTTCACCGACCTGGCCGTCGAGCTCTCCTCCTTCCAGCTGCACTGGGCGCCGTCGCTGCGCCCGTCGGCCGGGGTCGTGCTCAACGTCGCGGAGGACCACCTGGACTGGCACGGCGGCCGGGAGGCCTACGCCGCCGCGAAGGCCGGGGTGCTGACGGGCGACGTGGCCGTGCTCGGGCTGGACGACCCCGGCGCATCGGCGCTGGTCCCGACCGCCGCCCGGACGGTGGGCTTCCGCCTCGGCGAACCGGCCCGGGGCGAGATGGGCTACGTCGACGGGGTCCTCACCGACCGGGCCTTCGCCGAGGACGAGCCCCTGGTGGCGGCAGCCGACGTGCTGCCCGCCGGGCCGCCCGGGCGACTCGACGCGGCCGCCGCCGCCGCGCTGGCCCGCGCGGCCGGGGTGTCCGCGGCCGCGGTCGGTGCGGGTCTGCGCGCCCACCGCCCGGGGGCGCACCGCGGTGCGGTGGTGGCCACCCGGCGTGGGGTGCGCTACGTGGACGACTCCAAGGCTACCAACCCGCACGCGGCCGCGGCCTCCCTGGCCGCGCACCCCCGGGTGGTCTGGGTGGCCGGTGGGCTGCTCAAGGGTGCGTCGGTGGAGGACCTCGTGGTCACCGCCGCGCCGGGGCTGGCGGGCGTGGTGCTCCTCGGCCGGGACCGCGGTGTGCTCGCGTCGGCCCTCGCGCGACACGCGCCGGAGGTCCCCGTCGTGGAGGTCGCGGCGGGAGACGATGCGGCCATGGTCGACGTCGTGCGTGCCGCAGCCGCGATGGCCAGCCCGGGGGACACCGTGCTCCTGGCCCCGGCCGCAGCCTCGATGGACATGTTCACCGACTACGCCCACCGCGGCCGCGCGTTCGCCGACGCCGCGCTCGCCCTGACCGAGGACGCCTCGTGACCACCACCGCGCCACGCCCGCCACGCACCCGTACCGGACCGCAGCGGGGCGGAGCCTGGCTGCGCGGCTGGCTCGCCCGGCCGCTGACGTCGTTCCACCTGGTGCTCGGGGTGTTCGCGCTGCTCACCGGGCTCGGGCTCGTGATGGTGCTCTCCGCCTCCAGCGCGCAGGCGGCCGCCGCGGGCTCGGCGTACAGCCTGTTCCAGAAGCAGCTCGTCTTCGTGCTCCTGGGCGCCGTCCTGTTCTACGTGGCCCTGCGGATGCCGATCAGGGTGGTTCGCAAGCTCGCGACACCGGCCGTCGTCGTGTCGGTCGTGCTGCTCATGGCCGTGCTCGTGCCCGGGGTGGGCGCGGACATCAACGGCACCCGCGGCTGGTTCCGCATCGGCAGCCTGTCCTTCCAGCCCGCCGAGGCGGCCAAGATCGCGCTGGCCGTCTGGGGTGCGGGAGTGCTCGCGACCCACCGCCCGCACCTGCCGCCCCTGCGTCACCTGGCGGTCCCGCTGCTGCCGGTCGCCGCGCTCGTGGCCCTGCTCATCCTGCTGCAGCCCGACCTCGGGTCGACCGTGACGCTGGCGATCATCGTGCTGGCCCTGCTGTGGTTCGGGGGGCTGCCGATGAAGCTCGTCGCGCTCGCCTCCGTGGGTGCGGCCGGTGGGGCCCTGGTGTTCGGCCTGCTCGTCGGACCGCGCAGCGCGCGCATCGAGTCCTGGCTCAACCCGGACGTGAACCTGGCCGGGTCGGGGTACCAGGCGCTGCAGGCGCGGTACTCCCTGGCCGACGGCGGCTGGCTGGGCGTGGGGCTAGGCCAGAGCCGGGCCAAGTGGAACTACCTGCCCAACGCCCACAACGACTTCATCTTCGCCATCATCGGCGAGGAGCTGGGCTTTCTCGGCGCGGGTCTGGTCCTGGTGCTGTTCGGGGTGCTGGCCTGGGTCGGGCTGCGCATCTCGGCTCGCTCGGTGGACCCGTTCCTGGTGCTGCTCTCGGCCACCACCACGGTCTGGCTGGTCGGTCAGGCGTTCCTCAACACCGGCTACGTGACGGGGCTGCTGCCCGTCACCGGGCTGCAGCTGCCGATGATCTCCTCCGGCGGCACGTCCACCGCGCTCACCATGCTGATGTTCGGCCTGCTCGCCAACGCCGCGCGGCACGAGCCGGAGGCCATCGCCGCGGTGCGTGCGGGGGACGCGGGCCGGCTCTCGCACCGGTTCCGGCTGCCCGCCCCCCAGCCGTTCGTCGAGCGTCGGCTGCGTGCCGTGCCCGGTCCGCGCCGCGCACCCCGGGCCGAGCGGACGGGCGGCGCGCGCCCCTCGACACCCCGCCCCGACCGGACCCCTGCCCCCCGCCCCGACCGGACCCCGGCACCCCGCGCCGCCCGTGCTCCTGCCCCGCGCCCCACCCGGGCCGCGCCCGCACGGCGCCCTGCGGGTGGACCCCGGGACCGGGGCACCCGACGGTGACCGCACCCGCCACCCGTCCGGTGTCGGTGGTGCTCGCCGGTGGTGGCACGGCCGGCCACGTGGAGCCCGCCATGGCCGTGGCCGACGCGTTGCGCGCCCTCGACGGGGACGTCCGCATCACCGCCCTGGGCACCTCCCGCGGGCTGGAGACCACGCTCGTGCCCGAGCGCGGCTACACCCTCGAGCTCATCCCGCCCGTGCCGCTGCCGCGCAGACCCACCACCGACCTGCTGCGGCTGCCCGGACGCGTCCGCAGCTCGGTGGGCCGCACCCGTGCGGTGCTCGACGCGGTGGGGGCGGACGTCGTCGTGGGCTTCGGCGGCTACGTCGCGCTGCCCGCCTACCTCGCCGCCCGCCGTGGTGGTGGCCGCGGTCGGGTTCCGGTGGTGGTGCACGAGGCCAACGCCCGCGCCGGGTTGGCCAACAAGGTCGGTGCGCGCACCGCCACCCGGGTGCTGGCCGCCGTGCCGGACTGCGGGTTGGACGGCGCGGAGGTCGTCGGAATGCCCGTCAACGCGTCCATCACGAGCCTGGACCGGGCCGGGCTGCGCGCCGCCGCCCGGGCGCACTTCGGGCTCGACCCGGACGGGCCGGTGCTGCTGGTCTTCGGCGGTTCTCAGGGCGCCCGCAGCCTCAACGGGGCCGTGTCGGGGGCCGCCCGGGGTCTCGCCGAGGCCGGGGTGGGCGTGCTGCACGCCCACGGGCCGCGCAACACCCTCGCCGTGCAGCAGGTGCCCGGCGCCCCCGCCTACGTGGCCGTGCCCTACCTGTCCCGGATGGACCTGGCCTACGCCGCGGCCGACGTGGTCGTCTGCCGCTCGGGCGCGATGACCGTGGCCGAGGTGTCCGCCGTCGGCCTGCCCGCGCTCTACGTCCCGCTGCCGCACGGGAACGGGGAGCAGGAGCTCAACGCCCGGCCCGTGGTGGACGCGGGCGGGGGACTGGTGGTGCCGGACGCGGAGCTCACCAGCGAGCGGGTGCTCGAGCTCGTGCTGCCGCTGGCGGCCGACCGGGCGCGGCTGGCGGCCATGGGTGCGGCCGCCGCCGGGTCCGGCCACCGCGACGCCGCGGCCACGATCGCGCGCATCGTGCTGGCCGTGGCGGCCGGCGGGGTCTCGCGGTGACGAGCACCGGGCTGGGGTCGACCGACGCCGGGTCCCCGCTGCCGGCCGAGCTCGCACGGGTGCACATGGTGGGCATCGGTGGCGCCGGGATGAGTGGCATCGCCCGGATCCTGCTCGCCCGTGGCGGACAGGTCTCCGGCTCCGACGCCAAGGAGTCCCGGGGGGTGCTGGGCCTGCGGGCACGGGGCGCCCAGGTGCGGGTGGGTCACGACTCCTCGGCGCTGGACCTGCTGCCCGGCGGCCCCACCACGGTGGTCACCACGGTCAGCGCGATCCCCGACACGAACCCCGAGCTCGTCGAGGCCCGTCGCCGCGGCGTCCCGGTCACGACCCGCCCGGCCGTGCTCGCCACGCTGATGCTGGGTTCGCGCGCGGTGCTCGTGGCCGGGACCCACGGCAAGACGTCGACCACGTCCATGCTCGTGGTGGCGCTGCAGGCTGCGGGGGTCGATCCGTCCTTCGCCATCGGTGGCGAGCTCAACGAGTCCGGCGCCAACGCCCACCAGGGGACCGCCGGGGTGTTCGTGGCCGAGGCGGACGAGAGCGACGGCTCCCTGCTGCAGTACGCGCCGGACGTCGTGGTCGTGACGAACGTCGACGCCGACCACCTCGACTTCTTCGGCAGCGTCGAGGCCTACGCGGCGGTGTTCGACCGGTTCCTCGAGCGGATCGTCCCCGGTGGGGTGCTCGTCGCCTGCGCGGACGACCCCGGTGCGGCCCGGCTCGCCGACACCGCCGAGGCCCTCGGTGTCCGGGTGCTGCGCTACGGACGCGCACCGGGATGCCAGGCGCAGCTGCTCGGCTGGGCGCCGGCGGCCGCCGGCGGGGTCAGCGAGGTGCGGCTGGCCGGGGAGGACCACCCGCGCACGCTCCGGCTCTCGGTGCCCGGTGAGCACATGGCGCTGAACTCCCTGGGCGCCCTGCTCGCGGCCGGTGAGGTCGGGGCGGACCTCGAGCGCGTGCTCGCAGGACTGGCCGCCTTCGGTGGGGTGCACCGCCGCTTCCAGCTGACCGGCCGCGCGGACGGGGTGCGGGTGTTCGACGACTACGCCCACCACCCCACCGAGGTGCGGGCGAACCTGCTCGCGGCCCGGGCGCTGGCCGACGGCGGCCGGGTGCTGGTGGTGTTCCAGCCGCACCTCTACTCGCGCACGCTCACCTTCGCCGCCGAGTTCTCCACGGCGCTCTCGCTGGCCGACGAGGTTGTGGTGCTCGACGTTTACGCCGCCAGGGAGGCCCCGGTGCCCGGCGTGTCCGGTGCGCTCGTGGCGGACGCGCTGACCGTGCCCGGGCACTTCCAGCCCTCCGTCGCCGAGGCACCGGACCAGGTGGTGGCCCTCGCGGCGCCCGGCGACGTCGTCATCACCATGGGTGCGGGCGACGTGACCATGCTCGGCCCGGAGATCCTGGACCGGCTGCGGGCCCGGGAGGGGTCCCGGTGAGCCCGTCCGGCCGGGCCCCCGGATCCACCGGGCGCGAGAGCACCCGCACCACCGCCCGCCCCCGCCGCAGCCCGGCCCGACCGTCCGGCCCGCAAGGTCCGACCCCGCGCGCGCAGGACCGGCCCAACCGTCGTCCCGCCCCCCCGGTGCGCCGGGTGCTCGGCCTGCGGGTGCGCACCCTGGTGGTGCTGGTCGCGCTGCTGGTCGTGGTGCTCGGGGCCGTCGCGTGGTTCAGCCCGCTGCTGTCCGTGCGGTCGGTGACCGTGCAGGGGGAGACGGTGGTGACCGAGCAGCAGGTGCTCGACGCGCTCGACGTGCCGGCCGGCACCCGGCTGGTCGGGCTGGACCTGGCCGCGGCCGCCGCGCGGGTGGCGGCCCTGCCGCGGGTGGCCTCGGCCACCGTGGACCGCACCCTGCCCTCCCGGGTGGCGGTGACGGTGGTGGAGCGCACGGCCGTGGCGTGGGTGGCGGCGGCCGACGGTCAGCACCTGCTGGACGCCTCCGGTGTGGACTACGCGGTCGAGGCACCGGCCCCGGGCGTGCCCCGGCTCGCCGTGGCCACCCCCGGCCCGGGGGACCCGTCCACCCGGGCCGCCCTTGGGGTGCTCACGTCGCTGCCCGACCCCGTCCGCGCGCTCGTCGCCACCGTCGGCGCGACCAGCGCGTCCGCCGTCCAGCTCACCCTCACCGACGGGCGCACGGTGGTCTGGGGAGGTGTGGACGGCGCCGCCCGCAAGGCCGAGGTCCTCACCGCGGTCCTGACGCAGCCCGGCAGCACCTACGACGTCTCCAGCCCGGACCTGCCGACCGTCCGCTGACCTGCTCGCCCGGAACTCCGGCGTGGCGCGGCGCGCCTGCTGGCAAAGCGTGCACCCCCTGCTTACCGTCCCCCCATCGCAGGTTGACATAACTGTGAACCTGTGGTTGAGGTTGAGAGTTCTCGATCGCGGAGCCCGACCCCCGACGCACCCCTGCACCCCAGCCCCCTGCACCCGATGGAAGGCGAAAGCCAGTGAGGTCCACACCATGACGCCCCCGCACAACTACCTCGCTGTGATCAAGGTCGTCGGCATCGGCGGTGGCGGGGTCAACGCCGTGAACCGCATGATCGACGTCGGCCTCAAGGGCGTCGAGTTCATCGCCATCAACACCGACGCCCAGGCGCTGCTCATGAGCGACGCGGACGTCAAGCTCGACGTCGGCCGCGAGCTCACCCGTGGGCTCGGTGCCGGCGCCGACCCCGAGGTCGGCCGCCGAGCCGCCGAGGACCACAAGGACGAGATCGAGGAGGTCCTCAAGGGGGCCGACATGGTCTTCGTGACCGCCGGCGAGGGCGGTGGCACCGGCACCGGTGGCGCACCCGTCGTCGCGAGCATCGCCCGCAAGCTCGGCGCCCTCACCATCGGTGTCGTCACCCGGCCCTTCTCCTTCGAGGGCAAGCGCCGCGGCGGGCAGGCCGAGGACGGCATCGGCGGGCTGCGCGAGTCCTGCGACACGCTCATCGTCATCCCGAACGACCGGCTGCTGCAGATGGGCGAGGCCAGCCAGAGCCTCATGGACGCCTTCCGCTCCGCCGACGAGGTCCTGCTCAACGGCGTGCAGG
Source organism: Rhodococcus antarcticus (assembly GCF_026153295.1). Lineage (NCBI taxonomy): Bacteria > Bacillati > Actinomycetota > Actinomycetes > Mycobacteriales > Nocardiaceae > Rhodococcus > Rhodococcus antarcticus. Next base: position 2,047,061 of record NZ_CP110615.1, on the reverse strand, counting down.
GCATCACGGACCTCATCACCACCCCCGGCCTCATCAACGTCGACTTCGCGGACGTCAAGAGCGTGATGTCCGGCGCGGGCAGCGCACTGATGGGCATCGGCTCCGCCCGGGGCGAGGGGCGCGCGGTGCAGGCCGCGCAGGCCGCCATCAACTCCCCGCTGCTGGAGGCGTCCATGGAGGGTGCCCGCGGGGTCCTGCTGTCCATCGCGGGCGGGTCCGACCTCGGCCTGTTCGAGATCAACGAGGCGGCCACCCTGGTCCAGGAGGAGGCCCACGAGGACGCCAACATCATCTTCGGGACGGTCATCGACGACTCGCTCGGCGACGAGGTCCGCGTGACCGTGATCGCCGCCGGCTTCGACGGGCAGTCGCTGCCGCGCAAGAACCTCGAGCCGGGGTCGGGGCGGACCGCCGTGACGCCCGGCCAGGCCGGTCAGATCGGCCAGTCCCAGGGCCTGCCACCCACCCGGCCCTCGGCGTTCGAGCCGCCGCCCAGCCAGCAGCCCGGCGCGACGGGGTCCACCGGTCAGGGCGCGGCGCAGAACGGTCCCGGGGGTCTGCCGCCGCGGAGCGGGGCTCGTGCGGGCTCGTTCGGCTCGGGCCGCACCGTGCCGGTGGAGGACGACGGCGACGACGAGGTCGACGTGCCGCCCTTCATGCGCAGGTGAGCTCCCCGCGCTTCCGGGTCCGACGGGTGGTCACCACCCGGGAGGGCGGGGTGTCCGCGCCGCCGTACGACTCGTTCAACCTGGGTGAGCACGTGGGCGACGACCCCGTGGCCGTGGCCGCGAACCGCGCCCGGCTGGCCGACGAGCTCGGGCTCGGCCGCGACCGGCTGGTGTGGATGGAGCAGGTGCACAGCCGGACGGTGGCCACCGTGGACGGGCCGCTGCCCGAACCGGTCGAGGTCACCGACGGCCTGGTCACCGCGACCCCGGGGCTCGCCCTCGTCGCGATGGCCGCGGACTGCGTGCCCGTGCTGCTCGGTGACGAGCACGCCGGGGTCGTCGCAGCCGTGCACGCCGGACGGGTCGGGGCGCGGCTGGGGATCGTCCGGGCCGCCCTGGACTCCATGGTGGCGGCCGGGGCGGCGGTCGAGCGGATCTCGGTGCTGCTCGGGCCCGCCGTGTGCGGGAAGTGCTACGAGGTGCCGCCGTCCATGCAGGCCGACGTCGAGCGGCACGCCCCGGGCAGCGCGAGCCGGACCCGCTCCGGCACGACGGGGCTGGACATCCGCGCGGGGCTGCGCCGGCAGCTGCTCGAGGCGGGCGTGGCCGGGGTGGCCCAGGACCCGCGCTGCACCCTGGAGTCGCGCGAGCTGTTCAGCCACCGGCGCGGCGCCCCCACCGGCCGCCTCGCCGGGATCGTCTGGGCGGAGCCGCTGTGACCCCGACGGCAGAGCCGCTGTGACCCCGACGGCAGAGCCGCTGTGACCCCGACGGCAGAGCCGCTGTGACCCCGACGGCCGCGACACCCGCACGGGCCGAGGAGATCGCCGCGAACCTGGCGGACGTCCGGGCACGGCTGGCGCGGGCCTGCGACGCCGCCGGTCGGCCGGTGCACGACGTGCGGCTGCTGGCCGTCACCAAGACCTTCCCTGCGGCCGATGCCGCCGTCCTGCTCGATCTCGGCTGCACCGACCTGGCCGAGGCCCGGGAGCAGGAGGCGACGGCGAAGGTGGCCGAGGTCGCCGCCCTGCGACCCGACGCCGCGCCGCGGTGGACGGTGCTCGGTCGGCTGCAGCGGAACAAGGCCCGGTCGGTCGCGCGATGGGCGCACGAGGTGCAGTCGGTGGACAGCCTGCGGCTGCTCGACGCCCTCGACCGGGCCGTCGGCAGCGCACTGCAGGCGGGGGAGCGCACCGACCCGCTGGACGTGCTGCTGCAGGTGAGCCTGGACTCCGACCCGGACCGGGGCGGGTGCCCCGTCGAGGACCTCGCCGCCCTGGTCGACCGGGCGGCCGGAGCCCCGAACGTCCGGCTCCGGGGACTCATGGCCGTGGCTCCGCTGGGGGCCGACCCGGACGCGTCGTTCGCCCGGCTGGCCGTGCTGGGGGAGCGGACCCGTGCGGCCCACCCCGGCGCCGACGAGCTCTCCGCCGGCATGTCCGGCGACCTCGAGCGCGCCGTCGAGCACGGGTCGACCTGCGTGCGTGTCGGTACCGCCCTGCTGGGTGCACGGCCGTTAGCGTGAGCGAGATAGACACGGTCGCCCGGGGAGCTCCTCCGTCGCACCACCCCGCCCGTCACCCCTGTGAGGAAGGTCTGCGATGAGCTCTCTGCACAAGCTCAAGGCGTACTTCGGCATGGTCCCCGTGGACCAGTACGACACCGACTACGCCGACGGCTACGACGGCGGCTACGAGGACTACCCCGCCGAGGCCGAGCGGCCGGTCCGCTACCGCGCCGCCCGCGCGGCAGCCCCGGAGCACGAGGACCGCGAGCCCGCCTACGCCGGCGCCGCCCCCGAGGCCCGAGCCCCGCGCCTGGAACCGCTCACCACGCGCACCCCGGTGCGCCGCAGCACGTCGTCGTCGCAGCCCGTGACCCGCGGGGCGCTGGCCGTCGACGAGCGACCCGAGCTGCGCGAGCCCCAGCGGCGGTCGAACCCGTTCGCGGAGGACGGCCACCCGCTGGCCAAGATCACCACGCTGCACCCGCGCACCTACAACGAGGCACGGACCATTGGCGAGCGCTACCGCGAGGGCAACCCGGTGATCATGAACCTCACCGAGATGAGCGACTCCGACGCCAAGCGGCTCGTCGACTTCGCCGCGGGTCTCGCCTTCGCCATGCGGGGTGCCATCGACAAGGTGACCAACAAGGTGTTCCTGCTCTCCCCGTCCGACGTCGACGTCTCCGCGGAGGACAAGCGCCGCATCGTGGAGAACGGCTTCTACAACCAGTCGTGACGCCGACGAGCACTCCCGACGGGGTAGCTCGGCGGGGTGCGGCCGGGCACCGTCGGGATAGGGCACAGTGGTGACGTGTACATCTTCCTGAACGTCGCCTACCTCGTGCTGTTCGTCTTCTGGCTCCTGCTCATCTCCAGGATCGTCACGGAGACGGTCCGCTCGTTCGCGCGGGACTGGCGTCCGAGCGGCGCCGTGGCCGTCGGCCTCGAGGCCGTGTTCACGGTGACCGACCCGCCCGTCCGGGGTCTTCGCAAGATCATTCCCAGCGTCCCCATCGGTGGGGCGCGGCTCGACGTCTCGATTATGGTTCTCCTGCTCGTGGTGTACATACTGATGTTCTCTGTGCAGAGGGCCGTCCTCGTCTCCTGATGGCACGCTCTGCGACACATGCTCGTCTGGAACTCTCGAGGATTGCGTGAGGTGATCGTCCGATGCCGCTGACTCCCGCTGACGTGCACAACGTCGCGTTCAGCAAGCCCCCGATCGGCAAGCGTGGCTACAACGAGGACGAGGTGGACGCCTTCCTGGACCTCGTGGAGGGTGAGCTCGCGCGGCTGGTCGAGGAGAACAACGACCTGCACCAGCGGGTGCAGGAGCTCGACGCCCAGATCTCCGACGCCCGTTCCTCCGCCTCGTCCGGTGGTGCGCCCGCCCCGGCCCCGGTGGCCGCTCCGGTGCTCGAGAAGGCACCGGAGCCCGCTCCGGTGGCAGCTCCGGTCCCGGTCGAGGCACCCGCCGCAGCCGTTGCCACGGCGCCGGACCACAACGTCCGGGCGGCCAAGGTCCTGGCACTGGCCCAGGAGATGGCCGACCGGCTCACCGGTGAGGCCAGGGAGGAGTCGGACACGCTGACCTCCACGGCCAAGGCGTCGTCGGAGAAGATGGTGGCCGATGCCACCGCGAAGTCCGAGCAGATGCTCACCGACGCCCGGACCAAGTCCGAGGCCATGACGGCGGACGCCCGGACCAAGTCCGAGGCCATGACGTCAGAGGCCCGCGCGAAGGCTGATGCTGCGCTCACCGACGCGCGCACCCGGGCCGAGACCGTGACCCGGCAGGCCAAGGAGAAGGCCGATGCGCTCCAGGCCGACTCCGAGCGCAAGCACACCGAGCTCATGGGGTCGATCAACACCCAGCGCACCCAGCTCGAGAAGAAGATCGATGAGCTCCGGACCTTCGAGCGCGAGTACCGCACGCGCCTGAAGACATACCTGGAGTCTCAGCTGCAGGAGCTCAGCCAGCGCGGTTCCGCCTCGCCGGCGGACGCCTCGCGGACCCCGAGTGCCACCGGGTTCGCCGGCCGCGCCGAGCAGGGCAGCTGAGGGCGGCACGTCCGTGTTGATCCTGGCCCTCGGCGGCGTCCTCGTCGGATTCGTGTTCCTGGTGGTCTCGCTGGTCACCGAGAACTCGTCCTGGGCGTGGGGTTGCATCGTCGCCTGCGTCTTCGCCGGTGGGGTGCTTGTCGTCGACGCCCGTCGTCGCAGACAGGGTGGGCGGGCTCCCGTCTCCACGGTCGCCACCGCGAGCGACGGTGGCGCGGACGGTCCGGAGGGCTCGGCGCCCACGGAGGTCATCCCGGTCGTCCGGGTCCTCGACGAGGCGCCGACGACGGTCCTGACGAAAGCCGCCGCACCGGTGGCCGTCGCGGAGCCGGTCGCGGAGCCCGTGGTCGTGGACGCCGCGCCGCTGGTGACCGCAGAGATCGACCCCGTCGCCGAGATCGACCCCGTGGCCGAGCCGCAGGACACGGCGGAGCCCCTGGACACGGCGGAGCCCCTGGACACGGCGGAGCCCCTGGACACGGCGGAGCCCCTGGACACGGCGGAGCCCCTGGACACGGCGGAGCCCCTGGACACGGCGGAGCCCCTGGACACGGCGGAGCCCGACGAGGAGGACGCGGATGCCGCGGACGCCCTGGCCGTGGCCAGCTCGGAGCGCGACGTCCTCGTGGTCGACGAGCACCCCCGGTTCCACGTCGACGGGTGCACCTGGCTGGCCGGGCGCACGACGATGAGCCTGCCCGCCCGCGAGGCGGTGGACCTCGGGTTCAGCCCGTGCTCGCGCTGCACGCCGTCGCGGATGCTGGCCTCGCTCACCCGCGCGTGAGAGACCGCTAGACTCGCCCGCAGATCCACCAGCGTCGATCCGGCCATCACCGGGGAGCTTCCGGAAGAACAGGGTGCGTGCACCCCCAGTAGAACCGGACGGTCAGGCCCGTCACCGCCGCACGACCAGAGAGGCCGGACCCCGTCCGGCAAGCGGGGTGGTACCGCGGAGCAGGTGCAGGTGCACCGGCCTCGTCCCCGTGCCGCAGCAGGCACGGAGGAGACGCACGCGATGTCCGACACCCCTGGCTACCCCCTCGTCGATCTCACGGACGGCACGGGCGGCACACCCTCCTTCCCCGCGCTGGAGGAGACCGTCCTCGCGGCCTGGGCGGCCGACGGCACCTTCCAGGCCAGCATCGACCGCCGGGACGGCGCGCCGGAGTACGTCTTCTACGACGGGCCCCCCTTCGCCAACGGGCTGCCGCACTACGGCCACCTGCTCACCGGCTACGTCAAGGACGTCGTCCCGCGCTTCCGCACGATGCTCGGGGACAAGGTCGAGCGGCGCTTCGGCTGGGACTGCCACGGCCTGCCCGCCGAGGTCGAGGCGGAGAAGCAGCTGGGCATCAAGCACAAGCACGAGATCGAGGAGATGGGCGTCGCCGAGTTCAACGCGGCCTGCCGGGAGTCCGTGCTGCGCTACACCGACGAGTGGCGCACCTACGTCACGCGGCAGGCCCGGTGGGTGGACTTCGACCACGACTACAAGACCCTGGACCTCGACTACATGGAGTCGGTCATGTGGGCGTTCAAGACGCTGTGGGACAAGGGCCTGGTCTACGAGGGCTTCCGGGTGCTGCCGTACTGCTGGCAGGACGAGACGCCGTTGAGCAACCACGAGACCCGCATGGACGACACGTACCGCTCCCGGCAGGACCCGGCGGTCACGGTGACCATGCCGCTGGTGGCGCCCGGGTCGCCGCTGGACGGGGCGAGCGCGCTGATCTGGACGACCACGCCGTGGACCCTGCCGTCCAACCTGGCCATGGCCGTGCACCCCGGGATCGACTACGTGCAGGTGCTCGTCGACGGTGTCCGGTACGTGCTGGCCGACGCCCGGCTCGGTCACTACGCCCGCGAGCTCGGCGAGGACCCGGAGGTGCTCAGCCACCACACCGGCGCGGAGCTCATCGGTCTGTCCTACGTCCCGCCCTACGACTTCTTCCTCGGCGCGGAGAACGCCCACCGGGTGCTGTCCGCGGACTACGTGACGACGACCGATGGCACCGGGATCGTGCACATCGCCCCGGCATTCGGCGAGGAGGACAAGGTCGTCACCGACGCCGCCGGGATCGTGCCCGTGGTGCCCGTGGACGCGGGCGGGAAGTTCACCACGGAGGTCCCGCCGTACGCGGGGGTGCAGGTCTTCGACGCCAACCCGCTCATCATCGGCGACCTCAAGGAGGCCGGGCGGCTGTTCCGGCGGGAGACCTACGACCACCCGTACCCGCACTGCTGGCGCTGCGGGAACCCGCTGATCTACAAGGCCGTGTCCAGCTGGTTCGTGGCGGTGACCCAGTTCCGCGACCGCATGGTCGAGCTCAACCAGGAGATCACCTGGGTGCCCGAGCACGTCAAGGACGGCCAGTTCGGGAAGTGGCTCGAAGGGGCGCGGGACTGGTCCATCAGCCGCAACCGCTACTGGGGCAGCCCCATCCCGGTGTGGACCTCCGACGACCCCGCCTACCCCCGGGTGGACGTCTACGGCTCGCTCGACGAGCTGGAGGCGGACTTCGGCGTGCGACCGACCGACCTGCACCGCCCGTTCGTCGACGAGCTGACCCGCACGAACCCCGACGACCCGACGGGACGCTCCACCATGCGGCGGGTGCCCGAGGTGCTGGACTGCTGGTTCGAGTCCGGGTCCATGCCCTACGCCCAGGTGCACTACCCGATGGAGAACCGCGAGTGGTTCGAGAGCCACTACCCGGGGGACTTCATCGTCGAGTACAACGGCCAGACCCGTGGCTGGTTCTACACGCTGCACGTGCTGGCCACGGCGCTGTTCGACCGGCCGAGCTTCCGGACCGTGGTGGCCCACGGCATCGTGCTGGGTGACGACGGCACGAAGATGAGCAAGTCGCTGCGCAACTACCCGGACGTCAACGAGGTGTTCGACCGCGACGGCTCCGACGCCATGCGCTGGTTCCTGATGTCCTCACCGATCCTGCGCGGGGGCAACCTCGTCGTCACCGAGCAGGGCATCCGCGAGGGGGTGCGCCAGGCGCTGCTGCCGATCTGGAACGCGTGGAGCTTCCTGCAGCTGTACGCCGACACCCCGGGCACGTGGCGCACGAGCTCGGAGAACGTGCTGGACCGCTACGTGCTGGCGAAGCTGGCCACCTGCCGGGACGTGATGACCGAGGCGCTGGGCCGCAACGACGTCGCCGGGGCGTGCGACGAGCTGCGGACCTTCGCCGACGCCCTCACCAACTGGTACGTCCGGCGCTCGCGGACGCGGTTCTGGGCCGGTGAGCGCGACGCGGTGGACACCCTGCACACCGTGCTCGAGGTGGTGTGCCGCCTGGCCGCTCCGCTGCTGCCCCTGACGACCGAGGTGGTGTGGCGAGGCCTCACCGGCGGTCGGTCGGTGCACCTCACGGACTGGCCGAGCGCCGAGGAGCTGCCCTCCGACCTCGATCTGGTCGCCGCCATGGACGAGGTGCGCGGGGTGTGCTCGACCGTGCTGGGCCTGCGCAAGGCCCGGGGGCTGCGGGTGCGGCTGCCGCTGGCCGCGGTGACGGTGGCCGCCGCCGACGCCGAGCGGCTGCGGCCGTTCGAGCAGCTGATCGCGGACGAGGTGAACGTGAAGGCGGTGCGGCTGAGCACCGACGTGGACGCTTACGGCCGGTTCGAGCTGGCCGTGAACGCGCGCGCTCTGGGGCCCCGGCTCGGCAAGCAGGTGCAGGCCGTCATCACGGCCGTCAAGGCGGGGGAGTGGTCCCCGGGCCCGGACGGCACCGTGCTGGCCGCCGGTGAGGTGCTCACCGAGGGCGAGTTCACCCAGCGCCTGGTGGCCGTGGAGCCGGAGTCCACGGCCGCCGTGCCCGGCGGAGACGGACTGGTGGTGCTGGACCTGGCGGTCACCGAGGAGCTGGAGGCCGAGGGCTGGGCCAAGGACCGGGTGCGCGAGCTGCAGGAGGCCCGCCGCAGCGCAGGTCTGGCCGTCAGCGACCGCGTCAGGCTGCTGCTCGCGGTGCCCGCGGGGCGGCGGGAGTGGGCGGAGCGGCACCGCGAGCTGGTCGCCCGCGAGGTGCTGGCCGTCGAGCTGACCCTGGTGGACCACGCCGGCGACGGTGCCGTGGAGCTCGGTGACGGGGTGTGGGCCACCCTCGACCGCGCGGGCTCCACTGGTCGGTGAACGGTCGTGCGCCACGGGAGTGGATCTTCGCAGGTCATGATCGGTTTACCCGCTAGTTGTTGCGATCTTTGAGCAACAAGGCGAAATGCGAGGAAACGCTTTGCGGTCACCTCACCGTGACGTACGGTCAGCCCGTTCCTCAGGAAGTTCTCAGTTCTCGAGAGTCCGGTGCGCCCGCACCGGTACATGTCTGCACCCGGCACGCTCGGGTGGACGAAAGGGCCCACAGGATGTCGTCAGTTTCCCGCGTCACGCGGAGCAGGAGCCGGAAGGCGACTGCACTCGTCGCCTCCGGTGTCACGCTGCTCGCCGTGACTGCCGTCGGTTTCGCACCGGGCACCGCCCTGGCGTCCAGCCACCGCGAGGCGCCGCTCGTCGCGGCCGACCCGCTCGCGGACAACACGGACGTCTACGCGTTCGTCAGTCCGGACGACTCCAACAGCGTCACCCTCATCGCGAACTGGATCCCCTTCGAGGAGCCCAACGGCGGCCCCAACTTCTACCCGTTCGGCACCGGTGCGAAGACGGACACCACGGCGAACCAGGGCTACACCTACGACATCAAGATCGACAGCAACGGTGACGCGAAGCCGGACATCACCTACCGGTGGACCTTCTCCTCGCAGGACACCCGGGGCACCAACACGTTCCTGTACAACAACGGGCCGGTCACCTCTCTGACCGACGACAACCTGCTGTTCCGCCAGACCTACAAGTTGGACGCGATCGCAGCCGACGGCACCGTCACCACCCTGCTGAAGAATGCGCCCGTCGCGCCGTCCAACGTCGGTCCGGCTTCCATGCCGAACTACGACAAGGACCTTTTCCAGGCCGCCGTCACCGACGTGCCTGGTGGTGGACAGTCTTACGCCGGCCAGGCCGACGACCCGTTCTTCCTCGACCTGCGCGTGTTCGACCTGCTGTACGGCGCTGGTGCGAAGGCTGACGGTTCGGGCTTGAACGAGGTCGGTCAGGACACGCTGGCCGGCTACAACGTCAACACCGTTTCCCTGAAGCTGCCCAAAGACACGCTGGCGCTGAAGGGCGACGCCACCGCGAACCCGGTCATCGGCGTGTGGAGCACCACCAACCGTGAGTCGGTCAACCTGGGCACCGGTGCCGTCGACGGCACTCCCGTCCAGGTCTCCCGCCTCGGCCAGCCCCTGGTCAACGAGGTCGTCATCCCGGCCGCGCTGAAGGACACTTTCAACGCCATCGACCCGACACAGGACGCAACGGTTGGCAAGGTGCCGTCCGCAACCTTCGGGCCTGTTGTTGACCGTGTCACCAACCCCGAGGTCCCGCAGCTCATCAAGAGCATCTACGGTGCACCCGCCCCGACCGGTGACCCGGGCACGGGTCAGACCACCAACCGCACGGACATTGCGGAGATCTTCCTGACGGGCGTGACCAAGAACTCGTCCCTGGATGCCTTCTACGCTGCGCTCGGTTCTGGTTCGGGCAAGGCTCCGATCCAGGCTGACCTCAACTCGCAGACGATGAACACCAACGGCCTGCAGTTCGGCGCCGGCTTCCAGCCGTCGGAGATGCTGCGGCTGAACATGTCCATCAACAAGCCCACCAAACTCGACCCGAAGGCTGAGATGACGTCCTCGCTGGGCGTGGTCGGCAACGACCTCCAGGGCTTCCCGAACGGTCGCCGACTGACCGACGACGTCGTGGACATCGAGCTGGTCACCTTGGGCGGCTTCTTCCTCCCCGGCAACAACAAGGACACCGAGGACCCGCAGAACTCCCAGGCGGCCTTGCTGGCCAAGGTCGGCGGCGACCAGGTCGGCGTGAATGACAAGGCGTTCGGCACTTCGTTCCCCTACATCGCCTCGCCGCACAACTCCTCGGTGAACAAGGCCGAGGGTGGCACCGTCACCGTCGCGGGGCCGACCACCACCGTCACCGCGACTGTCACCGCCACTCCTTCGCCCACCGCGAACGGTGGTTCGGGCAAGGCTCAGGGTTCCGTGCCTCCGGCCAACGGGGTTCGCACCCCGAAGGGTGGCGTTGACACCGGCGCTGGTGGCTCCACCCCCACCTCCGCCGTTCTGCCCCTCGTGACCGGGACGGCCGCCGTGCTGCTCCTGGCCGCGGGTGGCGCGTCCATCGTCAGCAACCGTCGCAAGCGTGCGGCTGCGGAGGACACCACCGCAGAGTGATGACCAACCACTGAGGGGGTGCGGCGGGCTCCGGCCCGCCGCACCCCCTCAGTGCTGTGTCCGTACCCTGGTGTCGCTGACACCACCCCTGCTGGAGGAGCTCCGCACCGTGTCCCAGTCCGATGAGTTCCCCGGTGGCTTCCCCGCCGAGCCCGAGCCCGCCACGCCTTCCGGCCCGCCCTCGAGGGTGAGGAAGTCCCACGTCGCGATCGTGCTGCTGGTGGTGCTGGCCCTGGGCGGTGGCTACCTCCTGGGCACAGCAGGGGGCCCGGCCCCCGCGCAGGCCGCAGCGGCGCCCGTGACCACCTCGGCTGCCCCGCTCCCCTCGGTGGCACCGCTCAAGAGCGCTCCGGTGGTGCCCTCGCCCCCGGTCAAGGTCGAGATCCCGGCCATCGGCGTGAGCGGTGGTCTGGTCGACCTGCACCTCAACCCGGACGGGACGCTGGAGGTCCCCAAGGACTACCAGCAGATCGGTTGGTACGCCGACGGTGCGGTACCCGGGGACACGAACTACCCGCCGACGATCATCGCGGGCCACGTCGACTCCTACCAGGGTCCGGCGGTGTTTTACGACCTGCGCAACCTCAAGGCGGGCGACCAGGTGCGGGTGACCCAGGCCGACGGGAACGTCGCGGTGTACACGATCTACGCCACGGCGCAGTACCCCAAGAGCAAGTTCCCCGCCGACACGGTCTACGCGAACCGCGCGGAGTCCGAGCTGGTCCTCATCACCTGCACCGGCGCGTTCGACAAGTCCCTGCGCTCCTACGACGACAACCTCGTGGTGTCCGCACGGCTCGACCCGGCCTCCAGCGGCACCCCGGCGAGCTGACCAGCGTGCGCAGAGCGGGTGCGGTGGCGGCGGTGGTGGCCGGGGTGGTGCTGGTCGGCATCACGGCCGCCACGGTGTTCACGGGGAACGAGAGCACCACGGTCGCTCCCAGCCCGGTCGCCGCGGCTCCGGTCGCGCCCGGCGACCAGCTCACCGTGTCCATCGCCAAGGCCCAGCAGATCCTGCAGGGCAAGCCGAACGACTGGGCCACGTGGGCGGTGCTGGGTTCGGCGTACGTGCAGAAGGCGCGCGTGACCGCGGACCCCTCGTACTACCCGAAGTCCGAGGGTGCGCTGCAGAAGTCCCTCGACCTGCACCCCGACGGCAACGACGCCGCGCTCACCGGCATGGGGGCCCTGGACAACGCCCGGCACGAGTTCGGCAAGGCCGCGGACCTCGCCCGGCAGGCCCAGGCGATCAACGGCTACGGCTCGACGTCGTACGGGGTGCTGGCCGACGCCCTCATCCAGCTCGGTGACTACGACGGGGCCACGGCGGCCGCGCAGCGGATGCTCGACCTCAAGCCGGGGGTCTCCTCGTTCACCCGCGCCTCCTACGACCTGGAGCTGCACGGCCGCACCGACGAGGCCCGTGCGGTCCTGCAGAAGGCGCTCGACGACTCGACCGACGCCCTGGACGTCGCCTTCTGCCGCACCTACCTCGGTGAGCTCGCCTTCAACCAGGGCGATCTCGACGGCGCCGACAAGCAGTACACCGCCGGACTGGCACTGACCCCGGACGAGCCAAACCTGCTGCTCGGGCAGGCGCGGGTGCAGGCCGCCCGGGGGCAGGACGACTCGGCGGTGGCGAGCTACCAGCACGTGGTGGACCTGCGCCCGCTGCCGGCGTCCTTCGTCGAGTACGGCCAGCTGCTGGAGTCCCTCGGGCGCACGGCCGAGGCGAACGTCCAGTACGCGCTGTACGGCACCGCCCAGCAGCTGTTCACCAGCAACGGGGTGCGGGACTCGCTGACCGGTGCCCTGCTCGACGCCAACCGCGGGGAAGGTGACTCCGCCGTGGCCCAGGGGCGGGCGGAGTACGCCGCGCGGCAGAACATCGACGCGGCCGACGCCCTCGGGTGGGCCCTGCACGCGGCCGGTCGGGACTCCGAGGCGCTGCCCTACGCCCAGCAGGCCACGGCGCTGGGCACCCGAAACGCCTCGTTCCTCTACCACCGAGGGATCATCGAGCAGTCCCTCGGCATGACACCGCAGGCGCGCGCCACCCTGACCAGTGCGCTCGCCATCAACCCGTACTTCTCCCCCCTGTTCGCGCCAAAGGCTCAGCAGGCCCTGACCGCGCTCGGCGGCCCCGAGTGAGGGCCCCCCTGCGCTCGCTCGTGCGGGCTGCGGGGGTGCTGGTGGTGGTGGCCGGGGGTGTCCTGCTGGGCGCTCCGTCCGCCCAGGCGCACCCGCTGGGCAACTTCACCGTCAACCACTACGACGGGCTCACCCTGCGGGCGGACCGGGTCGACGTGCGCTCGGTGGTGGACCGCGCGGAGATCCCCACCGCCCAGCTCCTGCTCCAGATCGACACCGACGGGAACGGTGCGATGTCGGCCGACGAGCTGGCCACCTTCGCCGTCGCCGAGTGCCCCCGGGTGGCGGCAGCTCTCCGGGCGTCGGTCACCCCGGACGGGGGGGCGGCGCAGACGCTGGGCCTCGCCGTCACGAGCTCCGGCGCCGCGACCGTGCCGGGCGCGGCCAACCTGCCGACCCTGCGGGTGACCTGCGTGCTCTCCGCACCGGCTGACCTCTCCGCGCCCGCCCAGCTCGACTTCTCCGACACCTACGAGTCGGACCGGGTGGGGTGGAAGGAGATCACCGTCGCCGGGGACGGCGTTCGCACGATCGACTCGCCGGTTCCCGACGCGAGCACCAGCAACGAGCTGCGGACCTATCCCGGTGACCTGCTGGCCTCTCCGCTGCAGGTGGACGCCGTGCAGGTCTCGGTGGCCCCGGGCAGCGGCAGCACCTTCGGCTCCGCGACGACGGTGGCCGGCGGCGGCGACCCCTTCAGCCGCACGGTCGCCCGGGCCGACCGGTACCTGGAGGACCTGGTGGGCGGCACCCTGACACCGCTCGTGGGCATCCTGGCCGTGCTGCTCTCGCTGCTGCTCGGGGCCGGTCACGCCGTGCTGCCCGGGCACGGCAAGACCGTGATGGCCGCCTACCTCGCCGGCAAGCGCGGCTCGCGCCGCGACGCGCTGACCGTGGGGGCCACCGTGACGCTCACGCACACCGTGGGGGTCATCGTCATCGGGGTGGCGCTCGCCGCGGGTGCGAGCTTCGCGGGGGAGCAGGCCCTGCGCTGGCTGGGGATCCTCAGCGGCGTGCTGGTGGCCGTCATCGGGGTGGGCCTGCTGCGCTCGGCCCTGAAGAGCCGACGGCAGCGCGCGGAGGCCGTGCTCGAGGAGCTGGCCCTGGTCGGCGCCGTGGGCACCCTGCACGAGAACACCTCGCCCGCAACCACGGCGACCCAGGGGCACGGCCACGGCCACGGGCATGGCCACGGACACGGCCACGGGCACGGCCGGACGGACGAGGACGGCTACTCGCGACGGGGCCTGATCGGGATGGGCGTGGCCGGTGGTCTCGTGCCGAGCCCGTCGGCCACCCTCGTGCTGGTGGCCTCGCTGGGCCTGGGGCGCACCGTGTTCGGCCTCGTGCTGGTCCTCGCCTACGGGGTGGGCATGGCGGCCACGCTCACCGCGGTGGGCCTGCTGCTCGTGCGGGTCCGCCACCGCCTCGACGCCGCGGCCACCAGCGACCGGCTCACCGCCCGTTTGGGTCGGCGGGTGCAGTCGCTCTCGACCGTCCTGCCGATCGGCACCGCCGTGCTGGTCATGCTCGTCGGGCTGGGCCTCGCCGTCCGCGGCCTGTCGAACCCCTACTGATCGTGGAGTCCACCGTGCGCACCACCGTCCTGGCCCTGCTCGTGCCCGCCCTGGTCCTCGCCGGGTGCACGTCCGACCCCGCGCCTGCGCCGACCCGCTTCAACGCCGAGGGCGACGTCCAGCTGACGTGCATGGCGCACCAGCAGGACCCGCCGAGCGTCGACTACACCGATCCCGCGCGCGCGGACCTCGGCCGGAGCCTGGCGGTCTTCAAGTACTTCGTGCTCAACGGCGCGCTGGGCTACTGCGACGGTGCGGGACCGGGCGCCGCCGACCGCGCGTGGGCCCAGTTCTACGCCGACAGCACGTCCAACCGGACCCCCGTGGCGGCCATCCTGGACGCACCGGGGGGCTGAGGGCTCAGCTCGTCCAGGTCACCGTGCTGCGGACGCTCTGCCGCAGCCGCAGGGCCGAGCCCGGGTCGCTGTACACCTGGTCGCCGCCGAGGCGCAGGGTGCCTGCGGTGGGCAGCGGTTGCGCGGTGTCCACGGTGAGCGTGCCCGAGCCGGTGACGGGGTAGGCGTCCACGTTCAGCGTGCCGCCCCCGTCGGGCAGCGTCCACGTCGCGGTCTCCGGCGTCTGCGTGATGGCCAGGGTGAGGGTGAGGGTGCTGCCCGCCACGGCGGTGAGGGTCGTGGTGGTCACCTGGTCGATCTGCAGGCCGAGGCTGTCGATGACCTGGGTGGTCGTCCACACCGCACCCGTGCCCACCGGATCGGAGGGCAGCACCGGGGCCAGCTGCACGGCCTGGCGCAGGCCCTGCTCGACCGCGGCCCGGGCCGCGTCGTCGAGGCCGGCGGCGGGGGTGATGCGCAGCTCGTCCACGGCCCCGGAGGTCCGCACGGTGAGCCCGGCGGTCGACCCCTCGGCGGGGGCGAGCGCGCCCGAGAGGATGGGGTCGGACGCGGTCGGGGTCCCGAGGGTGAGCGCCACGGCACCGTCCGCCGGCACGGTCGCGGTCAGGGGCAGCGTGAGGTCCGGCGTCGAGAGGTCCTGCTGGGGGTCGGGGCCCACGGTCTGCAGCACCTGCGAGGTGGTGCCGAGCTGCACGAGCTGGGTGGTGCCGGTGGGGGTGCTCCGCCCGAGCACCACCCGTGGCTCGGCACCCGGATCGGTCACGGCCACCACCACCGGCGGCTGGGCGATCGCCGCCGTGCTCGTGGGCGCGGAGCCGGAGACGGGTGCGGCACCGGAGGAGCTGCACCCCGCGAGCAGGAGGACCACGGGCACGAGCAGAGCGGTCAGCAGGGCAGCGGGGCGCGGCGGTCTCACCCGCACCACGGTAGCGAGAGTCCTGCCCAGCGGCACCGGGTGCTGGTGGGAGACAGCGGGCCTGCGGCCTGGGACACTGCGGGAACACGAGCGACGGGTGGTGGTCCACGGGTGCAGCTGGAGCTGGTGCTGGGGGCCGGTGCCGTCGTCCTGCTGCTGGGCGTGCTCGGCGCGCGCGCGTCCTCCTCCCTCGGCCTGCCCGCGCTGCTGCTGTTCCTCGGGATCGGCCTGGTCATCGGCGAGGCGGGGCTGGGCCTGCGCTTCTCCGACGCGAAGCTCACCGAGGAGCTGGGCCTGGCCGCGCTGGTCCTCATCCTGACCGAGGGCGGGATGACCACCCGGTGGAAGACCGTCCGCCCGGCGCTGGGCCTGGGGGTGGCCCTGTCCACCGTGTCGGTGGTGGTGAGCATCGGCGTGCTCGGGGTGGCCGTGCACCTGCTGCTCGGGCTGGACTGGCGCGTCGCGCTGCTGTGGGGGGCGGTGCTCTCGTCCACCGACGCCGCGGCCGTCTTCAGCGTGCTGCGGGGGCTCTCGGTGCGCCGCCGCCTGGTCGGGGCGCTCGAGCTGGAGTCGGGCTTCAACGACGCGCCCGTGGTCATCGCCGTCATCCTCTTCGCCGGCACCGACCCGGTGGCGTGGTGGACCCCCGCGCTGGTGGTCTACGAGCTGGCGGTCGGCGTCGCGGTGGGGGCCGCGCTGGGCCGCGGTGGGGCCTGGGTGCTGCGCCGGGTGGCCCTGCCCGCCACCGGGCTGTACCCGCTGGCGGCGGTGTCGGTGTGCGTGCTCAGCTACTCGAGCGGACAGCTGCTGCACGCCAGCGGGCTGCTCGCCACCTACGTCTGCGCGCTGGTCCTGGGCAACGCCGACCTGCCGCACCGCTCGAACACCCTCTCCTTCGCCGAGGGCACCGGCTGGCTCGCGCAGATCGGGCTGTTCGTGCTGCTGGGCCTCTACGCCTCGCCGCAGCGGCTGCCCTCGGCCGTGCTCGACGCCGTGGTCATCGGGGCGGTGCTGCTGCTCGTGGCCCGCCCGCTCTCCGTGCTGGCCGCGGCGGTCCCGCTCAAGGTGCCCTGGCGCGAACAGGCGTTCCTCTCCTTCGCCGGCCTGCGCGGTGCCGTGCCCATCGTGCTGGCCACCATCCCCCTGGTGGAGGGGGTGCCCGGGGCCCAGCGGCTGCTCGACGTGGTCTTCGTCCTGGTGGTGGTGCTGACCCTCGTGCAGGGCACCACGCTGCCGCTGGTGGCGCGGTGGCTGCGGGTGACGGTGCGGGCGGAGCTGCACGAGGTGTCGGTGGACGCCGCCCCGCTGGAGGACGCCGGGGCCGACCTGCTGCAGGTGCGGCTCTCGCAGGGCACCCAGATGCACGGGGTGTACCTGGGCGAGCTGCGGCTGCCCGCCGGGGCCACGGTGAGCCTGGTGGTCCGCGACGGCAGGGGGTTCACCCCCGAGGCGGGAACCCGCCTGCGACGCGGGGACCAGCTCCTCGTCGTCACCACGCGCGACGCGCGCGAGGCCACCGAGGCCCGGATCAGGGCCGTGGACGCCGGCGGACGGCTGGCGCGCTGGCGCGGGATCACGGGTGCGGGGTGAGCGGGGTCCCGCGTGCGGGATGATGGGGTGGTGAGCACCGACGACCCGACCCCTGCCCCGGCTGCACCGCCGGGCCGCAAGCGCATCCTGCTGCTGGTCGGCGTGGCGGTGACGGTGCTGGCGCTGGACCTGGCGACCAAGGTGGCGGCGGTCGCGCAGATCGACCCGCTGCGCCCGGTGGTCGTGCCCGGCGGGTTCCTCGAGCTGCGGCTGCTGCGCAACCCCGGAGCCGCGTTCAGCCTGGCCACGGGCATGACGTGGCTGCTGACCCTGGTGGCCGTGGTCGTCGTGGTGGTCATCGTCCGGATGGCCCGCAAGCTCCGGTCGCCGGGCTGGGCGTGGGGGCTGGGCCTGGTGCTGGGGGGTGCGCTGGGCAACCTCGTCGACCGGCTGTTCCGTGCGCCGGGTCCGCTGCAGGGCCACGTCGTCGACTTCGTCGCCCTCGTGCACGACGGTCGCAGCATCTGGCCGGTGTTCAACGTCGCCGACTCCTGCATCATCACCGGCGGGGCCCTGCTGGTCCTGATGGCCTTCCTCGGCCGCGAGCCCGACGGGACCCGCTCGGCCTCCCGCACGCGGCGCACCGCGAGCGCGACCGCCGACAACAGCCGGACGGAGGGCCCCGGTGCCTGACACCCGCTCCATGCCCGTGCCCGACGGTCTCGACGGCCTGCGGGTCGACGCGGGGCTCGCCCGCCTGCTGGGCCTGTCCCGCACCGTCTCCGCCGCCCTGGCCGAGGCCGGCGACGTCACGCTGGACGGCCACGCCGTGGGCAAGTCCGACCGCCTGCCCGCCGGCGCCTGGCTGGAGGTGGTGCTGCCCGAGCCCGAGCGCGCCCCCGTGGTGCTGGACCCGGAGCCGGTGGACGGCCTGCGGGTGCTGCTGGCCGACGACGACATCATCGTGGTGGACAAGCCCGTGGGCGTGGCCGCGCACCCGAGCCCGGGGTGGACCGGCCCGACGGTGGTCAGCGGGCTCGCCGCCGCGGGCTTCCGGGTCGCGACGTCCGGGGCCGAGGAGCGCCAGGGCATCGTGCACCGCCTCGACGTGGGCACCTCCGGGGTCATGGTCGTCGCGGCCTCCGAGCACGCCTACACGGTGCTCAAGCGGGCGTTCAAGGAGCGCACCGTCACCAAGCAGTACCACGCCGTGGTGCAGGGGCACCCGGACCCGAGCAGCGGCACCATCGACGCCCCGATCGGGCGCCACCCCCGCCACGACTGGCGGTTCGCCGTGCTCGCCGACGGCAAGCCCAGCGTGACCCACTACGACACCATCGAGGCGTTCCCGTCGGCGAGCCTGCTCGACGTGCACCTCGAGACCGGCCGCACCCACCAGATCCGGGTGCACTTCTCCGCCCTGCGGCACCCTTGTGTCGGCGACGCCGCCTACGGGGCCGATCCGACGCTCTCGGCGCGCCTGGGGCTGAGGCGGCAGTGGCTGCACGCCCGCACCCTCGGGTTCGACCACCCCGCCGACGGGCACCGGGTGGAGGTCACCAGCGAGTACCCCGACGACCTGCAGCACGCGCTGGACGTGCTGCGCCCCGCCCCCTGAGCGCCGCGTGACCGCGGGCCGCACCTGGCTGGTGGCGGTGGTGGCGCTGCTGGCGCTCGTCCTCGTGGTGGGCGCCGGCACCCCGCCGAGCACCAGCGCACCCGGCGCGGCGCTCGGTCCGGAGACGGGCGAGCAGGTGTCGGCCTACACCGCGGGCGCGGCGCAGAGCGTGGCGGGCGCGGGGGCGGCCGACGAGCTCTGGGCCCTGCTCTCCCCGGACGCCGAGCTCGATCCGGCGGCGGCGGCGGCGCTGGTGGGCGGGGTGCGCACCGCGCGCGTGCTGCTGCGGGTGCCCGTCGACCGGGTGCAGACCCCGCTGGACGCCCTCGAGGTGGCCGACCAGGGCGACCTCGCCGCCGAGCTCACCGAGCTCGCCCGGCTGGCCGGTGGCCGGCAGGTGGGGCTGGCGCAGGTGGGTGCGGGACGGGCGGCGGCGATCGCCCAGCTCGCGGGCACCCGTCTGGAGTCGGGCTGCGCGTGCGTGGTGGGGCTGGTGCTGCACGGCACCGGCGAGCAGCTGCGCGCCGTCGCTGCCCGTGCCGGCGTCCGCGCCGTCCAGGTCGCCCCGCCCGGGACGGGCTACGGGGGGCTGTCGGTGGTCCCGCTGCTGCCCGGGCAGACCACCACGATCGGGCCCGGGCCCGACGACGGCGCCGTGCCGGACACGGTCTTTCCCTCGAGCGGGCTCTCCGGCTCCGGCGGGGGTGGCTAGAGCCGCCAGTCCAGCGCGGCCCCGCCCGGCACGGCCCGCCAGCGCAGCCCGGTGATCGAGGCGTCCTCGTCGAGCTCGAACACGGTGTGCCCGGCCAGGGTCTCCCCGGCCTCCACCCCGCCGCGGTAGGGCGGGCGCGAGGTCAGCGTGGCCGGGGAGCGGGGCACCTCGCGGCCGTCGGAGAGCACGAGCACCAGCCCGGCGTCGGGTGCGCTGGGGTAGCCGGGTGGACCGGCGGTGACCTCGGTGTGCACCACCGACGCGCGGGACCCGGCGGCGAGGGTGTGCCCCGCGGCGGCGAAGAGCGCGTCCGCGGTGTCCACGACCTCGAGCGGGGTGACCCACAGGGGCTCCCCGTGCGGACCGGTCCCGGACTGGCGGGTGCCCAGGACGGCGGGTGGCAGGGGCACCGCCCGCGCGGTGGGCGGGGGGCCGGGTGCGGCGGGCCGGGCCACCGCCTCCGGACGGACCCAGCCGGCCGACGGCGGGGCGCCCCAGCCGGACGGGACCGGTGGCACCGGGGCGAGCGGCACCGGGGCGGGGGCGGGGCGGCCGCGGCCGCCGGGTGGCCCTGCGGTGCGCCGGGCGGGCTCCACGTCGGGGGGGCCTGCGGTGGGGGTGGCGGCTGCTGGGCGTGCTGCTGGGCGAAGACCCAGGCGCGGAGGGCCTGCTGGTCGCTCTCGACACCGAGCACCAGGCGCATCCCCGACGCCCCGAGCCGGAGCAGCCGCAGCGCGGCGTCCTCGGGCGCCATGCGGGCGTGCGCGGCGAGCTCGAGCACGCTCGCGCGGCCCAGGTCGGCCAGCGCCGCGACGAGCCGCAGGTCAGCGGGATCGGGTGCGGTCACGGGGTCGAACGTACCGCCCGGGCCGCCACCGGTGCGGCCGCGGCGTCGCCGTTCCTGTCGCTGCCGGGGCCTAGACTCGGTGCCTCACAGCTCGGCAGGAAGAGGGTTCGCGTGGCCGGCTCGTTCGTGCACCTGCACACCCACACCGAGTACTCCATGCTCGACGGTGCGGCCAAGATCGGCCCCCTGTTCGACGAGGCCCAGCGCCTCGGGATGCCGGCGGTCGGGATGACCGACCACGGCAACATGTACGGGGCGAGCGAGTTCTACACCCAGGCCACCGCGCACGGCATCACGCCCGTCATCGGCATCGAGGCCTACGTGGCGCCGGAGTCGCGGCTGAGCACCAAGCGCGTGCTCTGGGGCGACGCGAGCCAGAAGTCCGACGACGTGTCCGGCTCCGGCGCGTACACCCACCTGACCATGGTCGCGGAGAACGCCACCGGCCTGCGCAACCTGTTCGCGCTCTCCAGCCGAGCCTCCATCGAGGGCCAGCTGGGCAAGTGGCCGCGGATGGACGCCGAGATCATCGCCGAGCACGCCGCGGGGATCATCGCGACCACCGGCTGCCCGTCGGGCGAGGTGCAGACGCGGCTGAGGCTGGGCCAGGAGAAGCAGGCGCTGGAGGCCGCCGCCCGGTGGCAGGACATCTTCGGCAAGGAGAACTTCTTCCTCGAGCTGATGGACCACGGCCTGTCCATCGAGCGCCGCGTCCGCGAGGGGCTGCTCGAGGTGGGCCGCGCGCTCGGCATCCCCGCGCTGGCCACCAACGACTGCCACTACGTCACCAAGGACGCGGCGAGCAACCACGAGGCGCTGCTCTGCATCCAGACGGGCAAGACGCTCTCGGACCCCACCCGCTTCAAGTTCGACGGCGACGGCTACTACCTCAAGTCGGCCGAGGAGATGCGCGAGCTGTTCGCGGACGTCGAGGGCGCCTGCGACAACACCCTCGCGATCGCCGAGCGCGTGCAGCCCTACGACGAGGTGTGGTCCAAGCGCGACCGCATGCCCGTCTTCCCGGTCCCCGACGGCTCGACGCAGGACGAGTTCCTCCGCGACGAGGTCCTCGCCGGGCTGGACCGACGCTTCCCGGACGGGGTGCCCGACGGCTACCGCCCGCGCGCGGAGTTCGAGCTCGGCGTCATCCGGGACAAGGGCTTCCCCGCGTACTTCCTCATCGTCGCCGACCTCATCACCCACGCCAGGGAGGTGGGCATCCGGGTCGGCCCCGGCCGTGGTTCGGCCGCCGGCTCCCTGGTCGCGTACTCGCTGGGCATCACCAACATCGACCCCATCCCGCACGGGCTGCTCTTCGAGCGGTTCCTCAACCCGGAGCGACCGTCGGACCCGGACATCGACATCGACTTCGACGACCGTCGCCGCGGGGAGATGGTCCGCTACGCCACCGAGCGGTGGGGTGTGGACAAGGTCGCCCAGGTCATCACCTTCGGCACCATCAAGACCAAGGCCGCCATCAAGGACTCGGCGCGGGTCACGTTCGGCCAGCCGGGGTTCTCCATGGCCGACCGCATCTCCAAGGCCCTGCCCCCGCCCGTCATGGCCAAGGACATCTCGCTCCAGGGCATCACCGACCCCACCCACGAGCGCTACAAGGAGGCCGCCGAGGTCCGCGCGCTCATCGAGACCGACCCCGACGTCGCCAAGATCTACCAGACCGCCCGTGGCCTGGAGGGGCTGATCCGCAACGCCGGTGTGCACGCCTGTGCGGTGATCATGTCCTCGGAGCCCCTGATGGACGCCATCCCCATGTGGCGGCGCCCGCAGGACGGTGCGCTGATCACCGGGTGGGCCTACCCGGACTGCGAGTCCATCGGCCTGCTGAAGATGGACTTCCTCGGCCTGCGCAACCTCACCGTCATCGGCGACGCCATCGACAACATCCGGACCAACCGCGGCACCGACCTCGACCTGGACACGCTGCCGCTGGAGGACGACGCCACCTACGAGCTGCTGAGCAAGGGCGACACCCTGGGGGTGTTCCAGCTGGACGGTGGACCCATGCGGGACCTGCTGCGCCGCATGCAGCCCACCGGGTTCAACGACATCGTCGCGGTGCTCGCGCTGTACCGCCCCGGGCCCATGGGCATGAACGCGCACAACGACTACGCCGACCGCAAGAACGGCCGCCAGGACATCACGCCCATCCACCCCGAGCTGGAGGAGCCGCTGCGGGAGGTCCTCGCCGAGACCTACGGGCTGATCGTGTACCAGGAGCAGATCATGCGCATCGCGCAGGTGGTCGCCGGGTACTCCATGGGCCGTGCCGACGTGCTGCGCAAGGCCATGGGCAAGAAGAAGCTTGAGGTCCTGCAGAAGGAGTACGAGGGCTTCCGGGAAGGCATGCACGCCAACGGGTTCTCCGACCCTGCCGTGAAGGCCCTGTGGGACACCATCCTCCCGTTCGCCGGGTACGCGTTCAACAAGTCCCACGCCGCGGGCTACGGGCTGGTGAGCTTCTGGACGGCGTACCTCAAGGCCAACTACCCCGCCGAGTACATGGCCGGGCTGCTCACCAGCACCGGGGACGACAAGGACAAGGCCGCGATCTACCTGGCCGACTGCCGCCGCCTCGGCATCACGGTGCTGCCGCCGGACGTCAACTCCTCCCAGCACAACTTCGTCTCCGTCGGCGAGGACATCCGCTTCGGCCTCGGTGGTGTGCGCAACGTCGGCACCAACGTGATCGCCTCGATCGTGGCCTCGCGCACCCAGAAGGGACCCTTCGCCGACTTCTCCGACTACCTCGCCAAGGTCGACCAGGTCGGCTGCGGCAAGAAGGTCGTCGAGTCGCTCATCAAGGCCGGCGCCTACGACTCCCTCGGTCACCCCCGCAAGGGCCTGCTGCTCGTGCACGCCGACGCCATCGACGCGGTGATGAGCACCAAGAAGGCCGAGGCCATCGGCCAGTTCGACCTCTTCGGTGGGGACGGCGCCGACGCCGGCATCGCGAGCGTGTTCGACGTCAAGGTCCCCGCCGAGGAGTGGGAGACCAAGCACCGCCTCGCCCTGGAGCGGGAGATGCTGGGGCTCTACGTGTCCGGGCACCCCCTCAAGGGTGTCGAGCACGCGCTCAACGCCCAGGCCGACACCCCCATCCCGAACATCCTCGACGGCACGGTCAAGGACGGCGCCCAGGTGACCGTGGGCGGCATCCTCGCCAGCGTCACCCGCCGGGTGAACAAGAACGGCGAGCCGTGGGCGTCGGCACAGCTGGAGGACATGGTCGGCGGGATCGAGGTGCTGTTCTTCCCGAAGAGCTACTCGGTGCTGGGCACGGACGTCTCCGAGGACGCGATCGTGCTGGTGAAGGGCCGGGTTGCCGTGCGCGACGACAAGATCTCGCTGATCGCGAACGACCTCGCCGTCCCGGAGCTCTCCGCCATCGGGGTGGACAAGCCGCTGCAGCTGAGCATGCAGAGCCGGCAGTGCACGGCGACCAAGGTCGAGTCCCTCAAGAGGGTGCTGGCCAGCCACCCCGGCACCTCCGACGTCCACCTCAAGCTGGTCAGCGACCGCAAGGAGCCGATGGTGCTGCAGCTGGACGACGCCCTGCGCGTGGCCCCCACCTCGGCCCTGATGGGCGACCTCAAGGCGCTGCTCGGGCCGAACTGCCTCAGCTGAGGTTGTAGGGCACCGGACCTTCCCGATGGGTTGGCGCCCCAGCCTCCTCCGGGCCCTCAGCGCCGTCCCGCCAGTAGGCACCCGCCACCCGCCGGTCGCGGTGCTGGTCCTGCCCCGGCTCGAGCTGGACCTCAGCGCGAGCCTCGAGCCGGGTCCGGGAGGGGGGTGGCGCTGGGAGGTGGACGACCCCCAGCTCGTCCTACCGCTGGGCCGTGTCGCCAAGGAGTCGTTGCACGGACCTGATGAGGACGGTGTGACCCGGGTCCCGCCGGGGTGGGTGTTGCGGCCGGCGCGCTCTGGGATCGGGGAGCACACAGTGACTCTGGCGTGCACATCAGTCCCCGATCCGGTTTTCTGCACCGCGAGAGGCTCCCGGACAAGAAGCTCTGATCGGGTATCGATCTGCACGGTGGACGCGCGCCCTGCGCCCGGATCTCGGAGGACGCGGTGAGTGGTGAGGCCCTTCAGCGTGCTTCCGGGCGCCCTGCAGAGGTGAGACCGGGAGCTCAGCCGGCGAGCACCACGAACGACTCGCCCGGCAGCGAGGTGGACGTGGCGCCCACCGCGGGGGTGCCCCAGGCCAGCAGCACGTCCCCGGTGATCGGCACCTCGACCGTGACCTCGGACAGGTTGCAGGCGATCCGCACGCTGCCGCCGCCGGGTCCCTTCCGGTCCAGCACGATCCAGCGTGCGTCCTCGTCCACGGTGACCTCGGTGGCGGACAGCCACGGGTCGGTGAGCTCGGGGCGCGCCCGTCGCAGCGCGAGCAGCGCGCGGTAGACCTCCAGCATCCTCGCGTGGTCACCGGTGTCCCTCTCCGACCAGTCCAGCTTGGAGCGGGTGAAGGTCTCGGGGTCCTGGGGGTCCGGCACGTCGTCGGCGTCCCAGCCGTGCTCGGCGAACTCCGCCTTGCGTCCCCGGGCGGTGGCCTCGCCGAGCTCGGGCTCCGGGTGCGAGGTAAAGAACTGGAACGGCGTGGACGCACCCCACTCCTCGCCCATGAACAGCATCGGGGTGTACGGCGAGGTGAGCACCAGGGCCGCCTGCACGGCCTGCAGCCCGGGGGAGAGGTACGCCGAGGGGCGGTCGCCGACGGCCCGGTTGCCGACCTGGTCGTGGTCGCTGGTGTAGGCGAGGAACCGCGAGGCGGGCGTGACCCGCGGGTCGATCGGCCGTCCGTGCACCCGCTGCCGGAAGCTCGACCACGTGCCGGCGTGGAAGTAGGCCCGGCGCAGGGTGGTCGCCAGGGTCTCCATCGAGCCGAAGTCGGCGTAGTAGCCCTGGCGCTCGCCGGTGACGGCGGTGTGGATGGCGTGGTGCAGGTCGTCGCACCACTGCGCGGTGAGCCCGTAGCCGCCCGCCTCCCGCGGGGTGACCAGCCGCGGGTCGTTGAGGTCGCTCTCGGCGATGAGCGTGAGCGGACGACCCACGTGCGCCGACAGCGACTCGGTGCGCACGGCGAGCTCCTCCAGCAGGTGGGTGGCCGTCTCGTCGACCAGGGCGTGCACCGCGTCCAGCCGCAGCCCGTCGACGTGGAAGCGCTCCATCCACCCCAGCGCGTTCTCCAGGACGTAGCTGCGCACCTCGCCCGAGCTGGGCCCGGAGAGGTTGATGCTGCGGCCCCAGGTGTTGCCGCCGGCCTCGGAGAGGTACGGACCGAAGCGCTCCAGGTAGTTCCCCGAGGGACCGAGGTGGTTGTAGACCACGTCCAGCAGCACGCCCAAGCCCTTGCCGTGGGCGGCATCCACGAACCGCTGCAGGCCGTCCGGGCCGCCGTAGCCCTCGTGGACGGTGTACCAGAGCACGCCGTCGTAGCCCCAGTTGTGGGTGCCGTTGAACCCGTTGACCGGCATGAGCTCCACCAGGTCGACCCCGAGGTCCACCAGGTGGTCGAGCCGGGCGATCGCCGCGTCGAAGGTGCCCTCGGTGGTGAAGGTGCCCACGTGCAGCTCGTAGACGCTGCTGCCGGCCAGCGGACGGCCCGTCCACGACTGGTCGGTCCACGCAGCCGGGTCCAGCTCGTGGACCTGGGAGAGCTCGTGCACCCCGTCCGGCTGGCGCGGCGAGCGGGGGTCCGGCAGGGGGACGGTGCTCTCGTCGAGCAGGAACCCGTAGCGGCTGCCCGGTCCCGCCGCGTCGACGTCGGCGTGCCACCAACCGTCCTCGGCGGCGGACATCGGGTGCGCGGTCCCGTCGACGAGCACGCGCACGGCGGACGGGGTGGGGGCCCAGACGGCGAAGTGGTGGCTCACCCGGACGATCCTGGCGGCTGGGACGGCCGGACGCGAACCGTGGCGCCCAGCCGCCCAGCCGCCCAGCCGCCCAGCCGCCCAGCCGCCCAGCCGCCCAGCCGGACCTCCTGGTCAGCCGCGGACGAGCAGGGCCACGGGCAGGGCGTCGAGCACCCCGCCCACCTCGACGGTCCCGGTGTGCACCGCGCCGGTCAGGTGGTCGGTCCACCTGCCCTCGGGCAGGTCCAGCGTGGTGCCCGCCCACGTGTCGAGGCTGCGCGGGAGGCGGGTGGCCAGAGCCACCACACCGTCGCCGCGCAGGAAGCCGACGAGGTGCGCGGCCGCGGGGCCCTCCGCGAGCACGGGGGAGTACGTGCCGCCCACGAAGTGCTGCGGCTGCTCCCGGCGCAGCCGCAGCACCCGGCTGACCACCAGCAGCTTGGCCGCGCCCGTGGCGTCCACGGCGGGAACCCGGTTCTCCTGCGCGGAGCCCTCGAGCCCGGCCAGCAGCTCGGCGCGGTGCACGTGGTCGACCTCGCGCCGGTTGTCCGGATCCACCAGGGAGTCCTCCCAGAGCTCGGTGCCCTGGTAGACGTCCGGCACCCCGGGGCCCGCGAGCTGGAGGAGCTTCTGGCCCAGCGCGTTCGACCAGCCCGCGGGGGCGAGATCAGCCACCAGCTGGGTGACCGAGGCCGCGACGGGCCCGTCCAGCACCGCGTCGAGCCAGGCGTGCAGCTCGGCCTCCCACGCCTCGTCCACGGCGTTCCACCCGGTGCGCGTGCCCGCCTCGCGGACGGCCTTCTCGGCGTAGGCGTGCACCCGCACGCGCAGCTCGGGCACGTCGGCGGCGGTGCGTCCGTCGGCCGGCCACACCCCCAGCAGTGCCTGCCACAGCAGGGAACCCATCGCGCCGTCCGGGGACGGGGCCACCTCCTCCCAGCGGGCCACGGCGGCCGCCCACAGCTCGGGCACCTCCGAGAGCACGGTGATCCGGGCGCGCACGTCCTCGCCACGCTTGGTGTCGTGCGTGCTCAGGGTGGTCATGGCCGCCGGCCACAGCCGGGCGCGCTCCGCCGCGGCGAGGTGCATCTCCGCGGGGCTCGCGCCGAAGCGCCCGGGGTCCCCGCCCACCTCCTGCAGGCTGGTCAGCCGGGTCGTCCGGTAGAACAGGCAGTCCTCCACGCCCTTGGCCGTGACCGCACCGCACACCTGCTGGAAGCGCGTCGCCGCCTCGCCACCGGCGATGAGGGCCGCGGCCACCCGGTCCAGGGCAGGAGCCAGCCCGGGGTGCTCGGCCGCGACCCGGGCGACCACCCCGGGCAGCAGCCCCGCCAGGGACGGGTAGTCGGCGCGGTACACCGGCACGGAGGCGACCAGCTCCACCACCGCGTCCACCAGGAGCTCGTGCGCCACGTCGCCGGACCCGATCGCCCGCACGCAGCGCTCCAGCTCGGGTCGCAGGCCCTCCCGGGCCACGCTGCGCTTGAGCACGTGCTCCTGGGCCCGCAGGTCTGCGGCGTCCCCGGCGGAACCGGTGCGCTCGGCCGACATCGCCCCGAGGACCGCCGCCCCGGCGGGGTCCACGAACACCCCGCCGATCTCGCGCAGCGCGTCGTAGCCGGTGGTGCCGGCAACGGGCAGGGCGGCGTCCAGCGCCTCGTCGGTGGCCAGGATCTTCTCCACCACGAGCCAGCGGTCGGGGCCGAGCACGTCGCGCAGGCGACCCAGGTAGCCGACGGGGTCCGCGAGGCCGTCGGGGTGGTCCACCCGGATGCCGTCGACCAGGTCCTCCGCCGCCCAGCGGGCGATCTCGACGTGGGTGGCGTCGAACACCGCCGGGTCCTCCTGCCGCAGCGCGGCGAGGCCGTTGACGTGGAAGAAGCGGCGGTAGCCGACCAGCCCGGCCTGCCAGGGCACCAGCCGGTAGGCCTGCCGCTCGTGCACCTCCTGCGGGGTGCCGTCGCCGGTGCCGGGGGCGACGGGGAAGCGGTGGTCGTAGAAGTGCAGCTCGGTCTCGTCCCCCGAGGCGACCACCGTGAGCTCGGCGACGTCCTCGGCCGAGCCCAGCACCGGCAGCGCGATCTTGCCGTCCGCGCCGTTGTCCGGGCTCCAGTCGATGTCGAAGTACTCCGAGAGCGGGGAGTCCCGTCCCTGCCGCAGGACGTCCCACCACCACGCGTTCTCGGCGGGGGTCTCCACGCCGACGTGGTTGGGGACGATGTCCACCACCAGGCCCATGCCCCGGGCCCGCAGTGCCGCCACCAGCTCGTCCAGGGCCGCCGGACCGCCGATGGCCGCCGAGACCGTGGTCGGGTCGACCACGTCGTACCCGTGCTGGGAGCCGACGGCCGGGGTGAGGATGGGCGAGGCGTACAGGTGGCTGACCCCCAGCGCGTCGAGGTGCGGCACGAGCGCGGTGGCGTCGGTCAGGGACAGCGAGGGCCCGGCGCCCGCCGCGTCCGGGCCGTGCAGCTGGAGGCGGTAGGTGGACAGCACGGGCGTGGACGGGGTGTGGGGGCTCACGGGTCCTGCCTACCGGTCCTAGGCCGTCTTGCGCAGGACGAGCACCGAGCGCGCGGCCACGGTGGTGCCGGTGCCGGCCTCGACGACGGCGGTCTCGTCGTCCCGCTCGCCCGTACGAGCCGTGGTGTCCAGCACCACCGTCCACTCCTGGGCGAAGCGGCCGTCGGGGGTCTGGAACTCCAGGTCCTCGTGGTGTGCGTTGAAGCACAGCAGGAACGAGTCGTCGACCACGCGCTCGCCGCGGACGTCCTTGTCGGGGATGCCCTCACCGTTGAGGAACACCGCGATCGACTTGCCGAAGCCGGAGTCCCAGTCCTCCTCGGCCATGTACGTGCCCGCGGGGGTGAGCCAGGTGATGTCGCGCATCTTGTCCGCCGAGCTCACCGGGCGACCCTCGAAGAAGCGCCGGCGCCGGAACACCGGGTGCGCCGCGCGCAGGGCGATGACCCGTGCGGTGAACGCGGTCAGGTCCAGGTTCGGCTGCGTGGCGGCGGCCTCCCAGTCCATCCAGGCCAGCTCGGAGTCCTGGCAGTACACGTTGTTGTTGCCCTGCTGGGTCCGGCCGAGCTCGTCGCCGTGGGCGATCATCGGAGTGCCCTGGCTCAGCAGCAGCGTGGTCAGCACGTTGCGCTGCTGGCGGGCGCGGAGCTCGAGCACCTCGGGGTCGTCGGTGGGGCCCTCCACCCCGCAGTTCCAGGAGCGGTTGTGGCTCTCGCCGTCCTGGGAGCCCTCGCCGTTGGCCTCGTTGTGCTTGTCGTTGTAGGACACGAGGTCGGCCAGGGTGAAGCCGTCGTGGGCGATGACGAAGTTGATGCTCGCGCCGGGGCGGCGGCTGGAGTCCTCGTAGAGGTCGGCCGAGCCGGTCAGCCGCGCGGCGAACTCGCCGATGGTGGAGTCCTCGCCCCGCCAGTAGTCCCGCACGGTGTCGCGGTACTTGCCGTTCCACTCCGTCCACAGCGACGGGAAGTTGCCCACCTGGTAGCCGCCCTCGCCCACGTCCCACGGCTCGGCGATGAGCTTGACCTGGCTGACGATCGGGTCCTGCTGGACGAGGTCGAAGAACGCGCTGAGCTTGTCGACGTCGTGCAGCTCGCGGGCCAGGGCCGAGGCGAGGTCGAACCGGAAGCCGTCCACGTGCATCTCGGTGACCCAGTAGCGCAGCGAGTCCATGATCAGCTGCAGGGCGTGCGGGTGGCGGACGTTGAGGCTGTTGCCGGTGCCCGTGTAGTCCATGTAGTGCTGCTCGTCACCCTCGACGAGGCGGTAGTAGGCCTGGTTGTCGATGCCGCGGAACATGATGGTGGGCCCCATGTGGTTGCCCTCGGCGGTGTGGTTGTAGACCACGTCGAGGATGACCTCGATGCCCGCCTCGTGGAACGTGCGCACCATCGCCTTGAACTCGCTGACGGCCGCGCCGGGCAGCGGGTTCGAGGTGTACTCGTGGTGCGGGGCCAGGAAGCCGAAGCTGTTGTAGCCCCAGTAGTTCCGCAGACCCTTGTCCAGCAGGGTCTGGTCCTGCAGGAACTGGTGCACCGGCATGAGCTCGATGGCCGTGATGCCCAGACCCTTGAGGTGGGCGAGCACGGCCGGGTGGGCCAGGCCCGCGTAGGTGCCCCGCATGCCCTCCGGGACGTCCGGGTGGGTCATGGTCATGCCCTTGACGTGGGCCTCGTAGATCACGGTCTCGCTGTAGGGCCGCCTCGGGTGGCGGTCGGAGTCCCAGTCGAAGAACGGGTTGATCACGACGGTCGTCATCGTGTGGGCGGACGAGTCCTCGGTGTTGCGACGGGTCGGGTCGTCGAAGTCGTAGGAGTGCAGCGACGGGTCCCCGTCGAAGGCCCCGTCGAACGCCTTCCCGTAGGGGTCGAGCAGGAGCTTGCTGGGATCGCAGCGCTGACCGGCGAGCGGGTCGTACGGGCCGTGCACCCGGTAGCCGTAGCGCTGGCCGGGCTGCACGAGCGGGAGGTAGCCGTGCCAGACGAAGCCGTCGACCTCCTCCAGCGGCACCCGCGTCTCGGTGCCGTCGTCGGCGACGAGGCAGAGCTCCACGGCGTCCGCGACCTCGGAGAAGATCGCGAAGTTGGTCCCGGTGCCGTCGTAGGTGGCTCCCAGCGGGTAGGCGGTACCGGGCCACACGGGGTGCTCGACGAGGTCGGGGGAGTCAGCCATGGGGAGGAACAATAGTGGGCGCAACCGACCCGCACGCGCCCTCAGGGGGCGGGGAGGCGGCCACCGGGCGCCCGTGGCCGTCGTGTCGCACCATCACCGGGTGTCCCACCCCCAGCTCACCGTCGCATCGTGGAACGTCCAGAGCGGGCGCGGTGGAGACCTCGCCGCGGCCGCCCGGGTCCTGGACGCGGACGTCCTCGGGGTGCAGGAGGTGGACGACGCCCAGCCCCGCAGCGGGGGAGCCGACCAGACCGCGGTGCTCGCGGCGGCGACCGGTGCGGTGTGGCACCGGTTCGCCCCGACGGTGAGCGGCACGCCGGGCGGGGCGTGGCGCCCGGTGCGCGCCGGTGACGCGGGTCCACGGTTCGGGGTGTCGATGCTCAGCCGCCGACCGGTCCTCGCCTCCCGGGTGCTCGTGCTGCGCGGGTCCCCGGTGCCCGGGCTGGTGGTGGTGCCCGGGGTCCCGGTTCCCGTGCCCCTGCGCGACGAGCCCCGGGTGGTGCTGGCCGCCGACGTCGACGTGGACGGCACGGTGGTCACCGTGGCCACCGCGCACCTGTCCTTCGTGCCCGGGTGGAACGTGCTGCAGCTGCGTCGGGCGCTGCGCTGGCTCGCCCTGCCCGGCCGGCCGGTGGTGCTGCTCGGGGACCTCAACCTGCCCGCACCCGTGGTGGACCTGGCCGCCCGGGGCTGGCGGCGGCTCTCGGCCGGGCCCACCTACCCGGCGTCGAACCCGAAGGTGGCGCTGGACCACGCGCTCGTGCACGGGGCGGGCTGGGGCGCCGCCGCGCAGCGGGCCGTGACCGTGGACGTCGGCGACCACCGGCCGGTGGTGCTCCAGCTGGAGGTCCTAGCGTCACCCTCGTGAACACCCCGCACCTGAGCACCGAGCAGATCCTCGCGCTGGACGCCGCGCACGTGTGGCACCCCTACGGTGCGGTGCCGGCCGCAACGGCACCCCGGGTGGTGGCCTCCGCCCAGGGGGTCCGGCTGACCATGGCCGACGGCACCGAGCTGGTGGACGGCATGAGCAGCTGGTGGGCCGCGGTGCACGGCTACCGCCACCCGGTGCTGGACGCCGCGGTCACCGACCAGCTGGGCCGGATGAGCCACGTGATGTTCGGCGGCCTCACCCACGAGCCCGCCGTGCGCCTGGCCCGGCAGCTCGTGGAGATCACCCCGGCCGGGCTGGAGCACGTGTTCCTCTCCGACTCCGGCTCGGTGGCCGTGGAGGTCGCGGTCAAGATGTGCCTGCAGCACTGGCGCTCCCGCGGACGGGGTGAGAAGCACCGGCTGATGACGTGGCGGGGTGGGTACCACGGGGACACGTTCACCCCGATGAGCGTGTGCGACCCCGACGGTGGCATGCACTCCCAGTGGACCGACGTGCTGGTGCCGCAGGTCTTCGCCGACGCCCCGCCGGCCGAGATGTCCACCGCCTACGTGCAGCACCTCTCGGACGTCATCGCCGAGCACGCGGACACCCTGGCGGCCGTCATCGTCGAGCCGGTCGTCCAGGGCGCCGGGGGGATGCGCTTCCACGACCCGCGCTACCTGCACGTGCTCCGCGAGCTGTGCCTGACCCACGACGTCCTGCTGGTCCTCGACGAGATCGCCACCGGCTTCGGTCGCACCGGGGAGCTGTTCGCCGCCGACCACGCCGGGATCAGCCCGGACGTGCTGTGCGTGGGCAAGGCGCTGACCGGGGGCTACCTCTCCCTCGCGGCCACCCTGTGCACCCCCGAGCTCGCGGCGTCGATCAGCTCCGGGGAGGCCGGCGGGCTCCTGCACGGCCCGACGTTCATGGGCAACCCGTTGGCCTGTGCGGTGGCCTCGGCATCGGTGTCGCTGCTGCTCTCGCGGGACTGGCGGGCCGAGGTGGCGGCGGTGTCGGCCGGGCTGCGCACCGGTCTCGCCCCGGCCCGGTCGCTGCCGGGGGTGACCGACGTGCGCGTGCTCGGGGCGATCGGCGTGGTGCAGCTCGACCACCCCGTGGACGTGGCCGCGGCGACGGCGGCAGCGGTCGCCGAGGGCGTGTGGCTGCGGCCGTTCCGGGACCTGGTCTACGTGATGCCGCCGTTCGTCTGCACCCCCGCGGACGTGGCGCAGATCTCCCGGGGCGTCCTGGCGGCGGCCTCGGCGGGCTGAGTCGCGGCCGCCGTAGTCTCCACCCTCGTGGACCTGCCCGAGTCGTTGCAGTGGTTGGTGCCCCACGAGGCCGCGCGGCGGGCCGGGGGGGTGCGGCGCGAGCTCGTGGACCGGGCGCCGGTGAGCCCGCTGCTCGACCTCGCGTCCAACGACTACCTGGGTCTGCACCACGACCCCCGGGTGGTGGAGGCCGCGGTGGCGGCGCTGCGCACCTGGGGCGCCGGCTCCACCGGGTCGCGCCTGGTCACCGGGACCACGGCGGCGCACACCGCGCTGGAGGCCGCGCTGGCGGAGTTCGTCGGGTCCGAGGCCGCGCTGGTGTTCTCCTCCGGCTACACCGCCAACCTCGGGGTGGTCACCGCGCTGAGCGGGCCGGGCTCGCTCGTGGTCTCCGACGCGGGCAGCCACGCCTCGCTGGTCGACGCCTGCCGGCTGTCCCGGGCCCGGGTCGTGGTCACCGACGGCGTGGAGGCGGTGCGGGCCGCGCTGGCCGGGCGCACCGAGCCGCGCGCCCTCGTGCTGTGCGACTCGGTCTCCAGCGTGGACGGGACCCTCGCCCCGCTGCGCGAGCTGCACGACGTGTGCCGGGCGCACGGTGCGGTGCTGGTGGCCGACGAGGCGCACGGGCTCGGCGTGCGCGGCCGCGGTGGGCGCGGGCTGGTCGAGGAGGTGGGCCTGGCGGGGGAGCCGGACGTGGTGCTCACCCTGACGCTGTCCAAGTCCCTCGGCAGCCAGGGCGGTGCGGTCCTCGGGGCGGCGCCGGTGGTGGCGCACCTGGTGGACTCCGCGCGCAGCTTCATCTTCGACACCGCGCTCGCCCCCGCCGCGGTGGGGGCCGCGCACGCGGCGCTGGACGTCCTGCGGGCCGAGCCGGAGCTGGCCACCGCCGTGCTCGACCGGGCGGCGCGGATCGCCTCCGCCGCAGGGGTCCCCGTGCCGACCTCGGCGGTGGTGTCGGTGGTGCTGGGCGACCCGCACGTGGCCCTGGCCGCGGCGCGCCGGTGCGCCGAGCTCGGCCTGCGGGTGGGCTGCTTCCGCCCGCCCTCGGTGCCGGAGGGGACCTCGCGGCTGCGGCTGACCGCCCGGGCCGACCTCACCGACACCGAGCTCGACCTGGTGGCTGCCGTGCTGGCGGAGGTCCTGTGAGCATCCTGGTGGTGACCGGCACGTCCACCGACGTGGGCAAGACGGTGGTCACCGCCGCGCTGGCCGCGCTCGCCCCGGGACCCGTCGCGGTGTGCAAGCCCGCCCAGACCGGGGTGGGGCCGGGCGAGCCGGGTGATCTCGCGGAGGTCGAGCGGCTGGCCGGACCGGTGACCACCCGTGAGCTGGCCCGCTACCCGGATCCGCTCGCCCCGGACACCGCTGCGCGCCGGGCCGGACTGCCGCTGCTGGAGCAGGACGTGCTCACCGGGGCCGTGCGGGCGCTGGACGACGCGCACGCCACGACCATCGTCGAGGGTGCCGGCGGGCTGCTCGTGCGCCTCGGGGCGTTCACCCTGCTCGACGTGGCCGTCGCGCTGGGCGCCCCCGTGGTCGTGGTCGCCGCGGCCGGCCTGGGCACGCTGAACCACGCCGAGCTCACCGTGGCCGCGCTGGCCGCGCGAGGGGTGGACTGCCGAGGCGTGGTGGTGGGCAGCTGGCCCGCGACGCCCGGTCTGGCCGAGCGCTGCAACCTCGACGACCTGCCCCTGGTGACGGGCGTGCCGCTGCTCGGCGTGGTCCCGGCGGGGGTGGGCCGGATGGGCGGGGTGGAGTTCCGGGCGCTCGCCGGGCAGTGGCTCGCCCCCTCGCTCGGCGGCACGTGGGTGCGGACGGGGGCTCCCGGGACATGAGGCAGACTGCGGGGGACGTGCGACGGGCCCCGTGAGCGGTGTCCCGTGAGACCAGCTCTGGCGAGGAGAACACCTGTGACCGCAACTTCCGAGACCTCCGTGGCCGAGCTGACCGGGATCCTCGGTGTGGCCCGCGAGCAGGTGCTGGAGCGCGGTGAGCCGTTGACCCAGGAGCAGGTGCTGGCCGTGCTCCGGCTGCCCGACTCCGAGCTCGACGACCTGCTGGCGCTGGCCCACGACGTGCGGATGCGCTGGTGCGGTCCCGAGGTCGAGGTCGAGGGGATCATCAGCCTGAAGACCGGCGGCTGCCCAGAGGACTGCCACTTCTGCTCCCAGTCGGGGCTGTTCACCTCGCCGGTGCGCTCGGCGTGGCTGGACGTGCCGAGCCTGGTCGAGGCGGCCAAGCAGACCGCGAAGTCCGGCGCCACGGAGTTCTGCATCGTCGCCGCGGTGCGCGGTCCGGACGCCCGGCTGATGGCCCAGGTGGCTGCGGGCATCGAGGCCATC
This sequence comes from Rhodococcus antarcticus, assembly GCF_026153295.1. Taxonomy (NCBI): domain Bacteria; kingdom Bacillati; phylum Actinomycetota; class Actinomycetes; order Mycobacteriales; family Nocardiaceae; genus Rhodococcus; species Rhodococcus antarcticus. The sequence continues at coordinate 2,011,742 of NZ_CP110615.1, read as the reverse complement.
CGCAACGAGGTCGACATCAACATCGCCTGCTCGCTGGGCATGCTCACCCAGGAGCAGGTGGACGAGCTCGCCGCAATGGGCGTGCACCGCTACAACCACAACCTGGAGACCGCCCGCAGCCACTTCCCGAACGTGGTCACCACCCACTCGTGGGAGGAGCGCTCGGAGACCCTGCGCATGGTCCGCGAGGCCGGCATGGAGGTCTGCTGCGGCGGCATCCTCGGCATGGGGGAGACCCTGGAGCAGCGCGCGGAGTTCGCCGCCGACCTCGCCGCGCTCGTCCCGGACGAGGTGCCGCTGAACTTCCTCAACCCGCGCCCGGGCACCCCGTTCGGCGATCTCGAGGTGCTGCCGGCGGTCGACGCCCTGCGCGCGGTGGCCGCGTTCCGGCTCGCGCTGCCGCGGACCGTGCTCCGGTTCGCGGGCGGTCGGGAGATCACGCTGGGCGACCTCGGCGCGCGGAAGGGGATGCTCGGCGGCATCAACGCCGTCATCGTCGGCAACTACCTCACCACCCTGGGCCGCCCGGCCGAGAGCGACATCGACCTGCTCGGCGAGCTCAAGATGCCGATCAAGGCCCTCAACGACACCCTGTGACGGTGGACGTGGGGGCGGGCTTCTGCACCGCGTGCGGCGGGGCCGACGGTCCGCACCCGGCGTGCGAGGCCGTGCTCTCGCTGGAGCCGCCGCGGTTCTGCGCGGCGTGCGGCCGCCGGATGGTGGTGCAGGTGCGCCCCGACGGCTGGTGGTCCCGGTGCTCCCGGCACGGGGTCACCGACTCGACCGACGTGGGCGCGGGCCGGTGATGTCCCGGTCGGAGCCCGGTGCACACGTCCGGCGGGTGCTGGTCCTCGTGGTGCTGGTCCTCGTGGTGCTGGCAGCGGTGCTCGGTGCGGCGTGGGCCCTGCTGTCCCCCTCTCTGCCGGTCGGGATCCTCCGGGACGGTTCCGCGACCCCGCTGGACCCCGAGGCCCGCAGCCGGTTCGACGCGGCGGTGGTGTTCGCGCTGGGCAGCCTGGTGGTGGGTCTGCTCGCGGGGGGGATGTCGTGGTTCGTCCTGCGGCGCCACCGCGGGGTGCCGCTGCTGCTGACCGTGGTCCTGGGCTCGCTGCTGGCCGCGGTCGTCGCCGAGCTGGTCGGTCTCGGCGTCGGCCACCTGCGCTACAGCGGCCGGGTCGCCGCAGCCGCGACCGGGTCGACCACGGAGTCAGCGCCCGAGCTGGGCAGCTGGGCCTTCGTCCTCGTCCAGCCCTTCGGTGCGGCGCTGGCCCACACCGTGCTGCTGGCCTTCACCCACGACGACGACCTGGGTCCTGCAGCCGCGGACCGCCGGGTGGGCCCGGTACCAGCAGGTGCTGACGCGCAGGGCTCCGCACCCGCCGCCTGACCGACCGCCCCCGCCGTCGGGTTGCGAGCTGACGTCCGCCCGGCGGTCACCCGGTCTGGCGGGTGCGCACCCCGCCGCGGCAGGCCAGGATCAGTTCAACGTCACCGGCTGCAGGATCTGCTCCAGCGGCACCGGAACCGCGCGGAGCTGGCGCAGGATCTCGGTCTCGCGGACCACCAGTCGGCGCACCAGCCGGAGACGACCCAGGCTCGAGGTCTCCTCGAGCAGCTCCTGCCGGTCGTCGAGGGGGAGCAGGCAGTCGGCGGCCAGCAGGTGCGAGAGCACCGAGGGGTCGACGTCGTGGTCGGGTGCGTCCCAGTCGTCACGCTTCCACGCGACCCGGCAGTACGTGTGGTGGGCCCCGCGGGCGGCGTGGACCAGCGCCGGGACGAGGTCCTGCTCCTCGGCGCCACTGGGCGGCGTGTCCGGCAGCCAGTCGACGGAGGCCAGGAGGTAGGGCGCCGTGGTGGTGTCGACGGACAGGACGCGGAAGCGCCGCTCGCCGGTCGTGACCACGTCGAAGCGGCCGTCCGGGAGGCGCTGGACCTCCTTGAGCCGGGCGGTGCAGCCCACGGCGTGCAGCGCGTCCTGGTCGCCCTCCGACGCGGTCCAGCCGGGCCGAACAGCGACCACCCCGAAGCTCCGTCCCGGGCGGGCGCCCGTGACGAGGTCGGTGGTCAGCGCCCGGTAGCGGGGCTCGAAGATGTGGAGGGGGAGCTGCGCTCCCGGCAGCAGCACCGTCCCCAGCGGGAACAGTGGAATCGTCTCGAACACGGGGCAACCGTACGTCCGGTCGGGGTGCCCCGCTGGGTGCCCCGCTGGGTGCCCGCGTGGTGCTCAGGCGGGCGGGCGCAGGGCGGCGAAGGCGTCGGTGACGCGCAGCGTGGACTCCGCGAAGCGGTGCAGCGCCGCCGGCCGCCCGCCGTGCGGGCCTGGCCGGGTCGTGGTGCCGGTGGGGGTCAGCACCCCTCGGCGGCCGAGCACCCGCTGCAGGTTCGTGGGGTCCACCGGGTGGCCCAGCGTCGTCTCGTAGATCTCCCGGAGGGTGGACACGGTGAACTCCGCCGGCGCGAGCGCGAAGCCGATGTTGGTGTAGGACAGCTTGTGCCGCAGCCGGCTGGTGCCGCGCTCCACGACGGTGCCGTGGTCGAAGGCCATGGGGGGCAGCCGGTCCACCGGGTGCCAGGCGGTGTCCGCCGGCAGCTGCGGGTCGGCGGGGGAGGGGACGAGCCCCAGGAAGGTGGAGGCGACGGTGCGCGGCCCGGGCACCCGGTCGGGCTGCGAGAACACCGCGAGCTGCTCCAGGTGGGCCACCTCCCGCACGTCGACCTTCTCGGCCAGCTGGCGGTGGGCGGAGGTCTCGACGTCCTCGTCACCGCGCAGCCGCCCCCCGGGAAGCGCCCACAGCCCGGCCCCGGGTTCCTGGGCGCGCTGCCACAGCAGCACGCACAGCTCGTGCGCCGTGGTGTCCTGCCCGGAGGCGCCCGGGACCGCCCGCACCTGGAGCACCACGGCGAGGACCTCGTGTGCGGTGCTACCATCTGTCATGTTTTCGATCGTAAGTCGAAAACCTGCCGGACGTCCAGTCCGGCAGACCGGCAGGAGGAGTGCGTGATGACTGCAGCGTCCGTTCTCGACGGCGTCCGCAACACCGAGGCGGGCTACACCGGGGTGGAGCCCGACGCAGCGTGGGCCGCCCAGGTGCGCGAGCTCGCCGCCCGGCGGGGAGCGGTGCTCCTGGCCCACAACTACCAGCTGCCGGCCATCCAGGACGTCGCCGACCACGTGGGGGACTCGCTCGCGCTGTCGCGGATCGCGGCCGAGTCCGACGCCGGCACCATCGTCTTCTGCGGTGTGCACTTCATGGCCGAGACCGCGAAGATCCTCAGCCCCGCCAAGACGGTGCTCATCCCCGACGAGCGCGCCGGCTGCTCGCTGGCCGACTCCATCGACGCCGCCCAGCTGCGCGCGTGGAAGGCCGAGAACCCGGGGTCCGTGGTCGTCAGCTACGTGAACACGACGGCAGAGGTCAAGGCGCTCACCGACATCTGCTGCACGTCCTCCAACGCCGTCGAGGTCATCGAGAGCATCTCACCGGACACGCCGGTGCTGTTCCTGCCCGACCAGTTCCTCGGCGCGCACGTCCAGCGCCGGACCGGACGCACCAACATCCAGGTGTGGGCGGGCGAGTGCCACGTGCACGCCGGCATCAACGGTGACGAGCTGGCGGCCCAGGTCCGCAGCCACCCGGGCGCCGAGCTCTACGTGCACCCCGAGTGCGGCTGCGCCACGTCTGCGCTGTACCTGGCCGGCGAGGGCATCGTGCCCGACGAGAAGGTGCGCATCCTGTCCACGGGCGGGATGCTCACGGCAGCACGAGCGTCCAGCGCGCGGCAGGTCCTCGTGGCGACGGAGGTCGGCATGCTGCACCAGCTGCGCAAGGCCGCTCCGGAGATCGACTTCCAGGCGGTCAACGACAAGGCCTCCTGCCGGTACATGAAGATGATCACTCCCGCGGCCCTGCTGCGGTGCCTGGTCGAGGGTCGCGACGAGGTGCACGTCGACGAGGCCACCGCGGCGGCCGCGCGCGGTGCCGTCGAGCGGATGATCGCGATCGGCACCCCGGGGCGTGGGGAGTGAGCCGGTCGTGGGAGGCACACGCCGACCTCGTCGTCGTGGGCAGCGGCGTCGCCGGGCTGACGGCGGCGCTCGCCGCGCAGGCCGCTGGTCTGCGTGTGCTGGTGGTCAGCAAGGGTGACGTGGACGACTCGTCGACGGCCTGGGCGCAGGGCGGGATCGCGGTGGTCGGTGCCGAGGCGCTGGCCGCCGGGGACACCGTTGAGGACCACGTGCGCGACACCCTGGCGGCCGGCGGCGGGCTGTGCGACGAGGCGGCCGTGCGCTCGGTCGTGGCCGCGGGTGGAGCTGCCGTGGAGCGGCTCGTCGTTCGCGGCGCGCACTTCGACACCAACCCGGACGGCACCAGCGCGCGCACCCGGGAGGGTGGGCACTCCTTCCGCCGCGTCGTGCACGCAGGGGGTGACGCGACGGGGGCGGAGGTGCAGCGGGCACTGGTCGCCGCGACGGCCGGCGCCGTGGGCAGGGTCGCCGCGACGGCCGGCGCCGTGGGCAGGGTCGCCGCGACGGCCGGCGCCGGGCTCGCCGTGCTGGAACGGCACACCGCCACCCGGGTGCTGCTCGGGCCGGACGGGTCGGTGCACGGGCTCGCGGTCCTCGACGCGGGCGGCGCGACGGGCGTGCTCCACGCACCGGTGGTGCTGCTGGCCACCGGTGGGCTCGGGCACCTCTACTCGGCCACCACGAACCCCGACGTCGCGACCGGGGACGGCGTCGCCCTGGCGCTGGCCGCCGGAGCGCTCGTCAGCGACCTGGAGTTCGTCCAGTTCCACCCGACGGTGCTGTTCGCCACCGGGGGAGCGGGCCAGCGACCGCTGGTCACCGAGGCAGTCCGCGGCGAGGGTGCGGTGCTCGTGGACCTCGACGGACGCTCGGTGACCGCGGGCGTGCACCCCCTGGGCGACCTGGCCCCCCGCGACGTGGTCGCCGGTGCCATCACCGCCCGCATGCGGGCAGCCGGCACCGACCACGTGCTGCTGGACGCCCGCGCGCTGACCGGCTTCGCAGGGCGCTTCCCGACCGTGCACGCCGCCTGCGCCGAGGTCGGCCTCGATCCCTCCACCGACCTCGTTCCCGTTGCCCCGGCCGCCCACTACTCCTGCGGCGGCGTGGTCACCGACCTCCACGGCCGCACCACCGTCGTCGGGTTGCTCGCGGCCGGGGAGGTGGCCCGCACCGGCCTGCACGGGGCCAACCGTCTCGCCTCGAACAGCCTGCTGGAGGGGCTCGTGCTGGGGGAGCGTGCCGCCGTGGTCGCCCTCGGCAGAGTGGTGGAGGTCGGCCGGGTCGAGGCCGGCGACCCGGGTGCACCGGCGGTGCCGACCGCAGACCGCGCCGCGCTGCAGGAGCTGATGACCGACCGGGCCAGCCTCGGCCGTGACGCCGACGGGCTCGCCCACGCCGCCGGGGTGCTGGCCGGTGCTCCGCACCGCACCCCGGTGGACCGACGGGGCGTGGAGGATGCCACCCTCACCACCGTCGCCCGTGCGCTGGTCGCGGCCGCGACGGCCCGCACGGAGAGCCGCGGCTGCCACCTGCGCACCGATCACCCCGCCGCACGGGAAGCTCTGCGCCGCAGCACCACCCTGCGGCTGGACCCCGAGGGGACACCCGTGCTCGTCGAGACCGTGGGGGCGGCGGCATGACCGTGCCGGGAGGCCGCACCCTCGCCCCGTCCACCGTCGAGCTGCTCGAGCGCCAGGGCCTGGACGTCGACGACGTCGTCCGCGTGGTGGCGACCGCGCTCGAGGAGGACCTGCGCCTGGGCCCGGACGTGACCACGCTGTCGACGGTCGGCCCGACGGCCCGTGCCACCGGGTCCGTGGTTCCGCGCGAGCGCGGGGTGCTCGCCGGGCTCGGGGTGGCCGTGGCGGTGCTGGACCTGGTGCTGGGTGAGGATCGCGAGCTCGTGCACCTCGGGGCCGACGGCGACCCCGCCGTGCCGGGCGAGCCCACCCTGGTCGTCACCGCACCCGCGGCCGGGCTGCTCACCGCCGAGCGCACCATGCTGAACCTGCTCTGCCACCTGTCGGGCGTGGCCACCGCCACGGACGCGTGGGTGCGCGCGGTGGCCGGCACGCACTGCCGCATCCGGGACACCCGCAAGACCTTGCCGGGGCTGCGTCAGCTGCAGAAGTACGCCGTCCGCACCGGGGGCGGGGTGAACCACCGGATGGCTCTCGGCGACGCGGCGCTGATCAAGGACAACCACGTGGTGGCCGCCGGCGGGGTCGTCGAGGCCATGAGGCTCGTGCGTGCCGCCGCTCCCGGGCTGCACTGCGAGGTCGAGGTCGACTCCCTCGACCAGCTCGACGCGGTGCTCGCCGAGGGCGCCGAGCTCGTCCTGCTGGACAACTTCGACGTCCCCACCACGGCCGAGGCCGTGCGCCGGCGCGACGCCGTGGCCCCGCGGACCGGCCTGGAGTCCTCCGGCGGGCTGACCCTGGCCGCGGCCGGGGACTACGCCCGCACCGGGGTGGACTTCGTCGCCGTCGGTGCCCTGACCCACTCGGTGACCGTGCTGGATCTGGGTCTCGACCTAGACTGAGATCGCCGTTCGGCCCCGCTCGACCCACCCCCTGGAGGCTCCTGTGCTCGCCCGCACCGACCTGCGTGGCTCCACCCCGTCCACCGCCGAGCTCCGCGCGACCCTGCCGCGCGGCGAGGTCGACGTGGACGCCGTGCTGCACGCGGTGCGCCCGATCGTCGACGACGTCCGGGCGCGCGGCGTCGACGCCGCGCTGGAGATCGGCGAGCGCTTCGACAAGGTCCGGCCGGCGAGCGTGCGCGTGCCGGGGCCCGTTGTCGCGGCGGCGCTGGAGCACCTGGACGCCGACGTGCGGGCCGCGCTCGAGGAGTCCATCGCCCGCAGCCGCACGGTCCACGCCGACCAGCGACGCAGCGAGACCGTCACCCAGGTCGTCGCCGGGGGCACGGTCACCGAGCGCTGGGTGCCGGTCGAGCGGGTGGGGCTCTACGTCCCCGGGGGCAACGCGGTCTACCCCTCCAGCGTCGTCATGAACGTGGTGCCGGCCCAGGCGGCCGAGGTCGGCTCGCTGGTGGTCTGCTCCCCGCCGCAGGCCGACCACGGCGGGTGGCCGCACCCCGCGATCCTCGCGGCGTGCGCGCTGCTCGGCGTCGAGGAGGTCTGGTCCGTCGGTGGGGCGCAGGGGATCTCGCTGCTGGCGCTGGGTGGCACCGACACCACCGGCGACGTGCTGGAGCCCGTCGACCTCATCACCGGCCCGGGCAACATCTACGTCACCGCGGCCAAGCGCATCCTGCGCGGCATGGTCGGCATCGACTCCGAGGCCGGGCCCACCGAGATCGCCGTGCTCGCCGACGACACCGCCGACGCGGTGCACGTGGCCGCGGACCTGGTCAGCCAGGCCGAGCACGACGTGCTCGCCGCGAGCGTCCTGGTCACCACCAGCCCCGAGCTGGCCGACGCGGTGGACGCCGCGCTGGTGGAGATGGTGGCGGCCACCAAGCACACCGAGCGCATCCGCGAGGCGCTGGCGGGCCGGCAGTCCGGCACCGTGCTCGTCGACGACGTGGAGCAGGGGCTGCGGGTCGTGGACGCCTACGCCGCCGAGCACCTGGAGATCCAGACCCGGGACGCCTCGGTCGTGGCCCGCCGCGTCCGCAACGCCGGCGCCATCTTCGTCGGACCGTGGTCGCCGGTGAGCCTGGGTGACTACTGCGCCGGGTCCAACCACGTGCTGCCCACCGCGGGTTGCGCGCGGCACAGCTCCGGGCTCAGCGTGCAGACCTTCCTGCGCGGCATCCACCTCGTCGAGTACACCGAGGCCGCCCTGGCCGACGTGGCCCGGCACGTGGTGGTCCTGGCCGACGCGGAGGACCTGCCCGCCCACGGCGAGGCCGTGACCGCCCGGTTCCGGTCGTGACGATCGGGGAGCGCGTCACCCTCGCCGATCTCCCCCTCCGTCCGGAGCTGGTGGGCGCGAGCCCGTACGGCGCCCCACAGCTGGACGTGGCCGTGCGGCTCAACACCAACGAGAACCCGCACCCGCCCTCTGCCGCCCTGGTCGACGACGTCGCCGAGGCGGTGCGCGTGGCGGCCTCCGGGCTGCACCGCTACCCCGACCGCGACGCCGTGGGACTGCGCACCGAGCTCGCCGAGTACCTGGTGCGCCAGACGGGGGTGGCCGTCACCGTGGACAACGTGTGGGCGGCCAACGGCTCCAACGAGATCCTCCAGCAGCTGCTGCAGGCCTTCGGCGGGCCCGGGCGCACCGCGCTGGGCTTCGAGCCGAGCTACTCCATGCACCCCGTCATCTCCGGCGGCACCCGCACCAGGTGGCTGCCCGCACCGCGCCGGGCCGACTTCTCCCTCGACGTCGACGCCGCCGTCGCCGCGATCGCCGAGCACCGTCCGGACGTCCTGTTCGTGACCAGCCCCAACAACCCCACGGGGCAGTCGACCAGCCTCGACGACCTGCGCCGCATCGCCACCGCAGCAACCGGCATCGTCGTGGTGGACGAGGCGTACGCGGAGTTCTCCCCGGCCCCGAGCGCGCTCGAGCTGATCGCCGAGCTCCCGTCCCGGGTGGTCGTCAGCCGCACCATGAGCAAGGCGTTCGCGTTCGCCGGCGGACGGCTGGGGTACCTCGTGGCCGCACCTGCCCTGGTGGAGGCGATGCTGCTGGTGCGGCTGCCCTACCACCTCTCGGTGGTCACCCAGGCGGCGGCCCGGGCGGCGCTCCGGCACGCGAGCGAGACCCTGGGCACCGTCGCCGAGCTCGCCGCCGAGCGCGAACGGGTGTCGGAGGAGCTGTCCGGCATGGGGTTCCAGGTGGTGCCCAGCGACGCGAACTTCGTGCTGCTCGGCCGCTTCACCGATGCGCCCGCGGCGTGGCGGGGCTACCTGGAGCGCGGCGTGCTCATCCGGGACGTGGGCATCGCCGGGCACCTCCGTGCGACGATCGGCCTCCGCGGGGAGAACGACACCTTCCTCGCAGCGTCCGCCGACCTCGTCACCGAGCTCGACACCCCGCGCACGACCACGCAACCCCAGGGAGGACCCCAGTGACCCGCACCGCCCGGGTGGAGCGCACGACCCGCGAGTCGAGCATCGTCGTCACCCTCGACCTGGACGGCACCGGTGTGGTCGACGTGCGCACCGGGGTGCCGTTCTTCGACCACATGCTCACCGCGTTCGGGGTGCACGGCTGCTTCGACCTCACGGTGGCCGCCACCGGGGACACCCACGTGGAGGCGCACCACACCGTCGAGGACACCGCCATCGTGCTCGGCCAGGCGCTGCACACCGCGCTGGGGGACAAGGTCGGCATCCGCCGCTTCGGCGACGCCTACATCCCCATGGACGAGGCCCTCGCGCACGCCGCCGTGGACGTGTCCGGCCGGCCCTACTGCGTGCACACCGGGGAGCCGGAGCACATGCTCGGCGCGCTCATCGGTGGCGGCGGCGAGCCCCCCTACGCGACCGTCATCAACCGGCACGTGTTCGAGGCGCTGGCCGCGCACGCCCGGATCGCGCTGCACGTGCGGGTGCTGCACGGCCGCGACCAGCACCACGTCACCGAGGCCGAGTACAAGGCCGTGGCCCGGGCGCTGCGCCAGGCCGTGGAGCCGGACCCCCGGGTGACCGGTGTCCCGTCCACCAAGGGATCGCTGTGATGGCGGGCACCGACCGGAACGGCGCGCGGTAGCCGTGGTCGGCAACGACGTCGTCGTCGTCGGGCTGCTCGTGCTGGCCGGGTTCTTCGCCGGCGGTGCGTGGTCGGCCCGGAAGACCTCCGTGCCGCTGGCCGTCGCCGCGGCCCTCGCGTGCCTGCTCGCGCTCGCGTCGGCCGTGCTCCGTCTCGTCTGAGCGCGCCGGACCCGTGCTGAGCCGGGCGTTCCTGCTCCTGATGGGCACCACCGTGCTCTCGTTCGGCAGCTTCACGCTGCTGCTGCCGGTGGTGCCGCTGCAGGTGAGCGAGCTCGGCGGCGGGTCGGTGGCCGTGGGCGCGTGCACCGCGGTGTTCATGGCGGCCACCGTGGCCGTGCAGCTGCGCACACCGAGCCTGCTGCGCACCCGGGGGCACCGCTGGGTGCTGGTGACCGGGTGCGCGCTGCTCGGGGTACCGGCGCTGGTGCTGCCGCTGGTGGGTGCGGGGTTCGGCGTGCTCGGCGTGCTCGCGGTGACGGCCGTGCGCGGCTGCGGCTTCGGGCTGCTGACGGTGGCCTCGGGCGCGCTGGTCGCCGAGCTCGTGGAGCCGTCGAGGCTCGGGCGGGCCTCGTCGCTGTACGGGGTGGCCGTGGGCCTGCCCCAGCTGGTCACCCTGCCGGTGGGTCTGGCCGTGGTGGCATCGCACGGCACCTCCCCGGTGCTGCTCGCGGGCGGTGGGCTCGGACTGGCCGCGACGGTGCTGGCCCGGACGCTGCCGGCCGGCCCCCTGGGAGCGCCACCACCGGCAGCCGGCACCGCGCGGCTCGCCCCGAACGAGGTGGCCGTCCCGGTGGTCGCCCTCACCGTGGTCGCGCTCTCCTTCGGGGCCACCCTGACCTTCCTGCCGATCGCCGCCCCGGAGCGACCGGCCGCTGTCGGGCTCGCCCTCGCGGTCCTCACCGCGGCCATGCTCGTGGGCCGGGGGCTGGCCGGTCCGCTGGCGGCGCTGGCGGGGCAGCCGGGACGGGTCCTGCCCGCCGGTGTGCTGCTGGCCGCCGCGGGGGCCGCTGTCCTCGCGCTCGGGGTCGCGGCCGGGGGCGAAGGTGCTCTGCTGGTGGGCGCGGCACTGTTCGGAGCGGGGTTCGGCGTGGTGCAGAACGACAGCCTGGTGCTGCTGTTCGTCCGGGCGGGACCGGCGCGCAGGGGTCCGGCGAGCGCCGCCTGGAACGTGGCCTACGACGCCGGCACCGGGCTGGGCGCGGTGGTCCTCGGCGTCGTGGTGGCTGTGGCCGGGTACCCGTGGGCGTTCGGGGTGACGGCTGCGGCGGTCGGGCTGGTCGGGGTCGCGCTGGTGGTGGGCCGGACCCGTGGGACGGCCCCCGGTGACCAGGTGGTCACCGGGGGCCCTCGCGGGTCCCTGCCGCACGTCTAGCGGAGCCCGGCCTCCGTCCCACCTCCGTCGTGGACGTCCGTGGCGTCGTCGGCCGGCGTGCGGGTGCGGTCCGGGGTGGTCGGTGCCGGCAGCGGCCTGGCCAGGCTCAGGACGATCGAGGCCGCCAGCACCACCACGATGACCGCGAGGCTCGCCAGCGACGGGATCTCGGGAATGGCGGTCGAGAAGTTCTCGTGGCTGGCCTGCAGGATGAGCTTCACGCCGATGAAGGCGAGGATGAGCGCGAGGCCCTTGCCCAGGTAGTGGAAGCGGTCGAGCAGCCCGGCGAGCAGGAAGTACAGGGCCCGCAGACCCAGGATCGCGAAGGCGTTGGACGTGTAGACGATGAAGGAGTCCGAGCTGACCGCCAGCACGGCGGGGACGCTGTCGACGGCGAAGACGAGGTCGGCGGCCTCGATGGCGACGACGACGGCGAGCAGCGGGGTTCCGTAGCGCTTTCCGGCCTCGGTGATGAAGAACCTGGTGCCGTGGTACTCGTCCTTCATCGGGACGACCCTGCGCATCGCGCGCAGCGCCATCGAGGTCGACGGGTCGTAGTCGTCGTCCTCGCCCTGGACGAGCTTCCAGGCGCTGTAGAGCAGGACCGCGGCGAACAGGAACAGCACCGGCGAGAAGCGCTCGACGATCTGGACGCCCAGCGCCAGGAAGACGGCGCGGAAGACGAGGGCACCGATGACGCCGAAGAACAGCACGCGGTGCTGGTACTTCCCGGGCACCTTGAAGTAGGCGAAGATCAGCGCGAAGACGAACAGGTTGTCCACCGACAGGCTCTTCTCGAGCAGCCACGCGGTGAAGTACTGGACCCCGGCGCTCTCGGTCGTCACGGGGACCAGGGCGCCCGTCGCGTCGGTGACCATCGCGGGATCGACCACGATCCAGACCACGACGCCGAAGACGACGGCCAGGCCGACCCAGCCGGCGCTCCAGCGCGCGGCCTCGGCGAAGCCGATGACGTGGTCGTCGCGGTGGGCCAGCAGGTCGATGGCCAGGGCGACGGCGACGGTGACCACGAAGGCCACCCACAACCAGGTCGGGACGTCGAACACGGGGATCTCCTCGGTCGAAGGGGTTTCTGCTCCCCTCAAGGCTGACCGGCCGCGCGCTCCACGGCTGCGTCGACGACCGGACGAGTCAGTCCCGTCGCGTTGCCGACGGTCGGCAACGCCGAGCGGTCAGGCCTGCTCCAGCGGTACGTCCGGCCAGCGCAGCAGGCGCGCCGCGAGCACCGCGGCGTGCATCGTGAAGCGCTGGGCCGGGTCGGTGGGATCGGCGCCCAGGAGCTCGCGCACCCGCTGCAGCCGGTAGGTCACCGCGCGCACCGAGAGGTGCAGGCGCGCCGCGGTCGCCGTGGACACCCCGCCCGTGGCGTAGTAGGCGTCGAGGGTCTCCAGCAGGGGGCCGGCCCCGCCGCGGGCGGTGGCCAGCGGGCCGAGCACGGTGGTGACGAGCTCGTCGACCGCGGCCCGGTCGCGCAGCAGCACCTGGTAGACGACCAGCTCGGCGGCATCCACCACCGGCGTCTCCAGCCGCAGGCGCTCCGCGAGGTCGAGCGCGCTGCAGGCCTGCTCGTAGGACACCCGCACCGAGGTGGCCCCGGCCAGGGTGCGCCCCACCGCCGCCTGCCAGGTCCGCCCCGCCGCACCGCCCGGCAGGGCCTGGAGCAGCACGCGCGCCAGCCGCTGCCCGACGAGCGCGACGGCGGCGGTGTCGGGGGCGGCGAAGATGCACACCAGCAGGCCGTTCTTCACCGCCACCACAGGGTTCGCGTCCCCGTGGCCCCCCGCCAGGGCGCGCTCGAGCCGTCTCGGTACCGAGGTGGTGGAGGGGTCGTCGAAGGTCCGCTCGTGCCGGGCCACGAGCACCGCGTGCGGACTGGTGAGGTCCAGGCCGAGGTCGGCGGCGCGACCGGTCACCGCAGCAGCGTCGGGCCCGCCGGCGAGCAGGGTGTCGAACAGCTCGCGCCGGGTGGACTCCTGCTGGCGGGAGAGGTCGTTGCGGGCGAGCTGGAAGCCCTCGGCGAGCGCAGCCACGGCGTCGTCGGCCGCCCGCAGCACCGCGAGCCCCGCGGCCCGGACCCGGACGGCATCGCCCTCGGCCACGACGTCGAGCACCTCCCACAGCCGCCAGCACGCCGAGAGGTAGAGGTCGATCAACGCGCGCAGCGGCACCCCGGCCAGGGCTGCGGCCGACCCGCGCTCGCCGCACGCGGTGAGCTCGCCACGACGCAGCCGCCGACCCGAGGACGCCGCCTCGACGACGATGGGCAGGAAGTCCCCCAGCAGACCGGGGTCGACCCCTCCCGCGTCGTCGGCCGCCCCCTCGGCGACGGCCCGCACCGCGTCCGGATCCACCTGTCCTCCTGCCGGACCCGGGCAGCGTCCGGGTCTGCCTCTAGTGTTCCACCCATGGCTGCTCCGTCCGTCGTGGTGCTCGACTACGGCTCCGGCAACATCCGCTCCGCCGAGCGGGCGCTGCAGCGGGTGGGGGCGCAGGTCGAGGTCACCGCCGATCCCCACGCCGCGCTGCGCGCCGACGGCCTCTTCGTCCCCGGGGTGGGAGCGTTCGCCGCCTGCATGGCCGGGCTGCGCGCGGCCCAGGGTGACCGGGTCATCGGTCAGCGCCTGGCCGGCGGCCGTCCGGTGCTCGGGGTGTGCGTGGGCATGCAGGTGTTGTTCGAGCGTGGCGTGGAGCTCAGCCCGTCCGAGGGCCACGACGAGGCCGCCGAGGGGTGCGGGGAGTGGCCGGGGGTGGTGGAGCGGCTGCAGGCCGACGTGCTGCCGCACATGGGGTGGAACACGGTCGATCCGCCCGCCGGCAGCACCCTGTTCGCCGGGATGGACACCGACACCCGCTACTACTTCGTGCACTCCTACGGTGTGCAGCGCTGGGAGCTCGACGCCGACGGCCCGCTGCGGCCGCCCCTGGTGACGTGGGCGACGCACGGCTCCCGGTTCGTGGCCGCGGTGGAGAACGGGCCGCTGTGCGCCACCCAGTTCCACCCCGAGAAGTCCGGTGACGCGGGTGCGGCGCTGCTGGAGAACTGGGTCCGCTCCCTGTGAGCGGCGGGCCGGAGCTCTCGCTCGCCCGGCACGCCCTCCTCGTGCTGGGCTCGGCGACGGCTGTGCTGCTGCTCACGACCGTCCTGCTGGGGGTCCTGCAGCCGGGACCCACAGGGGCCCTGCTCGTCGTCGGTTCGGGGGTGGTGGGGTGCATCGCCGCCATGGCGGTGGCCGCGCGGTGGTCCACCCGGGTTCTGCGCCGGTCCGAGCCCGGCCCGGCGCCCGACTAGAGTTCGGCGACGTGAGCCTCGTCCTGCTGCCCGCTGTCGACGTCGCCGACGGACAGGCCGTGCGCCTGGTCCAGGGGGAGGCCGGGTCCGAGACCCGCTACGGCTCCCCGCGGGACGCCGCCCTGGCCTGGCAGTCCGACGGGGCGCAGTGGGTGCACCTGGTCGACCTGGACGCCGCCTTCGGTCGGGGTTCCAACCGCGAGCTGCTCGCCGCGGTGGTGGGTGAGCTCGACGTCGCCGTGGAGCTGTCCGGTGGCATCCGCGACGACGCCTCGCTGGAGGCCGCGCTGGCCACCGGCTGCGCCCGGGTGAACCTGGGCACCGCGGCGCTGGAGGACCCGGCCTGGTGCGCGAGCGCCATCGCCCGGTTCGGCGACAAGGTGGCCGTGGGCCTGGACGTGCAGGTGGTGGACGGGGTGCACCGGCTCAAGGCCCGCGGCTGGGTCAGCGACGGCGGCGAGCTGTTCGAGACCCTCGCCCGCCTGGACCGCGACGGGTGCTCCCGCTACGTCGTGACCGACGTGAGCAAGGACGGCACCCTGGGCGGTCCCAACCTGCAGCTGCTGCGCGACGTGTGCTCGGCCACCGACGCCCCCGTCATCGCCTCGGGCGGGGTGTCCACGGTGGCCGACCTGGAGGCGATCGCCGCGCTGGTGCCGCTGGGCGTCGAGGGCTCCATCGTCGGCAAGGCGCTGTACGCAGGTCGGTTCACCCTGCCGGAGGCGCTGGCGGCGGTGCGCGCGTGAGCCTGGACCTGCCCGGGCTGCTCGCGGAGGCCTCGGGCCTGCTGGAGTCGGTGACCGGCCGGTTCGTCGCCGGTCTCGGAGCACCCAGCGCGGTCGAGAAGGGCCCGGCCGACTTCGCGACCGCCGTCGACCTCGAGCTCGAGCGCCGCCTGTCCGCCGAGCTGACCGCCCGAACGGGGATCGCGGTGCACGGGGAGGAGTTCGGCGGTCCCGACGTGGGTGTCGGTCCGGTGTGGGTGCTGGACCCCATCGACGGCACCGCCAACTACTCGGCGGGGCTCCCGCTGGCCGGCATGCTGCTGGCGCTGCTGCAGGACGGGGTGCCGGTGGTGGGCCTGACGTGGCTGCCGCTGCTCGGCGAGCGGTACGCGGCGCTCGACGGCGGCCCGCTGCTGCGCAACGGGGTGGCCCTTCCGCCGCTGGCCCGCGGTGATCTCCGCTCGGCCACCACGTGCGTCGGCTCGCTGACCCGCAGCGGTGGCGGGCGCTACCCCGGGGAGTACCGGCTGCGGGCCCTCGGCGAGCTGACGGATGCGTGCCAGCGGGTCCGGCTGGTCGGAGCGACGGGGATCGACCTGGCGTGGACCGCGGCCGGGGTGCTCGGCGGCTCGGTCACCTTCGGCCACCACCCCTGGGACAACGCCGCCGGCGTGTGCCTCGTGCGCGCGGCCGGGGGTGTGGTCACCGACCTGGCGGGCCGGGACTGGCGGATCGACTCGCCGTCGGTGCTCGCCGCCGCCCCCGGGGTGCACGAGGAGATGCTGGAGCTGGTGCTCGCTCTCGGTGACCCGCTGGCGGTGCCGGCGTGAGTGTCGCGGTGCGGGTGATCCCCTGCCTGGACGTGGACGCCGGGCGGGTGGTGAAGGGCGTGCGCTTCGCCGACCTGCGCGACGCCGGGGACCCGGTGGAGCTGGCTGCGGCCTACGACGCCCAGGGCGCCGACGAGCTGACGTTCCTCGACGTCACGGCGTCCTCCGGGGAGCGGGCGACCATGCTGGACGTGGTGCGGCGCACGGCCGAGCAGGTGTTCATCCCCCTGACGGTGGGCGGGGGCGTCCGCGCCGTGGCCGACGTCGACGCGCTGCTGCGGGCGGGGGCGGACAAGGCGAGCGTGAACACCGCGGCGATCGCGAGGCCGGAGCTGCTCACCGAGCTGAGCCGGCGCTTCGGCTCCCAGTGCATCGTGCTCTCCGTGGACGCCCGCACCGTGCCCGCCGGCAGCGCTCCGACGCCGTCGGGCTGGGAGGTCACCACCCACGGGGGCAAGCGCGGCACCGGGATCGACGCGGTGGAGTGGGCCACGCGTGGCGCGGAGCTCGGCGTGGGGGAGATCCTGCTGAACTCGATGGATGCCGACGGCACCAAGGCCGGCTTCGACCTGGCGATGATCGTGGCCGTCCGTGCGGCGGTGGACGTCCCGGTGATCGCGAGCGGGGGAGCCGGTGCGCTGGAGCACTTCCCGCCGGCGGTGGCCGCCGGGGCGGACGCCGTGCTCGCGGCGACGGTGTTCCACTTCGGCGAGCTGACCATCCCGGGCGTCAAGGACGCGCTGCGGGCCGCGGGGGTGGTGGTCCGGTGAGCGGGCTCGATCCCGCGGTCGCGGACCGCCTGCGGCGCAACGCCGACGGGTTGGTGTGCGCCGTCGCGCAGCAGCGCGGCACGGGCGAGGTGCTGATGGTCGCGTGGATGGACGACGAGGCGCTGCACCGCACGCTCACCACGCGCCGGGCCACCTACTGGTCGCGCTCGCGGCAGGAGTACTGGGTCAAGGGCGCGACGTCCGGGCACACCCAGCACGTGCACGAGGTGCGGCTGGACTGCGACGGGGACACCCTGCTGCTCGTGGTCGACCAGGTGGGCGCGGCCTGCCACACCGGCGACCGGACGTGCTTCGACGCCGACGTCCTGCTGCCCGCCCAGGACTGAGCGCGGGCGGGCCGGTCGAGTGCCGGCGGTCAGGCGCTGGCACCCCTGAGCACCGTGAGCGCCTCGTCGGCGTGGTTCTCGAACTTCAGCTCGCCACCGATCACGGCCAGGACCTCCCGGTCGGCGCCGATCACGAAGGTCTTGCGCTTGACCGGTCCGATCTTGGCCAGCAGGCCGCTGCGCCTGACGCCGAACTGCTCGGCCACGGTGCCGCCCACGTCGGCCAGCAGGGGGTAGTCCAGGTTCTCACCTCGGACGAAGGCGGCCTGCGCGGCTACCGAGTCGGGGCTGATGCCCAGGCGCTGGGCGCCCACGGCCTCGAACTCCGCGGCGAGGTCGCGGAAGTGGCACGCCTCCGTGGTGCACCCCGAGGACGAGGCGATCGGGTAGAAGAAGAGCACCACCGGACCCTTCGCGAGGTGCGCACCCAGGGTGGTGGTGGTGCCCTTGTCGTCGGCCAGCTCGAAGTCCGGCGCGGTGTCTCCCTGCTTCATGGCGGCGAGCGTAGCTCCACGGGGTCATGATCGTGCCGCCGAACCGCAGAGGTCCCCGGCAACGATCACACCACCGTCGGCACCGTCCGACCACGTTCCACCCCGCCCCGTCAGAACGACCGTCAGGAGTGCCCCCGTGGCCGGAGCCGCCCCCAAGCTGACCGCCCTGCTCAACGAGGTGACGGGTGCGGCGCTGCCCGTCCGCATCCGCTGCTGGGACGGCAGCGAGTCCGGTCCGACCGGCGCGCCCGTCCTGGTCATCCGCTCCCGCACGGCACTGCGCCGGCTGCTGTGGCAGCCCGACGAGCTCGGCTTCTCCCAGGCCTACGTGGCCGGTGAGCTGGACATCGAGGGCGACATGACCACTGCTCTGCAGCACTTCTGGGGCGCCATCCGCGAGCTCGGCGTGGCCAAGCCCGAGATCGGCGTCCGCACCCGGCTGCGCGCGGCGTCGCTGTTGCTGCGCCTGGGGGCGGTGGGGCCGAGGCCGACCGCGCCGGGGGAGGAGGCGAGGCTGAAGGGCCTGCTGCACAGCAAGACCCGCGACCGTGACGCCATCAGCCACCACTACGACCTGAGCAACGACTTCTACCACCTGCTGCTGGACGAGCACATGGCCTACTCGTGCGCCTACTACACGCAGGCTCCGGGCTCGGCCGGCTACACCCTGCACGACGCGCAGACCGACAAGCTGGACCTGGTGTGCCGCAAGCTCGGCCTGCAGCCCGGCCAGCGCCTGCTCGACGTGGGGTGCGGCTGGGGGTCGATGATCCTGCACGCCGCCGAGCACTACGGGGTGCACGCCACCGGTGTCACCATCTCCAGCGAGCAGCGCGACTTCATCGAGAAGCGGGTGGCCGAGCGCGGGCTGCAGGGCAAGGTGACCGTGCGCCTGCAGGACTACCGCGAGGTGTCGGACGGGCCCTACGACGCCATCAGCACCATCGAGATGGGCGAGCACGTCGGGGCCGAGAACTACGACGTCTACACCGCCACCCTGTACCGCCTGCTCAAGCCGAGGGGCCGGCTGCTGCTGCAGCAGATGTCCCGGGTGGACAACCCCGGCGGCGGTGCCTTCATCGAGAGCTACATCGCACCGGACATGACGATGGTCCCGCTGGGCACCACGGCCAACAACATCGAGAAGGCGGGTTTCGAGATCCGCGACGTGCACGTGATGCGGGAGCACTACGTGCACACCATCCGGGCGTGGCTGGACACCTTCGAGTCCCGCATCGACGAGGTGGTCGCGATGATCGGTGTGGGCCAGTCGCGGGTGTGGCGGCTCTACATCGTGGGCAGCGCACTGGCCTTCGAGGAGAACCGCATGGGCGTGGACCAGTTCCTGGCCGTGAAGCCCGACGTCGAGGGGGTCAGCGGCATCCCGCGCACCCGGGACGAGTGGTCGGTCGGCGTCGTCCGGTGACGGGTCGCCGGTCGGGGAGGATGAGCGGGTGATCTCCCCGGGAACCGTGCTGCTGACCCTGCTGCTCTCCGCCGTCGCCATCCTCGTCGTGTTCCTGGCGACCTTCGGGTGGGCGCTGGCCGCGGGCAAGCAGGCCGTGGTCGACATCGTCTGGGGGCCGGGGTTCGCGGTCGTCGCGCTGGTGGCCTACCTCGTCGCGGCCGGCACGGACGCCGGTGTCGGCGGACGACCCACCGTGCTGCTCGTGCTGGTGGTGGCGTGGGGCCTGCGCCTGGGTGGGCACATCTTCGCGCGCAGCCGCGGGGCCGGCGAGGACCCGCGCTACGAGGCGATCATGGCCGAGGCCACCGGGGACCCGCGCCTGCACGCCTTCCGGAAGGTGTACCTGACCCAGGCCGTCGTCATGTGGGTGGTGTCCCTGCCCGTGCAGGTGGGCATGTCGGCAACGGGCGGCGGCGCGCTGGTGGCCACCCTCGTCGGGCTCGGAGTGCTGCTGTGGCTGGTCGGCTTCGTCTTCGAGACCGTGGGCGACGCCCAGCTCACCCGCTTCAAGGCCGACCCCGCGAACAAGGGCACGGTGATGGACTCCGGGCTGTGGCGCTACACGCGGCACCCCAACTACTTCGGCGACGTGTGCGTGTGGTGGGGCATCTTCCTGGTCAGCCTCGCGAGCCCGTGGGTGCTGGTGACCGTGGTGGGGCTGCTGCTGATGACCCGCCTGCTGACCAAGACCACCGGCAAGGAGCTCATGGAGAAGCACCTGAGCACGCGCGAGGGCTACGCGGAGTACGTCGAGCGCACCAGCGGCTTCCTCCCGCTGCCGCCGGGCTCGAGGGGCGCGCGCTCGTCCTGAGGCCGTGCTGCGGCGCGGACCCGCACCCGCGCCTGAGAGACTGTGGCCCATGCCCGGTGTCCCGCTCGGCCAGACCACGCCCTCGCTGGAGGAGTTCCGCGCCCTCGCCGCGGAGCACCGCGTGGTGCCCGTCACCCGCCGCGTCCTGGCCGACTCCGAGACCCCGGTCTCGGCGTACCGCAAGCTCGCCGGCGACCGCCCCGGCACCTTCCTGCTGGAGTCGGCGGAGAACGGTCGCAGCTGGTCGCGGTGGAGCTTCATCGGCGTCGGCGCCCCCGCAGCGCTCACCGTCGTCGGCGGCGAGGCCGTGTGGCAGGGCACCGTCCCGACGGGTGCACCCAGCGGCGGTGACCCCCTGGCGGTGCTGCGGGAGACCTGCGAGCTGCTGCGCTCGGAACGCCTGCCCGGGCTGCCCCCGCTGACCGGCGGCATGGTGGGCTACCTGGGCTACGACGTGGTGCGCCGGCTCGAGCGGCTGCCCAGCACGGCCACCGACGACCTGCAGGTCCCCGAGATGGTGATGCTGCTGGCCACCGACCTCGCCGCCGTCGACCACCACGAGGGCACCATCACCCTCATCGCCAACGCCGTGAACTGGGACGGCTCCGACGAGCGGGTGGACCAGGCGCACGCGGACGCGGTGTCCCGCCTCGACGCCATGGCCTTCGCGCTGGCCGCGCCCTCGGCCTCCACGGTCACCACCTTCGACCGGCCCGAGCCGCAGTACCGCCGTGCGCGCAGCAGCGCCGAGCACGAGGCGGGCGTGCGCGCCCTGGTGGCCGAGATCGAGGCGGGCGAGGCCTTCCAGGTGGTGCTCAGCCAGCGCTTCGAGATGGACACCTCCGCGGACCCGCTCGACGTCTACCGGGTGCTGCGCGCCTCCAACCCCAGCCCGTACATGTACCTGATGCGGGTGCCGGACGGCGCGGGCGGCACCGCGTTCGACATCGTCGGCTCGAGCCCCGAGGCGCTGGTCACGGTGGTGGACGGCACCGCCACCACGCACCCCATCGCGGGGACCCGATGGCGCGGCGCCACCGCGGAGGACGACCTGCTGCTGGAGAAGGAGCTGTGCGCCGACGAGAAGGAGAACGCCGAGCACCTCATGCTCGTCGACCTCGGCCGCAACGACCTGGGGCGTGTCTGCGAGCCCGGCTCGGTGCACGTCACCGAGTACCGCCACGTCGAGCGCTACAGCCACGTCATGCACCTGGTGTCCACCGTCGTCGGCCGTCTCGCGGCCGGGCGCACCGCCCTGGACGCCGTGACGGCGTGCTTCCCGGCGGGCACGCTCTCCGGCGCTCCCAAGCCCCGGGCGCTGGAGCTCATCGAGGCGGCCGAGCCCACCCGGCGCGGGGTGTACGGCGGGATCCTGGGCTACCTGGACTTCGCCGGTGACGCCGACACCGCGATCACCATCCGCACCGCCGTGATCAAGGACGGCACCGCCTACGTGCAGGCCGGCGGTGGTGTGGTGGCCGACTCGGACCCGGCCGCCGAGGACCTGGAGACGCGCAACAAGGCGATGGCCGTGCTCGCCGCCGTCGCTGCGGCGGAGACCATGCGCCCGGCCGCCGCCGGGACGGACACGATGCGCCCGGCCGCCGCCGGGACGGAGACCATGCGCCCGGCCGCCGGGGTGCACCGTGGGTGAGGGCACGGGGCCGCGGCGAGCCGGGACGCGGGAGGTCGTCGTCGGCCTGCTGGTCGCGTCGGCGCTGATCTGGGCGGGCTCGCGCTTCACCTGGGTCTCCGCCACCACCGTCGACGACCTGCGCGGCACCCGGACCACGGGGCTCAAGGGCTCCACCTGGGCCGCCGAGCTCGTCCCGCTGGCCCTGGTGGCACTGGCCGCCGTCGCCGCCGTGCTCGCCGTGCGGGGGTGGGTGCTCAGGGTGGTCGCAGCGCTCGTGGTCCTCGTCGGCGTGGCGTCGGTGGTGCCGGCCGTGCGGCTGCTCGCGGGCAGTGCGTCCCCCGACCGGGCGCGGGCACTGCTGGACAGCGCGAGCGCCCAGGTCAGCACCTCGACCTCGGCCCCCGGCGCCCTCCTGGTCGGGCTGGGGGGGCTGCTCATGGTGCTCAGCGGGGGACTGCTGCTGCGGGCGCCCGGACGGGCTCGGGGACTGTCCGACCGCTACCAGACCCCCGCCGTGCGGCGGGAGCGCGCGAGCGCGGTGGCCGAGGGCGGGGTGGACGAGGGCGAGGCGGACGGCGAGCTCACCGAGCGGCGGATCTGGGACGCCCTGGACGCCGGCGAGGACCCCACCGCCGGGCCCGGTCCTGGGGCGGGTCGAGACCCACATCACTCTCCGTCTACCCTTCCCGGTGACCCCAGCACCGGTGGGCGAGAGGGGGGCGGTACCCAGTGACGAGTGTCCTCGAGTCCATTCTCGACGGCGTCCGAGGCGACGTCGCGGCGCGCGAGAGCGCCACCGACCTCGCGACCGTGAAGGCCGCCGCCGCCGCCGCACCCCCGGCGCGGGACGCCGTGGCCGCCCTGCGCGAGCCCGGCATCGCCGTCATCGCCGAGGTCAAGCGGAAGAGCCCGGCCAAGGGCGCGCTGGCCGACATCGGCGATCCGGCGAGCCTCGCCGGCTCCTACGCCGACGGCGGCGCGCGGATCATCAGCGTGCTCACCGAGGAGCGCCGCTTCGGCGGCTCGCTGGCCGATCTCGACGCCGTGCGCGCGGCGGTGGACGTCCCCGTGCTGCGCAAGGACTTCATCGTCGGCCCGTACCAGGTGCACGAGGCGCGGGCGCACGGGGCGGACGTGGTGCTGCTCATCGTGGCCGCGCTGGAGCAGAACACCCTCAGCGCGCTGCTCGACCGGGTGGAGTCCCTCGGGATGACCGCGCTGGTCGAGGTGAACAACGAGGCCGAGGCCGACCGCGCGCTGCAGGCCGGTGCCCGGGTCATCGGGGTCAACGCGCGCAACCTGCACACCCTCGAGGTGGACCGGGACAACTTCGCCCGCATCGCTCCCGGTCTGCCCAGCGACGTCCTCAAGATCGCCGCGTCCGGGGTGCGGGGCACCGCCGACCTGCTCGCCTACGCCGGTGCGGGGGCGGACGCCGTCCTCGTCGGTGAGGGCCTCGTCACCGCCAAGAACCCGCGCAGTGCCGTGTCCGACCTGGTGGCCGCCGGTTCGCACCCGTCCTGCCCCAAGCCCGCACGCTGAGCGGTCCCCGGGTGGCCGGGTAGGTGGTGCGGCGGTGGGGGATGATGGTCGGGTGACGACCACCTCCCCGACCGTGACCCCGGCGAGAGCGGGCCTGCCGAAGGCCAGCGACGGGCTCACCGACCGCAGCAGCCACGACCCGGACGCGACCGGGCACTTCGGCGACTACGGCGGTCGCTTCGTCCCCGAGGCCCTCATCGGGGCGCTGGAGGAGCTGGCCGCGGCCTACGAGAAGGCGCGCAGCGACCCGGAGTTCCTGCAGACGCTGGACGACCTGCAGCGCGACTACACCGGGCGCCCGTCGCCGGTGTTCGAGGCGCGCCGGCTCTCCGAGCACGCGGGCGGGGCCCGGATCCTGCTCAAGCGCGAGGACCTGAACCACACCGGCTCGCACAAGATCAACAACGTCCTCGGCCAGGTGCTCCTGGCCAAGAAGATGGGCAAGACCCGGGTCATCGCGGAGACCGGGGCCGGGCAGCACGGCGTGGCCACGGCCACGGCGTGCGCCCTGCTCGGCCTCGAGTGCGTGGTCTACATGGGCAGGGTCGACACCGAGCGCCAGGCGCTGAACGTCGCCCGGATGCGACTGCTGGGCGCCGAGGTCATCGCCGTGAGCTCCGGATCGGCGACGCTCAAGGACGCCATCAACGAGGCCCTGCGCGAGTGGGTCACGCGGGTGGACGACACCCACTACTGCCTCGGCACCGTGGCCGGACCGCACCCGTTCCCGCTGATGGTGCGCGACTTCCACCGGATCATCGGCATGGAGGCCCGGGCCCAGGTGCTCAGCAGCCACGGCCGGCTGCCCGACGCGGTGGTCGCCTGCGTCGGCGGGGGATCGAACGCGATCGGCATCTTCCACGCCTTCCTCGACGACCCGGACGTGCGGCTGGTGGGCTACGAGCCCGGGGGCGACGGCGTCGAGACCGGTCGGCACGGCGCGACCCTGACCGCGGGCAGCCCGGGCTCGCTGCACGGGGCCATGAGCTACCTGCTGCAGGACGAGGACGGGCAGACGAGCGAGTCGCACTCCATCTCCGCGGGGCTGGACTACCCGGGCGTGGGCCCGGAGCACGCGCTGCTCAAGGACCTCGGGCGCGCCGAGTACCACCCGGTCACCGACACCGAGGCGATGGACGCCTTCCGGCTGCTGTGCCGCACCGAGGGCATCATCCCGGCCATCGAGAGCGCGCACGCCATCTCCGGTGCCGTGCGGCTGGGCCGCGAGCTCGGTCCCGGGGCGATCATCCTGGTCAACCTCTCCGGCCGCGGTGACAAGGACGTGGACACCGCGGCCCGCTGGTTCGCCGACCACGGTGAGCCGGTCGTGGACCCCGCGTCGCTGGACCACCCCGAGCCGAACCGCGCGGACGGGCCGGGCTCGGGCACGGGCGAGCAGCTGTGAGCCGCCTGCAGCCGATGTTCGACAGCTGCCGCGCCGAGGGCCGCGCCGCGCTGGTGGGCTACCTGCCCGCCGGCTACCCCACGGTCGCCGGCTCGGTCGGCACCCTCAAGGCCATGGTCGAGGCGGGCTGCGACCTCCTCGAGGTCGGCGTGCCGTACTCCGATCCCGTCATGGACGGTCCGACCATCCAGGCGGCGGCCGACACCGCGCTGCGGGCCGGGGTCCGGCTACGCGACGTCATCGACGTGGTGGAGCAGGTCACCGCGGCCGGGGGCCGGGCGGTGGTGATGACCTACTACAACCCGGTCCGTCGCTACGGGGTCGACGCCTTCGCCCGCGACCTGGCCTCGGCGGGCGGGCTCGGGATCATCACCCCGGACCTGGTGCCCGACGAGGCCGCGGCCTGGATCGCGGCCTCGCAGGACCACGACCTCGACCGGATCTTCCTGCTCGCGCCCTCCTCCACGGAGGAGCGGGTGGCCAGCACCGCCGCCGCGAGCAGCGGGTTCCTCTACGCCGCGTCCACCATGGGTGTCACCGGCGCGCGGGATGCGGTGTCCTCGGCCGCGCCCGCCCTGGTCGCCCGGGTGCGCACGCACTCCGCCATCCCGGTGGGCGTCGGGCTCGGGGTGCGCTCTCGGGCCCAGGCGGCCGAGGTGGCCGGCTTCGCGGACGCGGTGATCGTGGGCTCGGCCATCGTCACCGCGGCCGCGGAGGGCGAGCAGGCCGTCCGTGACCTCGTCGGCGAGCTGGCCGAGGGCGTGCGCGGGGGGCACCCCGCTACCGTGGAGGCGTGAGCACCACGAGCACCGTCCTGGCCTACATCCCGAGCCCGCCCCAGGGGGTCTGGCAGCTGGGCCCGTTCCCGTTGCGCGCCTACGCCATCTTCATCATCATCGGCATCGTCGTGGCCGTCTGGTGGGGTGAGAAGCGGTGGGCCGCACGCGGCGGCGCGCACGGAACCATCTCCGACATCGCCATCTGGGCGGTCCCCTTCGGCCTCGTCGGTGGACGGCTCTACCACGTCGCCACCGACAACGAGAAGTACTTCGGTCCCGGCAAGAACCCCGTCAACGCACTGCGCATCTGGGACGGTGGCCTCGGCATCTGGGGTGCGGTGCTGCTCGGGGGTGTGGGTGCGTGGATCGCGTGCCGCCGCAAGGGGATCCCCCTCCCGGCGCTCGCCGACGCCATCGGCGCCCCGATCGTGGTGGCCCAGGCCATCGGGCGCATCGGCAACTACTTCAACCAGGAGCTCTACGGCCGGGCGACGACCCTGCCGTGGGGGCTGGAGATCTTCCCGCGGGTGGACGGCCTCGGCCGACCCGACGAGCTCAACGGCACCGTCCCCGACGGCGCGGCCGCGGTGGCCGTGGTGCAGCCGACCTTCCTCTACGAGCTGCTCTGGGACCTGGTGGTCGCCGCCGTCGTGGTGTGGGCCGACCGGCGCTTCCGGCTGGGTCACGGGCGGGCGTTCGCGCTCTACGTGGCCGGCTACTGCGTGGGGCGCCTCGGCGTCGAGCTGTTGCGCTCGGACCCGGCGACCATGGTGCTCGGCATCCGGATCAACGTGTTCACCGCGGTGATCGTGTTCCTCGCGGCCGTCGCCTACATCGTGCTGGCGCCCAAGGGCCGGGAGGACCCGGCCAGCCTGGGCCCGGCAGCGGCCGAGGGCGGACCGGTCGGTGCGCCCGAGCCGGCGGCAGGCCACGGCGCGGTGGGCGGCGCTGTCGTGGCCGGCGGTGCGGTTGCCCCGGAGGTGGTCGACGACGGTCCGGCGGGCCGCGAGACGGCGGCGGACGACGAGCCCGCCGCCGTCCCGCTCGGCCCGCCCGACCGCACCCCCTGAGGATCCCCGGACCCCGCGCGCTCCCCGGCGACCGGCGGTCGTGCGGGGGCGGTCTCGCCGAGCAGGCCCGAGGTGACGGCTGTTAGGATCAGGTGACGAACCGCGTGCAGCGTCGCACGCCTCCGCTGGGCGCAGAGCCCGTCCACTTCCGCGACCAGCGTCGTCCCGACCGATCCCTGACGTCGGCCCGGCCCTCCGGCCGCCCGGCGTCCACGGGCCCCGCCCGCCCCCGCCGGCGGCGTGGCCCACGCCGACGCGGAGGTTCCGACGTGCTGTTCTCCTCCCTCCCGGCCCCGCAGGGCCTGTACGACCCCGCACAGGAGGCCGACTCCTGCGGCGTCGCGATGGTCGCCGACGTCAAGGGCCGCCGCTCGCACGCGATCGTCTCCGACGGGCTGCAGGCCCTGGAGAACCTCACCCACCGCGGCGCGGCCGGCTCCGAGCCCACCAGCGGTGACGGCGCCGGCATCCTGCTGCAGCTGCCCGACGCGATGTTCCGGGCGGTGGTGGACTTCCCGCTGCCCGCCGACGCCCCGGACGGGGAGCACGCCTACGCCGCGGGAACCTGCTTCCTGCCCGCCGAGGCCTCGTCCCGTGCTGCCGCCGTGGCCCGGGTGGAGTCGATCGCCGCCGAGGAGGGTCTGCGCGTGCTCGGCTGGCGTGCGGTGCCCGTCGACCCCGTCGGGGCGGACGTCGGACCCACCGCAGTGTCCTGCATGCCCCACATGAGCCAGCTGTTCGTGGCCGCCGAGGCTCCCGGCGTGCACGGGATCGCCCTGGACCGACTGGCCTTCTGCCTGCGCAAGCGGGCCGAGCAGGCCACCGAGGCGACCGAGCGCGACGGCACCGGGGTCTACTTCCCCTCGCTCTCGGCGCGCACCCTCGTCTACAAGGGCATGCTCACCACCGCCCAGCTCGGCCGGTACTTCGCCGACCTGCACGACGAGCGGCTCACCAGTGCCATCGCGATCGTGCACAGCCGCTTCTCGACCAACACGTTCCCGTCGTGGCCGCTGGCGCACCCCTTCCGGTTCGTCGCGCACAACGGTGAGATCAACACCATCCGGGGCAACCGCAACCGGATGCGGGCCCGTGAGGCCCTGCTGGCCAGCGACGTCATCCCCGGCGAGCTCCAGCGGCTGTACCCCGTCGTGACCCCGGACGCGTCGGACTCCGCCTCCTTCGACGAGGTGCTCGAGCTGCTGCACCTGGGCGGCCGGAGCCTGCCGCACGCGGTGATGATGATGATCCCGGAGGCCTGGGAGAACCACGCGACCATGGACCCCGAGCGGCGGGCGTTCTACCGGTTCCACGCCTCGGTCATGGAGGCCTGGGACGGTCCCGCCTGCGTGACGTTCACCGACGGCACGGTGGTGGGTGCGGTGCTCGACCGCAACGGGCTCCGTCCGGCGCGCTGGTGGCAGACCGTCGACGACAGGGTCGTGCTGGCCAGCGAGACGGGCGTGCTCGACATCCCCGCCGACCAGGTGGTGGCCAAGGGCCGCCTGCAGCCCGGCCGGATGTTCCTGGTGGACACCGCCGCCGGTCGGGTCGTCTCCGACGACGAGCTGAAGGGTTCCCTCGCCGCCGCGGAGCCCTACGCGGAGTGGCTGCACGCCGGGCTGCTCGAGATCGCCGCCCTGCCCGACCGCGGGCACGTGCAGAACACCCACGAGTCGGTGGTGCGGCGGCAGGTGGCCTTCGGCTACACCGAGGAGGAGCTGAAGCTGCTGCTCGGACCGATGGCAGCCAGCGGC
This sequence comes from Rhodococcus antarcticus, assembly GCF_026153295.1. Classification (NCBI taxonomy): domain Bacteria; kingdom Bacillati; phylum Actinomycetota; class Actinomycetes; order Mycobacteriales; family Nocardiaceae; genus Rhodococcus; species Rhodococcus antarcticus. Next base: position 1,983,707 of record NZ_CP110615.1, on the reverse strand, counting down.
GCGGAGCCCATCGGGTCGATGGGCACCGACACCCCGGTGGCGGTGCTCTCCCAGCGGTCCCGGTTGCTCTACGACTACTTCGCCCAGCTGTTCGCCCAGGTCACCAACCCGCCGCTGGACGCCATCCGGGAGGAGATCGTGACCTCGGTGGCCCGCGTCATGGGTCCGGAGCAGAACCTGCTGTCCCCGGGGCCGGCCTCCTGCCGGCAGATCGTGCTGCCCTGGCCGGTGCTGGACAACGACGAGCTCGCCAGGCTCGTGCACATCAACGACGACCACGACCAGCCCGGGCTCGCCGCGCAGGTGCTCGAGGGACTGTTCGACGTGGAGCGCGGCGGCGAGGGTCTGGCCGAGGCCCTCGCCGACCTGCGCCGAGCGGCCAGCACGGCCATCGCCGCGGGCGCCCGCACCCTGGTCATCTCCGACCGGCACTCCGACCACACCCGGGCGCCGATCCCGTCGCTGCTCGCCGTGTCCGCGGTGCACCACCACCTGGTGCGCACCCGGGAGCGGACCCGTGTCGCGCTCGTGGTGGAGAGCGGCGACGCGCGCGAGGTGCACCACGTGGCGCTGCTCATCAGCTTCGGTGCGGCGGCGGTCAACCCCTACCTGGCCTTCGAGACCATCGAGGACCTGGTGCACACCGGTGAGCTCGACGGCATCGAGGCCGGCACGGCGGTGCGCCAGTACCTCACCGCGCTCGGCAAGGGCGTGCTCAAGGTGATGAGCAAGATGGGCATCTCGACCGTGGGCTCCTACACCGCGGCCCAGGTGTTCGAGGCGGTCGGCCTGGACCGGGACCTGGTGGCGGAGTACTTCACCGGCACCACCAGCAAGCTGGGGGGTGTGGGCCTGGACGTGCTGGCCACCGAGGTGCGGCTGCGCCACCGCCGCGCGTACCCGGACAACCCGACCGACCGGGTGCACCGCACGCTCGAGGTCGGCGGCGAGTACGCCTACCGCCGCGAGGGTGAGCTGCACCTGTTCACCCCGGAGACGGTGTTCCTGCTCCAGCACGCCACCCGCACCGGCCAGCGCGAGGTGTTCGCGAAGTACTCCGCCGCCGTCGACGAGCTCTCCCGGGAGGGCGGCACCCTGCGCGGGTTGTTCCGGCTCCGGGAGGGCGTGCGTCCTGCGGTGCCGCTGGACGAGGTGGAGTCCGTGGCGTCGATCGTCACCCGCTTCAGCACGGGGGCGATGAGCTACGGGTCCATCTCCGCGGAGGCCCACGAGACGATGGCCGTGGCGATGAACTCCCTCGGTGCGCGCTCCAACAGCGGCGAGGGCGGCGAGGACGCCGACCGCCTGCACGACCCCGCGCGCCGCAGCGCGGTCAAGCAGGTCGCCTCGGGCCGCTTCGGCGTCACCAGCGACTACCTCGTCAACGCCAGCGACATCCAGATCAAGATGGCGCAGGGCGCGAAGCCCGGCGAGGGTGGTCAGCTGCCCGCGTACAAGGTGAGCCCGTCGATCGCGCGCACCCGGCACTCGACGCCGGGGGTGGGGCTGATCTCGCCGCCGCCGCACCACGACATCTACTCCATCGAGGACCTGGCCCAGCTGATCCACGACCTGAAGAACGCCAACGACGCCGCCCGTGTGCACGTCAAGCTGGTGAGCTCGCTGGGCGTGGGCACGGTGGCCGCCGGGGTCAGCAAGGCGCACGCGGACGTGGTGCTGGTCTCCGGTCACGACGGCGGCACGGGGGCTTCCCCGCTGACCTCGCTCAAGCACGCCGGGGCGCCCTGGGAGATCGGCCTGGCCGACACCCAGCAGACGCTGGTGCTCAACGGCCTGCGCGACCGGATCACCGTGCAGGTGGACGGCGCGCTGCGCACCGGCCGCGACGTGGTGGTGGCCGCCCTGCTCGGCGCGGAGGAGTTCGGCTTCTCCACCGCCCCGCTCATCGTGGCCGGCTGCATCATGATGCGCGTCTGCCACCTGGACACCTGCCCCGTGGGGGTGGCCACCCAGAACCCCGAGCTGCGCAAGCGGTACACCGGCAAGCCCGAGTTCGTCGTCGAGTTCTTCCGGTTCATCGCCGACGAGGTGCGGGTGCTGCTGTCCGAGCTCGGATTCCGGAGCATCGACGAGGCCGTGGGTCGCGCCGACGTGCTGGACACCGATCCGGCCGTGGCGCACTGGAAGAGCCAGGGCCTGGACCTCACCCCGATCTTCGCCGTGCCCACCGGCCCGGACGGTGGGCCCCTGCCGCAGCGCCGGCGCACCCGGGGCCAGGAGCACGGCCTCGAGCACGCGCTGGACCGCACGCTGATCCAGCTCGCCGACGCAGCGCTGGAGGACGCCCACCAGGTGCGGCTCCAGCTGCCGGTGCGCAACGTCAACCGCACCGTCGGCACCCTGCTCGGCGCGGAGGTCACCCGGCGCTACGGCGCGGCCGGCCTGCCCGAGGGCACGGTCACCGTCGAGCTCACCGGCTCGGCCGGGCAGTCCCTCGGGGCGTTCCTGCCGCCGGGCATCACCATCGAGCTGACCGGCGACGCCAACGACTACGTGGGCAAGGGACTGTCCGGGGGTCGGATCGTGGTGCGGCCGCACGCCGACTCGGCCTTCGCCGAGCAGGCACAGGTGATCGCGGGCAACACCATCGGCTACGGCGCCACCTCGGGGGAGATGTTCCTGTGCGGCACGGCGGGGGAGCGCTTCGGGGTGCGCAACTCCGGTGCCGACCTCGTGGTCGAGGGTGTCGGCGACCACGCGTGCGAGTACATGACGGGCGGGCGCGTGGTGGTCCTGGGCCCGACGGGGCGCAACCTCGCGGCGGGCATGAGCGGAGGCACGGCGTTCGTGCTCGACCTCGACGGCGGGAAGGTGAACCCGGCGATGGTGCGCCTGCAGGAGCCCGGCACCGAGGACCTGGCGTGGCTGTTCGACACCGTCTCGGCGCACCAGCGCTGGACGGGCTCCACCGTGGCGGGCTCCCTGCTCGCCGACTGGCCGCGGCGCAGCGCCGCCTTCACCAAGGTGATGCCGGTGGACTACCAGCGGGTGCTCGACGCCACCCGCGCGGCGCGGGCGCAGGGCCGCGACGTGGACGCAGCGATCATGGAGGCAGCTCGTGGCTGATCCCTTCGGCTTCCTCACCGCCGCTCGCACGGAGGCGGCCAAGCGGCCGGCCCAGGAGCGGGTCGGCGACTGGTCCGAGGTGTACGTGGACCTGCCCCGGGCCGAGCTGCGCGCCGAGGTGGCCGAGCAGGCCAGCCGGTGCATGGACTGCGGGATCCCGTTCTGCCACAGCGGGTCCGCGGGCTGCCCGCTGGGAAACCTCATCCCCGAGTGGAACGACCTGGCCCGCCGTGGTCGGTGGGCCGCCGCCAGCGAGCGGCTGCACGCCACCAACAACTTCCCGGAGTTCACCGGCCGGCTGTGCCCCGCCCCGTGCGAGGCCGCCTGCGTGCTGGCCATCTCGCCGGTCTCCGGCGGAGCCGTGGCCATCAAGCGGATCGAGCAGTCCATCGCCGACGAGGCGTGGCGGGCCGGCATCGTCGAGCCGCAGCCGCCCACGGTCAGCTCGGGTCGCAGCGTCGCGGTGGTGGGATCGGGACCCGCCGGCCTCGCCGCCGCCCAGCAGCTCACCCGTGCCGGGCACGACGTCACGGTGTACGAGCGCGACGACCGGATCGGGGGACTGCTGCGCTACGGCATCCCCGAGTTCAAGATGGAGAAGGCGGTGCTCGACCAGCGCCTGCTCCAGATGCGGGCCGAGGGCACCCGGTTCGTGACCGACTGCGAGGTGGGCGTCGACCTGACGGTCGAGCAGCTCCGCGCGCGGCACGGCGCCGTGGTCCTGGCCCTGGGGGCCCTGCGTGGTCGGGACGACGACGAGCTCGCCGGGCGCCACCTCGAGGGGGTCCACCTGGCGATGGAGCACCTGGTGCCGTCCAACCACGAGCTGGAGGGTGACGGGCGCACCACCCTCTCGGCCGCCGGCAAGCACGTCGTCATCATCGGTGGCGGCGACACCGCGGCGGACTGCCTGGGCACCGCCCACCGGCAGGGGGCCGCATCGGTCACCCAGCTGGACATCTACCCGCAGCCCCCGGCCGAGCGGGACGACGACCGCTCCCCGTGGCCATCGTGGCCCGTGCTCCTGCGCAGCTACCCCGCGCACGCGGAGGGCGGATCGCGCCGGTTCGCGGTGGCGGTGCAGGAGTTCCTCGGCGACGACCGGGGCCACGTGCGGGCGATGGTGCTGAGCGAGGTGGAGGTCAGCAGGGACGTCGACGGCCGACGGGTCACCTCGGCGGTGGGCGAGCGCGTCGAGCTGCCGTGCGACCTGGCGCTGCTGGCCATCGGCTTCGCCGGGGTGCAGCCGATGGTCCTGCTGGACGAGCTGGGCCTGGAGCTCAACGGGCGAGGCTCGCTGAGCTGCGGCCCGGACTGGCAGACCACCGCACCCGGGGTGTTCGTCTGCGGGGACGCCCACCGCGGCGCCTCGCTGGTGGTGTGGGCGATCGCCGAGGGTCGATCGGTGGCGCACGCGGTCGACACGTTCCTCACCGGCACCTCCGACCTGCCGTCCCCCGTGCACCCCACGGCGCTCCCGCTCGCGGTGATCTGAGCGCCGGAGGGCTCCGACCTCGCCACCCGGGCGATCCTTCTGGATCGGTCATGACGGGACCCCGACCGCAGGACTAGGGTGTGCAGACGTGAGCCGTCGCGCGAAGATCGTCTGCACCATGGGTCCTGCTGTCGGGACCCCCGAGAAGGTCCGCGAGCTCGTCGAGAGCGGGATGGACGTGGCGCGGCTCAACTTCAGCCACGGCAGCCACGCCGACCACGAGGCCATGTACCGGATGGTCCGTGCCGCGGCCGACGAGACCGGGCGTGCCGTGGGCGTCCTGGCCGACCTGCAGGGCCCCAAGATCCGTCTCGGCCGCTTCGTCGACGGACCGGTGGTGTGGGCCAACGGGGAGACCGTGCGGGTCACCGTCGCCCCCTGCGAGGGCACCCACGACCGTGTCTCGACCACCTACGACCAGCTCGCCGCCGATGCCCGTCCCGGCGACCGGCTGCTCGTCGACGACGGCAAGGTCGCGCTCGTCGTCACGGCCATCGATGGTGACGACGTGGTGTGCGAGGTGGTCGAGGGCGGCCCGGTGAGCAACAACAAGGGGCTCTCGCTGCCGGGCATGAACGTCTCGGTCCCGGCCATGAGCGAGAAGGACATCGCCGACCTGGAGTTCGCGCTGAGCCTCGGCGTGGACTTCATCGCGCTGTCCTTCGTGCGCTCCCCCGCCGACATCGACCTCGTCCACCAGGTGATGGACCGGGTCGGCAGCCGCCGCCTGCCGGTCATCGCCAAGCTGGAGAAGCCGGAGGCCGTCGAGAACCTCGAGGCCATCGTGCTGGCCTTCGACGCCGTCATGGTCGCCCGGGGTGACCTCGGGGTGGAGCTGCCGCTCGAGCAGGTCCCGATCGTGCAGAAGCGGGCCATCCAGATCGCCCGCGAGAACGCGAAGCCCGTCATCGTCGCGACCCAGATGCTCGAGTCGATGATCACGAACTCCCGACCCACCCGCGCGGAGGCCTCCGACGTCGCCAACGCGGTGCTGGACGGGGCCGATGCCGTGATGCTCTCCGGCGAGACCTCGGTCGGGGCGTTCCCCTTCGAGACCGTCCGCACCATGGCCCGCATCGTCACCGCGGTGGAGACCGAGTCCACCGTGGTGCCGCCGCTGAACCACGTGCCCCGCACCAAGCGCGGCGTGCTCTCCTACGCGGCGCGCGACATCGGGGAGCGGCTCGACGCGGCCGCCCTGGTGGCCTTCACCCAGTCGGGGGACACGGTGCGCCGGCTCGCCCGGCTGCACACCAACCTGCCGCTGCTCGCCTTCACCCCCCTGCCCGAGGTGCGCAGCCAGCTCTCCATGACCTGGGGCACCGAGACCTTCCTGGTGCCCATGGTGGAGTCCACCGACGAGATGGTCCGCCAGGTCGACGAGTCCATGCTGGAGATGGGCCGCTACTCCCGTGGTGACCTGGTCGTCATCGTCGCGGGCTCGCCCCCCAACACGGTGGGCTCGACCAACCTCATCCACGTGCACCGCCTCGGCGAGGAGGACCATGCGTGAGGACGGTGGCGTGAGAGCCGCCACCGTGGGGCCGGTCGCGTGAGTGCTCCCGCCGCCCAGGAGGTGCTCGACCAGCTCGTCGCGCTGCTCGACCTCGAACGCATCGAGGACGACATCTACCGCGGCGTGAGCCCGGAGCACCGCTCGACCCGGGTGTTCGGCGGCCAGGTGGCCGGACAGGCCCTGGTCGCGGCCGGGCGCACCGTGCCCGACGACCGCCACGTGCACTCCCTGCACGCCTACTTCATCCGGGCCGGGGATCCCCGCGTGCCCATCGTCTACATGGTGGACAGGGTTCGCGACGGGCGGTCCTTCGCCACCCGACGGGTCACCGCCGTGCAGCACGGGAAGGCGATCTTCACGCTGTCGGCGTCGTTCCAGCTGGTGCAGGCCGGCATCGAGCACACCACGGCCGCGCCGGACGTTCCGGGCCCCGAGGACCTGCCACGCTTCGCCGAGCGGGTGGCGGGCTACGAGGAGCGGATCGGGCCGGTGGCGACCGGCCCGCGGCCCATCGACGTGCGCTACGTCAACGACCCGCCGTGGGTGGCGCGGGAGTCCGGTGCGCGGACGGCCCGCAACCAGGTGTGGATGCGCGCTGACGGTGCGCTGCCCGACGACCCGCTGCTGCAGGTGTGCGTGCTGGCCTACGCCTCCGACATGACGCTGCTGGACTCGGTGCTCTCCGCGCACGGGGTCGCCTGGGGGCTGGACCGGGTGCGCGGGGCGAGCCTGGACCACGCGATGTGGTTCCACCGCCCGTTCCGGGCCGACGAGTGGGTGCTCTACGACTGCGAGTCGCCCACGGCCTCGGGCTCCCGCGGGTTGGCCACCGGTCGCTTCTTCTCCGTCACGGGCGAGCTGCTCGCCACCGTGGTCCAGGAGGGCCTGCTGCACGTCGCTGGTCCAGCGGAGCCCGCCCGGGTGTCCTAGCGTGGTCGCAGTGAGCGAGCGCCTGCGACCGACCCCGTGGCAGTGGCTCGGCTACGCCTTCGGCCGCGGCCTGCCCGCCGAGCTGCGCCCGTGGGTGCTCGAGGACCTCACCGGTGACCGGTGGGTGCTGCGCCACCTCGTTCGCACCCTCGCCCAGTGGGCGCCCACGCTGCTGCTGCTCGCCCTGCCGGGTCCTCTCCTGCTGAGGGCGTCGCTGCCCTTCCTGGTGCTCGTGGGGTGCCTGTACGTCTCGGTCTCCTACCTCGAGGAGACCCGCGCGCACCGTCTGCTCAAGCACGGGATCCCCGCCGAGGTGGGGACCCGCGCCGACGCCGAGCGCCGCGACCACCGCGAGCTCGTGCGCGGGGCGGAGCTGAGCCTGCGCCGCGCGGCGGAAAAACCCGGTCGCGACCGGAGCTTCCGGCGCTGGTGAGCGTGCCCCCGGTCGGATTCGAACCGACACCGTACGGGTTTTGAGTCCGTTGCCTCTGCCAGTTGGGCCACGAGGGCGTGCCGGTTCACTCTAGAGAAGCGGAGACCGGCCGGCCGACCCCGGTAGGTTGGGTCTTCATCCACGCCACGGAGGACCCCAGGTGAGCACCAACGACGCAGGCACACCCACCCGGCGGGTCCTGGTGGCCGAGGACGAGGCGCTGATCCGGCTCGACCTCGTGGAGATGCTCCGCGAGGAGGGCTACGACGTGGTCGCCGAGGCCAGGGACGGCCAGGAGGCGGTGGAGCTGACCACCGAGCACCGCCCGGACATGGTGATCATGGACGTCAAGATGCCCCGGCGCGACGGCATCGACGCAGCCCAGGAGATCGCGGCGAAGCGCCTCGCCCCCGTCGTCATCCTGACCGCCTTCAGCCAGCGCGAGCTCGTGGAGCGTGCCCGCGACGCCGGCGCCATGGCCTACCTCGTCAAGCCGTTCTCCAAGGCCGACCTCGTGCCCGCGATCGAGCTCGCGGCCAGCCGCTTCGCCGAGATGGTGGCGCTCGAGGGTGAGGTGGCCGACCTCAGCGACCGCCTGGAGACCCGCAAGGTGGTCGAGCGCGCCAAGGGTGCGCTGATGGAGTCGCAGTCGCTGAGCGAGCCCGAGGCCTTCCGGTGGATCCAGCGTGCGGCCATGGACCGGCGGACGACGATGAAGGCTGTGTCGCAGGCCGTGCTCGACAGCCTCGAGCCGGCCTCCGGCGACGTCGGCGCCTGAGTCCCATCACGCTGCGTGATCAAGCGCTGACGCAACGCCACGTGCATGTCTCCAGACGATCACAGTCTCGTCACGACCCTGGTCGTCGGGTCAAGATCACCCCTGAGCCGTCTACGGTTTTGCCAAGCCCGCACGGGTGGTACCGGCTGCCGGCCGGTGGTTCCTCCGTGCAGAACTCAGGAGTGATGCATGGCTGACCGCACCCTCATCCGCGTGGCCGCCGCCGCCGGTGCCCTCTCGCTCGTGCTCGCCGGTTGTGGCTCCAGCGGCAGCTCGGGGGGGTCCGCGTCGACCGACACCGCGAGCTCGGGCGCCCCGTCCAGCAGTGCTGCGGCCAAGACCGCTGCGTGCACGCCGGACCAGGCCACCAAGGGTGCGAAGCCCGCCACCGGCCCGCTCAGGGTCGGCACGCTGCTGCCCGAGACCGGCAGCCTCGCCTTCCTCGGACCGCCCGAGATCGCGGGCGTCCAGCTGGCCGTCAACGAGATCAACGCCGCCGGTGGAGTGCTCTCCCAGCCCGTCCAGCTCGACCCGGGCGACTCGGGCGACACCACCACCGACACCGCGAACCAGACCGTCGACCGCCTGATCGCCGGCGGCAGCCAGGTGATCGTCGGCGCGGCCTCCTCCTCGGTCTCGCTGAAGGTCATCGACAAGATCGCGAACGCGGGCGTGGTCGAGTTCTCCCCGGCCAACACCTCCGACCAGTTCACCTGCTACAAGGACAAGGGGCAGTACTTCCGCACCGCCCCGGCCGACGTCCTGCAGGCCCAGGCCCTGGCCCAGGTGATGGGTCAGGACGGCATCCAGCGGCTGTCGATCCTGGCGCTGAACGACCCCTACGGCACCGGCCTCGCCGCGAACCTGGCCAAGGACCTGGAGAGCGCCGGCCTCGCGGCCGACCAGATCCAGACCACCATCTACGACCCCAACGCGCAGTCCTTCAACGCCGAGGTCGACAAGGTGGCGCAGTTCAACCCGGACGGCATCGCGGTCATCGGCTTCGACGAGTCCAAGCGCATCATCACCCGGATGAACGAGGTCGGCATCGGCCCGGACAAGAAGATGGTCTACGGCAGCGACGGCAACATGGGCAACGCCCTCGGTGAGGGACTCCCCGCCGGTCTGCTGGCCGGAATGAAGGGCACCACGCCGCTCACCGCGACCAGCGACGGCTTCAAGGCCAAGCTGAAGGCCCTGAACCCCGCGCTGGTGGACTTCAACTACTCGGGCGAGTCCTACGACGCCGTGATCATCTCCGCGCTGGCGGCCGACGTGGCCAAGTCCACCGCAGGTACCGACATCGCCTCCGCGATCAACGGGGTGACCAAGGACGGCACCAAGTGCACCACCTACGCCGACTGCCTGAAGCTGATCTCGGCGGGCACGGACATCGACTACGACGGTGTCACCGGCACGCTCGACTTCACCGCCGCCGGTGAGCCGGGCAAGGGCTCCTACGGGGTCCTGACGTTCGGGGCCGACAACAAGCTCGGCGACCCGACCTTCGTGATCGCTGGCTGATCACAACCCCTCCACTGCTCGGCCGAGCGCCCCGGACGCACCAGCGTCCGGGGCGCTCTGGCGTCCGGGACGCTGGTCCGGGCCGGGGTTCCACCGCGGGTCGGCGTCCGCTGGCGTGCCGGGGCGCCACCAGGGCGAGTGCTCACCCACGGCGCGGGGCGCCGTCCCCCTGAGCGGCCACCACAGGACGGGGGGATGGCGCCCCGCGCGCCCTGTGCGGCCCTGGTGAGACCGTGCGGCCAGTCGGACCGGAGGCGTCCGACATCGTTGGACGCCTTCCGGCGGACCCGCACTCCTGCGTGCTGCACCCGCACGCAGAACGGCCCGACCACCCCCGGGGGTGGTCGGGCCGTTCTGCGTGGAGCAGCGGTGTCTAGAGCTCCTTCTTCTTCTCGTCCTTGCCGGCCAGGGTGCCGAGGTAGAGCTCGACCACCTTGGGGTCGTTCATCAGGTTGGGGCCGGAGTCGGTGTACGCGTTGCGCCCCTGGTCCAGCACGTAGCCACGGTCGCAGATCTGCAGGCAGCGACGGGCGTTCTGCTCCACCATGATGATCGACACCCCTGCGGCGTTGATCTTCTTGCAGCGCACGAAGACCTCGTCCTGGAACATCGGTGACAGTCCCGCCGAGGGCTCGTCGAGCAGCAGCACGGAGGGTTCCATCATCAGTGCTCGGCCCATGGCCACCATCTGGCGCTCACCGCCGGAGAGCGCACCCGCCTTGATCTTCCGACGTGCCCCGAGCAGCGGGAACATGTCGGCGACGACGTCGAACTGCTGGTCGAACTTCTTCGGCCGCAGGTAGATCCCCATCTGCATGTTCTCCTCGATGGTGAGCGAGGGGAACACGTTCTGGGTCTGCGGGACGTAGCCGACGCCCTTGGTCACCAGCACGTGTGCCTTGGCCGAGGTGATCGACTCACCGTCGAGGGTGACCGTGCCCTTGCGGACGGGGATGAGCCCGAACATCGTCTTGAGCAGAGTCGACTTGCCGGCTCCGTTCGGCCCGATGATGCCGACGATCTCGCCGCGGCGCAGGAAGAAGTTGCAGCCGGAGAGGATGTCGACGCCGGGCAGGTACCCCGCGGTGATGTCGTCGGCGCGGACCAGCGCGCCCACCGCGAGGCGGTCGTGCTCCTCGGGCAGGGCGGCGAGCTCGGCCGGGGTGAGCTCGGTGCCGGTCAACGGCCGACCTCCTTGTCGTTGGTGGCGGTCGGTGCGGGATCGGGGATGCCCTCGCTGGCGTTCATGTCGTGCTCCATCTGCTTGACCATCACGGCCGTCTCGCCCACGGGGTTGCCCTCGTCGTCGAACTCGAGGGCCTGGTCGTGGTGTCCACCGAGGTAGGCGTCGACGACGGCCTGGTTGCTGGAGAGCTCCTCGGGCGGCCCCTCGGCGATGATGCTGCCCTGGGCCATCACCACCACCCAGTCGCTGATGTCGCGGATGACGTCCATGTCGTGCTCGACGAACACGACGGTCATGCCCTCGTCCCGCAGGCTCTTGACGTGTCCGAGCAGGCTCTGGGTCAGGGCAGGGTTCACCCCGGCCATCGGTTCGTCGAGCATCACCACGCGGGGGTTCATCATGAGCGCTCGGGCCATCTCCAGCAGCTTGCGCTGGCCCCCGGACAGCGAGCCGGCGAAGTCGTCGGCCTTGGCGTCGAGCTTGAACCGCGCCAGCAGCTCGTGGGCCCGCTCGGTGACCTCGCGCTCCTGCTTGCGCCACGTCCAGGGCAGGAGGGCGGAGAGCATCCGCTCTCCACTCTGCCCGGTGGCCCCCAGCTTCACGTTGTCCAGCACCGTCATCTTCGACAGGGCCTTCGTGAGCTGGAAGGTGCGCACGACACCCTTGCGGGCCACCTGGTGCGGCTGCTGCTTGCCCAGCGAGACCCCGTCGAGGGACCACGTCCCGGTGTTCGGCTGGTCGAAGCCCGTGAGGAGGTTGAACAGCGTGGTCTTGCCGGCGCCGTTGGGCCCGATCAGCCCGGTGATGCAGCCCCGCTGGAACTCGACGTGCTCGACGTCGACGGCGGTGAGCCCGCCGAAGGTCCGGGTGATGCCGTGGGCGACCACGGCCGGGTCCGGCTTGGCGGATCCGGGCACGCGGGCCACGTCCGCGAACAGGGCTCGGCGGGTCTCCGCGGCGAGCGCGTGGGTGGCGGTCGTGTCCTCGCTCGTGACGTCAGGCATCCAGCTGAACCTCTCGCTTGTTGCCGAAGACTCCCTGGGGGCGGAAGACCATCAGCAGGGCCAGGAAGATCCCCACCAGGATGAAGCGCACGGCACCGACCTGCTGGTCGGAGATGAATCCGATGACGGGGTTGTCACCGCTGGTGAGCTGGCGCAGCAGCCCGTCGGAGAGCGAGAGCAGGAACCAGAACAGCATGGCGCCGGCGACGGGTCCGAGCACGGTGGCCGCACCCCCCAGGATCAGCGCGGCGTAGGCGTAGAAGGTCTGGGCCGTCGAGTAGAAGTCGGGGTTCAGCGACTGGGTGTCCAGCGCGTTGAACACCCCGCCCGCGCCGCCGATGACGCCACCGAGCACCAGCGCCTGCATCTTGTAGACGAAGACGTTCTTGCCCAGCGAGCGCGCCGCGTCCTCGTCCTCGCGAACAGCCTTGAGCACCCGGCCCCAGGGGCTGCGCACGAGGGCGAACACCAGCAGGCAGAGCAGCAGCACCAGCGTCCAGCCCCACAGCATGGAGAACAGCGTGGTCCCCTGGAAGCCGACGCCGAGGAGGGTGTAGCGCTTGCCGGGGTCGAACGGGTTCAGCTTGGCGAAGCTCTCGGTGTAGCCGAACAGCCCCCGGGTCGAGCCGGTGATGGAGCTCGACGCCGTCGACCGGAACACCAGCCGGAGGATCTCCGACGAGGCGATCGTGACGATGGCGAGGTAGTCCGCCCGCAGGCGCAGCGTCGGGATTCCGAGCAGCAGCGCCAGCAGTGCGGCGAGGGCGAGACCCACCAGCACCCCCACCCACAGCGGCTGGTTGTAGGTGATGACCATGATGCCCACGCCGTAGCCACCGACCAGGGCGAAGCCGATCTGACCGAAGTTGAGCAGACCGGTGTAGCCGAAGTGCAGGTTCAGCCCGATCGCCAGCAGCGCGTAGAAGATGGCGCTCGGCCCGACCAGCTGGGCCACGGCGTCGCGCAGCAGCGCGAGGATGTCGATCACGGCCTCAGCCGATCCGCGAGCGGGAGCCGAGGATGCCCTGCGGACGCAGGACGAGGATGACGATGAGCACCAGCAGACCTCCGGTGTACTTCAGGTCGGGATCGATCACCAACGTGGACAGCTGAACGATGAGGCCGACGATGACGCAGCCCAGCAGGGCTCCGTAGGCGGTGCCGAGGCCGCCGAGGGTGATGCCGGCGAACATGAGCAGCAGCAGCTTGAAGCCCATCTCCCACTGCACGGTCCCGGCCAGCTCGGAGAGGGCGAACAGCACCCCGCCCAGCGAGGCCAGGCCGCCGCCGAGGGCCCAGACGAACAGCACCACCCGCTCGACGTTGATGCCGGAGGAGGCCGCCAGGTCGCGGTTGTCCGCCACGGCGCGCATGGCCTTGCCGATCCGGGTCCGCTGGAGCACCAGTGCCACCCCGATGAGCACGACCAGGCTGATCACCATCGTGGCCAGGTTGACGTCGGTGAGCTGGATGGGTCCGTAGTCGTGCTGCACCTGGGACTGGTAGTCGGTGAAGGCCTGCGACCGTCCACCGAACAGGATGAGGATGAGGTAGCGAATGCCGATGGACAGCCCGATCGAGACCACCAGCTGGGCGATCAGGCCGGACCGGCGACGCCGCAGGGGCCGCCAGACGGCGAGGTCGTTGAGCATGCCCACACCTATGCCGACGACGATGGCGATGATGGTGGCCGGGATGAGCTGTACCCCGAACTTGACGTTGACGACCCAGGCGACCACCGCGCCGATCGTGACGAGCTCGCCGTGGGCGAAGTTGGTGAGCCCGGTGGTGCCGTAGATCAGGCTGAGGCCGACCGCGGTGATCGCGATGACCAGCCCGAAGCGCAAGCCGTCCACCGCGACCCGGAGGAACCGCTCGGCGAAGGGGATCTCGGTGCTCGAGCGGACCTCACCGAAGGAGAACACCACCGTGGAGAGCTGGCCCTGCACGATCGAGCGGCTGACCGTGCCCTGCACGCTGACCCCGTCGGGCAGCGACGACTCCACGACGGAGAACGTGTAGGTGCCGGGGGAGACGACCAGCTCCCAGGTCCCGCGGTCGCCGGTCGTGCTGGTGGCCACCACCGCCCCGCCGGAATCGGCTGCCTGCACCTGCGCACCAGCGATGACGCCGGCGGCGTTGCGCAGGGTCCCCTTGACGGAGATGCCGTCCGCCGGCGGCGTGCTGGTGGACGCCGCACCCGAGGTGGGCGTCGCCGCGGATGACGGCGGCGGGGCGGGGGTGCTGGACTGGGCGAGCGCCGGGCCGGCGAGCGCGAGCAGCGAGAACAACCCCAGGGCGAGCACGACGACAGCCCGCGCGAGGCGTGTTCCGGCGTGGGCGCCCCGTGGGACAGGTGTGACAGGCGGCACTCGGGTCCTCCGTCGTTCCTCCGGTCGGGTGACCGGGTAGGTCAAGACTGGAGGCAACATAGCGGCCTAGATCACTCCGTGACGGGGCTGAAACGGTTTGCTTGGTAACGTTTGGGTTTCGGCGCAGCGGTGCTCGGCACGGTCAGGTCGCGTCGGGCGGTGTCCCTAGACTCCCGTCCGTGGCTGATCCCGGTGCGAAGACCCTGCTCCTGCTGGACGGCCACTCGCTGGCCTACCGGGCGTTCTTCGCGCTGCCGGCGGAGAACTTCCGGACCACCAGCGGGCAGACCACCAACGCCGTCTACGGCTTCACCTCCATGCTCATCAACCTGTTGCGCGACGAGGCACCCACGCACGTCGCGGCCGCCTTCGACGTCTCGCGGCAGACCTTCCGCGCGGAGGCCTACCCGGAGTACAAGGCCGGCCGCAGCGCCACCCCGGACGAGTTCCGCGGCCAGGTCGACATCACCAAGGACGTCCTCGCGGCCATGGGCATCCCCGTCATGGCCATCCCTGGCTTCGAGGCCGACGACATCATCGCGACGCTGACCACCCGGGCCACAGCGGAGGGGTTCCGGGTGCTCGTGTGCACCGGGGACCGGGACGCGCTGCAGCTCGTCACCGAGCACGTGACGGTGCTCTACCCCCGTAAGGGCGTCTCCGAGCTGACCCGGTTCACGCCGGAGGAGGTGCAGTCCAAGTACGGTCTCAGCCCGGCCCAGTACCCGGACTTCGCGGCGCTGCGGGGGGACCCCAGCGACAACCTGCCGGGCATCCCCGGGGTGGGGGAGAAGACCGCGGCGAAGTGGATCAACGAGTACGGCTCGCTGGACGGTCTCGTCGAGCGGGTCGACCAGGTGAAGGGCAAGACCGGCGACGCGCTGCGGGAGAACCTCTCCTCGGTGCTGCGCAACCGCCAGCTCACCGAGCTCGTGCGCGACGTGGAGCTGCCCTACGCCCCCGAGCAGCTGGCGCTGGCCGCGTGGGACCGCGAGCGCATCCACGGCCTGTTCGACGACCTGGAGTTCCGGGTGCTGCGCGACCGCCTCTTCGCGACCCTGAGCTCTGCGGAGCCGGAGGCCGAGGAGGGCTTCGACGTGCGGGGCACCGTGCTCGAGCCCGGTCAGGTGCGCGCGTGGCTGTCCGCCCACGCCCGCGACGGGCTGCGGGTGGGGTTGTCGGTCACCGGTCCGGGCACGCCCACCGGGGGTGACGCCACCGGCGTGGCCCTGGCGGCCGGGGACGGCGAGGGTGCGTTCGTCGCGACGGCCGAGCTGGACCCCGACGACGACGCGGCGCTGGGGGAGTGGCTGGCGGATGCGGCCGTCCCGAAGGCGGCTCACGAGCTCAAGCGCGCCCTGCACGCCCTCGGCGGGCGGGGGTGGCTGCTCAACGGCACCACCAGCGACACCGCCCTGGCCGCCTACCTCGTGCGGCCCGGCCAGCGCAGCTTCGACCTGGCCGACCTGGCGCTGCGGCACCTGCACCGGGAGCTGCGTGCCGACGACGGGGCCGACGACGGGCAGCTCTCGCTGCTGGACGACGCGGACGCCGACACCGCCCGCGCCGCGACCACCGAGATCGTCCGGGCCCGCGCGGTGGTGGACGTCGCCGCCGCGCTGGACCTGGAGCTCGAGCAGATCGAGGAGACCGCGCTGCTCACGGAGATGGAGCTCCCGCTGCTGGAGGTGCTCGCCGAGCTCGAGCACGCCGGGATAGCGGTCGACTCGGCCCACCTCACCGATCTGCAGTCCGACTTCGCGGCCCAGGTGGCCGACGCGGCGGCCAAGGCGTTCGAGGTGATCGGCAAGGAGATCAACCTCGGTTCGCCCAAGCAGCTGCAGGTGGTGCTGTTCGACGAGCTGGAGATGCCGAAGACCAAGCGCACCAAGACCGGCTACACCACCGACGCGGCAGCGCTGGAGAACCTGTTCGAGGCCACCGGGCACCCGTTCCTGGAGCACCTGCTGGCCCACCGCGACGCCACCCGCCTGAAGGTCACCGTGGACGGGCTGCTGAAGTCCGTCGCCGAGGACGGCCGCATCCACACCACGTTCAACCAGACCATCGCGGCCACCGGACGGCTGAGCTCCACCGAGCCCAACCTGCAGAACATCCCGGTGCGCAACGACGCGGGTCGCCGCATCAGGCAGAGCTTCGTGGTGGGCGAGGGCTACGAGAGCCTGATGACGGCCGACTACAGCCAGATCGAGATGCGGATCATGGCCCACCTCTCCGGCGACGAGGGTCTCATCGAGGCCTTCAACACCGGCGAGGACCTGCACACCTTCGTCGGCGCCCGCGCGTTCGGGGTCCCGCTGGAGGAGGTGACCCCGGAGCTGCGCCGGCGGGTCAAGGCGATGAGCTACGGCCTGGCCTACGGCCTGAGCGCGTTCGGCCTCGCCGCGCAGCTGAACATCTCCACCGAGGAGGCCCGCGAGCAGATGGAGGCCTACTTCAGCCGCTTCGGCGGGGTGCGCGACTACCTGCGCGCCGTGGTGGAGCAGGCCCGCAAGGACGGGTACACCTCGACGATCTTCGGCCGACGGCGCTACCTCCCGGACCTGAACTCCGACAACCGCCAGCGTCGCGAGGTGGCGGAGCGGGCCGCCCTCAACGCCCCCATCCAGGGCTCGGCCGCCGACATCATCAAGGTGGCCATGCTCGGCGTGCAGAAGGCGCTCGCGGAGCAGGGCCTGCGCTCGCGCACGCTGCTGCAGGTGCACGACGAGCTCGTGCTCGAGGTGGCCGTCGGCGAGCACGAGGCCGTCGAGGCCCTCGTCCGCCGGGAGATGGGCGCGGCCTACGACCTCGGTGTGCCGATGGACGTCTCCGTCGGCACCGGCCGTTCGTGGGACGCCGCCGCCCACTGACCCGGGGTCGGCTCAGCCGGGCTTGCGGCAGCTGAAGATCGCCGTGCCCGGGAAGATCTCCCCCCGCAGCGGGCTCCACTGGCCCCACTCGCGCTCCAGGCCCTCCGGCCACTGGGGCTCGACGAGGTCGACGAGCACGAGCCCGGCCGCCACGATCTCCCGGACCCGGTCGCCCAGGGTGCGGTGGTGCTCGGCGTAGGTGGCCACCCCGTTCCCGTCGACCTCCACGTACGGGGTGCGGTCGAAGTACGGGATGGTCGCGGTGAGCCCCTTGGGTCCGGGGTCGTCGGGGAACACCCAGCGCATCGGGTGGTTCACCGAGAACACCCACAGCCCACCGGACCGCAGCACCCGGGCCACCTCGGTCATGACCACCCCGGAGTCGGCCACGAACGGGACGGCACCGAACGCCGAGCAGGCCACGTCGAAGCTGCCGTCGGCGAAGGGCAGCGCGTCCGCGGTGGCCTGCACCAGCGGCACCTCGAGCGCCCCCGGCACCCGGCCCCGCCGCAGCATCCCCAGCGACAGGTCGAGCCCGACCACCCGCGCCCCCTGCCCGGCGAGCCACCGCGCGCACGGCGCGGATCCGCAGCCCACCTCCAGCACGTCGCGACCGGCCACGTCGCCCAGCAGGTGCACGTCACCCTCGTGCAGGCCCTCGGGGCACCAGACGAACTCGCCGTCGGGGTGGTCCACGCCCAGGAAGTCGGCGTGCTCACGGTGGTAGTCCTCGGTGTCGGCGTCCCACCAGGCCCGGTTCGCGCGCACGCTGTCGGCGGCCGAGAGGTGCCCGCGAGCGGGTCCGACCGTGCCGAGGACGGCGGTGGCCCCGGCGTGCCGGTCGGGCTGGGGTTCGGTCGTGTCGGCGGGCATCATCTCTCCACGTCAGAGGGGGTGACCGGTTTGCCGCGGTCCACGGCCGCCCCGTAGTCTCACACCCGCGAGTGCCCCGAGCGCTGAGCAGGTTCCCACGGCTGGAGCAGCTGAGGTCCTCGCGCGTCCAGAAGAAGTCCGCCGACCGACACCCACCCCTCCGGAGCACTCCACCCCATGGCCTCTACCACCCTCACCTCGACGAGCCCCCAGGTCGCGATCAACGACATCGGCTCGGCTGAGGACTTCATGGCGGCTATCGACGCCACGATCAAGTACTTCAACGATGGTGACATCGTCGAGGGAACCATCGTCAAGGTCGACCGCGACGAGGTCCTGCTCGACATCGGCTACAAGACAGAGGGTGTCATCCCCTCGCGCGAGCTCTCGATCAAGCACGACGTCGACCCCAACGAGGTCGTCTCCGTCGGCGACGTCGTCGAGGCCCTCGTCCTCACCAAGGAGGACAAGGAGGGCCGGCTGATCCTGTCCAAGAAGCGGGCGCAGTACGAGCGCGCGTGGGGCACGATCGAGGCGCTCAAGGAGGCGGACGAGCCCGTCAAGGGCACCGTCATCGAGGTCGTCAAGGGTGGTCTCATCCTGGACATCGGCCTGCGTGGCTTCCTCCCGGCGTCGCTGGTGGAGATGCGCCGCGTGCGCGACCTGCAGCCCTACGTCGGCCAGGAGATCGAGGCCAAGATCATCGAGCTCGACAAGAACCGCAACAACGTGGTCCTGTCGCGCCGGGCGTGGCTCGAGCAGACGCAGTCGGCGGTGCGCAGCGAGTTCCTCAACCAGCTGCAGAAGGGCCAGGTCCGCAAGGGCGTCGTGTCCTCCATCGTCAACTTCGGTGCCTTCGTGGACCTGGGTGGCGTCGACGGCCTGGTGCACGTCTCCGAGCTGTCCTGGAAGCACATCGACCACCCGTCCGAGGTCGTCGAGGTCGGCACCGAGGTCACCGTCGAGGTGCTGGACGTCGACCTGGACCGCGAGCGCGTCTCCCTGTCGCTCAAGGCCACGCAGGAGGACCCGTGGCGCCAGTTCGCCCGGACCCACGCGATCGGCCAGATCGTCCCGGGCAAGGTCACCAAGCTGGTGCCGTTCGGTGCGTTCGTCCGCGTGGACGAGGGCATCGAGGGCCTGGTGCACATCTCCGAGCTGGCCGAGCGCCACGTGGAGATCCCCGACCAGGTCGTGGGCGTCGGCGACGACGTCATGGTCAAGGTCATCGACATCGACCTCGAGCGTCGTCGCATCTCGCTGAGCCTGAAGCAGGCCAACGAGGACTTCCTCGCCGAGTTCGACCCGTCCAAGTACGGCATGGCCGACCAGTACGACGACGGCGGCAACTACATCTTCCCGGAGGGCTTCGACTCCGAGACGAACGAGTGGCTCGAGGGCTTCGACTCCCAGCGCGAGGACTGGGAGCGTCGCTACGCCGAGGCCGAGCGTCGCCACGCCGCCCACAAGGTGCAGGTCGAGAAGTCGATCAAGGACGAGGCCGAGGCCGCGACCGAGACGAACTACTCCTCCGAGACCGGCGTCAGCAACGACGAGGACGGCGACGACGACGCGGCCGGCGACCCCGGCCAGGGTGCGCCCGCGGCCAGCGGTGGCTCGCTCGCCAGCGACGCCCAGCTGGCTGCCCTGCGGGAGAAGCTCTCCGGCGGAGCGTGAACGACCGGAGCGTGAGCTCCACCTGATCGACCGCTCCACCTGAACGACGTCGGCGCCCCGTCCCCCGAGTGGGGGCGGGGCGCCGACGCGCGTGTGGCTCCACCGCTGCGGGGTGTCCACGGTCTAGCGTCGACCCCGTGATCAGGAGGTCGTTCCCGCCGGTGGTCGTCGTGCTGGGCGGCCTGCTCGTCGTGGCTGGCTCCTGCTCTCCCGAGCCCGCGCCGCAGCCGGTCATCGTTCCCACCGTGGCGGCCCCGAGCACCACGGTGGCGCCGACGACCGCGGCCGCCCCGGTCCTGCCGGCGAACTGCGCGGCGATGATCCCCGGCAACCAGCTCGACGCCACCGTGGGCGTACCGGTCTCGAGCGTGGTCGACGTCGTGAACGGCGAGGCGCTGGCCGACATCGGTCGCACCGGGCGCATCACCTGCCGCTACGGCGCTCCCGCGGGGAACTCGTACCCGCTGGAGATCAGCCTCACCAGCTACGCCAGCGCACAGCAGGCCGCGCACCGCGTCACCGTGACCGTCACCGACGCCGAGCAGCAGGGGGTCGGCTCGACCACCGTGCCTGCGGGAGGGGTGGACGGCAGCTTCATCCCGTTCCCGGCGGGTGGGCTGGTCGTGGCCTCCTCGGGCATCTACTCGGTGGCCGTGACGATGGCGCCGACGCTGGTCCCTGCTGACCAGGTCGCGGCGAAGACCGGCGCGCTGGCCGGGATCGTGCTCGCCGCGGCGGGGGTCTGACCCACCCCGGACGCAGACCAGCCCCGGCCGCGCGGGGCGGACGGGGCTGGGACGCGCGCGGGGTCAGGCCAGCGTCGCCGGGGCCCACCACAGCTCGGGGGCGATCGACCGCCGACGCAGTCCGGCGAGGCTGTGCCGGGCCGGGACGAGCAGGGCGGTGAGCCAGGAGCGGCGGTGCTCGGCCAGGGCGGCGGCGACGGGCGAGAACTCGGTGCAGTGCACCAGGGCGTCCGCGCCGAGGCGGTGGCGACCGGGGCTGCGGGGACGGCTGGGCATGGCTTCCTCCGTGTTCGTGGTGTTCGTGACGGAAGGTACGCACGGGGCGGGTGGTGAGGGTGGAGGCGCGCCGTGACCCTGCGCGTTCGTGACGCCGCGCGCCGGTGACCCTGTGCCACACTGAGGCTCGTGCTGAGGGTGGGCCTGACCGGGGGAATCGGGGCGGGGAAGTCGACGGTGTCCTCGACGCTGTCCGAGCTGGGTGCGCTGGTCGTGGACGCCGATCGCATCGCCCGTGAGGTGGTGCAGCCAGGAACGCCAGGTCTGGCTGCGGTGGTCGAGGCCTTCGGGGAGGGCGTGCTCAGCCCCGACGGCACCCTGGACCGGCCCGCGCTGGGCTCCCGCGTGTTCGGCGACGACGAGGCCCGGCGCGTGCTCAACGGGGTGCTGCACCCGCTCATCGGTGCGCGAACGGCAGAGCTGGTAGCCGCTGCGCCCGCGGATGCCGTTCTGCTGCACGACGTCCCGCTTCTCGTCGAGAACCGGATGGGCGCCGTGTTCCACCTCGTCGTCGTGGTGCACACCCCCGAGGACGAGCGCGTGGACCGGCTGGTCTCCCAGCGGGGGATGACCGAGGCCGATGCGCGCGCGAGGATCGCGGCCCAGGCGTCGGACGACGATCGGCGGGCCGCTGCCGACGTCTGGCTCGACAACAGCGGGGCCCCGGACGCGCTGCGGCCGCTGGTGGAGCAGCTGTGGCAGGCGCGGCTGGTCCCCTACGAGCGCCACGTCCGCGAGCGGACCTGGGACCGCCCCCGGCCCGTGCTGGTGCCGGCCGACCCGACGTGGCCCGCGCAGGCTCGGCGTCTCGCCTCCCGGCTGCGGCTGGTGCTCGGTGAGGCGGCGCTGCGCGTGGACCACGTCGGCCCCACCGCGGTGGCGGGCCTGGACGCCGAGGACGTGCTGGACCTGCAGGTGACCGTTCGCTCGCCGGCGGCGGTGGACGGTCTCGCCGATGCACTCGCCGACGGCGGGTTCCCTCGGCACGGCGGCACCCACGACGACCCGAAGGCCGAGCACCCCGACCCGGCCGGCCGGGCGGAGCGGCTGCACGTGCACGCTGATCCGGGCCGCCCCGCGAACGTGCACCTGCGGCTCGACGGGTCCCCGGGGCAGCGCCTCGCCCTGGTGCTCCGTGACTGGCTGCGCGACCAGCCCGAGGTGGTGGCGGAGCGGACCGCTGCGGTGCGGGACACCGAGGTGCTGCCCCGTGCGGCGGCCGAGCAGCCCTGGTTCGACGCGGCGTCCCCGCGGGCGCTCGCGTGGGCGGAGCTCACCGGGTGGGAGCCGGGCCCGCCGGGAGCCAGCTGATCGGCATTCCGAGGCTCGCGAGCCACTGGTCGAGGTCGTGGCGGTGGCTGGCGATGCCGTCCACCGCCGCCGTCATCCGGTGCACGGCGAGCTGGGCGGTGGCCGCGTCGAGCAGGCCCTCCCCGGTGGCCGCGAGCAGCTCGTCGGCGTCCAGCAGCTCGGTGTCGCGGCCGGTCCGGACCACCAGGTCCAGGTAGTGGTCCACCGAGTGCCACACGGAGCCGTCGCGGGTGAACTCGCCGACGTCGACGTAGTGGTCCTGGTCGCGCTCGTGACCGGCGGTGAAGTGGAAGACGGTGGCGCGCAGGCCGAGGCTCGGCAGCAGCCACGACTCGAGGTAGTGGAAGGACGGGTGGTCGGCCGAGCGGGCGACGTACAGCCCCCACGGGTGCTCGGTGTAGACGTCGACCGGCCGCACCACACCCTTGGGATCGGTGTTGGTGCGGCCGCTGACGTCGAAGCGCTCCACCTTCGGCCGGTGCATCCCCATGCGGGGAAACCTAGCCGCAGCGGGTGGTCACATCCTGTCGGCGACCTCGTAGTGGAACATCGTGGTGCCGGCGCCGGCGAAGTTCGGCAGGTCCGCGACGGCCGCGGTGCCCTCGGGCGACCCCATCCCGGCGGCCATGTCGGCGGCCGAGTCGAACACCAGCTCCGCGACCATGTAGAAGGCGGGATCGCCGGAGTCCATGGCGTGGGCGTGGCCGGTGGTGAAGGCGCGCAGGCCCGGGATCTTCGCCGCGAGGGGGGCGTGCGTGCCGCTGTAGTGGGCGTCGAAGGCGGCCGGGTCGGTGGGGGCGTGGTAGCTGACGACGAGTGTGTGCATGGTGGCGATGATGCCCGTGCTGTGAGCGGCACCACAACTGGACGTCGTCCTGGGCCCTCGGTCACCCGGTTCGTGTCGGACCCCGCGCCTACCCTGGTCCCGTGGCCCAGAAGACCGAGAAGTCCCCCGTGAGCGCGCCCGTCGTCCCCGAGCACGGGGTGCTGTCCCACTCGGAGTTCCGGCCGGTCAGCGACGTGCCCCGCAAGCGGGGGGAGTTCCAGGTGGTCAGCGACTACCAGCCCGCCGGCGACCAGCCGGCGGCCATCGACGAGCTGGAGAAGCGGCTCAAGGCGGGTGAGCCGGACGTGGTCCTGCTCGGCGCCACCGGCACCGGCAAGTCGGCCACCACGGCGTGGCTGGTGGAGCGGCTGCAGCGCCCCACGCTCGTCCTGGCCCCGAACAAGACCCTCGCCGCCCAGCTCGCCAACGAGCTGCGCGGCTACTTCCCGCACAACGCCGTCGAGTACTTCGTCTCCTACTACGACTACTACCAGCCGGAGGCGTACGTCCCGCAGACGGACACGTACATCGAGAAGGACTCCTCGACCAACGACGAGGTCGAGAGGCTGCGGCACTCGGCCACGATGAGCCTGCTGACCCGCCGCGACGTCATCGTCGTCGCCTCCGTCAGCTGCATCTACGGCCTGGGCACCCCGCAGGAGTACCTCGACCGATCCATCGGCGTCCGCGTCGGCGACACCCTCGACCGGGAGACGCTGCTGCGTGCGCTCGTCGACGTGCAGTACACCCGCAACGACCTCGCCTTCGCCCGCGGCACGTTCCGGGTGCGGGGGGACACGGTGGAGGTCATCCCCGCCTACGAGGAGCTCGCGGTGCGCATCGAGTTCTTCGGGGACGAGGTGGAGGCGCTCTACTACCTGCACCCGCTCACCGGGGACGTGGTGCGCGACGTGGCCGAGACCCGCGTGTTCCCGGCCACCCACTACGTGGCCGGTCCGGAGCGGATGGAGCGCGCCACCCGGGACATCGAGGCCGAGCTCGCCGAGCAGCTGGCCAAGATGGAGGGCTCGGGCAAGCTCCTGGAGGCCCAGCGGCTGCGCATGCGCACCACCTACGACCTGGAGATGATGCGTCAGGTCGGCTTCTGCTCCGGCATCGAGAACTACTCCCGGCACGTCGACGGCCGCGCGCCCGGTTCCGCGGGTGCCACGCTGCTCGACTACTTCCCCGACGACTTCCTGCTCGTCATCGACGAGTCGCACGTGACGGTGCCCCAGGTCGGCGGCATGTACGAGGGCGACATGAGCCGCAAGCGGACCCTGGTCGAGCACGGGTTCCGCCTCCCCAGCGCCATGGACAACCGTCCGCTGCGCTGGGAGGAGTTCACCGATCGGATCGGCCAGACCGTGTACCTGTCGGCCACCCCCGGCAAGTACGAGATGGCCCAGGCCGGTGGCGAGTACGTGGAGCAGGTCATCCGACCGACGGGGCTGGTGGACCCGCAGGTGGTGGTGAAGCCGACCAAGGGCCAGATCGACGACCTGGTCCACGAGATCCGGCTGCGGGCCGAGCGGAACGAGCGGGTGCTGGTGACCACGCTGACCAAGAAGATGTCCGAGGACCTCACCGACTACCTCCTCGAGCTCGGGATCAAGGTGCGCTACCTGCACTCCGAGGTCGACACGTTGCGCCGGGTGGAGCTGCTGCGCCAGCTGCGGCAGGGCGAGTACGACGTGCTGGTGGGGATCAACCTGCTGCGGGAGGGCCTGGACCTCCCGGAGGTGTCGTTGGTGGCGATCCTCGACGCGGACAAGGAGGGGTTCCTCCGCAGCGCGACCTCGCTGATCCAGACCATCGGACGTGCGGCCCGCAACGTCTCGGGCGAGGTGCACATGTACGCCGACAAGATCACGGCCTCCATGGCCCAGGCCATCGAGGAGACCGACCGCCGTCGCGAGAAGCAGGTGGCCTACAACCTCGAGCGCGGGCTCGACCCGCAGCCGCTGCGCAAGAAGATCGCGGACATTCTCGACGTGGTCTACGCGGAGGCCGACGACACCGCAGGTATCGGGATCGGGGGATCCGGCCGCAACTCCAGCCGGGGCAAGCGGGCCACGGGGGAGCCGGGCCGGGCGTCCAGCTCGGGCGTGGTGGACGGACGGGACGTGAGTTCCATGCCGCGTGCCGAGCTCGCCGACCTGGTGCAGCAGCTGACCGACCAGATGATGGGGGCCGCACGGGACCTGCAGTTCGAGCTCGCCGGGCGGCTGCGCGACGAGATCCACGACCTGAAGAAGGAGCTGCGCGGGATGGACGCGGCGGGCGTCAGCTGACCCGGCCGCGTGCACGGGGGACACGTCGACGGCTCGGGCGCGGACAGGACCGAAGGGGCCGAGCCCCGGACGGGAACGGCTCAGCTGGTGATGTCCTTGGTGGCGAAGCGGCGCCACGCCACCAGCCCGAAGACCGTCGCGTAGGCGAGCGAGGAGAACGTGCCGCGCACCATCCCGTCCCAGTCGACGTCGACGCTGAGCAGCGCCGTCCACGCGTTGGCGTAGTGCGTGGGGAGCCAGACCCGCAGGCCGCCCAGTGCGGGGATCGCGTCGAGGATCTGGCTCAGGATCGTGATCATCACGGCCCCGCCCACCGCGCCCAGCGGAGCGTCGGTGAGGACCGACATGGCCATCGCCAGACCGGCCACCCAGCTCAGCTGCAGGGCCACGAACACCACGATCAGCACCAGCCGCCCCACACCCCGCCCGTAGCCGAGCGCCTCGCCCAGGGGGTTCAGCACAGGGTTCGCCCCGTAGACGGCCGTGCCCAGCGCCAGGGCGACCGCGGGCAGCAGGACCAGCCCGAACAGCGACACCCCGCCGGCCACGACGGCCTTCTGCCGCAGCAGCCGCGCCCGGGGGACGGGCATCGCGAGCAGGTACCGCAGGCTCGACCACGAGGCTTCGCTGGCCACGGAGTCGCCGAAGAACAGCGACACGACGACGACCAGCAGGAACCCCGTCGACACGAACAGGGTGAAGACCGTGAAGTTCAGCCCGCCGCTGGTGGCCAGGTCGACGAACCCGCCCGAGGTGGAGCCCGAGCTGTTGCCGAACGTGAACGCGAGAGCCAGCAGGAAGGGCAGCAGCACCAGGAACCCCAGGCTGATCTGCGTGCGTCGCCGGGTCAGCTGGCGGCGGAGCTCGGTGCGCACGGACAGCGTCCGTCCGGCCCGGTAGCCCGCCGCCCGACCGTCGGCCTGCGGGGTACCGGCCCGCGGGGTGTCGGCCCGCGGGGTGTCGGCCCGCGAGTTGTCGACCTCGGGGACGGCGGCGGTCCCAGCACCTGGCTCACTCATCGCGCGTCCCGCTCCCGGTCGTGTCGTTGTCCACCAGCGCCAGGAAGACGTCTTCCAGGCGGTTGCGCGGCGCCACCGCGCTCACTGCGAACCCGGCGCCCACCAGCACCCGGACGGCCTCGGCCGCGGGGACGTCCGCCAGGTCGGCCTGGACCGCGCCCGAGGGGGAGCCGTCGCCGGGCTCGGCCAGCGACACCTCACCCACCCCGTCCAGCGCGCGCAGCACCTCGACGGCCCGGTCGGGGTCGCTGACGCGCAGCACCACCCGGCCGTCGGCGGAGACGATGTCGGCCACGGTCCCGGCGGCGACCACCTTCCCCTTGTGCATCACCACCACGTGGCTGCAGGTCTGCTCCACCTCCGAGAGCAGGTGGCTCGACACCAGCACCGTGCGCCCGGTGGCCGCGTAGTCCCGCAGCACCCCCCGCATGGCCCGGATCTGCGGCGGGTCGAGGCCGTTGGTGGGTTCGTCGAGCACGAGCAGGTCCGGCAGCCCGAGCATGGCCTGGGCGATGGCGAGACGCTGGCGCATCCCCTGGCTGTAGCTGCGCACCTTGCGCTCGACCGCGGAGCCCAGCCCGGCGATGGCCAGGGCCTCCTCGAGGTGCGCGTCCTCGTGCGGGCGCCCGGTGGCCGCCCAGTACAGCTCCAGGTTCGCGGTCCCGGTGAGGTGCGGCAGGAAGCCGGACCCCTCGACGAACGAGCCCAGTCGGGACAGCACCGGTGAGCCCGCGCTGATCCGGTGGCCGAACACCCGGATCTCGCCCTCGGTGGGGGAGATCAGACCCATCAGCATGCGCAGCGTCGTCGTCTTGCCGGCTCCGTTGGGCCCGAGCAGGCCGAGCACCTGGCCGTGGAGCACCTCGAGGTCGACGCCGTCCACGGCCCGGAAGCCGTCCGCGTAGGACTTGGCGAGCCCGCGGACCACGAGCGGGGTGTCGACCAGCGCCGGGTCCACCTCGTCGCTCCCGCGCCGCCGCAGACGCAGCCCCAGTGCGAGGCCCGCCACCACGAGCACCAGCGCGCCGATGCCCAGCAGCGGTGCCAGCGGCACGGTCGAGGAGGTCGCCGCGGTGCCGTCGACCACCGGCAGCACCAGCCCGTCCCGGGCCAGCCCGAGGGTGAACGCGGCCGGGGTCAGGGGCACGGCGTAGGCCTGGTCGGTGGTCGACACCGCCAGCTGCAGGGTGTGCCCGGCCTCGACCGGCCGGACGATCCCCGGCAGCGTCACCTCGACGGTGGTCGGTGTCGCCG
Source organism: Rhodococcus antarcticus (assembly GCF_026153295.1). NCBI lineage: Bacteria > Bacillati > Actinomycetota > Actinomycetes > Mycobacteriales > Nocardiaceae > Rhodococcus > Rhodococcus antarcticus. The sequence goes on along the minus strand of NZ_CP110615.1, from coordinate 1,956,233 downwards.
CCGTGAGCCCGGTGACCCGGAAGGCCGAGACCCCCCCGCCGGGCAGCGTCTTCGTCCCGTCGGCGGCGACGTCGTAGAGCTTGGCGAACAGCACCGCCTCGCCCCCACCGGTCAGGTCCGTGATCGTGATGGCGACCCGGGGGCTGCCGGTGACCGTGAACCGCTCGGTCAGGGGCGCGGTGCTGAACGTGGCCACCTGACCAGGGATGTCGAGGTTCGCGAGGCCACCGAGACCCGAGGAGGCCAGTGCCCCCAGCGCGCTGCCCAGGCCGGGGATCGTGCTGATGGCGGAGGGGGAGGCGCCGGGCGGCCGCAGTACCGGCCGGCTCGCCCCGTCGAGCTGGACCGTGCGGGTCCTCGTCGCGGATCCGTCGAGCCCGGGGTACGCCGCAGCCTGCACCGAGCGGGTGCGCACCTGTCCCCGGCTGCTCACCGATCCGGCGACCTCGTAGCGGAACCCGGTGCCGGGATCGGTGCCCTGGCCGAGGAGGTGGAAGCGGAGGAAGGCCTCGACCTGGGCGTCCGCGTCGGGGTTGGTGCCACCGGCGTCGTGCCCGCCCGCGAACCAGCTCACCGTCACCGGGGCGCCGGCGGCGGCGATCTGCCGGGCGTTGGCATCGGCCTGGTCGAGGCCGAACAGGGTGTCCTGCTCGCCCTGCAGGAGCAGGGTCGGTGCGCGCACCCCGGCGTTCGTGCTGGTGGGGGAGTTCGCTCGCAGCAGGGCCAGCAGCGCGGCCGAGGGGCGACCCGACTGCGAGGCGTCGAGGTAGCCGGCGCAGACCTGCTGGGTGAACCGCCCGCACACCCCGGCGGCGGAGGCGCCGCTGGCGAAGAAGATGCCGGCCCAGCTGCGCTTGAGCACCCCGTCGGAGCCGGTGGCCCCGGCCGCGGGGGTGGTGGCGTCCACGGGTGCGGCCGCAGCGAGGTCGGGCAGCAGGGCCTGGCCGAGGTCGTTCCACGTGATGGCGGCGACGTCGGCGTCGATCCGCGGGTCCGTGCCGGCCAGCGACAGGGCGAGGGCTCCACCGTAGGAGGCACCGGCCACGCCGACGCGCGGGTCCCCCGGTCCGTCGAGCTGCACCTCGGGCTGGGTGGCGAGGTAGTCGACCAGCGCACGGCCGTCGGCCACCTCCGCGTCGGGTGCGTTGACGCCGATCTGCCCGGTGCTCGCTCCGAAGCCCCGGGCGCTCCACGCCAGCACCACGAAGCCGTCGGCGGCGAGCTGGCGGGCCTGGGCGGACACGGAGTCCTTGCTGCCGCCGAAGCCGTGGGCCAGCAGCACGGCGGGGGCCGGGGTGGTGGCGGGGGTGTACATCGTGGCGTCGAGGGTGACGGTGTCGGCGCTGCCGGGGGCGGCCGGCACGTCCAGGGTCAGCCGGCGCTCGGCCGCCGCCCCGGTGCTCGATCCGGAGCCCTGGACCGCCACGGCGACCACCACACCCACCACCGCCACCACGAGCACGACGATCAGGGCGAGGAAGCGGCGGGGGAGTCGCGAAGGCACGCCCCCACGGTAGGTGAGCAGGGGGTGGCGGGCCCGGCACGCACGCCCCGGGGGTGGGCGGCGTCACTGTTCACCCTCCGAGGTGGACCGATACCCGTTACGGTCGCCTCCACCCGCACACGGCCGTGCGGCCCGAGCACATGGAGGTCCCCCGGTGAGCGCCTACCGCACCGTCGTCGTCGGAACGGACGGTTCCGACTCGTCCTTGCGCGCGGTCGACCGCGCCGCGGCCATCGCCGGTGACGCCGGCGCCCGCCTCGTCATCGCGTGCGCCTACTACCCGGCCACCGACCGCGAGGTGCAGCGCGCCTCGGAGGTGCTCCGCGAGGAGGCCTACCAGGTGGTGGGGTCCGCTCCGGCGGAAGACACCCTGCAGACCGCCCACGACCGCGCCGTGGCGGCCGGCGCCCACGACATCGTGAAGGTCCCCGTGACCGGCGCGCCCGTGGAGGCCCTGCTCACCCTGGTCGACGAGCACGCCGCGGACCTGCTGGTGGTCGGGAACCGGGGTCTGAACACGCTGACCGGCCGCCTGCTCGGCTCGGTGCCCTCGGACACCGCGCGCAAGGCCACGTGCGACGTGCTCATCGTCCACACCGTGCGCTGACGGCAGTGGTCGACCCCGCGGGCGACGAGCTGCTGGCCTCGCTGCAGTCCGAGCTCGAGCGGGGTCTGCTCGGGGGTCGCCGTCGCTACGACCGCGTCCAGGTGGCGGAACGGTCCGGCGTGCCGCTGGACCGAGCGCGACGACTCTGGGTGGCGATGGGCTTCGCGGAGAGCGAGGACCCGGACGCGGTGTCGTTCACCGACGGGGACGTGCAGGCGCTGCAGACCATCGCCGGGCTCGTGGACGAGGGCGTCATCGATCCCGACGACGAGGTGTCGGTGACCCGGGCCCTCGGCCAGTCGTTGAGCCGGCTCGCCGAGTGGCAGGTGACGCTGATGAACACCTGGTTGGTGGAGAAGGCCGCCTCCTCCGCCGCCGAGGGTGAGCTCGACCTGGACGCGGTGCGTGCGGAGGTCGCCCGGGCCTCGGTCGACCTGGTGCCGACCATGGAGGCGCTGCAGTCCTACGTCTGGCGACGCCACCTCGCGGCCGCGGCCGGGCGGGCGCTGGTCGGGCCCGGGGAGGAGCTGACCAGGCGCACGCTCGTGATCGGCTTCGCGGACATGGTCGGCTACACCACCCTGACCCGGTCGCTGGACGCCACCGAGCTCACCCGCCTGCTGGAGCGCTTCGAGTCCACCGCCATGAGCGCGGTGGCCCAGGGGCACGGCTGGGTGGTGAAGACCGTGGGCGACGAGGTGATGTTCGCTGCGAGCGACCCCGTGCGAGCCGCGGCGATCGCACTGGACCTGCGTCGCCGGGTCCTGGCCGAGGACGACCTGCCCGGCATCCGCATCGGGATGGCCCACGGCGAGGTGCTCGTGCGGTTCGGCGACGCCTACGGCTCCGTGGTGAACCTCGCGTCCCGGCTGACCGCGGCGGCCAAGCCGGACACGGTCCTGGTGGACCGGGAGCTGGCTGCGGTGCTGGCCGACGACCCCGCGTGCGTCCTGAAGCCGATGCGCTCGCTGCGGGTGCGGGGGTTCGCGAAGGTCGCGCCGTTCGGGCTGCGCGAGCCGGGCTAGGGCCGCAGCAGCGTGGTCACGGGCGGAGCCCGAGCGCGGCGCACGCCCGCGCGGTCAGGGTCGTCGCGTCCAGCGTGAGGTCGAGGGTGACGCCGGCCTCGTCCTCGCCCAGCGGTTCGAGGTCCGCGTACTGGGAGTCGAGCAGCTCCGGCGGCATGAAGTGCCCGGAGCGACCGCCCAGCCGGTCCGCGACGACCTGCTGGGGGCCGGCGAGGTGGACGAACCGCACGCCGGGACCGGCGGTGCGCAGCACGTCGCGGTAGGCGCGCTTGAGGGCGGAGCAGGTGATCACGGCCGTCTCACCGGCCGTGGCGCGCTCCCCGAGCCAGGAGGCGATGTCCGCGAGCCACGGCGCGCGGTCCTGGTCGTCCAGCGGGTGACCGGCGCTCATCTTGTCGATGTTCGCCCGGGAGTGGAACTCGTCCGCCTCGGCTAAGCGCGCGCCCACCTCCTCGGCGAGCAGCCGGGCGACGGTGGTCTTGCCGGAGCCCGACACCCCCGTGACGACGACCTGCAGTGCGGTGGCACCCACGTCTGGCCCCTTCGTCGACCGGCAGCACTCCCGCTCCGGAGCACCCAATCATACTACCTTTCTTGGTCCGCATCCGAACGCGCGGGGTTAGGCTCCGATCCGTGGTGGTCGAGCGGGGGTCTGCGCAGCGGGCGGGAGGGCTCCACGCACGCCTGCTGGACGATCTCGGCACCGCGATCGCGGAGGGCCGCACCCCCGCCGGCAGCGTGCTGCGGATCGAGGACCTCGAGGCCCGCTTCTGCCTCTCGCGCACCGTCGTCCGCGAGGCGGTCAGGGTGCTGGAGTCCCTGGGCATGGTGACCAGCCGCCGTCGGGTGGGGCTCACCGTGCAGCCCAGCCGGTGCTGGTCGGTCTACGACCCCAAGGTGATCCGCTGGCGACTGGCCGGCTCCGGACGGGCCGACCAGCTCCGCTCCCTCACGGCGCTGCGCTCGGCGGTGGAGCCGCTGGCCGCCTCCGGTGCGGCCACCCACATCGACCCGGTGCACGCGGACGAGCTCGTGGACACCGCGGCCGCCCTGGAGTCCACGGGCCGGGAGGGCGACCTCGTCGCCTTCCTCGCCCTCGACCTCGCCTTCCACCGCGCGGTCCTGGCGCACAGCGGCAACGAGATGTTCGCGGCGCTCGACGGCGCGGTGGCTGCCGTGCTGACCGGGCGCACCGAGCACGGTCTCGTGCCGGCCAACCCCGAGCCGCGGGCCCTGGCGCTGCACGTCGAGGTGGCGCGCGCCGTCCGTGCGGGGGAGCCGGTGGCGGCCGAGGCCGCCATGCGCGCGCTGACCGCCGAGTCCACGGCGGGTCTGGACGTGCTCCCGTGACGACCTCGACCCCGGTGGCGCGCGCGTGGGTCGTGTGGGGCGTGGGAGTGCTCGCCTACGTGACCGCCGTGCTGCAGCGCACCTCGTTCGGGGTGTCCGGGCTGGACGCGGCCGCCCGCTTCGGTGCCAGCCCCGGCACCCTCGGCGGCTTCATCGTGCTGCAGCTCGTGGTCTACGCCGCCCTGCAGGTGCCGGTGGGGCTGCTGCTGGACCGCTTCGGCCCGCGGCGGCTCATCGCCACCGGCGCCCTGGTGATGGCCGGCGGGCAGCTGCTGCTCGCGCTCAGCACCGCGCTCCCGCTCGCCTACGCCGCGCGGGTGCTGGTGGGGGCGGGCGACGCGCTGACCTTCATCTCCGTGCTGCGCCTGGTGGGGGCGTGGTTCCCCGTGCGACGGGTCCCAGTGGTCACCCAGCTCACCGGCATCGTCGGCCAGCTCGGCCAGGTGCTGTCGGCCGTGCCGCTCGTCGCGCTGCTGCACGGACCGGGGTGGAGCACCGCCTTCGGCTCCTGCGCAGCGCTCGGAGCGCTCGTGGTGGTGCTCGTGCTGGTGGCCGTCCGGGATGCCCCGCCGGGCGCCGTCGCGTCGGGGGTGGACCTGCGACCCTCCGCGGTCCCCGCGCTCGTCAGGGCGGCGTGGTCGCACCCCGGCACCCGGCTGGGCTTCTTCACCCACGTCGGCACCCAGTTCTCCGGCACCGTGTTCGCCCTGCTCTGGGGCGTGCCGTACCTCGTCAACGGCCAGGGGCTCAGCACCGGCGAGGCGAGCGTGCTGCTCACGGTGCTGGTCCTCGCCGGCATCGTCGCCGGGCCCGTCATCGGCGAGCTCACCGCCCGGCACCCGCTGCGGCGCTCGTGGCTGGTGCTCACGATCATCACCGTCACGGCCACGGTGTGGACGGTCGTGCTCGCCCAGCCCGGCCGCGCGCCGCTGTGGCTGCTCGTGGTCCTGGTGCTCGTGCTCGCCGTGGGCGGACCCGGTTCGCTGATCGGCTTCGACTACGCCCGCACGTTCAACCCCAGCCACCGGATGGGCACCGCGCAGGGCATGGTCAACGTGGGGGGCTTCCTGGCCTCGCTGCTCGTGGTGCAGGCCATGGGGATCGTGCTCGGTGCGGCCGGCGGCTACACCGGGGAGGCGTTCCGGCTGGCCTGGCTCGTGCAGTACCCCGTGTGGGTGTTCGCCGTGGTGGGGATCCTGGCCACCCGTCGCAAGGCCCGCACGCTGCTGGCCTCCGAGGGCGTGCGCGTCCCGCCCCTGCGCGAGGCCCTCCGCCGTGGCCGACCGTAGGGGCGGGCGACGGGTCGCCTCCCGGGTCGGCCCTCAGCCGGCCGGCCGGGCCAGCAGCGCGACGGCGGTCATGAGGACGGCCAGGGCGGCGTAGGCGAGCTTGCGCGCCGCCCCGGACGAGGTGCGCAGCGCCACCACCGCCTGCAGGGCGTAGTAGGCCGCGAACGCGCGGGAGGCGACGGCCACGATGGTGAACGTCGGGACGGTGGCCGCCAGGACCACCGCGGCCGCTCCGCTGACGAGGTAGGGCCGGTGTCCGCTCATCCATCCCGAGAGGGAGCGCAGGTTGCCCTCGGCCGCGGCGGTGTCGGCGATGGCGGCGCTGAGCTGGCTGAGCACCGCCGACAGGGCCAGCGGCAGCGCGAGCAGCGGGGCCACCCGGCCGGTGATGTCGAGCAGGGTGTCGTCGGCTCCGGCGGGCGTGCCGAGGCCCATCACCGGGGTGGCCACGGCGACGAAGCCCACGTAGATCGACGCGGCCACCAGCTGGGCCGTCCGGGAGGCCCGGATCCGGGTCTCGGCGTCGAACTGGTCACCCAGGTAGCGGACGGTCTCGAAGCCCTGCACCGTGATGACGATCCCGCCCAGCACGAGCAGCACGGTGACCACCCCCGTGTCCGGGACCGGTGGCAGCGCCAGCCCGCCGCCGAGCAGGCCCCGTCCGTCTCCGACGGCGAGGGTGACGCCCAGGACGGTGGTCAGGACCAGGACCGCGACCAGGCTGACCCGGTCGAGGCGGTCCAGGCCCCGGAACCCCCGCAGCACGCCGAGGCCGACGATCAGCACCACGGTGGTGCAGGCTATGGTGCGCTCGAGGAGCTGGCCGTCGCCGCCGGTGGTGTACGCCACGACGTACTGCGCCATGATCCGCAGGTAGAGCGCCACCGAGATCACGTAGGCGACCACGATGACCGCGTCGGCCCAGCGGTCGATCCGACGCGTCACGGCGTCGAGGCGGCCGTCGGCGGCCAGCGGCTCCACCACCCGCACGCAGTGCCGCACGGCCGTGCCGACCAGCCACGCGACCGCGCACACCGCGACGGCGCCGAGCACCGCGAGCCCGCCGAGGGTGCGCTCGAGCACCGGCACGATGATGAGCAGACCGGACCCGAGGATCGAGGCCAGCGGGGTCACCGCAGCCACCAGGACCCGGCGCCGGGTCGGGGGTGCCCCGGTCCCGTCCACGGCGCAGTAGACCACGGCCGGTGCCCCACCCGGCGGGAGGGCCGAGGGGGTGCAGCGCCCGGGTCAGACCGTGAACGAGTCCAGCGAGCGGATCTTGTTCGTCGCGTCCAGGGCGGCCACCTTGTAGGCCTCGGAGAGCGTGGGGTAGTTGAAGACGGCGTTCACCAGGTAGTCGACCGTGCCGCCGCAGCCCATCACCGCCTGCCCGATGTGCACGAGGTCGGTGGCCGAGGTGCCGAAGATGTGCACGCCGAGGAGGGTGCGGTCCACCGTGGACACCAGCAGCTTGAGCATGCCGTAGGAGTCGCCGGCGATCTGGCCGCGGGCGAGCTCGCGGTAGCGGGACGTGCCCACCTCGTAGGGGACCGAGCTCGAGGTCAGCTCCACCTCCGTCTTGCCGACGTAGGAGACCTCGGGGATGGAGTAGATGCCGATGGGCTGCAGGTCCATCATGGACTCGGTCTTCTCGCCGAACGCGTGGTAGGCCGCGAGCCGGCCCTGGTCCATGGCGGTGGCCGCGAGAGCCGGGAAGCCGATGACGTCGCCGACCGCGTAGATGTGCTGCACGGCGGTCCGGTAGTGCTCGTCGACGGCGATGCGACCCCGCTTGTCGGTCTCCAGGCCGGCGGCGGCCAGGTCGGGCTCGTCGGTCGTGCCCTGGCGTCCGGCGGAGTACATGACGGTCTCGGCGGGGATGCGCTTGCCGCTGGCCAGGGTCGTCACCGTGCCCCTGGCTCCCACGGTGACCTCCTCGCCGAAGCGGAAGGTGACCGAGGAGTCGCGCAGGTGGAACTTCAGGCTCTCCACGATCTCGGAATCGCAGAAGTCGAGCATGGTGTCGCGCTTCTCGACGACCGTGACCCGGGTGCCCAGGGCAGCGAACATGGAGGCGTACTCGATGCCGATGACCCCGGCGCCCACCACCACCATCGAGGAGGGGATGGACCCGAGGTTGAGGATCCCGTCGGAGTCCAGCACCCGCTCCTCGTCGAAGGCGACGTTGGCCGGGCGGGCTGGGGAGGTGCCGGTGGCGATGACGACGTGCCGGGCGCGCACGGTCACCCGCTCGCTGCGCTGCAGCCCGTCGACGGCGATGGTGTGGGCGTCGAGGAACCGGGCGGTGCCGGTGAGGATGTCGATGCGGTTGCGCAGCAGCTGGGCGCGGACCACCTCGATCTCCTTGCCGATGACGTGGGTGGTGCGCGAGAGCAGGTCGGCCACGGTGATGTCGGACTTCACCCGGTAGCTGGCGCCGTACAGCTCGCGCTGGTTCATCCCGGTCAGGTAGAGCACCGCCTCGCGCAGCGTCTTGGAGGGGATGGTGCCGGTGTTGGTGCACACCCCCCCCGATCATCTGGCCCTTCTCGACGATGGCCACCGTCCTGCCGAGCTTGGCCGCGGCGATGGCGGCCTTCTGCCCGCCGGGCCCCGAGCCCAGCACCACCAGGTCGTAGTCGCTCGTGCTGTCGGTCACGGGTCCAGCCTGTCGGGAGCGGGGCCGGGGGGCGGGGGGCAATCGGGCGCGCGTCGCCGACAGGTGGGCACTCCCGCGGGCAGGTCCGGGCGGCGCGCGCGCACGCGGGGTCCGAACGGGTCCACAGATCCTGACGTGCGCAGCTGTGCACAGATAGGCTGCGCACAACCCAGCAGACCGACGAGGGAGACCGCAGTGCCGCAGCAGGTTCGTGGAGTGATCGCCCGCAGCAAGGGTGCCCCGGTGGAGCTCGTGACGGTGGTCGTCCCCGACCCCGGTCCCGGCGAGGTGGTCGTGGCGGTGCAGTCGTGCGGGGTGTGCCACACGGACCTGACCTACCGCGAGGGCGGCATCAACGACGATTTCCCCTTCCTGCTGGGACACGAGGCCGCGGGCGTGGTGGAGACCGTCGGCGAGGGCGTCACGCACGTCGAGGTCGGCGACTTCGTGGTCCTCAACTGGCGCGCGGTGTGCGGGGACTGTCGGGCCTGCCGGCGCGGTGAGCCCTGGTTCTGCTTCACCACCCACAACGCGGCGCAGAAGATGACGCTGGAGGACGGCACCGAGCTGACCGCGGCGCTGGGCATCGGGGCGTTCGCGGACAAGACGCTGGTCCACGAGGGGCAGTGCACCAAGGTCGACCCGTCCTCCGACCCGGCCGTCGTCGGGCTGCTCGGCTGCGGCGTGATGGCCGGCCTCGGCGCTGCGGTGAACACCGGCGGTGTGGGTCGCGGTGACTCCGTCGCCGTCATCGGCTGCGGCGGTGTGGGCGACGCGGCCATCGCCGGGGCCCGCCTGGCCGGGGCGAGCACCATCATCGCGATCGACCGGGACGACCAGAAGCTGGCGTGGGCCACCGACTTCGGGGCCACCCACACGGTCAACAGCACCGACCTCGACCACGACGGCCTCGTCGAGGCCGTGCAGGAGCTCACCGGTGGCTTCGGGGCCGACGTGGTCATCGACGCCGTGGGCCGCCCGGAGACGTGGAAGGCCGCCTTCTACGCCCGCGACCTCGCCGGCACCGTCGTCCTCGTGGGCGTGCCCACCCCCGACCTGGTGGTCGACGTCCCGATGATCGACATCTTCGGCCGCGGTGGCGCGCTCAAGTCCTCCTGGTACGGCGACTGCCTGCCCGAGCGGGACTTCCCGATGCTGGTCGACCTGTGGAAGCAGGGCCGGCTGCCGCTGGAGAAGTTCGTCACCGAGCGGATCGCGCTGGACGCGGTGGAGCAGGCCTTCCGGACCATGCACAGCGGGGGCGTGCTGCGCTCGGTCGTCGAGCTCTCGGGCCCGGCGCTCTGATGGCCGGCACCTTCCGGGTCGACCGCGTGGTCACCTCCGGCACCTTCAGCCTCGACGGCGGGACCTGGGAGGTGGACAACAACGTCTGGCTGCTCGGGGACGACGACGAGGTGCTGGTGGTCGACGCCGCCCACGCCGCCCAGCCGATCGTGGCGGCCGTCGCGGGGCGCACCGTGGTCGCGGTGGTGTGCACGCACGGCCACGACGACCACGTCACGGTGGCCCCCGAGCTCGGCCGCACCCTCGACGCGCCCGTGCTGCTGAACCCCGCCGACGACGTGCTGTGGGAGATGACCCACCCGGGCGTCGCCCACGCCGCGCTCACCGACGGCCAGCGGATCACCGTGGGCGGCACCGAGGTCCACGCGCTGCACACCCCGGGCCACTCGCCCGGCAGCACCTGCCTGCACGTTCCCGAGGCCGGCCTGCTGTTCACCGGGGACACCCTGTTCCAGGGCGGACCCGGCGCCACCGGACGCTCCTACTCCGACTTCGGCACCATCATCGGCTCGATCCGTGACCGCCTGTTCGCCCTGCCCGTCGAGACGGCCGTGCACACCGGGCACGGCGACGGCACCACGATCGGCACCGAGGCCCCGCACCTCGAGGAGTGGGTCCGCGCGAACGGCTGAGGCCTAGGTCGGCGAGCTCCGGTGCGACCGCGTGAGCCGGGGGTCCGCCGGCGTCGGAGCCGGACCCGTCGTGCCCCGGACGACCAGCTCGGTGGAGACCGTCCGCGCGGACGACCCCCCGCGAGGGGTTCGTCCCTCCAGCTCGTCGAGCAGCAGCTGGGCGGCGATCCGCCCCTGCTCGGGGACCGGCTGGCGCACGGTCGTGAGGTCCAGGTACTCGGCCATCTCGTGGTCGTCGACCCCGACAACCGAGAGGTCGGCGGGCACCCGCACACCGTGGCGCCGGGCCGAGGACAGCGCCCCCATGGCCATCTCGTCCGAGCTGGCGAACACCGCGGTCGGCCGTCGACGTGCGGGCAGCGCGAGCAGCACGTCCATGGCCGCGGACCCACCTTGGACCGACCAGCCGCCGTAGACGTCCAGGGCCGGGTCCGCGGGCAGCCCGGCGTCGGCGAGGGCTCCGAGGTAGCCGGCGAAGCGGTCGTGCGGGGTGGGGAAGTGGAACGCGTCCTCGGCGAGCCCGCCCATGTGCGCGATGCGGGTGTGGCCGAGGCCGATCAGGTGCTCGGTGGCGGTGCGGGCGACCTGCACGTCGTCCACGCTCACGCTGCCCAGCCCGGTGACCGTGGAACCCACCAGGGCCACCGGCACCGAGAGGTTGCGCAGCACGTCGACCTCGGGGCCGTCGAGGGCGAGGTTGAGCACCAGCACCGCGTCGACCCGCTTGTGCAGGGTCGCGATGGCGGTGAGCCGACGAGCCACGTCCACCTGCTCACCGAGGCCGTAGAGCAGCAGGTCGTACCCGTGCGACCGGCACAGCGCCTCCGCACCCTCGACCACGTTCGCGAAGTACCACCGGGTCACGTACGGGACGACCACCCCGATGGTCATGGTCCGGCCGGTGGCCAGGCTCGAGGCGGCGGGCGAGGCGACGTAGCCCAGGGTGCTGGCCGCCAGCAGCACCCGCGCCCGGGTGTCGGCGTTGACGCGGTCGAGCCCACGCAGCGCCCGGGACACCGTGCCGATGGAGACGCCGGCCTCCCGGGCAACGTCGTGGATGGTGGGGATGGTTCCTCCTGGGTCGCGCCGACCGGGGGACCGGGCCCCTGGGTGGAGGCCGGCGCGGGGCGCGGCCGGCGGGGGTCAGCCCTTGAGCCCGCCCGCCAGCAAGCCGCGCACGAAGTACCGCTGCAGCGAGAGGAACACGACCACCGGCACGATGATGGCGACCAGCGCGCCGGCCGAGAGCAGGTGCCAGGCCGAGTCGCGGGTGCCGGAGAGGTCGGCGAGGCCCTTCGTGATCGGGGCGACGTCGCTGCCGCCCCCGGCGAACACGAGGGCGACCAGGAGGTCGTTCCAGACCCACAGGAACTGGAAGATCCCGAAGGCCGCGATGGCCGGCTTGAGCAGGGGCAGCAGCACCGCCGTGAGGATCTTGACGTGCCCGGCACCGTCGACCCGGGCCGCCTCGATGAGCTCCGCGGGGATCTCCCGCATGAAGTTGTGCAGCAAGAAGATGGCCAGCGGCAGCGCGAAGATGGAGTGCGAGATCCAGATGGCGGGGAAACCGACCAGGTCACCCTTGACGTAGAGCTTGAGCAGCGGCAGCAGGGTGACCTGGATGGGCACGATCTGCAGCGCGAAGACGGCGATGAACAGCACGTTGCGGCCCGGGAACTTCACCCAGGCGAACGCGTACGCCGCGAGCGTGGCCAGCACCAGCGGGATCACCACCGAGGGGATCACGATGATGAAGGAGTTGATGACGTACTTGCCCAGCCCGGAGGACCCCTCGGTGGTGAGCACCGCCCGGTAGTTGTCCAGGGTGACGGTGGGGTTGCTGAAGAACGTCCACCAGCCGGTGGTCTTCGTCAGCTTCTCGGGGCGGAACGAGGACACCAGCAGCCCGAACGTCGGGATGGTCCACAGCACCGCGATGATCAGCGCGGCGGCGGTGGCCCACGGCCGGGAGAGCCGCTTGGCCGCGCTCTCGGCGACCTCGCTGCCCGACAGGGGCGGGGGCGGGACCGGGGGGTCGTTCTTCTTCTCGAGGACGGGGGGCGGCGTGAAGGTGGTCATCGAGCCTCCGTGGCGCGCATCTGGCGGATGTTGTAGGCGACGATGGGGATGACGAGCACGAACAGCAGCACGGCGAGCGCGGAGCCGAGGCCCTGGTTCGACGACGAGAACGTCTGGCTGTAGAACTCGTAGGCCACCACGCTGGTGTTGAACGAGCCGCCGGTGACGGTGCGGACGATGTCGAACACCTTGAGGGTGGCGATGCCGATGGTGGTGAGCACGACGACCACCGCCGGCCGGATGCTCGGCAGGGTGACGAAGCGGAACATGCCGAGCGTCGTCACGCCGTCGAGGCGGGCGGCCTCCACGATGTCGCCGGGGATGGCCTTGATCGCCGCCGAGAGGATCGTCATGGCGAAGCCGGCCTGGATCCAGATCAGGATGACGATGAGCAGCAGGGTGTTCAGCGGCGAGCCCACCAGCCAGTTCACCGGTGTGCCGCCCAGCCACACGACGATCTGGTTCAGCACGCCGATCTGCTTCACGTTGGCCTGGTCGGGGCGGTAGGCGTAGATGAACTTCCAGATGATGGAGGCGCCGACGAAGGAGATGGCCATGGGCAGGAAGATCAGAGCCTTGGCGAAGGCCTCCATGCGGGCCCCGTCGACCAGGATCGCGTAGAGCAGACCGACGGCGGTGGCGATGAACGGGGTGACCACCACCCAGAGCACCGTGTTGCGCAGCACGGTGAGCTCGTCGGAGCTGGTGAAGATGGTGGCGAAGTTGTCGAGCCCGACGAACGAGGTGCCCCCGGCGTCGAAGAACGACTGGTAGATCGTCCGCAGCGCGGGGTAGACCAGCCCGACCGCCACCAGCAGCGCGGTGGGCAGCAGGAACAGGAACGCGACGGGCTTGCCGGCCCGGCGCTCGCCGAACCGTCCGGCGATGTAGAGGATCAACCCCATCACCGCCCCGAACAGCAGGAGTGCGCCGGCCATGCTGGTGAGCTTCTCGAGGGTGGTCACGGGAGCTCTTCACCTCCTGGGTGGACCGTGCTGCGGAGTGGACTCGGGGTGCGGGGAGCGGAAGGTGGTCCGGCGGGTGCCGGACCACCTCCCGCGGCGGAGATCAGGTCAGGACGTCGGCCAGGAGGCCTCGATGTTGTCGACCGTGTCCTTGGTGCTCTGGCCGGTGATCCAGGCGGTGGCCTGCTTCCAGAACGAGTTGGAGCCCACGGCGGCCGGCATCTGGTCCGAGCCGTCGAAGCGGAACACCGTCTTCGGGTCCTGCAGCAGGTCGGCCGACAGCTTGTCGATCGGGCTGCTCAGCTTGGACGCGTCCAAGCCCTTGTTGGCGCTGATCCAGCCGCCGTTGGGGGTGGCGGCCACCTTGTTGTTGGCCCACGTGTCGGTGGACAGGTAGGTCTGGAAAGCCTGGACCTCCGGACGGTCGGAGAAGGCGACGTTGAACTCGCCACCACCGAGGACCGGCTTGTCGCCGGCGGTCTTGCCGGGCAGGTAGAAGGCGAAGACGTCGCCGTCCTCGGCCACCGTGGTGCCCTTGGGCCAGTTGGCCGCGTAGAAGCTGGCCTGGCGGTGCAGGGAGCACGTGCCGTCGAGGATCGGCAGCCCGCCGTCCTGGAACGTGGTGGTGGCGATGGAGGTGACGTCGCCGAGGCCACCGTTCACGTAGGCCGGGTTCTTCAGGTACTCACCGACCATGTCCAGGGCCTTGGTGGGCTCCGCGGAGTTGAACGCGATCTGGTGGTTGACCCACTTGTCGTACTCGGCCGGTCCGGCCGAGCGGAGCATCATGTCCTCCATCCAGTCGGTGATCGGCCAACCGGTGGCCTCACCGCTCGAGATGCCGGCGCACCAGGGCTTCTTGCCGTCGGAGACCATCTTGTCCGACAGCGTCTTCAGCTCGTCGAGGGTGGTGGGCACCGCGTACCCGCTGTCCTTGAACTCGCTGGGGGAGTACCAGACGAGCGACTTCACGCTGGCGCCCGACGGTGCGCCGTAGTACTTGCCGTCGACCGTGGTGTACGCCTTCCACTCGGGGCTCCAGAACTTGTCGACGTTGTCGGCGACGGCCTTGGGGGCGGGCTTGGCGGCCCCGGTGGCCACGAGCTGCTTGACCAGGCCGGGCTGCGGGACGATGGCGATGTCCGGGGGGTTTCCGGCCCGCGCCCGGACCAGGATCTGGGTCTCGAAGTCCTTGTTGCCGTCGTAGGTGACCTTGGCGCCGGTGCAGTCCTCGAACGGCTTGTAGGAGTCGATGTAAGCGGTGTCCTCGGGGGTCACGATGCCGGCGGAGACGCTGATGGTCTTGCCGGACAGGTCCCCGTACTGGGTGTACGCCGAGCAGTCGCCGCTCGAGGCGCCCGAGGCGGTGCTGCTGGTGTCGCTGCTGCTGCCGCCGCACGCGCTGGCGAGCAGCCCGACGCTGAGCACGCCCGCGATGGCCATCGTGCGTCGGGGAGTTCGGGAGCGGAGAGCCATGCCCCATGCCTTTCTCGTCCGCCCCGGCTGGTCGCGTGGGCACGCGCAGCGTTCGGGGCCACTTCGTCGTGACCGGGTGGAGAGTGTGTAAAAGCGTTTTTGCTCAGGCCGGACGGTACACAGAGGTGACCGCGCTCACAACCATCCCGGTGATCACCGTGTCGCGTGCGCACCGAGGCGCCCCGAGCGCCGTCCGCCGCCGCGGTTCCTGTTCGCGGAGGCTCGCGCAACACGGGAAACACGCTGGTGCGCAGAACGATCGGAGCGGAGTCGATCAGTCCACCGTGGACGGTGCCTGGTGTCCCGGCCGGGTCCCCGCGCCCTCCGGGCCGGTCTGGGCGAGGTGCTCCCCGGGCACACCGCGGGTCACGATCCGGACACGGCTTCGACGCGGGACGGTGAAGGTGACCTCTGGGTCGAGGACGACCGACCAGCGCCGGGCCCCGTCACGGCCGTCGGCCCCAGCGCGCCCGGTGGTGGGCGAGCAGGCCCGCGTACCAGAGGGCGCTGTCCTTGGGCGTGCGCACCTGGGTGTCGTAGTCCACGTGCACCACCCCGAAGCGCTTGCCGTAGCCCCAGGCCCACTCGAAGTTGTCCAGCAGCGACCAGACGAAGTAGCCGCGCACGTCGATCCCGTCCGCCCGCGCCAGGGCGAGGGCCTCCAGGTGGGTGCGGAGGTAGGCCACCCGGTCAGCGTCGTGCACCGTCCCGTCGACGAGCTGGTCGGGGTACGCCGCGCCGTTCTCGGTGATGTGGATCGGGACCTCCGGGGCGGCGGTGCCGAGCATCGCGAGGGTGTCCCGGAAGCCCTGCGGGTCCACCTCCCAGCCCATGTCGGTCGTCGGGCGCCCGCGGTCGACCATCCGCACGTCCTCACAGCCGGGGTAGGCGGCGGCGGCCTCCCCGCGCTCGGACTGACCGGGCCTCCCGGTGACCACGGCGGGGCAGTAGTAGTTGAGCCCGACCCAGTCCACGGGCTGCGCGATGGTCTGCAGGTCGCCGTCGTGCACGTGGTCGAGCCCGGAGAGCGGGGCCACGTCGTCGAGCAGGTCCTGCGGGTAGGCACCGGCGAACAGGGCCCCCAGCCACAGCCGGTTGTGCACCGCGTCCACCCGTCGAGCGGCGTCGACGTCGGCGGGATCGTCGGTCTCCGGGGACACGTGCTGCAGGTTGAGAACGATCCCCAGCTGCCCCGGGTCCGCAGAGGTGGCCCGGATGGCCTGCAGCGCGCTGCCGTGGGCGAGCAGCAGGTGGTGCGCCGCGGGGACGGACAGCCGGGCGTCGGTGGCCCCGGGGGCGTGCACCCCGGCCTGGTGGCCGAGGAACGCCGAGCACCAGGGCTCGTTGAACGTGGCCCACTGGCGGATCCGGTCGCTGAAGTGGGCGTGCACGGCCACCGCGTGGTCGGTGAAGCGCGCCACGGTGTCGCGGGCCGGCCAACCCCCGGCGTCCTGCAGGGCCTGCGGCAGGTCCCAGTGGTACAGCGTGGCGCACGGAGTGATCCCCGCCTCGAGCAGCGTGTCCACCAGACGGTCGTAGAAGTCGACGCCGGCGGGGTTCAGGGCGCCGGAGCCGGTGGGCAGCAGGCGGGGCCAGGCGAAGGAGAAGCGGTAGGCCCCCAGGCCCAGCCGGGCCATGAGGGCGACGTCCTCGGGGTAGCGGTGGTAGTGGTCCACGGCAACGTCGCCGTTGTCGCCGTTGACCACCCGGCCCGGCTCGGCGCAGAAGGTGTCCCAGATGGACGGTCCGCGACCACCCTCGTGGGTGGCCCCCTCGATCTGGAACGACGCCGTGGCAGCACCCCAGGTGAAGTCGGTGGGGAAGGCGGCGGCCAGCCGTGGGTCGGACCCTTCCGGGGTGGCGTCCAGCAGGCTGTCCGGGTGGGTCGGGTGGCTCATGGGGGGCCCTTCGTCGGTGGGGGGCAGAGGTGGGGCCCGTGCGGCACGCGGCACCGTCACTCCGGCGGGTCCGGAGGCCGTGGGAGGGGGGCTGTCCACAGCAGGTCCAGCTGTCCACAGGCCGTGCCCGGGCGCCGTGGGAGCAGTGTGCCGCGGGGCAGCGTGCGGGCCATGACGACACACCCGAACCCACCGGCCACCGTCCACCTCGGCGACCCCGGCGCGCTGCTCGCCGCCCTGCCCGCCCTGCTCGGGTTCCACCCCGAGCACTCGCTCGTCCTGCTCTGCCTCGAGGGGGAGCGGGCCGGGTCCGTCGGCCTCGTCGCTCGGGTGGACCTGCCGGCCCGCTCCGACCGGGCGGGTGCCGCGGCCGTGGTCGAGCAGCTCTCCGTGCTCTGCGCCCGTCGCGCGGTCCCCGCGGCCGTGGCGGTGGTGGTCGACGACGCCGAGCCACCGGACCCCCGGCGGCACCTGGTCCGTTCGCTCAGGACGGCGTGCGAGGCGGTCGGCACCGATCTCGTCGCCGCCCACCACGTGCCCCGCACCGCCGCCGGGGTGGCCTGGTCGAGCTACGGCAGCTCCCGGACCGGTCTGCTCCCGGACCCGCGCTCCTCGCCGGTGGCCACCGAGCACGTGCTGCGCGGTCGCGTGATCCGCGGCTCCCGGGCCGAGGTGGACGAGCTCCTCGCCCCTGACGGGCCTGAGCGCACCGGGCGCGTGGGTCTGGCCCTGGACGAGGAGCTCGCACGGGTGCAGCAGCGGCGCGCCTCCGGGCCCGCGCACTGCTCCCACGAGCTGCTGGAGCGGGTGGTGGCCGCCGTGGCGCGGGCCGGCGAGGACTCGGCCGAGCCCCTGGGGGCGCCCGAGATCGCGGCGCTCGGGGCCGCTCTGTCCGACCTCCCCGTGCGCGACGCTTGCATCGCCCTGGCCGGGGGAGAGCACGCCGATGCCGCCGAGCGCCTGTGGACGGAGCTGGTGCGGGCCCTACCCGCCCCGGAGCTCGCCGAACCCGCGGTGCTGCTCGCGCACAGCGCGTACGCGCGCGGGGAGGGCCCGGTGGCCGGGGTGGCGCTGCAGGTCGCGCTCGACGCGGACCCCGCCCACCGGATGGCCGGCCTGCTGTCCGCCTCGTTGGGGGCCGGTCTGCCACCGGGCTCGGTGCGCGCGCTGTCGATCACCGCGCACGGGATCGCGGCCGAGCTCGGGGTGACCCTGCCTCCGGTGGACTGGCAGTGATCCGGGATCACAGCAGGCCGGGGCGCTCCCAGTCCTGACCCAGCACGTGCTCGGCCAGGAACGCGAACACCGTGGAGTACCAGACCTGCGCGTTGCCCGGGGTGAGCACCCAGTGGTTCTCGTCCGGGAAGTAGAGGAACTTGGCCGGCACCTCGTGCCGCACCAGGTCGAACCACAGCCGCAGGCCCTCGCCGATGGGCACCCGGTAGTCCTTGTCCCCGTGGATGACCAGCACCGGCGTGCGGATGTCGGCCACCCGCAGGTGGGGGCTGTTGGCCTCGATTCGGCCGCGGTCGGTGAGCGGGTCGCCCATCTCGGCCAGCCACGAGAAGGAGCCGTCGGTGGCGCCGGTGAAGGAGTCGAGGTCCCACAGCGAGGCGTGGGTGACGATGGCGTCGAAGCGGTCGGTCTGCGTGGCCACCCAGTTCGCCATGTAACCCCCGAAGCTGCCCCCCATGAGCGCGGTGCGCCCCGGGTCGAGGTCGTCCCGGAGCAGGGCGGTGTCGGTGAGCGCGAGGACGTCGGTGTACGGCGCCCCGCCCCAGGCCGGCCACCCCGCGGTGAGGAAGTCCGGCCCGTACCCGGTGGACAGCGCGGGATCGGGCAGCAGCACCGCGTACCCGCGGGCGGTGGCCGTCCACGGGTTCCAGCGCCAGGTCCAGGCGTTCCAGCTGCCCAGCGGTCCGCCGTGCACCCACACCAGCAGCGGCGCCCGCGCGCCCGGCGCCAGCTCGGGCACGGCCAGGAAGCCGCGCACGGTGCGGCCGTCGGCGACCACGACGTCCACCTCGTCGAGCCGCCCGGGCACCTCGAGCGCACCGGGCGCTGCGAGCGCGGTGACCACGCCGGTGCCGAGGTCCAGCCGCACGGGCCGGGGCGGGCTGTCCACCGCGGAGCGCAGCGCGTAGAGGGCACGGCCGTCCGGGGCGACCACGAGGTCGGCGAACGCACCGTCGGCCGTGAGCCTCTCCGGGACCGTGCCCGGAGCGGCGAGGTCGACCCGCCACACCGGGGCCCGCCCACCGCAGTCGGCCACCACGTACAGGGCGCCACCGTCGGCGGACTCCACCGGGGTTGTTGCCCAGTGCTCGAAGGCGCTGGTCAGCTCGGTGACGGCGCCACCGGAGAGCTCTACCCGCCACAGGTCGATCCGTGGGGGGTCTGCGCGCGTGGCGAGCCGCTCGGCCGTGCAGATCACCGCGGATCCGTCGGCGAGCACGAGCTCGGGGGTCAGGTCGTGCTCCCCGGAGTCCAGCAGCACCCGGCGCCCGGAGCCGTCGGCGGCGGCGACCTGGAGCTGCTGGCGGCGTCCGAGCCCGCGGCCGCGCTCCACCTGCACGGCCAGCACCACCGTCGCTCCGTCCGGGCTCAGCACCGCGCTGCCCACCCGGTCGTCGAGGTCCGGGGTGAGGTCGCTCAGCGTGCCGTCAGCGGCGCGGACGACCATCCGGGGGAGGTCGGGGCCGAGGTCGTGGTCCCAGTGGCGGACGGGGTAGCTCTCGTGCAGCACGGCGCTCACGCCCGTGTCCTTGCGGTGGCTGCGCTGCTCCGCGTCGTCCTCGCCGAGGGTCCGGCCGGGGTGGACGGCGGTGCCCAGCAGGAGCGCGTCCGCCGCGTGCGCCGCGACCACGGAGGACACCCCGCCGGGCAGGGTGACCACCGGTCGCGCCTCACCGGTGCGGGGCAGGCACCACAGCGTCGAGGACGGTGCGGTGTCGGGCTCGGTGTCCAACGGGTCGGCGCGCCGGGAGAGGAACAGCAGGTCGCCGTCGGCGGCGAACGCGGGGGCCGACTCGGCCTCGGCGGAGCGGGTGAGCCGGACGGCGGCCGTGCTCCCGGTGGGGTCGACCTGCCACAGGGCCCCGCGCCACCGGGTGCCCTTGGGGTCCAGCTCGGACACGACGGTGACCAGGCGGGTGCCGTCGGGGGAGATCGCCAGCCCCGCCAGCCGCGGCACGGCGACGAAGGCCGCGAGATCGGCGAACGTGCTGCTCGGGGTGGTGTCCCCGCTCACGCGCGCGCCGCCACCTGCTGGGTGAACGTCCAGGCGTCGGCGACGATCTGGTCGATCGCGGTGCGCTCGGGCTTCCAGCCCAGCTCGGCCACGGCCCGGTCGCTCGAGGCGACCAGCACCGCGGGGTCGCCGGCACGGCGGGCGGCGGTCCGCGCGGGGACGGGGTGGCCGGTGACCCGGCGGCAGGCCTCGACGACCTCGAGCACCGAGAACCCGCTGCCGCTGCCGAGGTTGTAGACCTGGTGCGCGCCGCTGCTGGCGTGCTCCAGCGCGAGCAGGTGCGCCTCGGCGAGGTCGAGGACGTGCACGTAGTCGCGGACGCAGGTGCCGTCGGCCGTGGGCCAGTCGTCGCCGAAGACGGTGACGTGCTCGCGGCGGCCCTGCGCGACCTGCAGCACCAGGGGGATCAGGTGGGTCTCGGTGGTGTGCCGCTCCCCCTGCGCCCCGTGCGCCCCGGCGACGTTGAAGTACCGCAGGCTCACCGCCGCCAGGCCGTGCGCGGCGGCGTAGGAGGTGATGGCGTGGTCGATGGCCAGCTTCGAGGCCCCGTAGGGGTTGGTCGGCCGGGTGGGGGCGTCCTCGGTGATGGGGATCACCTCGGGCTCCCCGTAGGTGGCGGCGGTGGAGGAGAACACCAGCCGGGGTGTGCCGGTCACCCGGATCGCCTCGAGCAGCTGCAGCGAGGTGACCACGTTGCCGTACCAGTACTTCTCCGGCTCCACGACGGACTCCCCGACGAGCGAGCGGGCGGCGAAGTGCAGCACCCCGTCGAAGTCCGCCCCCATGAGCACCGCGGGCGCGGTGGTGGCGACGTCGCCCTCCACCAGGGTCGCGCCCACCGGGACCGCGTCGGCGTGGCCGGTGGACAGGTCGTCGAGCACCGTCACCTCGTGACCGCGCTCGAGGAGCAGGGCGGCGGTGACGCTGCCGACGTAGCCGGCACCTCCGGTCACGAGCAGCTTCACGTCGCAGTCCTCTCCTGGGGTGGCGCTGGGTGGGGGTTCAGACCTTCTCGACCTGCACGGCGTGGGCCATCTGCTGGGAGAGGCTGGCCCCGGCGTGGCCGGGCACGCTGATGAGCACGCCGTCGGCCCCCTTCTCGACGGTCACCCGGGCGTCGGGCACCACGCCCGCGTCGCGCAGGCGTGCCATCAGGTCGGTGTCGGTCTGCACGTGCTCGGCGATGCGGCGGACGACCACGGCCACCGGGCCGGACCCGCCGACCTCGGACAGGCGCAGCAGCGGGCCGTGCTCGGCCGCGACCCGGTCCAGCCCCAGCTCGGCGAGGCCGGGGATGGGGTTGCCGTAGGGCGAGGTGGTCGGGTGGTCGAGCACCTCGACGAGGCGACGCTCGACTGCCTCGCTCATCACGTGCTCCCAGCGGCAGGCCTCCGCGTGCACCTGCGCCCAGTCCAGGCCGATCACGTCGACCAGCAGCCGCTCGGCGAGGCGGTGCTTGCGCATGACGGCCACGGCGAGGGCGCGTCCCTGCGCGGTGAGCTCCAGGTGCCGGTCGCCCGCGACCGACAGCAGCCCGTCGCGCTCCATCCGGGCCACGGTCTGGCTGACGGTGGGTCCGCTCTGCTCGAGACGCTCGGCGATCCGCGCGCGGAGCGGGACCAGGCCCTCCTCCTCGAGCTCGTACACCGTGCGCAGGTACATCTCGGTGGTGTCGACCAGGTCGTTCACGCTCACACCCCTTCGTCGCCGCTGATCGTATCGTCCACCGACGACAACACCGGTGACGGCGGGACCTGTGCCCGCCCGCTGCGCGACCTTCGACACCTCCCGTGGTCGGTGGGCCGCAGTAGGTTCGCCGTCATGAGCGCGCCTGCACCGTCGCCGTCCCCGCCGTCGGTCGTGTGGACCCCGGACTACCTCTCCTACCAGCTCTCGCCCGACCACCCGCTGGACCCGGTGCGCCTGGACCTCACCATGCGGCTGAGCCGCGAGCTGGGGGTGCTCGAGGGCGTGGAGACCCTCACCCCGGCAGTGGCGCCGGACGCCGAGCTCCTCCGCATCCACACTCCCGGCTACCTCAACGCCGTCAAGGGCGCACCGGGCCAGCTCCAGGCCGTGGGGCACGGGCTCGGGTCCGAGGACAACCCGATCTTCGAGCGGATGCACGAGGCGAGCGCCCTGCTCACCGGTGGCACCCTGGCGGCAGCCCGGGAGATCGCCGAGGGCCGCACCCGGCGCGCGATCACCATCGGCGGCGGCCTGCACCACGCCATGGCGGACTCCGCGTCGGGTTTCTGCGTGTACAACGACGCCGCCGTCGCCATCTCCTGGCTGCTCGACCACGGGTTCGACCGGATCGCCTACGTCGACGTGGACGTGCACCACGGGGACGGCGTGCAGGCGGCGTTCCTGCACGACCCCCGGGTGCTGACGGTGTCGGTGCACCAGCACCCCGCCACGCTGTGGCCCAGCACGGGGTGGGCGCACGAGACGGGCACCGGTGCCGCGGCGGGCTCGGTGGTGAACCTCCCGCTCATGCCGGGAACCTCCGATGCGGCGTGGCTGCGTGCCTTCCACGCCGTGGTGCCCAGCGTGGTGCGCGCGTTCCGGCCGCAGCTGCTGGTCACGCAGTGCGGGGTGGACACCCACCGGGAGGACCCCCTGGCCGACCTGCGGCTGACCGTGGACGGCCACCGTGCCGCCTTCGCCGCCCTGCGCGACCTCGCCGAGGAGACCGCCGAGGGCCGCTGGCTCGCCCTCGGCGGCGGTGGTTACGGCCTGGTGCGGGTGGTGCCGCGCTCCTGGACCCACCTGCTGGCCGCCGTGCTCGACCGTGACGTCGACCCCAGCACGGCCGTGCCGCCCGGCTGGACCTCCCACGCCCACGAGAGGTGGCCCGAGATCGTCCTGCCCACCACCATGGGGGACGACGGCGACACCGCCCACGAGCCCTGGGGCGGTGGGGTAGGCGAGGCGGCCAGCCCGGCCGCGGCCAAGGTCGACACCGCCATCCGCGACGTCCGGCGCGCGGTGTTCCCCCTGCTCGGCCTGGACCCCGACGATCCGAGGGACTGACGTGACCGACCCGGCCCCCGCCGCCCCCACCGTCCGCCAGCCGCCCCGGCACTGGGAGGCCGACGTGCTCGCCTCCGACGGCGGCACCGTGCACCTGCGGCCCATCACCCCCGACGATGCGGTCGGCCTCGTCGCCTTCCACGGCAAGCTCTCCGAGCGCACCAGGTACCTGCGCTACTTCGGGCCGTACCCGACGATGCCCGCCCGCGACGTCACCTACTTCACCACCGTCGACCACCACGACCGGGTCGCGATCGTGGCGGTGCTGGGCGACGAGATCATCGCCGTCGGCCGCTACGACCGGCTGCCCACGGTGGGCGACGGGCACTCCGCCGAGGTCGCCTTCGTGGTCGCCGACGCCCACCAGGGCAGGGGGCTGGGCTCGGTGCTGCTCGAGCACCTCTCCGCGGCCGCGGTCGACACCGGCGTCACCCGCTTCGTGGCCGAGGTGCTGGCCGAGAACCAGGGCATGGTCCGCGTCTTCCGCGACGCCGGCTACCAGATCAGCCGCAGCTTCGAGGGCGGTGTGCTGCACCTGGAGTTCGCCGTGGACCCCGACAGCGCCGACGTGCAGCAGGTCCTGTTCTCGGTGCGCACCTCCCGCGAGCGCGCGTCGGAGGCCCGCAGCGTGCGCAACGTGCTGGCACCACGCTCGGTGGCCGTGATCGGGGCGTCGACCGACCCGTCCAAGGTCGGCCACGCCGTGCTGGTCAACCTGCTGCACGGCGGTTTCACCGGGCCGGTCTACCCCGTCAACGCCGAGCACCGCTCGGTCCAGGGGGTGCGCGCCTACGCGTCGGTGCGCGAGATCCCCGACCCGGTGGACCTCGCCGTGGTCGCGGTGCCCGCCGGCGGGGTGGAGGGCGTGCTGGACGACTGCCTGGCCAAGGGGGTCAAGGCGCTGGTGGTGGTCTCGGCCGGGTTCGGCGAGCGCAGCGAGGACGGCCTGGACGCCGAGCGCCGGATGGTCCGCGCCGCCCGGGCGCACGGCATGCGGGTGGTGGGCCCGAGCGCGCTGGGGGTGGCCAACACCGACCCGGAGGTCAACCTCAACGCCACCCTGGCCCCGGTGCTGCCCGGCCGCGGCCGCGTCGGGTTCTTCTGCCAGTCCGGGGCGCTGGGCATCGCGATCCTCGCCGCCGCGGCCGAGCGTGGGCTGGGACTGTCGACCTTCGTCTCCGCCGGCAACCGTGCGGACGTCTCGGGCAACGACCTCATGCAGTACTGGGACTCCGACCCCGCCACCGACGTCGTCCTGCTGTACCTGGAGAGCTTCGGCAACCCGCGCAAGTTCAGCCGCCTGGCCCGCAACCTCGCCCGGACGAAGCCGGTGATCGCGGTGAAGAGCGGGCGGCACTCGGTGCGCCCGGGGCTCGCCGCCACCAGCGTCGACGTCGACGAGGCAAGCGTGCAGGCCCTGTTCGAGCAGGCCGGGGTCATCAGGGTGGAGTCCATCGCCCAGCTCTTCGACGCGGCGCTGCTGCTGGGCTACCAGCCGTTGCCCGCCGGCCCCCGGGTCGCGGTGGTGGGGAACTCGAGCGCGCTCGGGGTGCTCGCGGTGGACGCCGCGCGGAGCCAGGACCTCGTGGTGGTGGGCGACGCCGTGGACGTGGGGGCCACCGCCACCCCCGCTGAGTTCGCGGCCGCCGTCGCCACCGCCCTGGCCTCGGACGCGGTGGACGCGCTCATCGCGGTGTTCGTGCCGCCCGTGGCCACCCCCGGGGCGGAGTACGCCACCGCGCTGCGCGAGGCCGTGGCCGACGCGGGCAAGCCCGTGGTGACGACGTTCCTGGCCGCGGAGGGCATTCCCGACTCGCTGGCCGTGCGCGACGCCGCCGGCGTGCCGGCCCGCGGCTCGGTGCCCTCCTACCCCGGACCGGAGCGGGCTGCACTCGCCCTGTCGCGGGCCGTGCGCTACGCGGCCTGGCGGGAGCGGCCGCTGCCGGAGGTGGTGCGCCCGGAGGGTGCGGATGCCGAGGCGGCCCGCGCGCTGGTGGACGGCTGGCTGGCGGTCGACCCGGACGGGCGGTGGCTCACCGACGCCGAGGCCGTGCAGCTGCTGGGGGCCTACGGCGTGACCGTGACGGAGTTCCGCACCACGCGCGGGCCGGCCGAGGCGGCGGTCGCGGCGGCCGAGCTGGGGTTCCCCGTGGCCGTCAAGGCGACCGGCGAGCAGTGGCGCCACCGGACGGACTTCGCGGGGGTGCGGCTGGACCTGTCGTCGGCCGAGGCCGTCGGCGTGGCCGCCGCCGAGCTGGCCGCGGTGACCGGCAGCGACGAGGTGCACGTGCAGCGGATGGCGGTCAAGGGCATCTCCTGCACGGTCGGCGTGCAGGACGACCCGTCGTTCGGCTCGCTCGTCTCGTTCGGCCTGGCCGGGGTGATCAGCGACCTGCTCGGCGACCGCGCCTACCGCGTGCTGCCGGTGACCCCGACCGACGCCCACGACCTGGTGCGTGCACCCAGGGCGGCGCCGCTGCTGGCCGGGTACCGGGGCAGCGAGCCCTGCGACCTCGCGGCGCTGGAGGATGTGGTCCTGCGGGTGGCCACCCTGGCCGACGACGTGCACGAGCTGCGCGAGGTCTCCTGCGAGCCGGTGTTGGCCTCGGCGACCGGCGCGGCCGTCACGGGGGCGCGGGTGCGGCTGGGCCCGCCGCCGAGCCGGGCGGACCTGGGTCCACGCCGGCTGCGGTGAGCCGGCCGTGGGGCGGGTCGAGCCGGCCGCGGGGGCCCGGCGTGCTCGGCTCGTGCAACCCCGGGTGGGCGCCCCTCCGTCCGTGGTGCATGAGACGACCGATCGTGGTCCCTGCCGTGGCCGCTGCCGTCCTGCTCGCCGGGTGCGCGCAGACGGCCACGCCGACCGGGCCCGGGGCGGCACCACCACCGGGGTCGGCGACCACCAGCGCACCAGGGGCGCCGAGCGACGGACCGACGGGCTCGTCCGGCACCGCCGTGCGGCCGACCAACATCGCGCCGGTCGCCCCCGGCGGACCTGCGCCGGTCGGCCCGGCCCAGATCGACGCCCGCGCGCTGCCGGGCGGTCAGGCCGGCCCGGTCACGGTGGACCTCGAGGGCACGGCGCTCACCGTCACCGGAACCGAGGGCAGCTGCAGCACCGTGACGGCGAACCTGCTGGGCGAGGACGAGACCAGCGTGTCCGTGCAGCTGGTCGTGACGAGGACCAGCGACGGCGTGTGCACCGCGATCGCGGAGCTGGTGCCGCTCACGGTGCACCTGGCCGCGCCGCTGGCCGACCGCACGATCGTGCTCAGCGAGGTCCACCGGTAGATCGGCATCCGCACGTGCGGCGAGACCGGACCCCGGGGGGAGTGGGTCCGGCCTCGCGCGGTGGTGACGCGCAGGCGAGGGGCACCGCGCGGCCACCGGCTCAGGTGGTGCTCAGCTCGCGTAGGACCGCAGACGGTCGGCCCGCTCGCCCTGGCGCAGCTTGCCCATCACCTCGCGCTCGATCTGCCGGACCCGCTCGCGGGAGAGCCCGAAGATCTTGCCGATCTGGTCGAGGGTGCGGGGCTGGCCGTCGTCGAGGCCGTAGCGCAGCCGGATGACCTGCTGCTCCCGCTCGTCCAGGGTGCCGAGCACCGAGCGGACGTCGGAGTGCAGGAACCCGGAGATGACCGCGCTCTCGGCGTCGGTCGCGTCGGCGTCCTCGATGAAGTCACCCAGGGGTGCCTCCTCGTCGCTGCCGACCGGCATGTCCAGGCTCACCGGGTCCCGGCTGTGGTCCAGCAGGTCGGCGATCTTGTGCTCGGGGATGCCGGACTCCAGCGCCAGCTCCTCGTCGGTGGCCTCACGGCCCATCTGCTGGTGCAGCTCCCGCTTGATCCGGGCCAGCTTGTTGACCTGCTCGACGAGGTGGACGGGCAGCCGGATGGTGCGGGACTGGTCGGCCATGCCCCGGGTGATGGCCTGCCGGATCCACCACGTCGCGTAGGTGGAGAACTTGAAGCCCTTGGCGTAGTCGAACTTCTCCATGGCTCGGATCAGCCCGAGGTTGCCCTCCTGGATGAGGTCGAGCAGGGGCATGCCGCGCCCGGTGTAGCGCTTGGCCAGCGACACCACGAGGCGGAGGTTCGCCTCGAGCAGGTGCTGACGGGCCGAGTGGCCCTCGCGGACGACCGTGGCCAGGTCGCGCTTGCGGGCCGGGGTGAGTCGCACTCCGCTGGCGAGCACGGTCACGGCGTAGAGGCCGGCCTCGATGCGCTTGGCCAGCTCCACCTCGTCGGCCGCCGTGAGCAGGGCCGTGCGGCCGATGCCGTTGAGGTAGACGCGGACCAGGTCGGCGGCGGGGCTCTGGGCGTCCAGGTCCGCGTCGGTCACGGCCGGACGTTCGGTGGTGGCGGTGCTCATGGTGCGTGCCTCCTGGTTCGTGGGTCTCACTCAGTTCAACGTCCGGGGCACCCTCGGGAGTTCCCGTGCCCAGGTGGGGAGAACCGGCTCTGAGCAGGGGTTACGGGTGCAGGAGGCTGAGAAGTTGCTGAGAACGGTTCCCAGGTGGAGCCCGGTGGCGGTCAGGCCCGCACGATCACCGTGAACGGTCCGTCGCCGATCGAGGCGACCGCCATGTCGGCCCCGAACACGCCGGTGGCGACCGGGACGCCACGATCGCGCAACCCGGCCACCACGGCGTCGACCAGGGGCCGTGCCGCCTCGGGACGCGCCGCGGCCGACCACGACGGGCGACGGCCCCTCGACGTGTCGCCGCACAGGGTGAACTGGCTGACCACCAGCACTCCGCACCCCGTGCCCGCCACCGACTCCTCCTCGCGCAGCACCCGCAGCTCGGCGATCTTGCGCACCACCGTCTCCACCTGGTGCGCACCGTCCACGGCGTGCACGCCGAGCAGCACCAGCAGCCCGGGACCGTCCAGCCGACCGACCACCTCCCCGGCCACGGTCACGCTGGCGCTCGCCACCCGCGACAGCACGGCAATCACTGCGGCCTCTCCGGCCGACGGGCGATCACTGCGGCCTCCCCGGCCGACGGGCGATCACTGCGGCCTCCCCGGCCGACGGGCGATCACTGCGGCCTCCCCGGCCGACGGGCGATCACTGCGGCCTCCCCGGCCGACGGGCGATCACGCCAGCTCCGCCGGCAGCACCAGCCCGTGCCGCACGAGGCCGTCCACCAGCTCCACCGCCCCGGCGAGCAGGGCGTCCTCGGGCTCGTCGTGCGCAACCTCGAGCAGCGCCACGAGCTCGCCCAGCGGCAGCCCGCCGGCACGCATCCCGGCGAGCAGCGCCGCCCCCAGGTCGTCGGTCTCGTGCTGCCACGCCGGCCCGTCCCCGCGGTGCAGCCGCACCACCACCTGCTCCCAGCCGCCGCCCGCCGCCGCCACCGACACCCGCTGCAGGGCCGTGCCGGGTGCGACCACGAACGTTGAGCCCAGCAGGTCGTGGCTGCGCAACCACTCCAACCGGGCCAGGTAGGCCAGCGCCTCGGGCCCCAGCGGGTCGTCGAAGCCGTGGGTGAGGTCCTCGCACAGCACGTCCGACGGCTCGTCGGTCCGGCGCAGCGTGACGTAGCCGAAGCCGATGCCGACCACGCCGGAGCGGTCGAAGTGCTCCAGCCACTCCTGCGAGCGGGCCGCACCGTCGGCCGAGCGGGGGTCGAGGCCCGCGTCGCGCAACCAGGTGCCGACGTAGAGCGCCGGGTCGGCCACGTCGCGCTGCACCACCCAGGCGTCGACCCCGTGCGGGGGCACCCAGGAGGCGACCCGGGCCCGCCAGTCCTGCCCGGCCAGGTGCACCCACGACGCGAGCACGGTCGCGGTGCCCCCGGGCACGAGGTGGTCCGGCGCCCCGCGCACCACGAGCTCGCTCGCCCCGTCGAGGTCCAGGCCCGAGTCGCGGTAGGTGTGCTGCACCCGGGGCGGCCCCACCACGAACGGCGGGTTGGCCACCACCTGGTCGAAGGTCCGCCCGGCGACCGGTTCGAACCAGGAGCCCCGGAGCAGCTCGACGTCCAGCTCGTTGAGGGCGCACGAGGCCCGGGCCAGCGCCAGGGCGCGGTCGGAGAGGTCGGTACCCGTGACGTGCTCGGCGTGCGCGGCGACGTGCACGGCCTGCACCCCGCAGCCGGTGCCCAGGTCGAGCACCGTGCCGACGGGGGCGGTCGGGATGGCACGCAGCAGCGACAGCGAGGCCTGCCCGAGGCCGGGCACGTGCTCGCGGTCGGTCTCGCGCGGTCGCAGGTCACCGTCGAGATCGCTGACCAGCCACCGGGTGCCCGTGCCGGTGTCCAGCGGGCGCACGTCCAGGGCGGTGCGCACCCCGTCGCCCAGGACGTCGTCGTGGTGGGCCTCCAGCAGCCCGGTCGCGAGCGCGTCGGCCAGGTCCACGGGGGCCAGCGCGGCCGCCACCTCCTCGGCACCTGCAGGATCGCCGAGCAGGAACAGCCGCACGAGGGTCCCGAGCTCGCCGCCGCCGCGCGCTGCCCGCCGGGCCGGCACCGCCTCGCCCCGCCCCATCGCGGCGTGGGCGTCGGCCCCCAGCAGCGAAAGCACCGAGTCGGCGTCGTAGCCCACCCGCAGGAAGCAGGCGCGCAGGGCCGCGGTGATCGGGAGCAGGTCGGGCACGGGGGCGGGGCTCGGGGCGGGCACCCCCGCAGTGTCCCAGCGGACCCTGCGCGTGCTCCCGGGGGAGCGCACACTGGTCCCATGGCGGTTGACGGCACCACGCGCAAGAGCCCGTACCACGACGCGCCCAAGGCTCCACGGCGACGGTTCGTGGCCGAGGGGCCCAAGTTCAGCGACCGCAGGTCCGCCCAGCACGACGCGCCCGTCCTCATCACCGAGGCGCAGGCCTCCTACGACGAGCAGCACCGCGCCCGGGTGAAGAAGTACTCGATCCTGATGGCCTTCCGCATCCCGGCGCTGGTCATCGCTGCTGTCGTGTACAGCGCCACCGGCACGTGGTGGATCCCGCTGCTCATCGTCGCGGCGTCGATCCCGCTGCCGTGGATGGCCGTGCTCATCGCCAACGACCGCCCGCCGCGCACCGCGGAGGAGGTCAACCGCTACCACTACGCGGACCAGCCCGAGCGCACGGCGATCGCCCCGTCGCAGAAGAACGTCATCGAGGGCTGAGACCTCCCGTCCGTCGCTCGCCTCGGGCATCATGACGGGGTGAGCACGCAGACGATCGAGAAGCCGGACACCGACGAGCGGACCTCCACGAGAGACGACACCCCGAAGGTCTTCCACTACGTCAAGAAGAACAAGATCGCCGAGAGCGCCGTGATGGGAACGCACGTGGTGGCCCTGTGCGGCGAGGTGTTCCCGGTGACGAAGTCGGCCAAGCCGGGCTCCCCGGTGTGCCCGGACTGCAAGAAGATCTACGAGGGACTGCGCCCCGGCGGCGACTGAGGCGCAGCGGGAGACGGACCGCCGTTCGCCGACGGGGTGCGCAGCGCGGGCACCTTGGCGCCCAGCCGCACCACCCGCGTGCTGAGCGGTCCGGTCATCGGACCCGTCCGGGCCACCAGGGGCACGGTCCCGCTCGACTCCTCGACGACCCGTTCACGGAGGATCTCCAGGCGGGTCGCCCGCGCCGGCCACATCTCCTGGACGGTGGCGTTCAGCTCGGCGCCGAGGACGATCGCGAAGCCCAGGAAGAACGTGAACAGCAGGTAGGCGATGGGGGCGGCCAGCGCGCCGTAGGAGTACCCGGTGCTCGTCACCCAGGTGAGGTAGACCCGCAGCAGGGCGCTCGCGGCCACGAAGAACACCCCCGCCAGCACCGCCCCGCCGGCCAGCCGGTGCCACGGGAGCGGCCGCGGCAGGGCGAGCTTGTACAGGCACGTCAGCCCGACCAGCAGGAGAACTCCGGTACCGGGGTAGTAGAAGGCGTGCACGAGCGTGTCGGCGGTGCCCTGCCACGACACCGGGAACAGCCTGGTGAGCAGCCCGGGACCGATGGCCACCAGGGGCAGGGTGAACACGGCGAGCACGAGGGCCACCGCGTAGAGCAGCAGGGCGAAGATCCGCTGCCACACCGGGTGACGGAGGTTCTCCTGGCCGTGCGCCTTGACGATGGAGTCGACGAACGAGCTGATCGCCGAGGAGCCCGCCCACAGCGACAGCAGGAAACCCACCGAGACGATCTCCCCGCGCCCCTCCTGCAGCACGTCGCTCACCGTCGGCGCGATGATCTCGTCGACCACCGACGGGCTGAACACGGTGCGGCAGAACGAGAGGATCTTCGACTCGACCACGGCCGGGGTGTCGGGGCCGAACCACGCCCCGACGTAGCCGATGCTGCCGAGCAGGCCCAGCAGCAGCGGTGGGAGCGACAGCGTGGCCCAGAAGGCGGCCTGGGCGGCCATGCCGAAGATGGAGTCGCCCCACGCCTTGCTGTTCGTGCGCCCGAGCAGGCGCAGCGGCCCGCGACGGGGGCTCCCGGGGTCGGTGGGGAGCGTCGGGGCGCTGGCGTCGTCGTTCATGTCACAGCCAGCGTGCCCCACCTGGGCCGATCTCGCGGGCAGCGACCGCTCGTGTCGCAGGAAGAGGTCGCGGTCGGCGCGCGCCGATACCCTGGCCCCCGTGGGTGAGTCGGACAGCGTGGGACGGGCGGGCGGGGACCAGCTGACGGCGGTGACCGAGGAGCTGGGCGACGTGGTCGCGGCCCAGCCCGCCGCGGCTCCGCTGCGGGCGTGGCAGCGCCGGGCGCTGACCCGCTACCTGGCGACCCGGCCGCAGGACTTCCTGGCCGTGGCCACGCCGGGGGCGGGCAAGACCACGTTCGGGCTCCGGGTGGCGGCGGAGCTGCTGCGCGACCGGACGGTCGACCAGCTCACGGTGGTGGCCCCCACCGAGCACCTGAAGCACCAGTGGGCGGCCGCCGCGGCCGCCGTGGGCATCGCCCTGGACTCCCGGTTCAGCAACTCCACCGGGCAGACGTCCAAGGACTACGTCGGGGTGGTCGTCACCTACGCCCAGGTGGCGTCCCACCCGGCGCGGCACCGGGCCCGCACCGACGCCCGCCGGACCCTGGTCATCCTCGACGAGATCCACCACGGCGGTGACGCCAAGAGCTGGGGCGACGCGATCCGGGAGGCCTTCGAGCCCGCCACGCGACGCCTGGCGCTGACCGGCACACCCTTCCGCTCCGACGACAGCCCCATCCCCTTCGTCACCTACGAGCCCGGCTCCGACGGCTTCGCCCGGTCGAAGCCGGACCACTCCTACGGCTACGCCGACGCGCTGGCCGACGGCGTGGTGAGGCCCGTGGTGTTCCTGGCCTACTCCGGTGAGGCCCGCTGGCGCGACAGCGCGGGGGAGGAGTTCACCGCCCGCCTCGGCGAACCGTTGACGGCCGAGCAGACCGGTCGTGCCTGGCGCACGGCCCTGGACCCGAACGGGGACTGGGTGCCCGCGGTCCTGCACGCGGCCGACACGCGGTTGACCCAGCTGCGCGCGGGCGGGGTGCCCGATGCCGGCGGGCTCGTCATCGCCACCGACCAGACCACCGCGCGCGCGTACGCCGAGCTGCTGGAGGCCATCACCGGCCGACCCCCGGTGCTCGTGCTCTCCGACGATCCCGGCTCGTCGGTGAACATCGAGGCGTTCCGCACGAGCTCGGACCGCTGGATGGTCGCGGTGCGGATGGTGAGCGAGGGCGTGGACGTGCCCCGGCTGGCCGTCGGCGTGTACGCGACGAGCGCGTCGACGCCGCTGTACTTCGCCCAGGCCATCGGCCGCTTCGTGCGCTCGCGTCGCCCGGGCGAGACGGCCAGCGTGTTCCTGCCGTCGGTGCCCGTGCTGCTGGACCTCGCGAGCCAGCTCGAGGCCCAGCGCGACCACGTGCTGGGCAAGCCGCACCGCGAGGCCCAGGACTTCGCCGAGCTGCTCATGGCCGGTGCGAACAAGCAGGAGGACGAGCCGGGGGAGGAGGAGAAGGCCTTCACCTCGCTGGGGGCCGACGCCGAGCTCGACCACCTCATCTACGACGGCGCGACCTACGGCACGGCCGCGTTCTCCGGCACCGCCGAGGAGGAGGACTACCTCGGCCTGCCGGGGCTGCTGGATGCCGAGCAGATGCGCGCGCTGCTGCGCAGGCGCCAGTCCGAGCAGCTCGACGGTCCGGGCGAGGCGGTGGCCGACGCGCCGGCCGCCCCGCGCTCCGAGCAGGCCGGCGTCTCGGCCGGCCTCGCCGCCCTGCGGCGCGAGCTCAACACGCTCGTGGCCATGCGGCACCACCGCACCGGGCAGGCGCACGGGATCATCCACGGCGAGCTGCGCCGCACGTGCGGAGGACCGCCCACGCCGATGGCCACCGCCGACCAGCTCACGGATCGGATCGCGACGCTGCGCGCCTGGTGACCACCCCCGGTGACGCGCGAGCGCCCCGACCGTCCGGTCGGGGCGCTCGCGTGGTCGAGGGGTCAGTCGTCCCAGGGACCCAGCTCCACGGGGTGCAGGCGCACGCCGTGGTCGCGGGGGGCCGGGACGGTCCCGTCCTGGGCGACGAGCGACAGCGCGCGACGGGCGTTGCGGAGCCGCCGGCGGGTGGTGGGGGCGGCGGAGCGACCGTGCCGCGTGGTGGGCCGGACGAGATCGATCGTGGACAGGCTCATGCCTGGTACTTCCTTCTTCTCTCGCGCCCGTCTCGACGTGGTGACCACGGAGACGGGCACAGTGCGTGATCCCTGCTGGGGCAGGGGGTTCTTCTCTACGGCGGGAGGTGTTCCTACTGCGAGAACCGGGCGCTGCACGTGTCTGGGGACAGTGCGGGGCGCTCTCGGACAGCCTCGAGGTGGACTGCTGCGACGAACGGTACACCACACCCGGTCCCAGGGGCAGGCCGCACAGCGCCTCGACGCCGGTCGGCCTGGGGGTGCGCATCGGGGGCGCATCGGGGCGAGTGCCGTGCAGGCGCCCCCACGAACGCCGGAGGGCGACCACCGGGTCGGTGGTCGCCCTCCAGGGGTGTCGGTCAGCCTCAGCCGACCGGCGCACCCTCCACGATCGTGGCGTCGAGGTCCCGGAGGCGTGCTTCGTGCTCGTGCCCGTGGTGCGCGCAGAACAGCAGCTCGCCGCCCGAGGGCAGCAGCACGCGCACGCGGGCGGCCGCACCGCAGCGGTCGCAGCGGTCGGCGGCGGTGATCTCGGGGATGGTGAGTGTCCCGGTCATGACTCCTCCGTCCTGACGCCCGCTCGCAGCGGACGCCATCAGTGGTGCTTCGCTCCACCGCAGTCATGACGACTCCGTGGATGCACTCTGTCAGACGTTCGGCGGGCCTGCTCTGTTCCCCGTGCGTGCGTCCCGTGTCGTCACCCACTCGAAACATCTTGGCCGCGGCGGCCCTAGAATTGCCGTGTGGCGGGCGGCGGCGGGGTGCTGGAACGGCTGCCACCCCCCGTGCTGTTCGCTCTCGGCGGAACCTCGCTCTACCTGGGCGCCGCGATCGGGGTGGGGCTGTTCGACGTCGTCGATCCCGCCGGCGTGGCCTGGTTGCGCACGCTGGGTGCGGCGGTGGTGCTGCTGGCCTGGCGCCGCCCGGGGGCCGCGGCGTTCCGGGGGCGCCGGTTGCTGCTCGCCGCGGTGTTCGGCGTGGTGACCGCGGGCATGAACGTCGCCTTCTACGAGGCCATCGACCGCATCCCGCTCGGCACCGCGGTCGCCGTGGAGTTCCTCGGCCCGGTGGCCGTGGCCGCGGTGGGCTCGCGCAGCCGGCGGGACGTCGGGGCCCTGGCGCTGGTGGTCGCCGGCGTGCTGCTCATCGCGGACGTCCAGCTCGGGGCCAGCCCGGCCGGACTGGCCTTCGTGCTGGCTGCTGCCGCGCTGTGGGCCGGCTACATCGTGCTGGGCAAGCGGGTGTCCGACGGCGGGTCGGGGCTCGACGACCTGGGCGTCGGCCTGGCCGTCGCGACCGTGGTGCTCGCCCCGCTGGTGCTCACCACGGGCGCGGTGTGGGGCTCGCCCCGTCTGCTGGTGCTCGGGATCGGGGTGGGTGTGCTGTCGTCGGTGGTGCCCTACGCACTGGACCAGGTGGTGCTGCGCCGGGTGGGTCGGGCCCGGTTCGCGCTGCTGCTGGCCCTGCTGCCCGCGACCGCGGTGATCGTGGGGCTGGTGGTGCTGCGGCAGGTGCCGTCGCTGCCGGAGGTGGTCGGGATCGTGCTGGTGGTGGCGGCGATCGCGCTGACCGGGCGCAGCGTCCCCGCCGTGACGCCGGTCTAGGTGCGCCCAGGACCTGGCCGCCGTCCTCGAGCCCCGTCCACCGGCAGGACCACGTGCGCGGGCACCCAGTGCGAGATGGTCGCACCGGTGCTCCCGTCCGCCGCGGCCGCCTCGTAGACCACGAGCCCGAACCAGTCGCCCTCCTCCGACAGCGCCCACATGGTCAGCCGACCCTCCAGCACGCGGCGCAGCCGCAGCCCGTCCGGGACCCGCCGGTGCGGCAGGTGCGGGGGCACCGCGAACAGCGCCCCGAGGTCGAGGGACACGCGCACGGGCGGCCGCACGTGGCGCCACCGTGGCCCGCGGGGTCGGCCGGTGTCGCGGATCGCCTGCATGCGCTCGGGGGGTTCGAACACGTGTTCGATGATCGCACGGAACCCGACGTTCGCGGGTGCACCCGCCGTCTCGATAGTGTCGAGCTCATGGACCCCAAGGACGCGGCCAAGCTCCAGCGCTCGATCGACGTCGTGCACTCGATGACGTACTTCGTGCCCGAGACCGAGGAGCACCTCGTCGCGGCCGGGCTCCGCCCCGGTCGCATGTGCTACTTCGCGGGGCGGGCGGCGCCCATGGGGGCGGTGGGCCCGGGCGTGGTCGCGGCCACCTTCTACAACTTCAACCCCGAGCTCGTGGCCCGGCACCTGCCGCGGGCGTGGACCCTCGCCACGCCGGAGGCCGTCGTCGCGGCCCGCTTCCGCTCCGTCGATGCTGCGCTGCGCAGGGTGCTGGGCGAGGAGACGGCCACCGGGCCGGAGATCGCCGAGGCCGCCGCGCTGGCCCGCACCGCGTCGGAGGCCTGCACCCCGGAGGGACGTGCGCTCTACGCGGGCCACGCGGACCTCGGCTGGCCCGGTGAGCCGCTGCTGGACCTCTGGCACGCCACCTCCTTGCTGCGCGAGCACCGCGGTGACGCCCACGTGGCCGCGCTGCTCGGGGCCGGGCTCAGCGGGCTGGAGGCACTGGTCACGCACACGGCGACCGGGCGTGGGTTCACCCCCCAGGCCGCCCAGCTCACCCGTGGCTGGACCGAGCAGCAGTGGGCGGCCGCCGAGGACGGGCTCCGCGAGCGTGGTCTGCTGGACGCCGAGGGAGGTCTCACCGAGGAGGGCACCGCCCAGCGAGCGGCCGTCGAGGACGTGACCAGCCGGGCCTCCACCGCACCCTGGGAGCACCTCGGCACCGTGGGCGGCACCCGGCTGGCCGCGATCGGCACCGCCCTGACGCGCACGATCCAGGCGGCCGGGGTGTTCCCGGCCGGTACGTTCTCCGCGACGGCGGGCCGCACCACGGCCTGAGGAGTGCACGCCACGACCAGGGAGACGACATGAGCGGGGACTACGCAGGAGACCTCACGCCGCAGCAGGCCTGGGACCTGGTGCACGACACCGACGCGGTGCTCGTCGACGTCCGCACCGAGGCCGAGTGGCGCTTCGTCGGCGTGCCTGCGCTGGAGCGGCTCGGCCGGGTGGAGTGGGTCGACACGGCGGGGCAGCGCAACGCCGGCTTCGTCGAGCAGGTCCGCCGGCTCGCCGGGCAGCGCGCCGTGGTGCTGCTGTGCCGGTCGGGGCAGCGCTCGGTCGCGGCCGCGGAGGCCCTGACGGCGGCGGGGGCCGGGCCGGCGTGGAACGTGCTCGACGGCTTCGAGGGTGGTCTCGACGAGCACGGGCACCGGGGTGCGGCCGGTTGGCGGGCCGTGGGCCTGCCGTGGACCCAGGGATGAGCGAGCCCCGCCGGCTGCGGCCCGACACCCTCGCCGTCCGCGGAGGCCTGTCCCGCTCCGGGTTCCAGGAGACGTCCGAGGCGCTGTACCTCACGTCCGGGTTCGTCTACGACACCGCGGCCGACGCCGAAGCGGCCTTCGTCGGTGGTGCGGGTGGTGGTGTGGACCGGTTCGTGTACTCCCGCTACGGCAACCCCACGGTCGCCACCTTCGAGGAGCGGCTCCGGCTCCTCGAAGGCACCGAGGACTGCTTCGCGACGGCCAGCGGCATGGCCGCGGTGTGGGTGAGCCTGGCCGCGCTGCTCGGTGCGGGGGACCGGGTGGTGGCCGCGCGCAGCCTGTTCGGCTCGTGCTCGGTGGTCCTGTCCGAGATCCTGCCGAAGTTCGGGGTGACCACCGACCTCGTGGACGGCGCGGACCTGCAGCAGTGGGAGGCGGCCCTGTCCACTCCGGCGCGGGCCGTGTTCTTCGAGACCCCGTCGAACCCGATGCAGGAGATCGTGGACGTCGCCGCGGTCGTCGAGCTGGCCCACGCCGCCGGCGCGAAGGTCGTGGTGGACAACGTGTTCGCCACCCCTGTTCTGCAACGGGCGGGTGACCTGGGCGCAGACGTCGTGGTCTACTCCGCCACCAAGCACATCGACGGGCAGGGGCGCGTCCTCGGTGGTGCGGTGCTGGGCAGCCGGGAGTACGTCCGCGGCCCGGTGGAGAACCTCATGCGTCACACCGGGCCCGCCATGGCCCCGTTCAACGCCTGGGTGCTCACCAAGGGCCTGGAGACGATGGCCATGCGGGTGCGCCACGCGACGGCCTCGGCGCTGGCGCTGGCCACCTGGCTGGAGCAGCAGCCCGGTGTGCGGTGGGTGCGGTACCCGTTCCTGGACTCCCACCCGCAGGCCGGGCTGGCCCGTCGGCAGATGACCGGCGGCGGCACGGTGCTGACGTTCGAGCTCGACGGCGGCAAGGACCGCGCCTTCGCGGTGCTCGACGCCCTGCAGGTCGTGGACATCTCCAACAACCTCGGCGACTCCAAGTCCCTCGTCACGCACCCCGCGACGACCACGCACCGCCGGCTCGGCGTCGAGGGGCGGGCCCGGGTGGGGATCACCGACGGGGTGGTGCGGCTGTCGGTGGGCCTGGAGGACGTGGCCGACCTGCAGGAGGACCTCGAGCACGCCCTGCGTCGGCGCTGAGCTCCCGACGCTCCGGCCCACCGTCGCCAGGGCCAGACCCGTGCCGGCGGCGAGGACCCTCCGGACCGCAGCGACCGATCGCCTCTGACAGCCGTCCGAGCAGGACGCTGCCGAGCAGGTCCACCGCCAGCACGTGCTGCGAGCCCCGTCGTGGAGGGTTGCGGGACGCGGGCCGTCCTCGTGCGGACCCCGCCCGGGAGTAGCGTCGACGACGGCGATGGGTCCCGCCGGGGAGGCTGGTCCCGCCCGAACCGCCACCCACGGCTGATGGTTCCTGCCCCGACCGAAGGGCCGGTGTCCCGGTGCCCGACCGCCGTCCCGTCACCGACCGACCTCACGTGCCGCCCGACGCCGTCGACGAGCGGGACCCGCCCGTCGTCCCCGTGCCGTGAGGACCCCCCCGGTGGAGGCGGCGACGTGGCAGGACAAGCGTGCCCGCCTCGACGTCGCCCACGTGGCCCCCCTCAACGCCCTGGTGCGGGCCTGGCGGAGCGAGGACCCGGCGCGGCAGGTGCCGTGGTTCGACCCCGACGACGGGGGGACGGGCGCCCGGGTGCTGGTGCTCATGGAGGCGCCGGGACCGGGCACCGTGCGCCCTGGTGGCTCCGGGTTCTGCTCCGAGGACAACCCTGACGGCACGGCGCGAACGTTCGCCTCCCTGCGGGCCGGAGCCGGGTTGGAGAGGCGGGACTACGTGCGCTGGAACATCGTGCCGTGGGCGGTGCACGACGCGACCGGCTCGTGGTCCGCACCCGCCGCGACCGACCTGGAGGACGCCCGCCCCGCCCTGTCGTCCCTGCTCCACGCGCTGGGAGACCTGGAGCTGGTGGTGGTCCTGGGGCAGCGTGCCCTCGCCGGCTGGACCCGGCACGCCACCCTCGGCCGCCCCGCCCACGTGCTGCCCCTGCTCGCCGCACCGCACCCCTCCCAGCGCAACACCCGTGCGCGGCAGGAAGCTCTGCTGCGGATCGGCAACGCGCTCGCGTGCGGTGCGGCGATCGCGCGGCGCTAGCAGGGCAGCAGCAGGGCCATGAGGACCATGAGCCCACGCAGCCACAGCGGTCCGGGGAACAGGACGAGAGCCACGAAGACCGGGCTGTACACGAGCTCGCCCCGCAGGACGTGCCGGATCCCTGCTCGGGGTCCGGTGAGGTCGTGGCGCACCCACTCGCGCAGCTCGACGGGCATCGGACGCCCGACGGTATAGGCCAGCCACTGGACGGGGGAGGGGCGGGGGACAGGGTTCACGGCGGTCTCCGGTCTCGGAGGGGGTGTGGTGTTCTCAGGCGGGCAGGAAGATCCGCCCGGTGAGGCTGCCGCGGAGGGTGTGGGTGGCGACGGTGGCCCAGGCCCCGAGGAGCACCACGTAGAGGAAGATCGCCAGCCCGTGGACGACGGTGGAGCCGGCGGTGGTGCCGAGTGCGGTGGCGCCGGTGACGCAGGTGCCGACGGGGAAGGTGAAGCTCCACCAGGTGAGGCTGAAGCCGAGCCCGGAGCGGGCGGCGTGCACGGTGAGCAGGGTCGCCAGGCTGAAGAACAGCACCCCGAACCCGCCCATGGACACCCCGTAGACGAGCCCGAACACGTGCAGCCCGGTGGCGAGGGAGGCCTGGTCGCCGGTGAAGACGAGCCCGCCCTGGGCGCCGAGGACGTTCACGGCGGTGATGGACTGACCGATCATGCCGAGGGTGATCCACACGGTGGGGCCGGCGTTGACCGCGGGCATGCCGCCGTGGACGAGACGGGAGTAGATGAGGGTCATGGTGATCATGCCGATGACGAGGCTGAGCCCGAACATCGCGTAGCAGGCCAGCAGCAGGGTCAGCCGGGCCTGGCCGGCGGGGACGTGGGGCAGCAGCAGGGCCCCGGTGGTGGCGGAGACCATGGGGGGAACGATGGGCATGAGCCAGGCGGGCAGGGCGGTCGCGGTCTCCTTGGGATGGGTGGTGATCATCCGGTAGGGCACCCACAGGCTGGTGGCGAGGCCGGTGAGGGTGCCGGCGGTCCAGAGCACGGTGTCGACGGCCAGTGCGGGTCCGGTACCGATGAGGTCCTTGCCGACCAGCAGGGTGCCCGCTCCGACGGTGAGCATGGCCATGGGGGGTGCCCCGTAGAACTGGCTCATCACGGGGTGGGCCGCGTGGGCGCGGGCGGTGCCGCGGTGCCGGGTCCAGTGCAGGCTGAACGCGGTCGACAGCGCCACCAGGGCGACCGAGGCGAGGATCCACACCCCGATGGCGAAGGTGTGCAGGCCGGGGGGCTGCCAGGGCAGGGTGGCGGCGGCGTTGGCCACGATGCCGGTGCCCATGACGGAGGCGAACCAGTTGGGGGTGATGTTCTCCAGGACCTGGCCGGGGTGCTCCAGGCGCCCCAGGAGTCGTTGCGCCGGCACGACGGCGGATCGAGGTGCAGCGGAGCGCACGCGGGGACGAGCGGCAGTCGTGGTCATGTCCACGAGCCTCGCTGCGCCCGGCCGCGGGGACCATCCCCCCAGGCCTTGTAGCGTTACAACCTTCGGTTGTATGCCTTCGGCTTCTGGCTCACGACGTGGGTGACGAGGTCCCGGACCGCCCCGGCCGGCGGCTGGGGGGGGCCGACCCAGACCGCCCGCAGCTGCCGGCGCAGGTCCAGGTCGGCGACGGTGACGCGAGCGAGCCGACCGCTGGCGAGGTCGTCGGCGACGGAGAGCTCGCTGAGCACCGCAGGTCCGGCACCGGCCTGCACGGCACTGCGCACGGCGGACGTGGTGGACAGCACCAGTGCGGGGAGCACCTGCACCGTGCCGGTCCCCAGCGTTGCCGTGAGCGCCCGGCTGAGTGCCTCCCGGGTGCCTGAGCCCTCCTCGCGGCTGACCAGCCCCGTGGTGCTCAGCTCCACGGCGCTCACGGGGCGCCGCCGCCGCACCCACGGGTGGTCGACCCGGACGACCACGACCAGCTCGTCGTGCCCCACGACCCGGGAGCGGACCCCGCGCAGCGACCCCGGGGCCTCGACGAAGCCCAGGTCCGCCGCACCGGCGAGCACCTGCGCCAGGACGTGCTCGCTGTTGGTCGCGGTGAGCACCACCTCTGCGATCGGGGTTCCGCGGCGGCGGCCCTCGGTCTGCAGCGAGACCAGCCACCCGGGTAGCAGGTGCTCGGCGACGGTGAGGCTCGCGCTGACCCGCACCCGGCTGCGACGGTCGTCACGCAGGGCGGCCAGGCCCGCGTCGAGCTGCTCGGCGACGTCCACCAGCCGGGCCGCCCACTCCGCCACCACGACTCCGGCGGGAGTCAGCGACGACCCGCGGGCGGTCCTGAGCACCAGCTGGACGCCGGTCTGTGCCTCCATGGCCGACAACCGCGAGGAGGCACCCTGCTGGGTGACCCCCACCTCCCGGGCGGCCGCGTTCAGGCTGCCCGTCCGGGCGATGGCCAGGAGCAGCTCGAGCGCCCCCAGCTCGGGAACCCGCGGACCGAGAGGCACTTGTCCAACCTACAAGACTGCCTTGTGAGTGGACAAGTCCGCGCTGTCTTCCCCGCAGCTCCCGAGCCCGGCTCACTGGGGGAGACCCGGGAAGGACTCCCGGTTCGGAGGAGGAGCAGTGGTCACCATCGACAGCGCGAGTGCGGCCCAGCTGGTCGCGGAGGGGGCGGTCTGCCTGGACGCCGACACCGGAGAGGCGACGCGCGAGGGACGGGGCGTCGTCCTGCCCGACGCCGCGGTCGGGGGACGACACCCGGTGCTCGTCAGTGGTACGTCCGAGAGCGCGGTGACCCGAGCCGTCGCCCGGCTCGAGGCCGCCGGGCTCGCGGCGTGGCGGGTGCTCGCCGCCGAGCGGCCCCGCACTCGTCAGCGCTGCGGGACCGGGTCCACCCCGAGCTGACGGCCCACCAGGGAGCGGCGCACCGGACGCAGCGCGCCGGCGACGGCCACCAGCTCCCGGGCCGAGGCGCTGGCAGGGTCGGAGACGACCACCGGTACT
Organism: Rhodococcus antarcticus; assembly: GCF_026153295.1. Classification (NCBI taxonomy): domain Bacteria; kingdom Bacillati; phylum Actinomycetota; class Actinomycetes; order Mycobacteriales; family Nocardiaceae; genus Rhodococcus; species Rhodococcus antarcticus. The sequence goes on along the minus strand of NZ_CP110615.1, from coordinate 1,914,083 downwards.
CCGGCGTCACCGGCCTCGCGGAGCGCGGAGTCCAGCGGCACCCGCCCCAGCAGCGGTGCCCCGAGCTCCTCGGAGAGCTGGGCGCCGCCGCCTGAGCCGAAGAGCGCGGTGTGCTCGCCGCACCCCGCGCACACCAGCTCCGACATGTTCTCCACCACGCCTGCGACGGGCATCCCGACGTCCCTCGCCATCACGCCCACCCGGCTGGCGACCGTGCGAGCCGCCTGCTGGGGGGTGGTCACCACGAGCAGCGACGCCTCCGGCAGCAGCTCGAGGACGGAGAGGGTCACGTCCCCGGTACCCGGGGGGAGATCGAGGATCATCACGTCCAGGTCACCCCAGTGCACGTCGTGGACGAACTGGGTGAGCGCCTTGTGCAGCATCGGCCCGCGCCACACGATGGGCTCGCCCTCCTCGACGAGGAATCCCAGCGACATGAGGCGCACACCGTGGGCCTGGACGGGCAGCATCGTCTCGTAGAGGGCGACAGGGGGGCGGTGCACCCCGAACAGCTGGGGCACGGAGTAGCCCCACACGTCGGCGTCGAGCAGCCCCACCGATCGGCCCTGCCGGGCCAGGGCGACCGCGAGGTTGGCCGCGACGCTCGACTTGCCGACCCCACCCTTTCCGCTGGCCACGGCGTAGATCGCACGTGCGTCGGCGGCGCCCGAGCGGGGTCGGGAGGCCAGGAAGCGCTCGGCCAGGCGGCGGCGGTCGGGCTCGGACATGACGGTGAGCTCGACCGTGACCTCGCCGCTGAACGGGGCCACGGCGGCGTGCACGTCCCGGGTCAGCTCCGCGGTCATCGGGCAGCCGGCGGTGGTCAGGGCGAGCTCCACCCGGACCGAGCCGCCACGGCCACCGCGGATCTCGCGCACCATGCCGAGCTCACCCAGCCCCTGGCCGAGCTCGGGGTCGCGGACAGCCTCCACCGCCCGGCGCACCTGCTCCAGGTCCACGGTCGTCCAGCTCGCACCCAGTCCCAGCACGGTCACTCCTCCTGTCGAACATCGGGTCGTGCAGCGGGTCAGCGGAACACCTACATCTCGGCGGACCTCACGATGCCCGCGACCTCACCTGCTGGTCCGGGTTCGGTGCGGAGCACCCCGTGGGCGGTCGCCACGTCCGAGAGCCGGTGTCCGTCACCGACGACGGTGGCCACCGGGAGACCGCGGGTCCGGTGCAGGGTCGCGGGCAGGTGGCCCGTGATCCCGGTGCGTCGCCGGAGCACACCCCGGACAGTGCGGTGCGGACGCCACACCTCCGGTGGACACCGGGGTTGCGGTGCTCACCTCGTCTCGGCCGCATCGCGCCGGAGCTCGGCCAGGGTCTGCGCCGTCTGGGCTGCGCGTGCGGACCACCACGAGCTGGCGCTGGTGGACTCCGGGGCACGCTCGCCGCGGTGCCGACCCGCCCACGTCAGGGCGTGTTCGGCCAGCCACCCGAGGGTGGCGTCCGCGTCCTGGGTGAGCATGGCGCGCAGCGCGAACCGTCGTTCCCCGCGCCGCACCCCGACCCCGGCGCGGGCGGCGCCGGCGAGCAGGTCGCGGTGGGTCAGGATCATCCCGGAGCGGACGGGGGAGACGAGGGCGTCGAGGGTCTCGTCGAAGGAGTCGGCGCCTCGGGGCCCCGCCGGGGCGACCCGAAGGGCGAGCGGGAGCAGGGCGGGAGGCCCCAGCTCGACGCGCTCGGCCGCCAGCACCTGTGCCGTCAGCACGGCCCACTCGGCGACGGAGGCGATCCCGAGACCGGCCACGGCGGTGAGGTAGCCCGGCGCCCAGCTGTCGACGTGCTCGTGGAACAGGGCCGCGCGCGCGGTGCGCACCTGGGTGCGGGTGCGCTCCTGGTTCGCGCCGCGCTCGGCCTCCCCGAGCTCGGCGTACAGCATCAGCAGCGTGCCGAGGTGGTCGGCGTCGGTGGGCGCGCTCAGGCCCAGCGCCCGCCAGAAGCCGGCCACCCGGTCGAGACCCTCCCCACCGAGCTGACCCTCGGGGCCGAGGTGGATGGCTGCGTGCGGCGGGGCGGTGAGGACGAAGGCGTCGGTGTGCTCCACCCCCGTCTGCACCGGCAGCTCCAGCGCCTCGCACAAGGAGGTGCTGGCCGGCGGCGGGGTGAGGACGACGGCTCCCAGGGCCCGGAGCAGCTCCCAGCGTGCCGGGGAGTCCACCACGGTGGTGTCGACCGTTGTCGTCACCGCTCAGGTCCTCGGGATGACGAAGGTGTCCGGGTGCGGCTTGAGGGGCCGCATGAGCCAGGTGGGCCGGCGCAGCCCGTCCGGGGACACCTGCCCGGCCGGTCGGGTCTTCTCCATCCACTCCGCGTAGATCTCGCGGGCCCTGGCCGTGTCCACCGCGATGTCGCCGGCCTTGTCCCCGGGCCGCGCGGGGGTGACCCGGACCGCCTGGTGCCAGCAGTGCATGCCCGAGATCGGGTCGGGGTGCACCGGGAAGGTGAGGTTCTGGTGCACCCCGGTGTCGCTCCACCAGATGCGCTGGGTGTCGGGGTCGCTGCTCTGGTGCGGTCCGACGTTGCGGACCTTGTGCATCGACCAGTCGTCCCCGTCGTGGCGCAGGTCGACCGTGGCCATCATCGCCCCGACCCCGCCCTGCTGGTTGCTCGGGCGCCAGCGACCCATGTGGTGGCTGCAGGCGACCACGCCCGGTCGGATGCCTTCGGTGATCCATGCCTTGGCCACGAAGTGCCCGATGTCGGTGCTCACCCGCAGCAGGTCACCGGTGTGCTCGACGCCGAGGCGGGCGGCGTCGCTGGGGTGCACCCACACCGGGTTGGTGTGGGCCAGCTCGTCGAGCCACTTCGAGTTCGCCGAGCGGGTGTGGATCTGGGTGGGCAGGCGGAAGGTCGACAGCAGCACCACCTGGTCGGGGGCCAGGTTGTCCGGGTGCACGTGGCTCTTGATGTAGCCGGGCAGGGCGTGCTCGGGCCAGCCCCAGCCCGCGAGCGTGGACGAGTAGAACTCGAGCTTGCCCGAGGGGGTCGGGAACCCGGCGCGGACCACCCCGTCGACCTCGATGCCGACCGGACGCCGACCCTGCTCGTCCGGGACGGGCGCCCCCACGGGAGAAAGGTTGGGGTTGGCAGGCTTGGGGGTCGACGTGTACACCCGCCCCCGCGGGGTGACGTGCACGTCCGCGAGCTCCTCGGCGGGTACCTCGAACGCGTGCTGGGCGCCCATGCCCTTGGCGATCTCGAACGCACCGTAGCGGCGCATGTACTCCAGCGGGGTCAGGTCCTCCTGCGCGGCCCGCTCGGGGAGCCCGGGGACCGAGTTCTCGAACATCCAGCCGTAGTACTCGTCGACGGTGAGCTTCGTCCCCGGGGTCGCGCGGGACTCGTGGTGCTGCCGGATGCCGAGGGATCCGTCGGGATCGATGCGCCACGACAGGTCGATCCAGAACTCGTTCTCCTCCCACACCTCACCGGGGTTGACCTGGCGGGTGTCGGTGATGGTCTCGCCGAGGCGCTCCCGCGCCGCTCGCAGCACGGGCTGGCGGAAGCCCAGCCACTGCCCGTCGTACTGCTCGTAGGAGTGGGTGTCGTGGCGCTCGGAGCTGTGCCCCATAGGAAGCACCCAGTCGGCGAGGTAGGCCGACTCGTTCCAGGTGGGGGTGAGCGAGACGAAGCAGCCCACCTTCTCCTCGTCGGTGAGCACCTCCATCCACGACAGTCCGTCGGGGTTGGTCCACACCGGGTTGTAGACGCGGATGAAGTACGTGTCGAGCTTGCCGCGGCCGTCCTTGAGGAAGTGCGGCAGCAGGAAGCTGAGCTCGTTCTGGGCGAGCGGGAACTCCATCGGCCACGTGAGCTCCTGCCACACACCGGGGTGTGGCGGGGTGTGGATGGGCTTGGGGATGAACTTGTTCCAGGCGTTGGCGAACAGCCCGCCCTCGGTGCCGATCGCGCCCAGCAGGGCCGAGATGAGGATGACCGTGCGGGTGACCTGCCAGCCGCCGAGGTTCGAGGCCGCGGCCGAGCGCCAGCAGTGCGCCGCGAAGCGGTGCCCGGCCCCGGCGACGGTCTCGGCCACCTCCTCCAGGGTCGCCGCGTCGATCCCGGACTCCTGGGCGGCGTAGTCGAAGGTGAACTCGTCGTAGAGCGTGGCGAGGTCGGCCTCGAAGGCCTCGAAGGTGGCGGGCAGGTCGGGCCGGCACGTCTCCAGGTACTCCTGCCAGTTCCACCACTGCCGCACGAACTCCCGGTCGTAACGGCCGGTGGTGATGAGGTGCCGGCAGATCGACAGGTTGATCGCGGCCTCGCTGCCCGGCTGGGGCGAGAGCCAGTGGTCGGCGTGGGTGGAGGTGTTGGACAGGCGGGTGTCGAGCACGATCACCTTGGCCCCGTTCGCGCGGGCCTCGGTGATCCGCTGGGCGTGCGGGTTGAAGTAGTGGCCGGTCTCCAGGTGCGAGCTGATCAGGTAGATGACCTTCGCGTGGGCGTGGTCCGGGCTCGGACGGTCGGCGCCCATCCAGAACTGGTAGCCGGTGCGGCCGCCGCTGGAGCAGACGTTGGTGTGCGAGTTGTGCCCGTCCACCCCCCAGCTGGCCAGCACGCGCTCGGTGTAGCCGTCCTCGCCGGGGCGGCCCAGGTGCACCATGATCTCGTTCTGGCGCTGCTCGGTGATGGCGGCGCGCAGCCGCGCCCCCAGGGCGTCCAGCGCGTCGTCCCAGCTGACCCGCTCCCACTGGCCCGACCCGCGCTCGCCCACCCGCCGCAGCGGGTAGAGGATGCGGTCGGGGTCGGTGACCTGGTTGATGGTGGCCGGGCCCTTGGCGCAGTTGCGGCCCCGGGACCCGGGGTGCTCGGGGTTGCCCTCGAACTTGCGCACGTGCAGGTCGTCGCGGTCGACGTAGGCCAGCAGCCCGCACGCGGACTCGCAGTTGAAGCAGGTGGTCGGCACCAGCATGTAGTGGTGCTCCTCGCGGCGCGGCCACGCCCGGGAGTCGAGCTCCACCCAGTCGTCCCAGCGCTCCTTCGGGGGGAACGCCGCGAGGTGCACCCCGCTGGGCCCCTGGTAGAAGGTCTCGCCCCGGGACTCGGTGTCCTGACGGGCGGCCGAGACGAGCTCGGCGCGGCCACGGAGGGTGCTCGCGAGTCGGGAGCGGCGGGACGGGTTCTCCGACATGGTGATCTCCTCAGGCCAGGGGGACGGACTGGCCGGCCTGCACGTAGGCGTGCTCGTGCGCCAGCAGCCCGACGAGGGCGAAGGGAACGGCGACGACGCCGATCCAGGGGGCCGCGACCGCGACCGCGGTGGCCACCACGCCGACCCGGAAGAACACCGCGAAGCGCCCGCGGACCATCTCCTTCGTCGCGAGGTGGGCGTGGGCGGTGACGTGGGGCAGCGTGATCTCGGACCACACGAGCACCAGGTGGGTCGCGGCAGCAACCGCGAGCACGACCTCGACGGCGTGCACCCCGCGCTCGGGCGAGAGCCACACCGCGAAGGGCAGCAGCGAGGCGGCCCCGGCGAGGACGGCCTGGACGGCGAGGTGCGCCGGCAGCAGCGGGCTCTGCCACAGGTCCCGGGCCTTGGCCTGGGCGAACAGGTAGGCGGTGTAGCAGGCGGTGCCCAGCCCCAGCAGGACGCCCAGCACACCGGTGACCTGCTGCACCAGCCGGAGGTCGAGCAGGGCCGCGCCGAGGTACAGCACCACGACACCGCCGTACCCGCCGATGATGAACGAGCCCCGCACGAGCCAGCTGCCCCAGTGGTGGCGGGTGAAGATCAGGTAGAAGCGGAAGGGGTGCTTGAGGTCCCAGATGAGCAGCACCCCGGTGACGCCGAGGAAGACCAGCGCCAGCAGGGGGGCGGCGAAGCGCACGGTCGCGTCACCGAAGTCGAGCAGCCCGGTGAGGGCGAGGACGACGCCGAGCAGGAACGCACCCGCCGCGATCGACTTCGTCCACGTGTACAGGCTCACCCGCCAGCCCCAGGGGGCGTGGTGGGGCACGTCGTAGGAGAGCAGCGCCGCCGCCGAGGACCTCGCCCCGTCGGGGTGACCGGAGACGACGAGCTGGGGGTCCGGGGCGCCCTGCGTGGCCCACGCGTACAGCCCGCCCTCGGGCCGGGCCGCACCGAGCGGGTCGAGGGTGGCCTGGTGGGCACCGAGGTAGAACACCCCGGGCCCGGTCTCCTTCTCCGGGCGGCGAACGAGGGCGGGCTTGCGTGCGACCAGCTGGGCGACCTTCGAGGTGGGGTCGTTGCCGTCGCCGACGAGGATTGCCTCGGTGGGACACACCGAGACGCACGCCGGCTCCAGGCCCACGTCGAGGCGGTGGGCACACATGTTGCACTTCTCCGCCGAGTGGTCCTCGGGATTGATGAAGATCGCGTCGTAGGGGCAGGCCGCGATGCAGGCCTTGCAGCCGATGCAGATCTCCTTGTCGAAGTCGACGATGCCGTCAGGTCGCTTGTACATGGCCTCGGTGGGACACGCGGCGACGCAGGGCGCGTCGGTGCACTGGTTGCACCGGGTGACCTGGAACGCCCTGCGCACCTGGGGAAAGACCCCGACGTCCGCCGACTTCACGTAGGTCCGGGTGACGCCGAGCGGTACCTCGTTCTCACTCTTGCACGCGACCGTGCACGCGTGGCAGCCGATGCAGCGCGTCTGGTCCAGAACCTTCAGCCAGCGGGTGGGCCGTTCCTCCACGGTGGACATGACCGGAACGTAGGGCGTGCGACCCGTGCTCCGCTGCCAAGTTCGACTTGTATGCCGGCGTGAGGGTGCCGTGCTGTGCCCGGGCGTCAGAGCACGAGCGCGACGGTGGCGAACACGCAGAACCCGGCGATCAACCACCCCATCGGGAGCAGAGCGCGGGAGACTGTCGGGGTGTCGCCGCGCAGCAGCAGGCGGTTGCGGTGTCGGCCGACCAGCGCGACGGCCACGGCGAGCGCCACCGCGAGGGCCGCGAGCACCACCTCCACCGGCCGTCCGTCGACGTGCAGGTGGCGCAGCAGCACCAGTGCCCCGTTCCCGAGCAGGGCCAGGCTTGTGCGGCTCCACGCCAGGGCCGTGCGCTCCGCCGGCAGGGTGGGCGGCGGCTCAGCCACGCTGCCGGCGGTCATCTCAGGAAGCGCCGAGGACCAGCAACACGCAGACCGCCACGGCCACCACCGTGAGACCCGCGGCGAGGACCACCGTGCTCCGCACGGGAGGGAGCGTCTCGCCGCGTCGCATCGCGAGCTCGACCCGGCGCCAGCGGACCACGCCACCCACCGACGCCACGACGCTGAGCAGGCCGAGGGTGACACCCAGCGCCGTCCTGGCTCCGGTGATCGAGAACGCCGGTACGAGCTGCACGACCGCCACCCCGGCGGCGAGCAGCGACAGGGCGGTGCGCAGCCACGCCAGGAAGGTCCGCTCGTTGGCCAAGGTGAAACGGTAGTCGGGATCGCGTTCCATGCGGCACCTCCGGGAGGGCGGCCTCGGGCGGGTTGCCGGCGGCAGGTCACCACCCCACGTCCGGTGCGGCGGACCGTAGCAGCCACTGGGACGGTGGCTCAGCCCGTGACCGGCACGGTGAGAGTCGCGCCACCCCACCCGTTGACCTGGTCGTGGCCCTCCACGACGACCGAGGTGGTGCCGGCGGGGATCGCGAGACCGGTGAGGGTGCGGGTGAAGGGCTGCTCGGCTGCGTGGTCGTGGGCCAGCTCGAGGGTGCCGTACACCGCAGCCCCGTCGGCGGAGCGGACCCGGACGGCGTCGGCGTAGCGGGCCTCGGTGTCGTAGGGGGAGCTGACGGTCACGGCGACGCTCGACGTGGTGGTGTCCAGCGACGCGGGGTCCACGGCGACGACGTCCGGGTAGAGCTGCTCGGCCCCGGACGTGCCGGACGTGCCGGACGTGCCGGAGGTGGACGGTGGGGCCGTCGTGCCGGTGCAGGCGGTGAGCCCGACGGCGAGCACCAGGGCGGCGGGGACGATCCGGGCGGTCAGGCGCACACGGGACATGCGCTCGACCATTCCAGGATTGCGGGGACAGGGCGGTGACCGTCCGGTGACGGACCCTCGGACCGGGTCGGCCCGGACGACGAGGGTGTCGGTGTGCCCCCTCGCGGAGCGCTCGTGGTGCAGAGCGGTGACGACCTGCTCGTCCGGTTCACGGCCTGGCCGCTGGAGTCACCGCGTGCCGGAGTGGCGACCGTCCACCGGGACTGGAGCCGACGATCATGTTGCGGCTCATGACGTCTCCCGAGCTCGTGTCCGGGCTGCGGTAAGCCGGGGTCCGCCCAGCTGCCGGCAACGGTTCACCCGGGCGGCTGGTCAGCCGGCGAGGGTGGCGAGGGCGGCGTCGAGGCGGGTGGTGGCCTCGTCGGCGAGGGCGGTCATGGCGGGCAGGTCGGTCACGGTGGCCATCAGCTGCGGGTCGAGGAAGGAGACGATGGAGCCCTCGCCGTCCCCGCGGACGACGACGTTGCAGGGCAGCAGGACCCCGGTGGAGCGGTCGGCGTCGATGGCCTGCTCGGCCAGCGCGGGGTTGCAGGCACCGAGGATGACGTAGGGCTCCATGTCCTTGTCGCGCTTGGCCTTCATGACGGCCTGCACGTCGATCTCGGTGAGGATCCCGAAGCCCTGCTCGGCGAGGGCGGCGGTGGTGGCGGCGACGGCCTCGGCGAACGGGAGCTCGACGGAGACGCTGTTCTGGTAGCTGGTCACGGTGGGGCCTCTCGGTGTGGTGGGCGTGCTCGGGTTCGTGCTCAGGCGAGGGAGAGGAAGAGGCGCTCGAGCTCGGCCTGGTCGACGGCGCGGGTGCCCACGTCCTCGAGCAGGCACTGCTGCAGACCGGTAGCGATGATCTTGAACCCGGCCTTGTCCAGGGCCTTGGAGGCGGCGGCGAGCTGGGTGACGACCTTGGAGCAGTCCTGGCCCTCCTCGATCATGCGGATCACCCCGCCGACCTGACCCTGGACCCGCTTGAGGCGGGCCAGCACGTCGGTCAGCTGGTCGGTGTCGATGTCCACGGTCCGCTCCGTCCCCAGTACCCCCACGGGTACCTCTCGCGGTCACTGTAGCGCCGAGGTCCGGCCACCACCACCCCCAGCTTGATACCCCTGGGGGTAGTGCTACCTTCGTCGGCAGCGGGTACCCCCACCCGTATCCCGATCGTGGAGGAGAACGTCGTGAGCAGCGCAACCACCCTGGTGACGGACCCGTCGCCCGGCCCCGATCCGTCGGGGCCGGGCGTGCGCACCGAGGGTGTGCTGGCCCGGCTCGGGCGGACCATGGCGCTGCGGGCGCGGTGGGTGTTCAGCGTGTGGCTGATCGCCCTGGTGGCGCTGGGTGCGCTGGCCCCGTCGGTGTTCAGCTCGCTGGCGGGGGCGGGGTGGCAGGCGAACGGTTCGGAGTCCGTCGCCGTGCGGGAGCTGGCCCAGGCCCACTTCGGTGGGGCGTCCTCGGCCGCCGTGCAGCTGGTGGTGCACTCCGACACCGCAGTGGTGACCGACCCCGCCGTGCAGGACGTGCTGACCCGGGCGACGGCGGTGTTCGCCGCCGACCCCCGCTTCGGGCAGGTCGTGGCGCCGCAGCCCGGGGCCACGATCTCCGCCGACGGTCACACCGGGATCCTGATGGCCGGGGCCACGGGCACCACCGACGACATGGTGAAGGCCGTCGACGACGTGAAGGACCGCCTCACCGCACTGTCGGGCAACGGGATCGACGTCTACCCCACGGGCGCCTCCGCACTGTGGTCGGACTTCAACGCCGCCAACCACGACGCGATGATCACCGCCGAGCTGTTCTCCTGGCCGGTGACCCTGGCGATCATGGTGGTCGCCTTCGGCTCCCTGGTGGCCGCGGGCCTGCCGCTGCTGCTCACCCTGGCCGGGCTCGTCGCCTCCGCCGGTGGGCTGGTGCTGCTCAACACCGTCACCCCGATCTCGGTGTGGGCGATGAACTTCGCGATGATGTTCGCCCTCGCCCTGGGCATCGACTACGCCCTGTTCCTGGTGGCCCGCTTCCGCGACGCCCTGAGCCGCTCCGGCGACCGGGAGCAGGCCGTGGCCGAGACGATGGACACCGCGGGCAAGGCCGTCGTGCTCTCCGGGCTCACCGTGCTGGTCAGCCTCTCGGCCGTGCTGCTCGTGCCCGCCCCGGCCGTCCGGACCATGGCCGTCGGCATCATGCTCGCAGTCGCCTTCGTGCTGCTGGCGACGCTGACGCTGCTCCCGGCCGCCCTGGGTCGGCTGGGGGAGAAGGTCAACGCCGGGTCCCTGCCGCACGCCAAGCGTCAGGTCCACCGCTCCCCGCGGTTCGCCTCCTGGGGCCGGCTGCTGCACGCCCACCCGTGGCCCTTCGCCCTCGGCGCGCTCGGGGTCCTCGTCGCCCTGACCGTCCCGGTGTTCGGCCTCAAGGTCGCCATGCCCTCGATCCAGGTGGTGCCCGCGGACTCCGCGGTCCGCCAGGGCTACGACCTCGTCCAGGCCGGCTTCGGCCAGGGGGCACCCGGCCAGCTGCAGATCATCGCCCCCGCCACCCAGGCCGACGCCGTCGCGGCGGCCGCACGGGCGGTCCCGGGCATCGCGATGGTCGGCCCCGCCCAGGCCGCACAGGACGGGTCCGGGCTCGTGCTGCTCTCCGCAGTCCCCAACGTCGACCCCTCCGCCCCCGCCATGGGGGGCATCCTCGACCAGCTCAGGGCCGACCTGCCCACCGATGCGCTGGTCGGTGGGGCGCCGGCGGAGAACCTCGACCTGCAGTCCGCCCTGAACACCTACCTGCCGATCGTGGTCACCGTGATCCTCGTGCTCGGGTTCCTGCTGCTGCTCGTGGCCCTGCAGGCCCCGCTCATCGCCCTGCTGGGCACCCTGGTCAGCCTGCTCTCCACCGGTGCCGCGTTCGGCGTCGCCAAGCTCGTGTTCCAGGACGGGCACGGTTCCGGGCTGCTCGGGTTCACCCCGCAGGGCTTCCTCGACGGCTGGGGCCCGGTGTTCTTCTTCGCGATGATCTTCGCGATCGCCATGGACTACACCGTGTTCCTGCTCTCCACCGCCAAGGAGCACTACGAGCGCACCGGGGACCCCGAGGTCGCCGGAGTCGACGGGCTCGCCCACTCCGGGCGGGTCATCCTCGCCGCCGCCGCCGTGATGGTCGCGGTGTTCTTCTCCTTCGCCCTGGCCGACCCGCTGCCCCCCAAGGAGATGGGCGTCATCCTCGGCGTCGCCGTCCTGCTCGACGCCGGACTCGTCCGGCTCATCCTGCTGCCGGTGCTGCTGCGCCTGACCGGGCACGCCGCCTGGTGGTCCCCGCCCTGGCTGCGCCGCGTCCTGCCCACCATCCGCTTCTCCCACACCTGAACCCACGAGAGGACCACCACCATGTGCCGAGCTACCCCCTGCACGACGTGCGGCAAGACCACCTGGGCCGGCTGCGGCCAACACGTCGACACCGTCATGGCCCGCGTCCCGGCCGCGCAACGCTGCACCTGCGACCGCACCGCGGCTGCACCGTCACGCCTGCGACGGTGGCTCGGGCGGGGCTGACCGATCGTCGACGGGCGCGGGGTGGCGCTGCGCCGACACCTACAGCCCGACGCTGCCCTGCATGATCCCGCCGTCGACGACCACGGTGGTGGCGGTCATGTAGCCCGCCTTGCCGGAGGCCAGGAAGACCACGACGTCGGCGATCTCGGAGGCCTGTGCCATCCGGCCGAGAGGGATCGCGGCGTCGAGCTTCGCCTTCTTGGCCGGGTCGTTCTCGGTGCTGGTGTTGATGGGGGTGCTGACGGCGCCTGGGGCGATGTTCACGACGCGGATGCCGTGCTCGCCGAGCTCGACCCCGGCCGTGCGGGTCAGCATGCGGATGCCGCCCTTGGACACGCAGTAGGCGATGTTGCCCGGCATGGGCCAGTCCTCGTGGACGGAGGAGATGTTCAGGACGAGGCCGCCGCCGCCCTGGGCGACGAACTGCTGGGCGGCGAGCTTCGTGCCGAAGAACGCGCTCTTCAGGTTCACCGCCACGACCTCGTCGAAGTCGTCCTCGGAGGTGTCGAGCAGAGCGGTACGGGTCTCGATGCCGGCGTTGTTGACCAGCACGTCCAGGCGCCCGTACGTCTCGACCGCCGTCGCGATCATGGTCTGCAGGTCGGCTACCTTGGACACGTCGGCCTGCACCCCGACCGCACGGCCGCCGGCCGCCTCGACCTCGGCGACGAGATCCGTGGTGTCGTCGGCGTGAGTGACGTAGTCGATGACCACGCTGGCCCCCTCCGCGGCGGCGGCCCGCACGATCGCCGCACCGATGCCGCTGTTGCCGCCGGTCACCACGACGACCTTGCCGACGAGCGTGCCGGACGGGACGGCTGCGGGGTCGTTCGACATGATGGGCTCCTGACGTGGGTTCCGGTCGTGGGCCGTGCGAACGTAGCCCGCTCGGAGCCGGCACGGCGCCGCAGTCACCATTCGCACGCGCCACTCCGCGAGCTGGGGGCGCTCCACGCCGAGGTTGGTGTCCCGACCGTGGCGGGGGTGGACGACGGTGCCGTCGGGCAGCGCGATCGAGGTCGTGTGGGCGCGGCGAGCGAGCTTTCGCGGGACGACGTCTCGATCGGTTGCCCACTCGCCGCCCCCTGGGTTCCAGCGATCGACGCGACGTCCGATCGGGGGTGGTGTTGATGTGCCTGCAGAGAAGTTCGCCCACGGGTGTGCGCGTGTTGTCCTCCTTGCGAACGGGTGAAGTCTCCACGTGTCCGCCAGGGCAGCCGGAGCGGGTAAGGAGGCGGCACGCCGTTGGGTGCCCGACAGTTCTCTACCAAGAACACCGACCTCTCACGTCACAGCCACGAACACGTCAATGCCATCACGGAGCTGCGGAACGCGCACCCACGAGAGCTGTTGGACCACCAGACTCCCGCTCGACGGTTCCGCGCAGCGGCAAACGCCTCGTGGGCAGCGCCCTCACGACCTCAGGGGTCCTGAGTGATGCCCCTTTTCACCCACCGAAAACCCTTGTTGTTTCGTCGACCGTCAAAATCCGCCGGTACGACCGTCGACCCGTCGACCCGTCGACCCGTCGACCGTTGACCAGACGACCATCGCCACGACGACGACGACGACGAGGACACCGGCCCACGACAGCACCACCCAGATCAGCGCCCCGGCGAGCAGCGAGCACGCCGGGACCACGACCTGCGCGCCCACGGCGGGGCGGCGGCCGGCTCGGCACCGGGGGTGGTCATCCGCTCGACGGTACCGACGGGCCGCGGAGGTCTGCGGACGTCCGCAGACCACGGCACTCGGCGCAGCATCGCTGGAAAGTCACGACGGCCTTGAGTGGTCCTGGTCGAACCGCCCGGTCGCCCACCACACGCCCGTCGTTGCCCAGGACCCGGCCGCGGTGCACGCCGACGTCCTGGCCATCGTCGGGGCCGTCGAGCCGGCCCTGCGCACCTGGGTCGCCGGCGACAGCCGGGCCCCGGCCCTGGTGGCCCGGCACCGTGAGCACCCGGGCGGGGTGTTGGAGTGCTGGTCGGGCTCGTCCGGGCCGAGCTCAGACGTCGGGCAGGACCAGCTGCACGCGGGCGATGTCGGTGCACACAGGACCGAAGCCCTCGGCGCGCAGCCGGTTGTGCTCGGGGTCGAGGTCGTAGACGCGGTAGGCGTCCTCATCGACCCAGTCGTTGGTGATGGCGAAGTCCCAACCACCCTCGCGCAGCCCGGCATCGCGGCCGACCCGGCTGGACACGCGTCCGACGCAGGGCAGCGCCTCGACAGCGGCCAGGGCGGCGTCGAGCTGCGCGGAGTCGGCAGCAGCTCGGGAGGGGGTCGTCAGCGTGACGGAGCCGGCCAACGACGACGTTGCGGATCATGCTGCACACGCTAAGCCCGCCACGGACACACCGGAAGTGGCTGCGAAACGATCACGTCCCAGGGGTCGTGCAGCTCGTCGCGTGGTGTGGCCAGCGGGGTTCGGCCCCGCCGGTCCCGGCTACGGCGCGAACACCGCCCGTCCGGCGTCGGCGACCTGGTGGTCCTGCTCGACACTGCCGGCGCTGACCCCGACCCCACCGGCTACCTCACCGGAGGCGTCCCGAAGCAGGACGCCGCCACCGAAGACGACCAGCCGCCCGCCCGAGGTGGACTCGATGCCGAACAGGGGCTGGCCCGGCTGGACGAGTGCGGCCAGGTCCTTCGTGTCGGCTTGGAAGTAGACCGCTGTCAGGGCCTTGCGCTGGGCGATGTCGACACCGACGAGCTTCGTGCCGTCCATCGAGCTGAACGTCACCAGGTTCGCGCCGTCGTCCACCACCGCGATGTTCATCGGCTGCCCGATGCGGTCCGCCTCCGCCTTGCACGCCCGGACGATGGCCTCGGCCTGCTCCAGCGAGATGAGTCGTGCCATGTGGTGACCTCCTCAGTAGTCAGAGAACCCGGACGGGGACCTCGGCGGGGGCGCCGAGAATCTCATCAGTCTCGTCCTCGAGTCTGACCATGTCATCGGGCCGACGGCCATGTCGAGATGAGCTCAGCACGAGCTGACGGGGCTGCGCACCAACATGAACCTCCGCCAGACCAGCAGTCGGTGGACGCGCCGGTGCAGGATCGGTCACTGAGACGTACGCAGCGTTCGCAGCGCAATGCGCCAGATTGAGGTGTGCCGAAGGTGCTCTGGTGGGACGAAGCGGGCTCAGCGTGGCCTCCCGGCTCCTGCTGCCCTAAGTCGAGGCCGTGATCCTGGTGGTGCTGCTCGCGGCCGCCGCGACGACGCAGCTGCGCAGGTCAGGCAAACTCGTGGGGTGCAGAGTGATGACCGGTCGGTTCGGGCCCCGGACGACCGAGGTCCAGGGCCTGGTCCGTGGGACGGCGGCCGTCCAGTGGGAGGACGCCAAGCGGCTCAGCCGCCTCGCACGCCGCCGCCTCGCACGCCGCGGCCCGGCGTCCAGCGGCCTGGGACACAGCGCCCTGATGCGGCGCGGGGCTCCCGTCGCGGGCCCTCGGGCAGTAGTGAGCCGGGGGTGGGTCGGGGTGGGGGCGTTCCGCCGGTTGGTCCCCGCGGGGCCGCCGGCTCCCGTCGTCCTGTGGGCTCGTCCGAGCAGGGCGGTTCACGCGGCGGTAGCAGAGTCGCCACGATGGTGGCGGGCGCCCGGTCGGTGGTGGTTCGTCGGGTGGCGGTCGGGGTGGTGTCGGCCCTGGTGCTGGCCGGGACGGGGTACGCGTGGACGGCGCTGCACAGCCTGACGTCGGGGCTGACCACGTCGAACGCGTTGGCCGGGCTGGTGGACCCGGCCGGGGCGGGGGCGGCGCGACTGGGTTCGGACGTGAACATCCTGCTGATGGGTCTGGACACGAGGTTGGACCAGAACGGGGACCCGCTGCCGGCCGCGGTGCTGGATCAGCTGCACGCCGGTGACGGTTCGGAGGGTGGCTACAACACCAACACCCTCATCCTGATGCACGTCCCCGCCAACGGGGGCATGGTGACGGCGTTCTCCATCCCGCGTGATGACTACGTGGCGGTCCGGGACATCCCCGGCAACGACCACGTGAAGATCAAGGAGGCGTACGGGCTGAAGAAGGCGGCGACCGAGGACGCGCTGGTGAAGGCCGGGACCACCGACCGCCACCAGCTGGAGGCCCTCGGTCGGGAAGCCGGCCGCAAGGAAGCGCTGCAGACGGTGCAGGACTTCCTGGGGGTGCACATCGACCACTTCGCCGAGGTCAGCCTGGCGGGGTTCTACGACCTCGCGACCGCGCTGAACGGGGTGCAGGTGTGCCTGAACCAGGCGGTGAACGACCCGTACTCGGGGGCGGACTTCCCGGCGGGGGTGCAGACCCTCAACGGGGCCCAGTCCCTGGCGTTCGTCCGTCAGCGCCACGGCCTGGACAACGGTGACCTCGACCGCACCCACCGCCAGCAGGCCTTCCTCGCCTCCGTCACCCACAAGCTCGGCAGCGCAGGCACGTTCACCAACGTGGGGCAGCTGCAGGCGCTCATCGACGTGGCAGCCAGGGACGTGGTGGTCGACAGCGGGTGGGACATCGGTGCCTTCATCCCACGCGCGAGCAACCTCACCGGCGGCAACGTCCAGTTCAACACGCTGCCGATCCTGCGCTTCGACACCATCGACGGTCAGTCGGTGAACGTCGTCGACCAGCCCGCGCTCGCCGAGCAGGTGCAGGTCGCCTTCGGGCTGCGTCCGGCACCGGCACCACCCGCGCCGCTACCGACGGGGCCCCTGACCATCGACGTCGTGAACGCCGGTGCCGCGGCCGGTGTCGCCAGCAACGTCGCCAAGGCCCTCTCCGGGGGAACGTGGTCGCGAGGCACCGTGAGCAACACCAGCTCCGGGGACACCGCGGTCAGCTACGGGCCCGGTGCCAAGGCCCAGGCCGACGCGATCGCCGGGCTGATTCAGGCGCCCAGGTCGAGCGCCGACGGCACCGTGGCCCCCGACACGGTCCGGGTGGTCCTCGGCGCCGGGTTCACCGCCTCGCCCACCCTGCAGTCCGACGCGGCCACGCTTCGGACACCACCCCCGGCGGCCACGTCCGGCGGTGCCGCACCGACGACCACCGTCGGCCCGCAGGGCAACCCCGTCGACGGCGGCGGCATCCCCTGCGTCAACTGACGCTGCGCAGCGTGCGAGGTCGTCGCCGCCGCGAGTGCGAGTCCGTCGGTGGCGATGAGGCCGACGGCGGCGCTGAGGTTGTCGTGGCGGACGAGGCCAACCCACGCGCTCCGGGGCATCGGCGAGTTCATCCCACCTCGTCCTCGTTCGTGTCAGGTTGCCACGGTGCAGGGCCGCTGGGCGTGGGCCAGTGATGGTGCCCGGTCTGGTTGGGGTGTGCGGTCAGTACGCGCTGCCGGCTTGCCAGTCGGCCCAGGACAGCGACCAGTCGCCGTTCTGGGCGACCGTCAGCGGTGAGCCGCCGGTGTTCTTGACCTGCACGATGTCGCCGGGGATGGAGTAGTCGAAGAACCACTGGGCGTTGGCCTGGTTGAGGTTGAGGCAGCCGTGGGAGGTGTCGGTGTTGCCCTGGTAGGGGACGGTGGCGTCGAGCTGGTGCAGGTAGATGCCGTCGTTGCTGATGCGGGTCGCCCAGTTGATCGACTCCTTGTAGCCCAGTCGGGAGTTGACCGGCAGCCCGAAGGTCGAGGAGTCCATGACGACCGGGTTGGCCTTGTCCAGCACGGTGTAGGTGCCGCGTTGGGTCCAGAAGGAGATGGTCTGGCCGTCGATGACCTCGCTGCCGCCCATGCCCATGGAGGTGGGCATGGTGCGCACGAGGGTGCCGTTGTCGTAGACCTCGACCTGCTTGGTGGTGTCGTCTGCGATCGAGACGTGCGAGGCGCCGACGGTGAAGGAGGCGCTGGTGTCCTCCTGGCCGTAGAGCCCGCCGCCGACAGCCTTGCCGAACACGGTGGCGCTGGCACGCACCGTCGTGTCGGGCGCGTAGTACTTCTCGGGTCGCCAGTGGGCGTCGGTGTCGGAGACCCAGTTCCACGCCCCGGTCACCGGGGGGTTCGTCGTGACCGTCAGCAGCTTCTGCGCGGCCGCCCGGTCGGGGACGTGCTCGTCGAAGTGGGCGACGACGATCATTCCGACGCCATAGGTGCGGTCGTCACCGATGACGCCACCGCCGGTGGTGCGGAAGTAGACCTTGGTCTGGTTGGCCGGTGCGAGGGTGCTGAAGGTGCTGGTGGTGGTGGCGGCGGTGCCGTCGACACCGGTGCTCTGGGCGGTGACGGTGTACGTGCGCGTGTAGGCCAGGGGGCCTGTCGGGTTCCAGCTGAGCCCGTTAGGCGTCATGGTCCCGTCGACGGCAGCACCGGTGTCGTCGATGAGGGTCACCCGGGACAGCACACCGTTCGTCGCGGTGACCGCGACGGGGGCGAGGACATCCACCCCGGATGCATCCCACCCGGGGGTGACCGACACCGCGGCGGGGCGTGCGGGGACGGTCGTCGGGGCGGGGGTGGTGGGGGTGGTCGTGGTGGGGGCGCTGGTGACCGCTGCCGACGGGGTGCTGGCCATCGGCACCCGACCGGTGACCACGACGGTTGCCACCACGCCCGCGAGGGCGACGACCAGCAGCGAGGCGTGGCGGCGGTGGCGGCGGCGGGACGGGGGCATGACGTCAGCTCCTGGAGACGGGGGTAGGCACTTCGTGCAGCGGGGTCCAGCGGGGTGCGCAGTCCCACCGCGGTGAGCCTGAGAAAGAGGATCCCGGGTCGGGTGCCAGGGATGCCGATCTGGATCCCGTCAGCACGAGGGTCCGTCTACGGCTGGCGTTGCATCCAGCCAACAGCGTAGTCGCCCTGCTGTCCCCACCCCCGCCGCTGCGCTTTCGGACCCGGGTGTCGTGTCATCGCATGATGCCGGTGTGGCCGAGGGAGTATTTGCCTGGTTGGGGCCAGTAGGTCAGCCCGTGCGGTGCGGGGCCGGAGGGGATGCGAGCCAGGAGGGCCCCGTTGGTGGTGTCCAGGGCGTAGACCTCGTTGTCGAAGCGGCCGGAGAGCCAGAGCTGGGTGCCGTCGGGGGAGAGGTTGCCCATGTCGGGGCTGCCGCCGCCGGGAATGGGCCAGGTGGCGGTGACGGTGCGGGTGGCCCAGTCCAGGACGCTGATGCTGCCGGGGCCGTGAGGTTTGCCGTACACCTGGTTCGAGCCGCGGTTGGTGACGAACATGCGGTGGGCGGGGCGGTCGAAGTAGATCCCGTGGGCGCCGGTGCCGGTAGGGATGAACCCTTCCTCGGTGAGGGTGGCACCGTTCACGACCCAGACCCCGCCGGCCATCATGTCGGCCACGTAGAACACGGACCCGTCGGGGGCCAGGCGCACGTCCTGGGGCATGTTGGTGGCGGGACCCAGCGGCAGCGTCCCGACCTGCTGGTGGGTGAGCATGTCCACCTTGATGACCTTGCCGGCGAACTCGCAGCTGACGAGGGCGTACCGGCCATCGGCGGAGAAGTCGAGGTGGTTGAGTCCCTTGCAGTCGGTGGTGATGGCGAACTTCTTGTCCATGGTGGTGGCGTCGAGGAACGTCATCTGCTGGCTTGCCTCCGCCATGACGATCCCGTACTGCCCGTCGGGGGTCCAGTACAGGTTGTAGGGCTGGGCGGTGGGGATGGTGCGGGTGGGCTTGGCCGTCGTCGGATCGATCTGGGTGAGGGTGTTGGCCCCGTCGTTGTTGACCCACAGGCTCTTGAGGTCGTGGCTGGGCACCACGTGCTGGGGGCCCTTGCCCGTGGGGTAGCTGAACAGGACGGTGAAGGTCGTCGGGTCGATGACGGTCACGGTGTTGCCGTCGCTGTTGGGGACGTAGACCCGGGGTGGCACCGACGCCACGAGCGGGTCGAGCATGTTCGCCCCGGCGGCGCCGTAGACGTTGACCGGGGCGGTCGACGGGCCGGTCGGGGTGGACACCTCGGGGGGAGGACCGGTCGTCGGGGGTGCTGTGGACGTGCTCGCGGGGTCGAGGGCGGTGGTGGGGTCGGGGTTCGTCGTCCCGCAGGAGATGACCATCGTCAGGACGAGCACCAGGCCTGGAAGGGGGCGCCAACGGTGACGGGCCTCGCGCTGGGGCCCGCCGTGCCCACCCCCGGCGCGGTGGGAGGTCGTTGTCCGGGGCTGGCCGGAACGGGGCGGGAGATCCCTGGCGGAACGGTGCACAGGTGGTGTTCCCCTCGTGAAGGCCGGTCGTCTCACTCGGCGTCGTCGTTGTCGACCAGGGACATGCTGGCGCCGTTGGGATGAGAGCCGGGTGGTCTCTGGTGGGGCGGGCAGGGGGAAGGGCTGCCGTGGTGACCCAGCGAAGGACCTCGGCAGCCCCGGGCGATGGTAGCCCGGGCTGTCACCGGGGACGAGGGTGTCGGGGACCTCGGTGCGGAGACGGCGGCGGGCTGCGTTGTCCTGCCGGTGGCGCTGTCTTGATCGAACCGGGCGGGGGGTGCTGTGCGTAGGTACACACGACGGCCCGGACGTGCTGGGCCCGCAACATGGAGGTTCTCCTCGTGAAGAAGACCCAGCGCCTCGCGGCAGTCGGCGCCCTCGCCGCCCTCACCCTCACCATCTCGGCCTGCAGCAGCGGCGAGACGGCGTCCACGACGTCGAGCTCCACCACCGCATCTGCCGCCAAGACCACCACCGCGGCGCCCTCCTCCTCGAAGGCCGCCACCGCCGGCTCGGCCGACGGCGTCACCAAGATCGACCAGATCTTCGGCCCGGCCTGCTCGCAGGTCCCCACCACGGGCCCCGGCTCCGCGGCCGGCATGGTCGACGCGGCCGTCGGCACCGCCGCCAGCAACAACCCGCTGTTCAAGACCCTCACCGCAGCGGTCACCGCGGCCGGCCTGGTCCCGACCCTGAACGACACCAAGGCGGCCTACACGGTCTTCGGCCCGATCGACTCCGCCTTCACGGCGCTGCCGGCCGGCACCCTCGACAAGCTCCTGGCCGACCCGTCGGGCCAGCTCACCACGATCCTGACCTACCACGTCATCCCCAAGCGCTACGACGCCGCCGGCCTGGTCGCCGCCGGTTCCGTCAAGTCCGTGCAGGGTGGCGAGGTCAAGATCACCGGCACCGCCGCCGCTCCCCTCATCAACGGCAACGAGGTCCTCTGCGGCAACATCCCGACCGCGAACGCCACCGTGTTCGCCATCGGCACCGTGCTCACCCCGCCCAAGGCCTGACAGCGCGAGGCTGACCACCTCGGTGATCTAGCGACTGGTGCGGTAGCTGCGTCCGCACGCTCGTCCCGACGGGGGCGCCCCAGCTCGACCGGGGCGCCCCCGCCGTCGGTCCGCGGGGCCCGTCGGCGGGCCCCGCAGTCCTCACCCGCAGGTAAGTCTCGTGGGTGGTGACACCTCTCGCGTGGTGGTGGCTGGCA
Source organism: Rhodococcus antarcticus (assembly GCF_026153295.1). NCBI lineage: Bacteria > Bacillati > Actinomycetota > Actinomycetes > Mycobacteriales > Nocardiaceae > Rhodococcus > Rhodococcus antarcticus. The sequence goes on along the minus strand of NZ_CP110615.1, from coordinate 1,893,235 downwards.
CTGCTCTGTCTCGCCAAACCGAACCGTGAGCGGGGGACGGCGTGTCGCCCACCTGGCCCCCTCGACCACCCGCGGAAAGGTCACAAGGGCCGGTTTTGGAGGACCCGGAGTATCACGAACCCGGGAGCTCTAACGACGTCCCGGCACGCAGCACTGCCCCCGACCGGTGGGCGATCGAGGGCCGTGCTGCGTGGCTGTGGGCCACGGGGTGCGTCCGGGTCAGGCCCGCGTGGTCGGTCGGCGCAGGTACTGCCCGCGGGGCTCGCCCACGACCTGACCGTCGGTGAGCACAGCGCCGCCGCGCAGGAACGTGTCGGTCACCTTGGCGGTGAGCTCGAAGCCTTCGAACGGGGTGTACTCCTGGGCCGACTCCGAGTCCGCCGCCGCCACGACGTAGGACACCGCGTCGTCGACGAGACACAGGTCGGCGTCGTAGCCCAGTGCGATGTTGCCTTTGGTGTGCAGGCCGAAGCGCTGGGCGGGGTTGAACGAGGTCAGCTGGGCGATGGTGGAGTCGGAGAGACCGCGCTTGCGGCCCTCGCTGATCAGTCCGGCGAGCAGGTATTCGGTTCCGCCGAAGCCCGACTTGGCCAGGAAGACGTCATCCCGGGGCTCGCCGAACTTGGTTTCCTCCTTGCAGCAGGCGTGGTCACTGACGACCCAGGAGACGTCTCCTGCCAGCAGGTGCTCCCACAGCGCTTCGACGTCGTCGCGCGGGCGCAGCGGCGGGTTCACCTTGCCGCCGATCCCGCTGGCGGTGTGGATGTCGGCCAGCAGGTGGCCGATCGTCACTTCGCGGCGGAAGTTGATGTGGGGGAACGTGCCCTGCATGAGCATCGCTGCCTCCATCGCCTTGCGCGATGACAGGTGCAGCAGGTTGATGTTTGGCATCGAAGTCTCGTGCGCGAGGTAGCTGGCGATCGTGATGGCCAGGCCCTCGGAGTGGGGGGGGCGTGAGGCGCTGTAGGCCTCGAGGCCGCTGAGGCTGCCGTCGGCCTCCACGATCTTGGTGTAGGCCCGCATGATCTCGGCCGTCTCGCAGTGCAACGACAGCGACAGGCTGTCGGCGATGTCGGCGAAGCGTTCGTCCTCACGGGCCTTCTGCAGCCCGCGCATGATGAACTCGAAGTGGGCGTAGTCGTAGCTCTCGTCCTCGTCGAGCATCAGGAACGAGCTCTGGTCGGAGGAGCGGCCGTGCAGCCCGTGGGTGCCGTAGAACATGAAGATCTTGAACGAGGTGACGCCGTGCTCGGCAATCAGGTTCGGGATCTCGTCGATGTGCTGTCCCTCGATCGGTGCCAGGTGGAAGGCGTAGTCGACGTAGGCCCGGTTCTCGGTGGCCTCGAGCACCTTCGGGAAGACGTCGGCGTACGGACCGCTGGTGTTCATGTAATAGGCGCCGGTGCGCATGTAGGTCAGTCCGCTGGTGACCCCGCCCTGGGCGGCGGCCCGGCTCTCGGTGACCGCGTCCTCCGACAACGGGTTGTAGATGCCCCAGTGCTGGTGGGCGTCCACGACGCCGGGGTAGGCAAGCTTGCCTCCGCCGTCGACCACCTCGGTGGCCTCCTCGACGGGGATGTCGGCCTCGATGCGGGTGAAGACCCCGTCCTTGATGCCCAGGTCGACCCAGGACACCTCGTCGTGGTCGGGGCGCACGACACGCACGTTCTTGATGAGCAGGTCCAACGACGACACGACGGCCTCCAGGGTTGCGGTGGTCTGGGTGGGTTGTGGTTGTCAGCGGGGAGCGAGGGGGTCCAACGCCCGGAGCGGGTCGAGCACGGCGTCCACCTGGTCCAGGGTGTCCAGGCCAACGCACGCGGCACGCACCGTCCTCACCTGGTCGTCGTCGAGCAGGCGGCCCGCGTTGTCGGCGAACTTGGTGGCCAGCTCGTCGAGGCTCAGCGGGCGCTGCGGGCCGCCGCGGGTGGTCAGCACCTTCTCGACCAGCTCCCGGCCGTCGGTGGTGCGCACCCTCAGCACGGCGGGGAACTGCCGCGGGAAGATCGCCGAGCACTCGTCGTCGTCCACCACGTCGACCAGGGCCATCAGCCGTCGCCGCTGGTGGTCGGTGGCCAGCTCGTCGGTGAAGTCGTCGAGGCCCACCCCGAGCCCGTGGCCGCCGAGCAGCCCGGCGACCACGGTGTAGGGGCCGCTGAACTGGGCCATGTAGCCGGTCTCGGGCGCGCGCTTGACCTCGATCGGCTCGCCGATGGTGCGCCGGTTCGCCGACGGCACGCCCAGCTCGATGGCGGCGATCGTGTCGATGTCGAGGCCCTTGGCCACGAGGGCGCGGGCAGCGTCGATACCGGCGTGGGTGAAGTGGTTGGCCGGGTAGGGCTTGACGAAGATGCCGGGCACGGCCCACGTCTCGCCGAGACCGTCGGTGATGGCGGCCGGGTCGAACTGACCGTGCAGCCAGGCCTGGAAGAAGCCGAACCTTCCCTCGAGCACGGTGGGGGGGCCGGTGAAGCCGTGGCCGACGAGCTGGGCGGCGCTCACCCCGGACTGCGCGGCCCACCCGCAGTGCATCCGCTTCACGGTGCCGCCCGTTCGGTTGGCCTCGATCACCCCCGATGCCATCGACGCGGTGAGGCCCAACGAATGCGTCACCCCGTCGGCACCGAGGCCGTAGAGCAGGGCGGCGGCCGCCGAGGCGCCCATTGCTCCGCAGATGCTGGTGGCGTGCTGGCCGTGCTCGAAGAACGTGGAGTTGCCGGCCTGCTCGTCGTAGCCGGCCATGCCCAGGCGCACCGTGATCTCCAGGCCCACGGCGATGGCCGCGACCGTCATCCGCCCGTCGGCGCCGGCGTCCTGAGCGGCCGCCAGGGCGGCCGGGACCACGCAGGCGCTGGGGTGCAGCACCGAAGGCAGGTGGGTGTCGTCGTAGTCGAGCGAGTGCGCGAGCACTCCGTTGCTGAATGCGGCAAGCGTGGCTGGCAGCCGCTCTTCCACGCCCACGACGCTGGCACGGGGGGAGCCGCCTTGCGCAGCGACCCAGCGCCGCGCGCCGCGGGACGTCTCCAGCGGGCTGGCGGCGATCATGATGCCCACCGTGTCGAGCACCCGTTGACGGACGCTGTCGATGACGTCGGTGGGCAACGCGTCGTAGGTGGCGGCTGCGGCGAATGCGCCCAGCTGCTGGGCCAGGGTGCGCGCGGCGGCGTCCGGAGCTGGGGTGTCGGGCTGGTTCGGCGTGGCGTCAGGCATCGGGGGACCTGTCGCTGATCACGGCGAGTGGGCGGACCGGCGAGCCGGTGGCGCCGACGAGGTTCATCGGGACCAGCACCAGGGTGAACTCGCGCACCTGGTCGGCCGCGATCTCCTCGAGGGCCAGTGCCTCGACGATGTAGATGCCGGACTCCACGAGCAGCACCCGGTGGGCCGGCAGCACGCTGTGGCCACCGCCCGGCGCGAGCCGTTCGAAGGCGATGGTGTCCGCGCCGGCGGCGTGCACCCGGTGGTCGGCCAGCCACTGTGCGCCGGCCTCGCCCACCCCGGGCACGCCCTCGACCTGGCCCAGGTAGGCCTTTGCTCCGTCGTCGAACCGGCGCCCCCAGCCGCTGCGCACCAGCACCACGTCGCCCGGCTGCACGGTCGTGCCGGTGAGCGCCTCGGCCTGCTGCAGGTCCGCGGGAGTGATCTCGTAGGCAGGCTCGCACGCATCGGTGCCCAGCGCGGCCGGCACGTCGAGCAGCAGAGCCCGGCGCACCATCGGGGCGATGGTGTGCACCCCGTGATCGGGGAAGCCGCCGCCTCGCATGGCGTCGGCGACCTCGACCCCGCCGTGCAGCTTGCCGTCGTGAGAGACGTGGGCCAGCGCGTCGATGTGGGTTCCGACGTGGGTGCCCGTGGTGATCATGTCGTTGGCCGCTGAGCCGCCGTCGGAGCGGACCATGTCGCCGTGGCGGCGCGGCAGGGTGTGCCAGTAGGCCGGGTGGTTGGGCGACTGCGGCATGCCGATGCTCATCGGGCGGCCCAGGTCGTAGGCTCGCACGCCCTCCTGAATTACGGCCAGCAGCGCATCGGTCATGCGACGACCCCCTTCTCACGGAGCTCGGCAAGCTCCTGCGCGGTGCACCCCAGGTCGGTGAGCACCTCGTCGGTGTCCGCACCCTTGGCGCGGCCGGTGAACCGGATCTCGCCAGGCGTGCGGCTCATCCGCCACATCACGTTGTGCATGAGCACCGGGCCAAGCTCGTCGTCGGGCACCTCGGTGAGCATCTGAGTAGCTCGCACGTGCGGGTCGTTGACCAGGTCCTGCGCGTCGTAGACACCGGCCACTGCGGCGCCCGCGTCGGTGAAGGCGGCGATCACCTCGTCCCGGTCGCGCTCAGCAACCCAGCCGCCCACGTAGCGGTCGAGCAGTTCGACATGCTCGTAACGGCCCCGGCCGGAGGAGAACCAGGGCTCGTCGAGCACCTCGGGGTGGCCCACCAGGGTCAGGAGCCGGTCGGCGATGCTCTGCGCGCTGGAGCTGACGGCCACCCAGCGCCCGTCGCGGGCGCGGTAGAGGTTGCGAGGGGCATTGTTGGTCGACCTGTTGCCGTGCCGCTGCGGCACCACGCCCAGCTGCTGGTAGATCGTGGGCGCCGGCCCCACCGCCGCCATGATCGGCTCAAGGATGCTCACGTCGACGACCTGCCCCTCGCCCGTGGCGTCGCGGTGGCGCAGCGCCATCATCGTCGCCGAGCTCGCGGCGATCCCGCAGATGCTGTCGGCCAGTCCGAAGGAGGGGAGCGTCGGCGGCCCGTCGACATCACCGGTCATGAAGGCGAACCCGCTCATCGCCTCGGCCAGCGTGCCGAAACCCGGTCGCTCGGAGTAGGGCCCGGTCTGTCCGAAGCCGGTGAGCCGCACGATCACCAGTCCCGGGTTGTCGGTGAGCAGCACGTCCGGCCCCACCCCCCAGCGCTCGAGCGTGCCGGGGCGGAAGTTCTCGACGACGACGTCTGCGGTGGCAGCCAAGCGGCGGAACAGGGCGGCGCCCTCCGGCGCGCTGAGGCTCAGTCCGACGGTGCGCTTGTTGCGGGAGATCTCCTTCCACCACAGGGGCACGCCGTCCTTGCTCTCGCCGTGGCCGCGCATGCTGTCGCCGGCCACGGGGTGCTCGATCTTGACCACGTCGGCGCCGAAGTCGCCCAGGATCTGGCACGCCAGCGGGCCGGCCAGGATGGTCGACACGTCGAGCACCCGGAGTCCTTCGAGCGGCATCATCGTCAGGAGTCCGTTCCGCTTGGTGAAACACGAATTGTTCCGAACCCTAGCTCCGTAGGGCCCTCAGGCCAACCATCATCCAAAAATCACGTGAGGTCCCCCGTGTCGTGTGGAAGTGGGCTTGGTCCTCCTCGATATGCGACCCATCGCTATGTTCCTGTCAGCGGAACGAAGGTGGGTCTGCACGTACGGCGGGCCTACGGTCGCGTCGTGACCGATTCCATTTCCGTCCCCGCGTCCGTCCCTGACCCGGAGCTGCTGCAGGCGTTGCGCACTGCGGGCCGGTTCGCCGCCGACCTGCGCTGGTCGGACCTGCCTGCCGAGGTGCAGGCGCGCACCGGACTGATGCTCGTGGACCTGTTGGGCGTGACGGTCGCCGGGGCGCGCACCGCCGAGCTGAAGGCGCTGCAGCGGGCCTGGCCGGTGGTCGAGGGTCCGGCTGTTCTGCTGGGGACCGGTCGGTCCACCCAGCCCGACACGGCGGCGTGGCTCAACGGCGCGGCTGCATGCTGTCTCGAGCTCGACGAGGGCAACAAGCACGCGGCCGGACACCCTGCCGCTCACGTGGTGTTCGCCGCGCTGGCGCAGGCGGGTGCGTCCGAGCAGCCCGTCCCTGGGGTCGAGCTGCTGGCCGCCGTGGTGGCCGGGTACGAGATCGCCTCCCGCTTCGGTCGGGCGACCCGGCGCCGGGCCGACCTGCACACCCATGGCCACTGGGGGGCGACCGGGGCCGGGGCCGCCGTCGGGCGGTTGCGCGGGCTGACCGCCGAGCAGGTTGCGGCCTCGACGGACGCAGCCGCCGGGCTGGTCTACGCCACCCCCTGGAGCGTCGTCCTGGCGGGCAGCTTCGTGCGCAACCTGTGGGCGGCCGGGTCGAACGTGAGCGGGCTGGTCGGCGGCCGGCTGGCGGAGGCGGGCCTGTCCGGGGTCGAGGGCACGGTGGGCCGCACCCTGGGCGAGGTGGTCGGCGGCCTGGACGTCTCGCCGCTGGCGGACGGGCTCGGGCAGCGGTGGGACTTGACAGGCGGATACGTGAAGCGGCACTCGTCGTGCAGCTACACGCACCCGGCTGCCGACGCCGTGCTCACGCTGCTGGAGCGTCACGAGCTCCGCCCGGACGCGGTCGACCGCATGGTGGTGGCCACCCACCGGCTCAGCATGCCGCTGGCTGCCGTGTCCACCGGCAGCCGGCTCGCCGCCATGTTCTCCCTGCCCTACGTCATGGCCGTCGCTCTGCGGGCCGGGGTGGTGGGCCCGGGCGAGCTCTCCGACGCCTGGCGCACCGACCCCGAGGTGATCGCCGCGGCCCACCGGGTCCAGGTGGTCCACGATCCGGCCCTCGACGCCAGGCTGCCCGACGAGCGCGCGGCCCGGGTGACCCTGGTCCTGCGCGACGGCCGTGAGCTCGTCGAGGAGGTGCCGAACCCGGTGGGCGATGTCGGCCACCACCCCTTCACCGCCGAGCAGGTGCACGCCAAGGTGGCCGCCCTGGTCGGGGCGGACGACGCCCGGCGGGTGCGTCGCACCGTCGAGGCGCTGGCCGACACCCCGGACGTGCGCCCCCTGCTGCGGAAACTGCCGTGAACACCAGCCCGGCTCGGCGAGCGACCCCGGTGCTCGCCCTCCGACTGGCGGCCCGGGCGGCAGCGATCGATGTAGCTGCCGCGCCGGAGCCGGTGCGCGAGCGGCTGACCCAGGTGGTGATCCACGTCCTCTCGGCGGGCCTCGCGGCCGTGGGCCGCCCGGACGTCACCGCGGCGCGGCGGGCACTGCTGTCCGGGGCCGGGCCCAGCACCGTGATGGGCTACCCGCAAGGGGCCGCCCCCGCCATGGCGGCGCTCGCCAACGCCTTGCCGGTCGCCGCCGAACAGCGCCAGGACGGGCACCGCAAGGCGCGCGGTCACCCCGCCTCGCACCTGGTGCCGGCCGTGCTCGCCGTGGCTGAGGCAGCCGGTTCGACCGGCCGCGCCACGGGTTCGGCGATCCTGGCCGGTTACGAGGTGGGCGCCCGCCTCGGCGCGGCCCAGGGGGGAACCCCGGCCGGGGTGCACGACCTCGCCACCTGGGCCCTGCCCGCCACCGCCGCGGGCGTGGCGCACCTGCTCAGCGGCGGAAACGCCGAGGTGGTGGCAGCCGCCCTCGACCTGGCGGCGTCGGTGCCCGTCCTGCCCTCGGCGGACATGGTGTTCCACGGGGCGACCGGCCAACACCTGCTGCTGGCGCTCGGGGCCCAGCTGGGAGTGGTGTGGGGTCAGACCGCCGCCGCCGGGCTGCGACCCGAGCCCGGCGCCCTGGAACACCACTACTCCCGCTTCAGCGCCGCCCGCTGGGACCCCGCCCTGGCCGACGGGCCGCAGCCTTGGGCGGTGATGGAGGGCTACCTCAAGAGGCACCCGACCTGCGCGCACCTGCACGGAGTCAACGATGCGGTCGAGGACCTGCTGGCAGAAGCGCCGCTCGTCGCCTCGGACGTGGCCGGGGTCGAGGTGCGCACCTACCGCGCGGCCGCCGCCTTCGCCGAGGTACAGCCCCTCGACGATCTGTCGGCCCGCTTCAGCATCCCGTGGACTGTGGCCGTCGGGCTGCTGCGCGGCGATCTCGAGGCCGGGGGCTTCACCCCTGCTGCTCTGGCCGACCCCCTGCTGCGGTCGCTCGCCCAGAGGGTCCAGGTGTGGGCCGACCCGTCACTGGAAGCGGGCTACCCCGACGGGCGGCCCGCGACGGTCGTGGTCACTCTGACCGACGGCAGCATCCGCACCGCCCACGCCGGCCGGCCCCGCGGCGATGGCCCAGACGCCCTCACGGTGCCGGACGTGGTGTCGGGACCGCGGAACCGGCTGACCGCGCTGGTCGGACCGACGGCCACCGACGCCCTGCTGGGCGCTGTGCACCGGCTCACCGAGGACGGGCCGGGTCCGGTGGCCGGCGCACTGGGAGCCGCAGGCGCCCTCGCGACAGCCGGCTGATCGGTCCATGGACCGCCGGCATGTTCTCGCCAGCCTCAGGCGATGCCATCCACTGCGCTGCCGCCGTCCCAGCCGGCCTGGCGAGAGATCTCGTCCGCCGCCGCCAGCACCTGCGGCATGAGCAGCCGCACGCTCGCTGGGTCGAAGCGCGACACCGGGCCGCACACACTGAGCGACCCGATCACCTCGCCGCCCACCCCGAACAGCGGCGCGGCCACGGAGCCTGCCCCGTGCTGTCGCTCCCCGAGGGAGGTGCCATACCCCGACCGTCGGATCTCGGCCAGGGTTGCCCGTAGCACCGCCTCGTCCCGGATGGTCTCCGGTGTCAATCGGTCCATCCCCTGCGCCACGACCCGGTCGACCACCGCGGGAGGCAGGAAGGCCAACATCGCCCGGCTCGAAGCACCAGCGTGCAGAGGGTAGGGGTGGCCCAACCGCACGGTCATCTTGATCTCCTGCGGGCTCTCGTACTGGTCGAGGTACATCCGGCTGTCCTGCACCCGGCCGGACAGGGTGGTCGTCTCGCGGGTCACGTCCCGCAGGCGCCGCAGCGTCGGCCCGGCCAGCTGCCGCAGGTCGAGGTCGTGCAGTGCCCGCGAGCCCAGCGCGATGGCACCCGGCCCCAGCCGGTACTCGCGAGTTCCTGGGTCGGCCCGCAGCAGCGAGCGCGAGACCAGCGACTGAAGGATGCGGTGCACCACCGCCTTGCTGAGCCCCAGCTCGCGGGCGATCTCGCTGACCCCCAGGTGCAACGGACCGGTTGCGAACAGCAGCAGCACGTCCGCCACCCGGCCGGCGGCCTCGGTACCGCCCAGCTCGAACTGGCCGCGCTCCCCGTCAGGATGGGGCGAACGGGGAGCGGTTCCTCCGCCACGAGCCTGGCCATGCGCCATCGTTCCTCCTAGCGGAATGAAGAGAAGAGGCTGATCATGGGGCTCGAAGAACCCGTGGTCAAGCATGACAAGCATGTTTCGGTTCCGCAGAGTCGTTGACCGGCTCGGGCCTGAGTGTTAGACACCACATGACGTTACCCTCCCGTTCCGGTGCAAGGAACGACCGGCGGGGGAGACCGGACCCCGACGGAAGGCCCCACGTATGAGTTCACGACGAAAGACACTGGCGGTGCTGGCCGTCGCTGGGCTGGCCCTGGCCGGCTGCAGCAGCTCGGGCGGCACCAGCAACAGCACCTCCGGCAGCGGTTCGGGCGGGGCCTCCGGCGAGACCATCACTGTCGGGTCCATCCACCCGCTCACCGGGGCGCTTGCCGGGGCCGGCCAGCTGATGCAGGACGCCACCGAGATGGCCGCAGCCGACATCAACGCCGCGGGCGGCATCAAGGGCCTGAGCGGCGCGCAGCTGAAGATCGCCTCCGGCGACAGCCAGGGCAAGGCCGAGACCGGGCAGAGCGAGGCGCAGAGGCTCACCCAGTCCGGTGCGGTAGCGCTGGTCGGCACCTACCAGAGCGACGTGACCAAGAACGTGGCCTCGGTCGCTGAGCGCTCACAGGTCCCGCTGGTCATCGATGTGGCCGTCGACGACAGCATCCTCGCCCAAGGCTACAAGTACTCCTTCCGCATCCAGCCGAATGCAACCGGCATGGGGACGTCGGGCGCCGACGACCTTGCCGGCATCGGCGAGCAGGGCGGGTCGCCGATCAAGACGGTGTCCTACATCCACATCCAGGGTGCCTTCGGCGACAGCGTGTTCACGGCCTTCAAGAAGGAGGCCGAGGCCAAGGGGATCACCATCGCCAAGGAGGTCGCGTACGACAGCGGCAGCCTCAACGACGCCGCCACCCAGGTGGCCCAGGCGGCCGCGCCCAAGCCCGACGCCATCGTGGTCACCGGCTACTACCCCGACAGCCTGTTGATCGCCAAGTCGATCGCTGCCCTCAAGCCTGATGTCAAGGCCGTCTACGGGATCGCCAACGGTGGGTTCGACGACGACTCGTTCCCCGGCGCCGCGGGGGCCGCCGGCAACGGGCTGCTCAGCGCGAACTACCACTACGACGCGACCAGTGCCCGGGTCAAGGACATCCGCACCCGCTTCGAGGCCAAGTACGGCAAGCCGATGGAGACGGCGGCCATGCTGTCCTACCAGGCGGTCGAGGTGGTGGCGGCCGGTCTCGACAAGAGCGGCAGCAAGGACCCCAAGAAGTTGCGCGACGCGATCTCGGCCCTCGAGCTCAGCGACCCGCTGCTCGCCTTCGACGGCCCCATCAAGTTTGACGAGACCGGCCAGAACACCAACGCCACGGTCATCGTCATGCAGATCCAGGGGGGCAAGGTCGAGCAGGTCTACCCGCAGAAGTTCAAGACGGTCGACCTGAAGTTCCCGGCCAAGCCGGGCGCCTCCTGACCCGGGGCCGGCGTCCCTGAGTCCCGGGGGGACGCCGGCCGCAGGGCGCTCCCCGATGCGCTCAGGACGGCACTTCCCACTCTCGACACCCCATCCGCTGCGCACCGAATGGAAGGATCGTCATGTCGGATGAGGCCGTGACCCCGCCCGCCGCCAGCCAGGGCGGCCCTCCTGATGGTGGTTCGGGTAGGGGTGGCCCGAGTCAGCTCGGTGCGAGTGCGGTCGCAGCCGTCAGTGTTGACGCCGACGACGAACCCTCGGCCGCGGTCCGCGTCGGGCCCAGCACGCTGGTGCGAGGGCTCGGGCTGGCAGGGGTGGTGCTGGTGCTGCTGGCGCTGGTCTACCTGCTGGGCGACAAGAGCGCGGCCCTGGTCAACCAGGCCGTGGTGACCGGCACCCTGCTCGGCGGCGTGTACGCACTGGTCTCGATGGGGCTGACCCTCATCTTCGGGGTGTTGGGCATCGTCAACTTCGCGCAGGGCACGATGCTGACCCTGTCCATGTACGCGGCGTACGTGCTGGTCACCTCGTTAGGCCTCAACGTCTACCTGGCTACCCTGCTGCTGGTCCCGCTGCTGTTCGGCCTCGGGTACCTCGTGCAGCTGCTGCTGCTCAACCGGCTGATGTCTGAGGGCGAGACCGAGGGCCAGCTGCTGGTCACCCTCGGACTGTCGCTGCTGATCGCCAACGGACTGCTGCTGGCCTTCGGGGGCCAGCCGAAGTCGATCACCGCCCCCGTCGGCGGCAACCTGCGCTTCCTCGGTGCGGTGGCCTCGGTGCCGCGCGTCATCGCGTTCGTCGGCGCCATCGTGCTGGCCCTGGCCCTGACTGCGGTGCTGCAGCGCACCCGGCTGGGGCTCTCGATCCGCGCGGTGGCCGCCAACGGACAGGGTGCCGCGATGGTGGGCGTCAACGTCAAGCGGGTGTTTGCGGTGACCTTCGGGCTGGGCGCCGCCTGCGTGGGCGCCGCTGGGGGCCTGGTGCTGCCGTTCTTCAGCCTCACCCCGAGCACCGGGGAGCAGTTCACCATCCTGGCCTTTGTCATCGTGGTGCTGGGTGGCCTGGGAAGCGTCACCGGTGCCGTGCTCGGCGGCCTGGCGATCGGGCTCCTGCAAACCGTGGGCGGGTTGTTCGTGCCCGGCACGGGGGCGCTCCTGCTGGTCTTCGCCGTGTTCGTGGTCGTGCTGTTCGTGCGACCCCAGGGACTATTCGGGAGCGACCTGTGACCGTCGACCAGAGCGCACGGCGCACGACCGTGACCACCACCGGCGGCACCGGCTCGCAGCGGCAGTACCTCGTGCTGGGCGTGGTGGTGCTGCTGCTCGCCCTGCTCCCCCTGGTCCTGCCCGAGGAGCGCCAGGGGGTGGCCGTCCGCACCCTGATCTTCGCCATTCTTGCCGTCTCGTGGAACGTCATGAGCGGCTACGGCGGCATGTTCAGCTTCGGCCACGCGGCCTTCTTCGGGATCGGCGCATACGTGGACGCCTACCTCCTCGTCGACCACGGAATCTCGCCGTGGGTGGCCATGGTGGTGGGTGCGGCGGCCGCGGCCCTGTTCGGGGTGGCCACCGCCTACGCCTCGCTGCGCTACAAGCTGGCCGGCGCCTACTTCGCCCTGGCCACCTTCGCCTTCGCGCAGATGCTTCTGCTTCTGGTCAGCAACCTGAGCTCGTTGCGCGGCACGGAGGGCTACAACGTGCCAATCCTGTCCGAGTCGTCCTGGTCGAAGATCCAGTTCCCGCAGGGGGACTCGCGCTACTACTGGATCCCGCTGGGCCTGCTCGCGATCGCGGTGGCGGTGAAGATCGCGCTGGTCAACTCCCGCGCCGGTCAGTTCGTGGTGGCGGCGCGCGATGACGCCACTGCGGCCGAGGCGCTGGGCATCCCGGTGATGCGCTACCGGTTGCTCGCCGTCGCCATCAGCTCGGCCATCGCCGCCGTCGCCGGGGTGTACTACGTGCAGTACTACCTGTTCGTCGGCCCCGACAACGCCTTCGGCGGCAGCGTCTCGATCGAGGCCATCGTGCCGGCGGTGATCGGCGGGGTCGGGACCATCTGGGGCCCACTGGTCGGTGCCGCCATCGTGGGCCCGCTCTCCGAGCTCACCAGCACACTGCTGCGCAACCCGCCCGCCGCACTGGCGTTCCTCGAGGGGAAGGCCGGGCTCGACGTCATCACCTACGCCGTGCTGCTGATCGCCATCGTGATCTTCCTGCCCCGCGGCGTGTACGGCAGCCTGAAGGCAAGGTTCGGCCGGTGAGCCTCCTGCAGATCGAGGGGTTGTCCAAGTCGTTCGCCGGACTGAAGGCGCTCGACAGGGTCACGGTGTCCGTCGAGGAGCACGAGGTCCTTGGCATCATCGGCCCGAACGGGGCCGGCAAGACCACGTTCTTCTCCTGCATCGCGGGCCAGATCACGCCGAGCGCGGGCCGGGTCGTGTTCGACGACCGCGACATCACCGGCTGGCCCGCGTGGAAGGTGGCCAGGGCCGGCCTGGTCCGCACCTTCCAGCTGATGCGGCCTTTTGAGAGCATGACCGTGCTGGACAACGTCGCTGCTGCGACGCACTCGCGGCACAGGTCCCGACGGGTCGCCAGGGACAGCGCCGCCGAGGTCATCGAGAGGGTCGGCCTGAGCGAGTACCGGGACCGGATGTCCGGCACGCTGCCGACGGCGGGGCTCAAGCGCCTCGAGCTGGCCCGGGCGCTCGCCCTCGAGCCGCAGGTGCTGATGCTGGACGAGGTCCTTGCCGGCCTGGTACCCACCGAGCGCAAGCCGCTCATCGACCTGCTCGCAACGCTGCGCAGCGAAGGGGTCACCCTGCTGTTCATCGAGCACATCATGGCCGCCGTCATGACCCTCTCGGACCGGGTCCTGGTCCTCCACGAGGGCAAGCCTCTCGCCGAGGGCACCCCGCACGAGGTCACCTCGAACCCCAGGGTCGTGCAGGCCTACCTCGGTGAGGAGTCCCAGATTGCTGAGTCTTGAAAAGCTCTCGGCCGGCTACCGGCGGCTGCAGATCCTTCACGCCATCGACCTGGAGGTTCGGCAGGGCGAGATCGTGGCCCTCATCGGCGCCAACGGGGCAGGCAAGACGACCACGCTACGTGCGATCTCCGGACTGATCAGTCCGACCGACGGTGAGATCCTCTTCGACGGCACCTCCATCGGTGGCCTTCGCCCCGACCTGCTCGTGCGTCAGGGCCTCGTCCACGTGCCGCAGGACCGAGCCCTGTTCGGTCGTCTGTCGGTCGCGGAAAACCTGAAGATGGGGGCCTACACCAGGGTCAAGGACGCCACGTCCGCCCTCGACCAGGTCTACGAGCTGTTCCCGATCCTTGCCGACCGCCGGCGACAGCGAGCTGACACCATGTCCGGGGGTCAGCAGCAGATGCTGGCGATCGGCCGTGCGCTCATGGCCCGACCTCGACTGCTGACCCTCGACGAACCATCGATCGGGCTCGCCCCCAACCTGGTGGTCCAGGTGCTGCAGGCAGTCCAAGCGATCCGCGACACCGGCGTGACCGTGCTGATCGTGGAGCAGAACGCCTCCCAGACCCTGGCCATCGCCGACCGGGCCTACGTGCTGGAGAGCGGGTCCATCGCCATGGAGGGCCCCGGCCGTGACCTCGCCGCCGACGAGCGCGTCCGCACCGCCTACCTCGGTATGTGAGGAGATCTCAGTGAAGATCCGTGCAGTGACCCCGATCCACGTCGACGACGACGAGCTCCAACGGCGCCGCCGACGCTACGACCGGCTCGCGCCAGCCGGGGTGACCGTCGAGCTGACCGACCTCGGCGACGGCCCCGAGGTGCCGCGTGCCCTGGAGACCGAGCAGGACATCCGGCGGTCCGAGTCGCTGGTGGTGCAGGCGTTGCAACAGACGGACCCAGCCCTCTTCGACGCCTTCCTGCCCGACTGCGTGCTCGACCCCGGGGCCGAGCACGCCGGACCGGTACCCGTGCTCGGCCTGCTGCGACTCTCGAGCCACCTGCTCGGCGGGATCGGCCGGCCGTTCTCCGCGGTCGCCCGCAACACCGCGATCGCCGACGAGCTCGGCCGCAGGCTCGCGCTCTACGGGATGGCCGAGCAGTGCCCCCGGGTGAGGGTGCTGGGCCTGTCCGTGACCGACATCGAGGACGAGGCCACCTGGGCACGGTCGGTGGCCGCCGCCGTTGCTGATCTCGAGGTCGGCGCGGTCGTCAACGGATGCTCCGCCGTCGACGTGCTACCGGCCGGCGGCGGTCCTCGGGTGCTCGACCCGACCGCGACAGCGCTGCAGGTGCTGGGCCTGATCGGCGACCTGCGGCTGACCCCGCACCTGTCGGCGGCGGCCCGGTGAGCGCCGGGGCAGCGTCCGACGGTCCGGACCTCATTGTCGCCGGCGCGGGCGGTGGGCTGGTCGCCGCCCTGCGGGCCGCAGAGCTGGGCCTGCACGTCCTGGTCGTCGAGGCCAGCGAGCACTACACGCGCGGCAACAACACGGCCATGTCGACGGCGATGCTGCCCGGTGCGGGTACTCGATGGCAGGACGAGGCCGGGATCAGCGACAGCCCCGAAGCCTTCGTCGCCGACATGGTGCGCAAGACCAACGGGGAGGTCGACCTGCCGTTGGCCGAGGCCCTCGCCGGGGTCAGCGCGGAGCTGGTCACCTGGCTCGTCGACCAGGCCCGGGTGCCCCTCGAGCTCGTCACCGACTTCCAGTACCCGGGGCACACCAACCTGCGCTGCCACAGCCTGACCGGACGGTCGGGCAAGCACCTGCTGAAGGCCCTCGTCGACGCAGTGCACCAGCAGGACCGCATCACCGTGCTGGTCCCGGCCAGGGTGACCGACGTCGTCCCCGGACCCGACGGGGTCACGGTGGAGATCACCACCCCGGACGGTGCCCGCGAGCAGGTCGCAGCCCGCGCGGTGCTGCTGGCGACGAACGGCTACGGCGCAGACCCCGAACTGGTACACCAGCACGTTCCCGAGATCGCTGACGCCACGTACCACGGTTCGCCGGAGTCGACCGGCGATGCCCTGCGCATCGGCGCGCGACTGGGCGCTGACACCGCCTACCTCGACGCCTACCAGGGGCACGCTGCACTCTGCGGCGCCGCCGGCACCCTGGTCGGCTGGGCGACCGTCATGCACGGCGGATACCTCGTCGACTCCGAGGGAAAGCGGTTCGCCGACGAGACGGTCGGCTACTCGGAGTTCGCCCACCTGACCCTGGCCCGAGCCGCCGGCAAACGAGCGGTCATCATCTTCGACCAACGAGTACGTGACGCCTGCTTGGCGTTCGAGGACTTCCGGGACACCATCGATTCCGGTGCGGTGAAATGGGGCCAGAGCGTCGACGAGCTCGCCGGCCGGCTCGGTGTCGACCCCTCGGGGCTGGCTGAGACCGTCGTGCAGGCAGCGGCGTGCGCGCGAGGACAGGTCGCCGACCAGTACGGACGCATTGACTGGGAGGCTCCGCTGAACCCCCCCTTTGCCGGCGTCCAGGTGCAGCCGGCGCTGTTCCACACCCAGGGCGGCCTCCGCGTCGACGGCCGCGCCCGGGTACTCGACAGCGCCGGCGACCCGATCGCTGGGGTGTACGCCTCCGGGGGAGCGGCGATGGGCATCTCCGGGCACGGCGCCGGTGGCTACCTGGCCGGCAACGGACTGCTCCCGGCACTGGGACTCGCGTACCTGGCTGCGGGCCACGTGGCCGCGACCGACGCCCCCGCAGCGGCGAGTCGATGACCGAACCGCTGTCGCGTGAGGCGGTGCTGCACTGGGTCCGGCACGAGGCAGGCTTTGCGCAGCTGGTCACCGTGGGCAGGGCCGGCCAGCCGATCAGCCGGACCCTGGGCGCCCCCGTCAACAACGACTGGACGGTCGACCTGGTGCAGCGCTCGGCGCACCGGAGGATCGACCACCTGCGGCGGAACCCGGCCGTCGAGCTGATCTGGGTGGGCACCCCGGTGCCGGGCTCGCGCAACGACCACCCGGCGGTCTTCGACTACGGCCGGCTGGTACCCCGCGTGGTGTTCCTGCGAGGCCGGGCCGAGCTCATGCCGACCGAGTGGACGGTGGCCCGCTACCTCGAGCAGAACGCACTGCTGCGTGCCGGCGGGGCCGGTACGAGAGCGCCCGACCGGACCGCCGAACAGGCTGCTGCCGACCTGGTCGGAGTCCGGCTGACCCCCGTGCGCGTCCGCGCGGAAGGCTTCGCCGAGGGCGCAGCAGCGCTCTCATGGAACATGGAGGACACCCCGTGATCAAGACCATCCTGGGCTACGACATCGAGCCCGGCGTCAGCGCCGAGGACTACGAACGGTGGCTCTTCGAGGTGCACGCGCCGGACCTGATGGCCAACCCTCACATCGACCGGATCATCTTCAACAAGGTGCTGCGCCCGGTGACCACCACCAGCGGCGGAGCGGCCTCGGTCGGCGCCTCGACGATGTTCTACCGGATCGCCGAGATGCACTTCGCGGACGAGGCCTCCTACGCCGACTACCTAGCCTGGTGGGAGGACCATCCGATCCCTGCCGGCAGGGGCCCCGCGGGCCGCACGAAGTTCCGGTTCTACGTGGTCGCGGAACCGACCGTCTTCGAGCGCTGACACCGGCTCACCGGCGGACCCTGGACAAGATGTTCCTGGACTGACGCACCACCGCCTCGTCCACCATCCGACCCGAGGCGTCGAGCATCACGCCGTCGCCGGCGGCGACGGCGCGGTCGAAGGCCGCGACCAGGGCGCGGGCGCGCTCCACCTCGTCCGACGTAGGGGTGAAGACGTCGTTCACCACGGCCACCTGCGCCGGATGGATGCAGGCCCGACCCACGAAGCCCATCCTGGCCAGCGCAAGAGTGCTCAGCCTCAGGCCGCCGTCGTCGCGCACCAGCACAGACGTGGGGGCGACCGGCGGGTCCAGGCGTAGCGCCGCGCTCACCAGCACGATGTGACTGCGCAGGTACAGCAGCTCACGCTCGTCGTCACTGGGCGTGACCCCGATGTCCGCGCGCAGGTCGGCCTCCCCCAGCTGCAACCGTCGGACTCGCGGGCCAGCTGCGATCCGGTCGGCACGCAGCACCGCGGAGGCGGACTCGAGCAACGGCACAACCGGAAGGGCTCCCACCGACAACCCGCGATCTGACTCGGCCACGGACAGCACCCGGTCGAGCGCGACCAGATCTTCGGGCGACTCCGTCTTGGCCACGACCAGCCCGGCCAGCCGGGGGCTCACCAGAGCCGCGGCGTCCGCCCGGCCGAGAGCGCCCGGGTTCGTCCTGACCCATACCTCGGTGCCCCGCTCCGCAGGCAGACCGTCGAGCCAGTCGGCGACCGTGACCCGGGCCGCAGCCTTGGCTGCCGGCGCCACGGCGTCCTCAAGATCGACGATCAGGGCGTCCGCACCCCGGGTCAGGGCTTTGGCCAGCATCTCGGGCCTGTCCCCGGGGACGTAGAGGTAGGACCTCGCGACGGTGGCCTGCATCCTGCAGCACGTCCCTTCTGAAACCGGCTCTTGTGACCCTTCCGTGGGTGGTGGAGAGGCCCAGGTGGGCGACACGCCGTCGTCAGCTGACGGTTGCGGTTGTCGAGACAGGATTCCGCAGGGGGGCAGGGTAACGGCGTGTGCAACGCGAGGATATGGGGTGGGCTGCTGGGAATCGAGCACGTGGTGATCGAAGGGCTTGAGCACGCCGAGGGCGAGGAGCTGCTCATCGCTCACGTCCGGGTGCCACCGGCCCGGCGAGGTCGGTGTGGGCGGTGCCAGTGGGGGTGCCCGGGCCATGACGGAGGTGAGGGTCGACGGCGGTAGCTGCTCTGGACCTGGGTGGTGTTCGTGGCGTGCTGATGAGCCGGGGCGATCGTCGAGTCCACCTAAACCAGCCATTCCAGTTCGTCCAGGGTGTCGGCCTTGGTGAGCAGCACGCTCAGCATCCGGTCCCAGACGCCGTCTGTGGCGAAGCGGGCGTGCCGCTTCCACGCCGTCTGCCAGGGACCGAACTCCGCGGGTAGGCCCCTCAGCAAGGCTTTGACGCTCCCCGGAACACGACGGCGACGGTGACGGAGCACCTCGCCTGGATCACGCCACAACCTCCCGCTCGAACAGGCCGTGACCGACAGCACCACGACGGCGAGCGCGCGCTCCAGACCAGATGTTCGTCCTGCGGCACGTAGTGGGTCTCACCGTGGAAGGGCGGCCCCATGCCCAGTCGGTCCCACCGCGACGACGACGGCCGCCAGCTGGTGCTCGACCTCGGGTGGGGAGTGGCACCTCGCTCCGAACGGGCTGGTCGTATGGCGACGGCACGAGGTGCCTCGGCGACACTGAAGGCAACTCGCTGTCGACGAACGCCGACGGACGGCACTCCAGCAGGTCCGACCTTGCGTGCAGCTCGACCCTTCAGGCCTTCCAGGGGTCGGGTCGTCCCGCTGCGTGCGACGCTGACGCGGGGACGAGAGTGCCCTGAGTCGCGTTGACCACATCGCCGGCGTCGTCGGCGCAGGCCCGGCGTTGTCGGACGTGCAGCGGAACCTGCTGGCGGATCCCTTCCACCGGCGTGGAACAGCGTCACCAGCTGCTGTGAGACGGCGACGTCACCAGCCGCGTGAGCGCCACTCCGCGAGCTGGGGGCGCTCCACGCCGAGGTTGGTGTCCCGGCCGTGGCCGGGGTAGACGACGGTGTCGTCGGGCAGCGCACCGAACACCCGCTGCTCGAGGTCGTCCATCAGCGACGTGAAGTCCGCCGCGCTCCCGGTCTTGCCCGGGCCCCCCGGAAAAAGGCTGTCGCCGGTGAACAGGTGCGCGCCCTCGGCGGTGCGCAGCAGCAGCGCGACCGAGCCCGGGGTGTGACCGCGCAGGTGGATGACGTCGAGCACGAGCTCACCGATCTCGACGTGGTCACCGTCGGCGAGCTCGCGATCCACGGGCACCGGCAGCGGACCGGCGTCCAGGGCGTGCGCCGCCGTGGGTGCGCCGGTACCGCCGACGACGTCCGCCAGCGCCTGCCAGTGGTCGGCGTGCTGGTGGGTCGTGACGACCAGGGTCAGCTCGGGGGCGTGGTCGTCGAGGAGCTCGGTGAGCCGGTCGGACTCGGCCGCCGCGTCGATCAGCACCGACTTGCCCGTGGCGTCGTCGACGACCAGGTAGGCGTTGTTGTCCATCGGGCCCACCGAGAGCTTGGTGATGGTGGCGCCGGGGACGTGCTTGCGCTGGGCGGCGCCGCCCTGGGTGACGCTTCCGGTGTAGTTCTCGTCGACCTGCATGACCGGGCACGCTACCGGCGCCGGGGTGCTGCGCCCCACCCGGACACGACCGTGGCGCCCCCGGCATGAGCCGCCTCACTGCCACCCCGGCCCACCCGGAAGTTGTCGGGGTCCGCACCTAGCATGGCGTGGGCGCGCCTCGAGAGTGCTGCCGCGGACCGTTCGACCGTGTCCTGTGAAGGACCCACCGTGTTCTGGGAGAGGAATTTCCGTGGCTGACCGTCTCGTCGTGCGTGGCGCCCGCGAGCACAACCTCCGGGGTGTCGACCTCGACCTCCCGCGGGACAGCCTCATCGCGTTCACCGGGCTCTCGGGCTCCGGCAAGTCCAGCCTGGCCTTCGACACCATCTTCGCCGAGGGTCAGCGTCGGTACGTCGAGTCGCTCTCGGCCTACGCCCGGCAGTTCCTCGGCCAGATGGACAAGCCGGACGTCGACTTCATCGAGGGTCTCTCGCCCGCGGTGTCCATCGACCAGAAGTCCACCAACCGCAACCCGCGGTCCACGGTCGGCACCATCACCGAGGTCTACGACTACCTCCGCCTGCTGTACGCGCGCGCCGGCACCCCGCACTGCCCGGTCTGCGGCGAGCTCATCTCCAAGCAGACGCCGCAGCAGATCGTCGACCAGGTGCTGGAGATGGAGGAGGGGGCCCGTTTCCAGGTCCTCGCCCCGGTCGTGCGCACCCGCAAGGGCGAGTTCGTGGACCTCTTCGAGTCGCTGCAGCAGCAGGGCTACGCCCGCGTGCGGGTCGACGGCACCGTCCACCCACTGTCGGACCCGCCCAAGCTCAAGAAGCAGGAGAAGCACGACATCGAGGTGGTCGTGGACCGCCTCCAGGTCAAGGCCACGGCGAAGCAGCGGCTGACGGACTCGGTCGAGACCGCGCTGCGCCTGGCCGACGGCGTCCTGGTGCTGGACTTCGTCGACCGTGCGGAGTCCGACCCGGACCGCGAGCGCCGGTTCTCGGAGAAGATGGCCTGCCCCAACAACCACCCGCTGTCCATCGACGACCTCGAGCCCCGCTCCTTCTCCTTCAACTCCCCCTACGGCGCCTGTCCCACGTGCACGGGGCTCGGCATCCGGAAGGAGGTGGACCCGGAGCTCGTGGTCCCCGACGACGAGCTGAGCCTGGCCGACGGCGCCATCGCCCCCTGGTCCAGCGGCCAGACGGCGGAGTACTTCGCCCGGCTGCTCGCCGGTCTGGCGGAGGCCATGGGCTTCGACGTCCGCACCCCGTGGCGCGAACTCCCGGCGAAGGCCCGCGCGGCGGTGCTGGAGGGCTCCGACGACCAGGTCCACGTCAGCTACCGCAACCGCTACGGCCGGACCCGGTCCTACTACGCCGCGTTCGAGGGCGTCATGCCGTTCCTCGAGCGCCGCATGGAGCAGACCGAGTCCGAGCAGATGAAGGAGCGCTACGACGGGTACATGCGCGAGGTGCCCTGCCCCGCCTGCGGGGGCACCCGGCTCAAGCCGGAGATCCTCGCGGTCACCATGGCCCACGACGACCGCGGCGAGATGTCCATCGCACAGGTGTGCGCCCTGTCCATCGCCGACTGCGCGGGGTTCCTGAACGGGCTCACGCTCGGCCCCCGCGAGGAGGTCATCGCAGGTTCGGTGCTCAAGGAGGTGCAGGCGCGGCTCGGGTTCCTCCTCGACGTCGGCCTGGAGTACCTGTCCCTGGACCGTGCGGCGGGGACCCTGTCCGGCGGCGAGGCCCAGCGCATCCGGCTGGCCACCCAGATCGGCTCCGGGCTGGTCGGCGTTCTCTACGTGCTGGACGAGCCGTCCATCGGGCTGCACCAGCGCGACAACCGGCGCCTCATCGAGACGCTGACCCGCCTGCGCGACCTGGGCAACACGCTCATCGTCGTCGAGCACGACGAGGACACCATCCGGGCCGCGGACTGGGTGGTGGACATCGGCCCCCGTGCCGGTGAGCACGGCGGCCGCGTGGTGCACAGCGGCAGCTACGCCGACCTGCTCACCAACCCCGAGTCGGTCACCGGCGCGTACCTCTCCGGGCGCGAGAGCATCCCGGTGCCGACCACCCGCCGCAAGGTCGACCGCAAGCGGATGGTCACCGTGGTGGGGGCTCGCGAGCACAACCTCCAGGGCATCGACGTCGCCTTCCCGCTGGGACTGCTGGTGGCAGTCACCGGGGTGTCGGGCTCGGGCAAGTCGACGATGGTCAACGACATCCTCGCCACCGTCATGGCCAACAAGCTCAACGGTGCCCGTCAGGTCCCGGGCCGGCACACCCGGGTCAACGGCCTGGACCAGCTGGACAAGCTCGTGCGGGTGGACCAGTCGCCCATCGGCCGCACGCCCCGGTCGAACGCCGCCACCTACACCGGCGTGTTCGACAAGATCCGCACCCTGTTCGCCTCCACCACCGAGGCCAAGGTGCGCGGCTACCAGCCCGGCCGGTTCTCCTTCAACGTCAAGGGCGGCCGCTGCGAGGCGTGCTCCGGCGACGGCACCCTGAAGATCGAGATGAACTTCCTGCCCGACGTCTACGTCCCCTGCGAGGTCTGCCATGGGGCCCGGTACAACCGGGAGACCCTGGAGGTCCACTACAAGGGCAAGACCATCGCCGAGGTGCTGGACATGCCCATCGAGGAGGCGGCGGACTTCTTCCAGGCGATCAGCTCCATCCACCGCTACCTCGCGACGCTGGTGGAGGTCGGCCTGGGCTACGTCCGGCTGGGCCAGCCTGCCACCACGCTCTCCGGCGGAGAGGCGCAGCGGGTGAAGCTGGCCTCGGAGCTGCAGAAGCGGACCAGCGGCCGCGCGGTGTACGTGCTCGACGAGCCGACCACCGGGCTGCACTTCGACGACATCCGCAAGCTGCTGCTCGTGGTCAACGGTCTCGTGGACAAGGGGAACTCGGTCATCGTGATCGAGCACAACCTCGACGTCATCAAGACCGCGGACTGGGTGCTGGACATGGGCCCGGAGGGTGGGGCCGGCGGCGGCACGCTGGTGGCGGAGGGCACGCCCGAGCACATCGCCTCGGTGTCGGCCAGCTACACGGGGTCGTTCCTCAAGGACGTGCTCGCCCCGGGTGCGCCCGGCGTGTCCGCCGCCCCGCGGAAGGGACCGGCGAGGAAGCCCGCGCCGCGTCGGGCCAAGGAGCCCGCCGCCGCACACTGACCGTCGCCGGGGCCACCGTCACCGGCGCGCGCCCGGGGGAGGGGCTGGCCGCCGGTCAGTGGACCGGGCCGGTGTACTTCTCGCCGGGGCCCATCCCGGGCTCGTCGGGGTGGGTGGACTCCTCGCGGAAGGCCCGCTGCAGCGCCTGGAGGCCCTCGCGCAGCGGTCCGGCGTGCAGCCCGAGGTACTCCGTCGAGGCCGTGACCAGACCTGCGAGTGCGGTGATGACCCGCCGGGCCTCGTCCAGGTCCCGGTGCGGGCTCTCCGCGGGGTCGGCATCGGCCAGGCCGAGCTTCTCGGCAGCCGAGCTCATGAGCATCACGGCAGCCCGGCTGATGACCTCGATGGCGGGCACGTCCGAGAGCTCGCGGGACGGGAGCCCGTGGGACACGGGCTCCGGGGAGGATTGATCTGCGGCGAGTTCCGGGGCGTCCGACATGCCTGGTACCCTTTCACCACGACCGCCCCCGTCATGCACGGGGGCAGCAAGTGGAGTCCGCTCCCACCTCAGGGCACACGGTGTCCTCGAGGTCCGGTCCGCCCGGCTCGCGCCGGGGTGCTCGCGGCGAGAGCCGGGCAGCGCAGGACCGGTCGGCAACGGGCCCCGGCACGCCTCAAGGCGGGCAGGGGCCTTCGTCGTGGGAGTCCCTCCACCGGTCACGACAGCACCGTCGAACCGAGGAGGATCCATCAGCGCCGAGACCCGCATCAACGACCGCATCCGAGTTCCCGAGGTCCGGCTCGTCGGACCCAACGGGGAACAGGTGGGCATCGTTCGCGTGGAAGACGCCCTCCGGCTGGCCGTGGAGGCCGACCTCGATCTCGTCGAGGTGGCACCGGAGGCCCGCCCCCCGGTCTGCAAGCTCATGGACTACGGCAAGTTCAAGTACGAGAACGCGCAGAAGCTGCGCGAGTCGCGCAAGAACCAGCAGATGACCGTGGTCAAGGAGCAGAAGCTCCGGCCGAAGATCGACTCGCACGACTACGAGACCAAGAAGGGTCACGTCGAGCGGTTCCTCAAGGCAGGCCACAAGGTCAAGGTCACCATCATGTTCCGCGGCCGGGAGCAGTCCCGCCCCGAGCTCGGCTTCCGCCTGCTGCAGCGCCTCGGCGCCGACGTGGTGGACCTGGGCTACGTGGAGACCTCCGCCAAGCAGGACGGCCGCAACATGACGATGGTCCTGGCCCCGCACAAGGGTGCGAAGACCAGGGTCAAGGCCCAGCAGGGCGTCGAGGCCGGCAACCAGCCCGCTCCGGTGGCCGCCGAGCCCGTGGCACCCGCGAGCGAGCCCGCTGCCGTGGAGGCGACACCCGCCGCCGCGGCCGCCGCGCCCGCACCCCAGCAGTAGCTCCGCGCCCCGCCGGGCCGGAGCACGACACGCAGCACAGAGGATCACTCATGCCGAAGATGAAGACGCACAAGGGCACCGCCAAGCGCATCAAGGTGACCGGCAGCGGCAAGCTGCTCCGCGAGAAGGCCGGCCGTCGCCACCTCCTGGAGCACAAGGCCTCCAAGCGCACCCGTCGCCTGGAGGGCACCACCGAGGTCGACAAGCGCGACGCCGGCCGCATCAAGCGCCTGCTCGGCATCTGAGCGACCCGGCCGCGTGGGCCACCGCCCGCGCCGCTCCCCTGAACACCCGGGCGGACCTCCGCCCCTGACACCGAACAGGACCCACCAGTGGCACGCGTCAAGAGGGCAGTCAACGCCCAGAAGAAGCGCCGGACCGTTCTCGCCTCGGCGGCCGGCTACCGGGGCCAGCGCTCGCGGCTCTACCGCAAGGCCAAGGAGCAGATGCTCCACTCGATGACCTACGCGTACCGGGACCGCCGGGCGCGCAAGGGCGAGTTCCGCAAGCTGTGGATCCAGCGCATCAACGCTGCGGCCCGCGCGAACGGCATGACCTACAACCGGTTCATGCAGGGCATCAAGCTCTCCGGCCTGGAGGTCGACCGCAAGGTGCTGGCCGACCTGGCCGTGCACGACGCTGCCACGTTCGCGACCCTGGTCGAGCTGTCCAGGGCGAGCCTGCCGGCTGACGTGAACGCCCCTGTCGCCGTGGCCGCCGCCTGAGCACTGCAGCCCGCGGGCCGGTGGCCGTGCCCGGGGGGGAGCTCACCGAGCGCACCCCCCGGGTCGTGGCCGCGGTCAAGCTGCACCGCCCTGCTGCCCGTCGGGCGGCGGGGCGGTTCCTCGTCGAGGGGTCCCAGGCCGTGACCGAGGCCCTGGCCCACGGGGTGGTCCACGAGCTCTTCGCCACCGACGAGGCCGCCGCGAGGCACACCGTCCTCGTGGCCGGGGCGCGGGCCGCCGGCGTCACCGTCAGCACCGTCACGCCCCGTGCGGCCGCCGCGCTCGCCGAGACCGTGACCCCCCAGGGCATCGTGGCCGTCTGTGCGCTCGTCGACGTGGACGTGCCCAGCGCGCTGAGCGACGAACCCCGCCTGGTCGCGGTGCTCGTGGACGCGGGGGAGCCGGGCAACGCCGGCACCGTGGTCAGGGTGGCCGACGCCGCCGGGGCCGACGCGGTGCTGCTGGCCGGGGACAGCGTCGACGTGCACAACGGCAAGTGCGTGCGCGCCTCCACCGGCAGCGTGTTCCACCTGCCCGTCGCCCGGCACCGTGACACCACCGCGCTGGTCGCACGGCTGCACGAGGCCGGACTGCAGGTGCTGGCCACCGCGGCCGACGGCGAGGTCGACCTCGACGACGCCGACCAGCTCCTCGCCGCTCCCACCGCGTGGCTGTTCGGCAACGAGGCGCACGGGCTCGACCCCGTGCTCGCCGCCGCGGCCGACCACCGGGTGCGCGTGCCCATCCACGGGCGGGCGGAGAGCCTGAACGTCGCCACGGCGGCGGCGGTGTGCCTGTACGCCAGCGCTCGCGTGCAGCGCGCTCGCCTACGCTCCTGACCGAACCCAGACCGGAAGAGGTGCACGCGAGAGTGTCCGCGACCAACGACCCCTACGACCCCAAGCAGGTCGCCACGCTCCAACCCGCCGCGCTCGAGGCCGCCGGGGAGCAGGCCCTGGCGGCGTTCGCGGCGGCGGGGGACCTCGACGCGCTGGCCGCGGCCCGCACCGCGCACCTCGGGGACCGCGCCCCGGTGATGCTGGCCCGCCGCGAGCTCGGCGCCCTGCCACCGGCCGCACGCTCGGACGCCGGCAAGCGGGTCAACCAGGTCCGCCAGGCCGCCCAGCTCGCGCACGACGACCGGCGCACCGTGCTCTCCGCCGAGCGTGACGCCGCCGTCCTCGTCGCGGAGTCCGTCGACGTGACGCTGCCCGCGAACCGGGTGCCTCCGGGCGCACGCCACCCCATCACCGTGCTGCTGGAGCAGGCCGCCGACGTGTTCGTGGCCATGGGCTGGGAGGTTGCCGAGGGCCCGGAGCTGGAGAGCGAGCACTTCAACTTCGACGCGCTGAACTTCCTGCCCGACCATCCCGCGCGCACCATGCAGGACACCTTCCACGTCGCCCCGGAGGGATCCCGTCAGGTGCTGCGCACGCACACCTCGCCGGTGCAGGTCCGCTCCATGCTCAGCCGCGACCTGCCGCTGTTCGTCGTGTGCCCGGGCCGCACGTTCCGCACCGACGAGCTCGACGCCACGCACACCCCGGTCTTCCACCAGATCGAGGGCCTCGCCATCGCCGAGGGCCTCACCATGGCCCACCTCAAGGGCACCCTCGACGCCTTCGCCCGGGCGATGTTCGGGCCGGACTCCCGGATCCGCTTCCGGCCCAGCTACTTCCCCTTCACCGAGCCCTCCGTCGAGCCCGACGTGTGGTTCCCGGAGAAGAAGGGTGGCGCGGGCTGGGTGGAGTGGGGTGGCTGCGGGATGGTCAACCCGAACGTGCTCCGGGCCAGCGGCATCGACCCGGAGCGGTACTCGGGCTTCGCCTTCGGCATGGGCGTGGACCGCACCCTGATGTTCCGCAACGGCATCTCCGACATGCGCGACATGGTGGAGGGCGACGTGCGCTTCACGCTGCCCTTCGGCCTGTCCCTCTAGCTCCACACCCCAGAAGCGAGGCTCCCGTGCGCACCCCCCTGACCTGGCTCGCCGACTCCGGACTCCCCGCGGGCGTGCTCCCGGCCGATCCCGCGGCCGTGGGCGACGCCTTCGTCCGCGTGGGTCTCGAGCTCGAGGAGATCGACGTGCTGCCCGGGGTCGCCGGACCGGTCGTCGTCGGACGGGTCCTGGAGATCACCGAGCTCAGCGGGTTCAAGAAGCCCATCCGGTCCTGCCGGGTCGAGGTGGGCGAGCCGGAGCCGCGCGGGATCGTCTGCGGAGCACGGAACTTCGCGGTGGGTGACCTGGTCGTCGCGGCGCTGCCCGGCTCGGAGCTGCCCGGTGGGTTCGCCATCGCTGCCCGCACGACCTACGGCGAGGTCTCCGACGGCATGATCTGCTCCGCGCGGGAGCTGGGCCTGGGGGCCGAGCACTCCGGGATCGTCGTGCTCCCCCCGGGCACGGCGGAGCCCGGCGCCGTGGCCGCCGACGTGCTCGGGCTCACCGACGCCGTGCTCGACCTGGCCGTCACCCCCGACCGTGGCTACTGCTTCTCGATGCGGGGACTGGGGCGGGAGATGGCCGCTGCCCTGGGGGTGCCCTTCACCGACCCCGCTGCCGTCGCCGTGCCGGACACCGAGGGGGACGCGTGGCCCGTCACGGTGGACCCCGACGCCGGGTGCAGCCGCTTCACCGCACGTCGGGTCACCGGGGTGGACGCCTCGGCCGCGAGCCCGTGGTGGCTACAGCGTCGGCTCCTGCTCTCGGGCCTGCGGCCGATCTCCGCGGCCGTGGACGTCACCAACTACGTCATGCTCGAGCTCGGCCAGCCGCTGCACGCCTTCGACGCCGCGCGGGTCCGGGGCGCGCTGCACGTCCGGCGGGCGCAGCCGGGGGAGAGCCTGCGCACCCTGGACGACACCGTCCGCACCCTCGACCCCCAGGACGTGGTCATCGCCGACGACTCCGGCGTGGTCTCCCTGGCCGGAGTGATGGGCGGGGCCGGCACAGAGGTCACCACCACCACCACGGACGTGCTCCTCGAGGCCGCCACCTGGGACCCGCTGTCGGTGTTCCGCACCGCGCGCAGGCACAAGCTGCCCAGCGAGGCCAGCCGTCGCTTCGAGCGCACCGTGGACCCGGCGCTGGCCGAGGTCGCCCTCGAGCGCGCCGCCACCCTGCTCGCCGAGATCGCCGGCGGCTCCGTGGCACCCGGACGCACCGTGCTCGGCTCCGTCGGCGTGCGGCCGGCCATCACGATCGCCGTCGACCTGCCCGACCGGGTGGCCGGAACCGGCTACGCCCCGGGGACCACCCGTCACCGGCTCGAGGAGGTGGGCTGCACGGTCGTCGACGTCGACGGCGGCCTCGCGGTGACCCCGCCCAGCTGGCGGCCCGACCTCGTCCAGCCCGCCGACCTGGTGGAGGAGGTGCTCCGGCTGGAGGGGCTCGACGTGATCCCGTCGGTGCTCCCGGCCGCCCCGGCCGGCCGCGGACTCACCCCCGCCCAGCGCCGCCGTCGGGCCGTCTCCCGCGCGCTCGCCGCCACCGGGTACGTCGAGGTGCTGCCCACGGTGTTCCTGCCCCCGGGGGTGTTCGACGCCTTCGGCCTCGACGCCGAGGACCCGAGGCGGCACACCGCCCGGGTGCTGAACCCGCTCGACGCCGACCGCGGGGAGCTGGCCACCACTCTGCTGCCCGCTCTGCTCGAGGCGCTGGTCCGCAACGTCTCCCGAGGAGCCCGCACCGTCTCGCTCTACGGGATGGCCCAGGTCGTGCTCCCGGGCAGGGACGTCCCCGAGCCGGTGGCCGCGCTGCCGGTCGACCGCCGGCCCACCGTCGAGCAGGTGGCCGCCATCGAGGCATCCCTGCCGCCCCAGCCCGTTCACGTCGCCGCGGTGCTCGCGGGGCAGCGCGAGCTCGCCGGCTGGTGGGGTCCGGGCCGGGCGGCCGAGGCCGCCGACGCCATCGCGGCCGCCCAGGCCGTGGCGTCCGCCGCGGGGGTGGAGCTCACCGTCCGCGCTGGCCGGCGTGCACCCTGGCACCCCGGTCGCTGCGCCGAGCTGTCGGTGGCCGGCGTCGTGGTGGGTCACGCGGGCGAGCTGCACCCGCGCGTCGTGGAGCGGCTCGGACTGCCGGCGCGCACCTGTGCGGTGGAGCTCGAGCTCGACGCGCTGCCGCTGGTCGAGCCACGACCGGCACCGGCCGTGTCGCCGTTCCCGCCCGTGCTGCAGGACGTGGCGCTCGTGGTCGACGAGGGCGTGCCGGCGCAGGACGTGCGGTCGGCCCTGCTCACCGGGGCCGGTGACCTGGTCGAGGACGTCCGGCTGTTCGACGTCTACACCGGGTCCCAGGTGGCGCAGGGCAAGCGCTCGCTGGCCTTCTCGCTGCGCTTCCGCGCCACCGACCGCACTCTCACCGAGGACGAGGCGTCGGCGGCCCGCGATGCCGCGGTCGCGCTGGCCACCGAGCGGGTGGGGGCCGTGCTGCGCGGGTAGCCGGATCGCCGGGCGACCCGCAGGCGACGACGAGGACGTCGGGGTCCACCACGGGGGTGGCCTCCGGATCCGTTCCGCGTTCGGTGACGCCGGTGACACCAGGCGGGCCCAGGCAGCACCGCTCCGGTGCACGGGCACACTGGGGGCATGACCCCGACCACCCCACGACCGGCCGGTGCGCCGGTCGGCCGGCGGCTGGTCCTGGGGCTCGTCGGCCTTGGGGCGGCGGGGGTGCTGGCCGGCGGCCCGATCCAGCGGGGTCTCGCGGCCGTGCTCGGGCCCATCGGCAACCACGACCCGACGGGGCTGGTCGGCCTCATCCCCGTGGGCAACACCTTCCGCTTCTACTCCGTCACCCGGGGCGCACCGCGCGAGGACGCGACCAGCTACTCGCTGGCCGTGTCCGGGATGGTGGACGCCCCGGTGACCCTGGGCCTGGCCGACCTCCAAGGCATGGCGCAGACCACGATCGTCCGCGACTTCCAGTGCGTGACGGGGTGGCGGGTGCCCGAGGTGCGCTGGAGCGGCGTGCGCCTGTCCGAGGTGCTCGACGCCGCCGGGGTGGGAGCCGGCGCCACGGCAGTGCGGTTCACCTCCTTCGACGGGACCTACACCGAGAGCCTGCCGCTGGAGGTCGCGCGGCGCGACGACGTCCTCGTGGCGCTGCAGATGCTCGACGGTGACGTCACCCACGACCACGGCGGACCCGTTCGGCTCTTCGCCGCCTCGCAGTACGGCTACAAGAGCCTGAAGTGGCTCTCCGGCATCGAGCTCACCCGCGCCGAGGTCCCCGGCTACTGGGAGACCCGCGGCTACGACCTCGACGGCACGGTGGGGACGACGAACGGGCGCAGCGATGAGCCGACCAGCTGACCCCGCCCCGCCCCGTGACGAGCTCGACCGCTTCGACCGGGTGGAGCGCTGGGTGCACTGGTCGGTGGGGGTGCTGTTCGCTGCCTGCGCCCTCACCGCGGCGGTGCTCTACCTCGGCCCGCTGTCGGTGCTGGTGGGCAACCGACGGATCGTGGTCCTGGTGCACGTGTGGTCGGGGTTCGCGCTGCCCGTGCCGCTGGTGGCGGGGGCGGTGTCGAAGGCCTACCGCAGCGACCTGCGCCGGCTCGGGCGGTTCACCCCGGCCGACGGCGCGTGGCTGCGGGCGGGTCGGGGCAGGCGGGACGCGGATGGCGTGGGCAAGTTCAACGCCGGCCAGAAGCTCAACGGGGCGCTGAGCACCGGTGCCATCCTCGTGCTGCTCGGCACCGGGACGATCATGTACTTCACCGGGCTGGCGCCGCTGGCCTACCGCACCGGCGCGACGTTCGTGCACGACTGGTCGGCCCTCGCCGTCTGGGTGCTCGTGCTGGGTCACCTCCACCACGCCCTCCGCGACCCCGAGGCGATGCGGGGCATCAGGTCGGGTCGGGTGCACCGCGCGTGGGCCCGGAACGAGCACCCGGAGTGGGAGCGCGAGAACCGGGACGCGCAACGGCCGCGGCACCCCTGAGGGAACCGCGGCCGTCGTGCCGCACGGGTGTCGCTCAGCCCAGTCGCTCGCCCGTCTCCGGGTGGAAGGCGTGCTCGTCGCCGTGGCGCGAGACCACCTGGATCGTGTCGCCGTTGCGGGGCGGGACCCGACCGTCGAAGCGGACGACGAAGTGCTTGGTGACCGAGTCGTCGTCGGTGCCCACCACCTTGCCGTACACGTAGGCGTCGGCGCCGAGCTCCTCCACCAGCTGGACGTCGACGGTGATGCCCTCGCCGTCCGTGGCGACCGAGAACGCCTCGGGGCGGATCCCGAGCGTGATCTCCTGCAGGTTCGCCCTCGACGCCGCCTCGACGACCTCACGGCGCAGCGGGACCACCGAGCTGCCGAGCTGGGCGCCGCCGTCGACGAGCCGGGCGGTGCGCAGGTTCATGCCGGGCGAGCCGATGAACGCCGCGACGAAGGCGTTCCGGGGAGCGTCGTAGAGGTTCCGCGGCGTGTCCACCTGCTGCAGGATGCCGTCCTTGAGGACGGCCACGCGGTGGCCCATGGTCATGGCCTCGACCTGGTCGTGGGTGACGTAGAGGGTGGTGGTGCCCAGGCGGGACTGCAGCGCGGCGATGTTGGCGCGGGTCTCCACCCGCAGCTTGGCGTCGAGGTTCGACAGCGGTTCGTCCATCAGGAACACGCTGGGTTCGCGGACGATGGCCCGACCCATGGCGACACGCTGGCGCTGGCCACCGGAGAGCGCCTTGGGCTTGCGGTCGAGGTAGGCCTCGAGGTCCAGCAGCTTGGCGGCCTCGACGACCTTGGCGCGACGGTCCTCCTTGCTGACGCCCTTGAGCTTGAGCGCGAAACCCATGTTCTCGGCCACCGACATGTGTGGGTACAGGGCGTAGTTCTGGAAGACCATCGCGATGTCGCGGTCCTTGGGCGGCATCTGGGAGACGTCCCGGCCGCCGATGTGGATCGCGCCCTGGTCGACGTCCTCCAGGCCCGCGAGCATGCGCAGGGCGGTCGACTTCCCGGATCCCGACGGACCCACGAGGACCATGAACTCGCCCTCGACGACCTCCAGGTCGAGCTTGTTCACCGCCGGGGTGGGGTTGCCCGCGTAGATCCGTGAGGCCTCGAGGTACTGGACTCCAGCCATGGCTGTTCCTTCCGTAGGTGGGTGACCGCACCGGGTACGGGTGGGCGGGACGAGGTCGGCCGAGACCCCGCTGCACACCTCACGGCTTTCCGGCCCGGGGTGGGATCCGACCCCCGGAGGAGGGACGGCACCCGCAGGACGGCGTCGCGATCACCGGCACCGTAGCAGTGCCCTGCATCACAGTCGCGGTGGCTGCGCGAGCCCCTCCCGGGTCCGCGCCGGACGCACGTCCCGTGCCTGGGCCCGCCCGCCCCTGGGCGTGGCGCGCGCTGCCGGTCAGGCTCGAGACATTCGCATGAAGTTGCAGAGTAGTGCATGATGTTGTCATGACAGTGCGGATCGCGGTCGCCGGGGCCAGCGGGTACGCAGGGGGAGAGCTCCTGCGCCTGCTGCTGGGCCACCCGGACGTGGAGATCGGTGCGGTGACCGCGGGGGGCAACGCCGGATCGGCCCTGGGAGAGCACCAGCCGCACCTGCTGCCGCTGTCCGGCCGGGTGCTGCAGGAGACCACCCCCGACGTCCTCGGTGGTCACGACGTGGTCTTCCTGGCCCTGCCGCACGGCCGCTCGGCCGAGATCGCCGGGCAGCTGGGCGAGGACGTCGTCGTCATCGACTGCGGGGCCGACTTCCGGCTGGTCGATCCCGAGGCCTGGACCCGCTACTACGGCAGCCCGCACGCCGGCACCTGGCCGTACGGGATGCCCGAGCTGCCCGGGGCGCGCGAGCCGCTCGTGGGGGCGCGGCGGATCGCGGTGCCCGGCTGCTACCCCACGGCCGCCAGCCTCGCCCTCGCCCCGGCCCTGGCCGCCGGGATCGTCGACCACGACGTCACCGTGGTGGCGGTCAGCGGCACCTCCGGCGCGGGGAGGGCGGCGAAGACCACCCTGCTGGGCTCGGAGGTGATGGGCTCGCTGAGCGCCTACGGCGTGGGCGGTACCCACCGGCACACCCCGGAGATCCGGCAGAACCTCACCGCCGCCGCCGGCGCACCGGTCACGGTGTCCTTCACCCCCGTGCTCGCCCCGCTGCCCCGCGGCATCCTCGCCACCTGCTCGGCGCGCACGTCGGCGACCGGGCCGCAGGCACGGGCGGTCTACGAGCAGGCCTACGCCGACGAGCCCTTCGTGCACCTGCTGCCGGCCGGACGCTTCCCCACCACCGGGGCCGTGCTCGGGTCCAACGCCCTCCAGCTCCAGGTGGCGGTGGACGCCGACGCCCAGCGCCTCGTCGTCGTGGCGGCCGTGGACAACCTGACCAAGGGCACCGCCGGTGCGGCCGTCCAGTGCATGAACCTCGCCCTCGGACTCCCCGAGACCGCAGGCCTGTCCACGATCGGAGTCGCACCGTGACACCGCCCGCCCCAGCCCGGGACGACCTCGTCCGCAACCAGGGCGTCACCGCCGCCGCGGGGTTCAAGGCCTCCGGGGTCGCCGCCGGGCTCAAGGCCTCGGGCAACCTCGACGTCGCCCTCGTGGTCAACGAGGGGCCCGACCACGCCGCCGCCGGGGTCTTCACCCGCAACCAGGTCAAGGCCGCCCCCGTGCTGTGGAGCCAGCAGGTGCTCACCACCGGCCGGCTGCGCGCGGTGGTGCTGAACTCCGGCGGGGCCAACGCCTGCACCGGGCCCGGCGGGTTCCAGGACACCCACGCCACCGCCGAGCACACCGCGGCGACGTTGAGCGGCTGGGGCACCGGGACCGGCGCAGCAGAGGTCGCGGTGTGCTCCACCGGTCTCATCGGCGACCGGCTGCCCATGGACAAGCTGCTGCCCGGCGTGTCCGAGGCGGTGCACGAGCTCGCCGGCGGACTCGGGGGCGGGTTCGACGCCGCTCGCGCCGTGATGACCACCGACACCGTGCCCAAGCAGGCTGCGGTGCAGGCCGACGGCTTCACGGTGGGCGGTTTCGCCAAGGGTGCCGGGATGCTCGCACCCAGCCTGGCCACCATGCTCGTGGTGCTGACCACCGACGCCGTGGCCGACGCGGCCGTGCTGGACGCGGCGCTGCGCGAGGCGTGCCGCACCACCTTCGACCGGCTCGACGTCGACGGGGCCACCTCGACCAACGACACGGTGCTCCTGCTCGGCTCCGGCGCCAGCGAGCACACGCCCACGGCCGGCGAGCTGACCGCGGCCGTCACCGCGGTCTGCGACGACCTGGCCGCCCAGCTCATGGCCGACGCCGAGGGCGCCACCAAGCACGTCACCATCACCGTCTCCGGGGCCCGCACCGAGGACGAGGCGGTGGCCGTCGCCCGCACGGTGGCCCGGGACAGCCTGGTGAAGACCGCGCTGTTCGGCTCCGACCCGAACTGGGGCCGGGTGCTCGCCGCCGTCGGCATGGCGCCCGTGGCCCTCGAGCCCGACCGCATCGACGTCTCCTTCGACGGCCACCCGGTCTGCCTCGGCGGGGTCGGCGCACCCGGCGCCCGCGAGGCCGACCTCTCCGCGGAGCGCATCAGCCTGGAGATCGCCCTCGGCCTCGGCGACGCCACGGCGAGCATCCGCACCACGGACCTCAGCCACGGGTACGTCGAGGAGAACTCGGCGTACAGCTCGTGACCGCCAGCCAGCGGCTGGTCACCGCCGCCCAGAAGGCCGGGGTCCTCGTCGAGGCCCTGCCCTGGCTGCAGCGCTTCCACGGCAAGGTCGTCGTCGTGAAGTACGGCGGCAACGCCATGGTCGACGACGGGCTCAAGCGGGCGTTCGCCGAGGACATGGTGTTCCTGCGCACCGCCGGCATCCACCCCGTGGTCGTGCACGGCGGTGGTCCGCAGATCACCGCCATGCTCACCCGGCTCGGTCTCGCGGGGGAGTTCCGGGGTGGCCTGCGGGTCACGACGCCCGAGGTGATGGACGTCGTCCGCATGGTGCTCTTCGGCCAGGTCGGTCGTGAGCTCGTCGGGCTCATCAACGCCCACGGCCCGCACGCGGTGGGCCTGTCCGGCGAGGACGCCCAGCTGTTCACCGCCGCCCGGCGCACCGCCACCGTCGACGGGCAGCCGGTGGACGTGGGCCTCGTCGGCGACGTGGTGGACGTCAACGCCGACGCGGTGCTCGACCTCGTCCGTGCCGGCCGCATCCCGGTGGTCAGCTCCATCGCCCCCGACGTGGACGGCGTGGTGCACAACGTCAACGCCGACACCGCCGCGGCTGCGCTCGCCGTGGCGCTGGGGGCGGAAAAGCTCGTGGTGCTCACCGACGTGGAGGGCCTCTACGACAGCTGGCCCGACCGCGGCTCGCTGCGCTCCACGATCGGCAGCGACGAGCTCGCCGGGCTGCTCCCACGCCTGGACTCCGGCATGGCTCCGAAGATGGAGGCCTGCCTGCGCGCGGTCACCGGGGGCGTGCCCAGCGCCCACGTCATCGACGGGCGCCTGGCCCACTCGGTGCTCCTGGAAGTGTTCACCTCCGACGGCATAGGAACGATGGTGACCCGCTCATGACCACTCCCCTCCAGCAGCGCTGGGCGGCCTCGATGATGGACAACTACGGGACCCCGCCGCTGGGGCTGGTCTCCGGCTCCGGAGCGGTGCTCACCGCCGAGGACGGGCGCACCTACCTGGACCTGCTCGGCGGGATCGCCGTCAACGCCCTCGGCCACGCCCACCCGGCGGTCGTCGAGGCCGTCACCCGCCAGCTCTCCACCCTCGGGCACGTGTCCAACCTCTACGTCTCCGAACCCGCGCTCCAGCTCGCCGAGGAGCTCCTGGCGCACCTGGGCCACCCGGGCCGGGTGCTGCTGTGCAACTCCGGGGCGGAGGCCAACGAGGCCGCGTTCAAGATCGCCCGCCGCACCGGCCGCCCCACGATCATCGCCGCGGAGAACGGCTTCCACGGCCGCACGATGGGTGCTCTCGCCCTCACCGGGCAGCCCGGCAAGCGCACCCCGTTCGAGCCGATGCCCGCCGGGGTGGAGTTCGTGCCCTTCGGCGACGTCGCCGCGCTCGAGGCCGCGGTGGACGCCGACACGGCCGCGGTGTTCCTCGAGCCCGTGCAGGGGGAGGGGGGCGTGGTCGTGCCGCCGGCCGGCTACCTGGCCGCAGCCCGGGAGATCACCACCCGCCACGGCGCGCTGCTGGTGCTCGACGAGGTGCAGACCGGGGTCGGCCGCACCGGCACGTTCTTCGCCCACCAGGCCGACGGGGTCACCCCGGACGTGGTGACGATGGCCAAGGGGCTCGGCGGCGGTCTGCCCATCGGGGCGTGCATCGGGATCGGCGCGGCCGGGGAGCTCCTGCAGCCCGGCCAGCACGGCACCACGTTCGGCGGCAACCCCGTGTGCTGCGCCGCGGCGCTGGCCGTCCTGCACACCCTGGCCGCCGACGACCTCCTGGCCCACGTCGCGGCGCTGGGCAAGGAGCTCTCCGCGGGCATCGAGGCGCTCGGGCACCCGCTCGTCAGCCACGTCCGGGGCACCGGGCTGCTGCTCGGCATCGTGCTCACCGCGCCGGTCGGTCCCGCCGTCGTGGCCGCGGCCGAGGACGCCGGGTTCCTGCTCAACGCCCCCGGTCCGGCGGTGCTCCGGCTCGCCCCGCCGCTGGTGCTGACCTCGGAGCAGGCGCAGTCGTTCGTCGACGCCCTGCCCGCCATCCTCGACCGTGCCGCCGAGACCTCAGCCCAGGGAGCCCTCGCATGACCCGCCACTTCCTCCGCGACGACGACCTCGCCCCGGCCGAGCAGGCGGAGGTGCTCGCCCTGGCCGCCGAGCTCAAGGCCGCGCCGTGCAGCCACACGCCGCTGGCCGGACCCCAGGGCGTGGGCGTCATCTTCGAGAAGGCCTCCACCCGCACCCGGTTCTCCTTCGAGGTCGGCATCGCCCAGCTCGGCGGGCACGCCGTGGTGGTCGACGGACGCACCATGCAGCTGGGTCGCGAGGAGACCATCGACGACACCGGGCGGGTGCTGAGCCGCTACGTCAGCGCCATCGTGTGGCGGACCTTCGCCCAGAAGCGCCTCGAGCTCATGGTCGAGGGCTCGACGGTGCCGGTCGTGAACGCGCTGTCGGACACCTTCCACCCGTGCCAGGTGCTGGCCGACCTGCAGACGATCGCCGAGCGCAAGGGCTCCCTGGCGGGCCTGCGGATGACCTACTTCGGCGACGGGGCCAACAACATGGCGCACTCGCTGCTCCTCGGGGGCGCCACCGCCGGCATGCACGTCACCGTCGCCGCTCCGCGGGGCTTCGACCCCGATCCGGGCGTGCTCGACGCAGCCCGGGCGCGCGCGGAGCTGACCGGCGGCAGCGTGCGCACCACCACCGACCCGCACGCCGGGGCCGACGGCGCGGACGTCCTGGTCACCGACACCTGGACCTCCATGGGCCAGGAGGACGACGGGCTCGACCGGGTGCGGCCGTTCCGCCCGTTCCAGGTGAACGCCGAGCTGCTGGCCCGGGCCGCGGCGGACCCCGTCGTGCTGCACTGCCTTCCCGCCCACCGCGGGATGGAGATCACCGACGAGGTGCTCGACGGCCCGCACAGCGCGGTGTGGGACGAGGCCGAGAACCGCCTGCACGCGCAGAAAGCCCTGCTGACCTGGCTGCTGGAGCACCCGTGACCGCCGGCCCGTCGAGCAGTCCCGTCAGCCGGGTCGCCCGGCAGGGGCGGATCCTCGCGCTGCTGGCCGCCCACCCGGTGCACAACCAGCCCGAGCTCGCCGCGCTGCTGGCCGCCGAGGGCGTCGAGACCACCCAGGGCACCCTCTCCCGGGACCTCGACGAGCTCGGTGCGGTCAAGCTCCGCGGCGTCGACGGCTCTGCCGGGGTCTACGTCGTCCCCGAGGACGGCAGCCCGGTGCAGCGGGTCGTGAACGGCGTCGTCGGGGGCGGCACCGACCGCCTGGCCCGCCTGCTCGCCGAGCTGCTGGTGTCCACCGACTCCAGCGGCAACCTCGCCGTCCTGCGCACCCCGCCCGGGGCGGCCAGCTTCCTGGCCAGCGCCCTGGACCGCGCGGCCCTGCACGACGTCGTCGGCACGATCGCGGGGGATGACACGATCGTCGTCGTCGCCCGGGAACCGTTGACCGGCGCCGAGCTCGCCACCCGCATCACCCACCTGCAGCAGAAGGAGCACAGCACTCATGGCTGACCGCGTCGTACTCGCCTACTCGGGCGGGCTGGACACCTCCGTCGCCATCAGCTGGATCGGCAGGGAGACCGGCAAGGAGGTCGTTGCCGTGGCCATCGACCTCGGCCAGGGTGGCGAGGACATGGAGGACATCCGCCAGCGCGCCCTGGACTGCGGCGCCGTGGAGTCCGTCGTCGTCGACGCCCGCGACGAGTTCGCGGAGCAGTACTGCCTGCCGACGGTCCAGGCCAACGCCCTGTACATGGATCGCTACCCGCTGGTCTCGGCGATCAGCCGCCCGCTCATCGTCAAGCACCTCGTGGCGGCGGCGAAGACCTTCGGTGGCACCACCGTCGCCCACGGCTGCACCGGCAAGGGCAACGACCAGGTGCGCTTCGAGGTCGGCATCGGCGCGCTGGGCCCGGACCTGGAGGTCATCGCGCCCGTCCGCGACTACGCGTGGACCCGGGAGAAGGCCATCGCCTTCGCCGAGGAGAACGCGATCCCCATCAACGTCTCCAAGAAGTCCCCGTTCTCCATCGACCAGAACGTGTGGGGCCGTGCGGTGGAGACCGGGTTCCTCGAGGACCTGTGGAACGCCCCCACCAAGGACGTCTACAGCTACACCGAGGATCCCACCGTCAACTTCCTCGCCCCCGACGAGCTCGTGCTCGCCTTCGAGGCCGGCGTGCCGGTGAGCATCGACGGCCGGAAGCTCTCGGTCCTGCAGGTCATCCAGGAGCTCAACACCCGGGCGGGCGCCCAGGGCGTGGGCCGTCTCGACATGGTCGAGGACCGTCTCGTCGGCATCAAGAGCCGCGAGATCTACGAGGCGCCGGGCGCGATGACGCTGATCACCGCCCACCAGGAGCTGGAGAACGTCACCGTCGAGCGCGAGCTGGCCCGCTACAAGCGCCAGGTCGAGCAGCGCTGGGGCGAGCTGGTCTACGACGGCCTGTGGTTCTCGCCCCTCAAGGACGCCCTGGACGTGTTCCTGGCCAAGACCCAGGAGCGGGTGACCGGCGAGATCCGGCTCGTCCTGCACGGCGGCAACGTGGTCGTCAACGGGCGACGGAGCACGGAGAGCCTCTACGACTTCAACCTGGCGACCTACGACGAGGGCGACTCGTTCGACCAGAGCATGGCCAAGGGCTTCGTGACGCTGCACGGGCTCTCCTCGAAGATGGCGGCCAAGCGCGACCTCGGGCTGTGAGCGCGCTCTGGGGCGGGCGCTTCGCGAGCGGGCCCGCCGAGGCGATGGCAGCGCTGAGCAAGTCGACCCACTTCGACTGGGTGCTGGCACCGCACGACGTGCGGGCCTCCAAGGCCCACGCGCGGGTGCTGCACGCGGCGGGCC
The DNA here is from genome assembly GCF_026153295.1 of Rhodococcus antarcticus. NCBI lineage: Bacteria > Bacillati > Actinomycetota > Actinomycetes > Mycobacteriales > Nocardiaceae > Rhodococcus > Rhodococcus antarcticus. Next base: position 1,853,713 of record NZ_CP110615.1, on the reverse strand, counting down.
TGCTCACCGACGACGCGCTCGCCACCATGCTCGAGGGTCTGGCCCGGCTCGCAGCGGACGTGGACAGCGGCGCGTTCACCCCCGAGCTCGCTGACGAGGACGTGCACTCGGCCCTGGAGCGCGGGCTCATCGAGCGGGTCGGTCCCGAGGTCGGTGGCCGGCTGCGCGCCGGGCGCTCGCGCAACGACCAGGTGGCGACCCTGTTCCGGATGTGGCTGCGCGACGCTGTGCGCGTGGTTGCTGTCGGGGTGCTCGACGTCGTGGACGCCCTGGCCACCCAGGCCGCGGCGCACCCGGAGGCGGTGATGCCCGGACGCACGCACCTGCAGCACGCCCAGCCGGTGCTGCTGGCCCACCACCTGCTGGCCCACACCCACCCGCTGCTGCGCGACGTGGCCCGGCTGCGCGACTTCGACGTCCGCGCCGCGGTCTCGCCCTACGGGTCCGGGGCGCTCGCCGGATCCTCGCTCGGGCTGGACCCGGAGGCGGTGGCCACGGAGCTGGGCTTCGACTCCTCGGCGGAGAACTCCATCGACGCGACCAGCTCGCGCGACTTCGCCGCCGAGGCCGCGTTCGTGCTGGCCATGATCGGGGTCGACCTGTCCCGGCTCGCCGAGGAGGTCATCCTCTGGTCCACCGCCGAGTTCAGCTACGTGACGCTGGCCGACGCCTGGTCCACCGGGTCCTCGATCATGCCGCAGAAGAAGAACCCCGACGTCGCCGAGCTCACCCGCGGCAAGTCCGGCCGCCTCATCGGCAACCTCACGGGTCTGCTGGCCACGCTCAAGGCTCAGCCGCTGGCCTACAACCGGGACCTGCAGGAGGACAAGGAGCCGCTGTTCGACTCGGTGGCCCAGCTGCAGCTGCTGCTGCCGGCGATCACCGGGCTGGTGGCCACCTTGGACTTCCACACCGAGCGGATGGCCGAGCTGGCTCCGGCCGGGTTCACCCTGGCCACCGACGTGGCGGAGTGGCTGGTCAAGCAGGGGGTGCCCTTCCGGGTGGCGCACGAGGCCGCCGGCGGCTGCGTGCGTGCGGCCGAGGCCCGGGGCGTGGGCCTGGCGGAGCTGACCGACGCCGAGCTCGCCTCCGTGGACGTCCACCTGACGCCCGAGGTCCGCGGGGTGCTCACCGTCACCGGGTCGATCGCCTCCCGCGACGCCCGGGGTGGCACGGCCGGGGTCCGGGTGGCCGAGCAGCTCGGGGGCGTGCGGCGCACCGCGGCCGACCACCTCGAGTGGGCCACCCGGACGGGGTGAGCGCGCTCGAGGGCACTGCGGAGGCTGCGGCCCGGGCGCTGCTCGGCGCGACCCTGCACGGCCGGGGGGTCAGTGCCCGCATCGTCGAGGTGGAGGCCTACGCCGGGGTCCAGGACCCGGCCTCGCACGCCTTCCGGGGGAGGACGGCCCGCACGGCGGTGATGTTCGGGCCCGCCGGGCGCCTGTACGCGTACTTCGTCTACGGCATGCACACCTGCCTCAACGTCAGTGCGGGTCCGGACGGGCAGGCCGCGGCGGTGCTCCTGCGGGCCGCGGAGGTGCTCACCGGAGTCGACACGGCGACCGCCCGTCGTCCCACGGCGCGCCGCCCGCCCGACCTCGCCCGGGGTCCGGCCAACCTGGCGCTGGCCCTGGGGATCACCCTCGCCGACGGTGGCACCGACCTGCTCGCCGGGGGAGAGGTGCGCCTGGAGCTGCACGAGCCCGTGGTCGAGGTGGCCCTCGGCCCCCGGGTCGGGGTCAGCACGGCAGCGGACGTCCCGTGGCGGTTCTGGCTCCCGGGCAGCCCGGCCGTGTCGGCCTACCGCCGCTCACCCCGGGCCCCCTGATCGTCGACCGGGTTCGACCGGGTTCGACCGGGTTCGACCGGGTCAGCGGCGCGGGGTCAGCGGGGCCGGGTCAGCGGGGTGGCAGCGTCGCCCGCGCGCAGGGTGCTCTCCTGCACCATATGCGACAGCTCCACGTCCAGGACCAGGGCCAGCGCGGCGACGGCGAACAGGTTGGGGGTGGGCACCGCGCCCCGCTCGATCTTGCGCAGGGTCTCCTCCGCCAGCCCGGCCCGGGCCGCCACCTCGCGCACGGTCCGCTCGCCCCGTGCCTGCCGGAGCAGGGCGCCGAGTGCAGCGGTCGTCGCCTGCACGGTGGGGACCTGCTGTCGGTCGACTGCGCGCGATCATCTACGGCTGGCACGGCGACAAGGCCGTGACCGTGGCGGTGGGGCCGATGAGCGAGGATGACGCCCGGCTGGTCGCCACCGGCTGCGGGCGGGCAACGCCATCGCGATCGCGCCGATGTTCCACCAGGGCACCAGCCGTTACCGGACCAAGAGGGACTGCTGGTCGATCGCCACGGCCGACGGTCGCCGCGCGGCGCACTGGGAGCACACCGTCGCCGTCACCGACGACGGCCCGGAGATCCTCACCGCCCGCTGAGGCCTACCGCAGCGCTCCGATCGCCTCGGCCACCGCCAGCACCCGTTGCGCCTGCTCGACGTGCAGGTTCTCGATCATCCGGCCGTTCACCGTGACCACGCCGCGGCCCTCGCGCTGGGCTGCCTCGAAGGCCGCGATGACCTCCTGGGCCAGTGCGATCTCGTCCGGCGTGGGGGCGAAGGTGGTGTTGCACGGCTCCACCTGCCCGGGGTGGATGAGGGTCTTGCCGTCGAAGCCGAACTCCTTGGCCTGCTGCGCCTCCACGGTGAACGCCTCCAGGTCCGAGACGTCGTTGAACACGCCGTCGAGGATCTCCTTGCCGGCGTACCGGGCGGCCAGCACGGCCGTCGACAGCGCGGTGAGCAGCGGCGCCCGACCGGGGACGTGCTCTGCCCGCAGCTCCTTGGCCAGGTCGTTGGTGCCCATCACCAGCACCGACAGCCGCTGGGAGGCCGCGCAGATCTCGTGCGCGCGCAGGATCGCCACCGGGGTCTCGAGCATCGCCCAGATGGTGGTGTGGTCCGGGGCTCCACCGGCTTCCAGCGCCGCCTCCAGGGCGTGCACGTCGGCGACGGAGTTCACCTTGGGCACCACCACGGCGGCGGGACCGGCTGCCGCTGCGGCGCGCAGGTCGTCGTCGTGCCACGGGGTCCCGATGCCGTTGACCCGGATGGTCACCTCGCGACGGCCGTAGTCGCCGGACGACGCGGCCGCGCAGACCCGTTCGCGCGCAGCGGCCTTGGCGTCGGGTGCCACCGCGTCCTCGAGGTCGAGGATGAGGGCGTCCGCGGGGATGGTCTTGGCCTTCTCCAGCGCCCGCTCGTTCGCGCCCGGCATGTAGAGAACCGATCGCCGCGGCACGATCACCGGCGTGCTCACGCGGTGAACCCGTACCGCTGCGACAGCTCGGGATCGCGCTCGGCCAGCTGGTGGGCGAGGGACACCATCACCTGGCACTGCTTCACCGAGGCGTCGTCCTCCATCTTCCCGTCGATCATCAGCGCGCCCGAGCCGTCACCCATGGCCTCGATGACGGCCTGCGCGTGCAGCACGTCCGCGGGGTCCGGGGAGAACACCCGCTTCGCGATCTCGATCTGCACCGGGTGCAGGCTCCACGCGCCCACGCAGCCGAGCAGGAAGGCGTTGCGGAACTGGTCCTCGCACGCCACGACGTCCTTGATGTCCCCGAACGGCCCGTAGAACGGCAGGATCCCGGCGGCGGCGCAGGCGTCCACCATCCGCCCGATCGTGTAGTGCCACAGGTCCTGCTGGTACACCGACCGCGGCCCGTCGATGGCGCCGTCGGTCGGGTCCTGGCGGACCAGGTAGCCCGGGTGGCCCCCGCCGACGCGGGTCGTCTTCATCCGCCGGTTGGCGGCCAGGTCGGCCGGGCCCAGCGACAGTCCCTGCATGCGCGGGCTGGCGGTGCAGATGTCCTCGACGTTGGTCATGCCACGGGCGGTCTCGAGGATGGCGTGGACCAGGATCGGCCGCTGGAGGCCGGCCTTGGCCTCCAGCTGGGCGAGCAGGCGGTCCACGTAGTGGATGTCCTCGGGCCCCTCGACCTTCGGCACCATGATCACGTCGAGCTTGTCGCCGATCTCGGTGACCAGCGTCGTCAGGTCGTCCAGGCCCCACGGGGAGTCCAGGCTGTTCACCCGGGTCCACAGCTGGGTCTCGCCGAAGTCGTTCTCCTTCGCCACCTGCACCAGACCGGCGCGAGCGGCCTCCTTGTTCTCCGACTTGACCGCGTCCTCGAGGTTGCCGAGCAGGATGTCGACGCCGGCCGCGATCTGGGGCGCCTTGGCCACCATCTTCGGGTTGCTCGGGTCGAAGAAGTGGATCATTCGCGACGGTCGGAACGGGATCTCGCGCACGGGGTCCGGGGCGCCGACGGCGAGCGGGCGATAGAAGTCTCTCGGGGAGTGCATGGAGCTCCGTTCCAGGCTGCGGTGACGGGAGGAGATCGGCTGCGACCCTACGACGGGACCCCGACACCGCGGTGCACGCAGGTGGCCGTTGTCACGCCCCTGGTCCAGCAGGGCCCGGGGGCTGGCCTACCAGGGCCCGGGGACGTAGTCCTTGAGAAACACACCGTGCACGTCCTCGCCGGCCTCGCCGCGCACGATCGGGTCGTACACCCGTGCCGCCCCGTCCACGAGGTCCAGCGGTGCGTGGAAACCCTCCTCGGCGAGGCGCAGCTTGGTCGGGTGCGGCCGCTCGTCGGTGATCCACCCGGTGTCGACGCTGGTCATCAGGATGCCGTCGGTCAGCATCTCCGTGGAGCTGGTGCGGGTGAGCATGTTCAGCGCAGCCTTGGCCATGTTGGTGTGCGGGTGTCCCGGGCCCTTGTAGCCGCGGTTGAACACGCCCTCCATCGCCGAGACGTTGACGACGTAGGTGCGCCGGGCCGACGAGGCGGCCATCGCCGGCCGCAGCCTGCTGATGAGGATGAACGGCGACGTGGAGTTGCACAGCTGCACCTCGAGCAGCTCCATCGCGTCGACCTCGTCCACCCGCTGGGTCCAGCTGTTCACGTCGTGCAGGTCCGGTACCAGGCCGCCCGCGTCGATCGCGGTGCCGGCGGCGACCCGGTCCATCGAGGCCGACCCGGCCCGCATCGCGAGCTCGGTCACGGCGTGCGGGGTGGGGTGCGCCGCCAGCGAGCCGGCCAGCGCGGCGGGGTGCGCGTCGCTGACGTGGTCGAAGGTGATCAGCTCGGGCAGCGGTCCGGCGGGCAGCGGGGCGGACTCGGCCGCCACGAGCGGTGCGTAGGAACCCGGCGAGCGACGCACCGTCTGCGCCGCGTTGTTGATGAGGATGTCCAGCGGGCCCTGCTCGGCCACGGTGTCGGCCAGCGCGACGGCCTGGGCGGGGTCGCGGAGGTCGATGCCCACCACGCGGAGGCGGTGCAGCCAGTCGTGGCTGTCCTCCATGGCCGTGAAGCGGCGCACGGCGTCGTGCGGGAACCGCGTGGTGATGGTGGTGTGCGCGCCGTCGCGGAGCAGCCGCAGCGCGATGTACATGCCGATCTTCGCCCGCCCGCCGGTGAGCAGGGCGCGCTTGCCGGTGAGGTCGGTGCGGGCGTCCCGCCGGGCGCGGTTCACCGTCGCGCAGGTCGGGCAGAGCTGGTGGTAGAACGCGTCGACCTGGGTGTACTTCTGCTTGCACTGGTAGCAGGGTCGGGGCCGCAGCAGCGTTCCGGCCGAGGCGCCGGGGGCGTTGGAGACCAGCGGGATGCCTTGGGTCTCGTCGTCGATCCGATCGGGGGATCCGGTGGCCGTCGCCGCCACGACCGCACGGTCGGCGGCGCTCACGGCGTCGCGACGGACCACCCGGCGGTTGACCTTGACCGCCTTGAACATCTTCGCGGTCGCCCGGCGCAGGGCCAGGACGTCCGGGTGCTCGGGGGGCAGCGACTCTGCGGCACGCATCACCTCGAGCACGCGGGCCAGGTCGTCGGGGTGGATCCCGTCCTCGGTGGTCACGTGCCTCATCCTCCCGCACTGCGGTTGCCGGTGATCGCCACGGTGGGGGAGGGTCAACGGCGTGCCAGACCACATCCTCGACGAGCTGACCTGGCGGGGACTCCTCGCCCACACCACCGACCCCGACGCGCTGCGGGAGGAGCTCGACGCGGGCCCGATCACCCTCTACTGCGGCTTCGACCCCACCGCTGCGAGCCTTCACGTCGGCAACCTGCTGCAGCTGCTGACGGTGCGCAGGCTCCAGCTGGCCGGGCACCGCCCGCTTGCGCTGGTGGGCGGGTCCACCGGGATGATCGGCGACCCCAAGGAGACCGGGGAGCGCACCCTGAACAGTGCCGAGGTCGTCGCGGGATGGGTGTCCCGCATCCAGGCGCAGGTCGCCCGGTTCCTCGACTTCGACGGACCGCACGCGGCGACGATGGTCAACAACCTCGACTGGACCGCCGGGCTGAGCACGCTGGACTTCCTCCGCGACGTGGGCAAGCACTTCCCGGTCAACCGGATGCTGGACCGTCAGGTGGTGAGCACCCGGCTCGAGGCCGGCATCAGCTACACGGAGTTCAGCTACGTCCTGCTGCAGTCCATGGACTACCTCGAGCTGCACCGCCGTCACGGGTGCGTGCTGCAGACCGGGGGCAGCGACCAGTGGGGCAACATCACCGCCGGTGTGGAGCTGGTCCGCCGGGCCGACGGTGTGCGTGTGCACGCGTTGGCAACACCCCTGGTGACCCGGGCGGACGGCACCAAGTTCGGCAAGACCGAGGCGGGCACGGTCTGGCTCGATCCGGACATGACCTCGCCGTACGCCTTCTTCCAGTTCTGGGTGAACGCCGAGGACAGCAAGGTCGGTGAGTACCTGCGCCTGTTCACCTTCCTCGACCGCGCCGTCCTCGCGGAGCTGGAGCAGGAGACCGCCGAGCGTCCGCAGGCCCGGGGCGCGCAGCGCACCCTCGCCAGAGAGGTGACCACGCTCGTGCACGGGGCCGAGCAGGCCCGGGCGGCCGAGCTCGCCGCCGGCGCGCTGTTCGGGCGCGGCGACCTCGAGGAGCTGGACGAGACGACCCTGCGGTCCGCGCTGACGGAGGCCTCCCTGGTGCGGGTCGGGCCGGAGGACCCTCGGGGGATCGTGGACCTGCTCGTGGCCACCGGTCTGGTCGACAGCCGCAGCGCTGCCCGCCGTGCCGTGGCCGAGGGCAGCGTCTCGGTGAACAACACCAAGGTGACCAGCGAGGACTGGGTCGGCGAGGCGACGGGCGCTCTGCACGGCAGTCTCCTGGTGGTCCGACGTGGTCGGCGTCACATGACCGGTGTGGAGCTCCTGCACCGCTGAGACCGAGGTCGTGGACCCCGGGGCGCGGAGGTGAACGGCGTCCGACCTGCGGGTTCACGGGGTGGAGACGACGGGTGGCCTGCGCTGTGCAGGGGATTTGACTCCCAGGACTCACCTGCGTAACTTTCTCCTTGTCGCCAGGGCGGGACGCCGAACCGGTCACCACGACGGTCACGAGGTTGGACCGCCTGACACCTGCTCCACACGATGGTCGCAACTTCGGTTGTGAGCGCGTACAGTGAGCAGAGCGCGACAAGCCCCCGAAGTTCGGGCCACAAGGCCTGGGTCTTCTGGTGTGCGTGTGTTCTTTGAGAACTCAACAGTGTGCCGATGATTGTCAGTGCCAATTGTTTGGATTTGGCTCTTGCGCATCTTTTGGGGTGTGTGGGGGTTGCTAGTTGAGTTTTAAGTGCAGTGATTGTTCTCTTCGAGAACTTACGGAGAGTTTGATCCTGGCTCAGGACGAACGCTGGCGGCGTGCTTAACACATGCAAGTCGAGCGGTAAGGCCCTTCGGGGTACACGAGCGGCGAACGGGTGAGTAACACGTGGGTGACCTGCCCTCCACTCTGGGATAAGCCTGGGAAACTGGGTCTAATACCGGATATGACCACATGTCGCATGGTGTGTGGTGGAAAGCTTTACGTGGTGGGGGATGGACCCGCGGCCTATCAGCTTGTTGGTGGGGTAATGGCCTACCAAGGCGACGACGGGTAGCCGGCCTGAGAGGGCGACCGGCCACACTGGGACTGAGACACGGCCCAGACTCCTACGGGAGGCAGCAGTGGGGAATATTGCACAATGGGCGAAAGCCTGATGCAGCGACGCCGCGTGAGGGATGACGGCCTTCGGGTTGTAAACCTCTTTCAGCAGGGACGAAGCGAGAGTGACGGTACCTGCAGAAGAAGCACCGGCCAACTACGTGCCAGCAGCCGCGGTAATACGTAGGGTGCGAGCGTTGTCCGGAATTACTGGGCGTAAAGAGCTCGTAGGCGGTTTGTCACGTCGGCTGTGAAAACCCATCGCTCAACGGTGGGCTTGCAGTCGATACGGGCTGACTTGAGTACTGCAGGGGAGACTGGAATTCCTGGTGTAGCGGTGAAATGCGCAGATATCAGGAGGAACACCGGTGGCGAAGGCGGGTCTCTGGGCAGTAACTGACGCTGAGGAGCGAAAGCGTGGGTAGCGAACAGGGATTAGATACCCTGGTAGTCCACGCCGTAAACGGTGGGTGCTAGGTGTGGGTTTCCTTCCACGGGATCCGTGCCGTAGCTAACGCATTAAGCACCCCGCCTGGGGAGTACGGCCGCAAGGCTAAAAAACTCAAAGGAATTGACGGGGGCCCGCACAAGCGGCGGAGCATGTGGATTAATTCGATGCAACGCGAAGAACCTTACCTGGGTTTGACATACACCGGAAACACTCAGAGATGGGTGCCCCGCAAGGTCGGTGTACAGGTGGTGCATGGCTGTCGTCAGCTCGTGTCGTGAGATGTTGGGTTAAGTCCCGCAACGAGCGCAACCCCTGTCCTGTGTTGCCAGCACGTTATGGTGGGGACTCGCAGGAGACTGCCGGGGTCAACTCGGAGGAAGGTGGGGACGACGTCAAGTCATCATGCCCCTTATGTCCAGGGCTTCACACATGCTACAATGGCCGGTACAGAGGGCTGCTAAGCCGCGAGGTGGAGCGAATCCCTTAAAGCCGGTCTCAGTTCGGATCGGGGTCTGCAACTCGACCCCGTGAAGTCGGAGTCGCTAGTAATCGCAGATCAGCAACGCTGCGGTGAATACGTTCCCGGGCCTTGTACACACCGCCCGTCACGTCACGAAAGTCGGTAACACCCGAAGCCAGTGGCCCAACCCTTGTGGAGGGAGCTGTCGAAGGTGGGATCGGCGATTGGGACGAAGTCGTAACAAGGTAGCCGTACCGGAAGGTGCGGCTGGATCACCTCCTTTCTAAGGAGCTCACAGCGCCTGTCGGTGTCCATCGCGTCCAGTACCAGCTGTGCTCACCTCTCGGGGTGGGTGGTGGCAGGGAACGGGTGGTGGGCTTGAGTGCAGGATGTGGCCCCGTTCGCAGGCGTTCGTCTTGCGCGGGGTTCGCTCATGGGTGGAACGCTGACACGTCCCGGCATCGTCTTCTGGCCCTGTGTGGTCGGGGGGTGGTGGTGGGCATCGGTGCACTGTTGGGTCCTGAGAGAACACACGCTTGGTTGGGTGTGTCTCTTGGTTGCGGGCTCCTGCAGCCGGCCACATCAGCTTGTCGTCTCCCGCGTGTCGCCTTCGGGTGGTGGTGTGGGTGTGGTGGGTGTTGGTGGCGGTGTGTGTGGGGGTTTCCCGTGTGTTGTTTGAGAACTGCACAGTGGACGCGAGCATCTTTGTGGCCAAGTTTGTAAGGGCGCACGGTGGATGCCTTGGCACCAGGAGCCGATGAAGGACGTAGGAGGCTGCGATAAGCCTCGGGGAGCTGTCAACCGAGCTGTGATCCGAGGATGTCCGAATGGGGAAACCCGGCCCCAGTGATGTGGGGTCACCCTCACCTGAACACATAGGGTGAGTGGAGGGAACGTGGGGAAGTGAAACATCTCAGTACCCACAGGAAGAGAAAACAACAGTGATTCCGTGAGTAGTGGCGAGCGAAAGCGGAAGAGGCCAAACCATGGGTGTGTGATAGCTGGCAGGCGTTGCACTCGTGGGGTTGTGGGACTCAACGTACCGGGACTGCTGTACCGGTGGAGAGTAAGAAAGTGATGTGGTTAGCGGAAGTCGCCTGGGATGGCGTGGCGTAGAGGGTGAGACTCCCGTACGCGAAAACCTGTCACCTCTCTTGTTGAGCACCCAAGTAGCAGCGAGCCCGTGAAATTCGCTGTGAATCTGTCGGGACCACCCGATAAGCCTGAATACTCCCTGGTGACCGATAGCGGACTAGTACCGTGAGGGAAAGGTGAAAAGTACCCCGGGAGGGGAGTGAAATAGTACCTGAAACCGTGCGCTTACAATCCGTCGGAGCTTTCGCACACCTTGTGTGTGGGGGGTGACGGCGTGCCTTTTGAAGAATGAGCCTGCGAGTTAGTGGTACGTGGCGAGGTTAACCCGTCGTGGGGTAGCCGTAGCGAAAGCGAGTCCGAACAGGGCGAATCAGTCGCGTGCTCTAGACCCGAAGCGGAGTGATCTACCCATGGCCAGGGTGAAGCGACGGTAAGACGTCGTGGAGGCCCGAACCCACTTAGGTTGAAACTGAGGGGATGAGCTGTGGGTAGGGGTGAAAGGCCAATCAAACTCCGTGATAGCTGGTTCTCCCCGAAATGCATTTAGGTGCAGCGTCGCGTGTTTCTCACCGGAGGTAGAGCTACTGGATGGTCTAGAGGGCCAACAAGCTTATCGAAACCAGCCAAACTCCGAATGCCGGTGAGTGAGAGCGCGGCAGTGAGACTGCGGGCGATAAGGTTCGTAGTCGAGAGGGAAACAGCCCAGATCACCGGCTAAGGCCCCTAAGCGTGTGCTAAGTGGGAAAGGATGTGGGGTCGCGAAGACAACCAGGAGGTTGGCTTAGAAGCAGCCACCCTTGAAAGAGTGCGTAATAGCTCACTGGTCAAGTGATCCTGCGCCGACAATGTAGCGGGGCTCAAGCACACCGCCGAAGCCGTGGCATTCACACTTGTGATTCACTTCTCCCTGCGGGGTGGGGTGCAGTCGTGTGGATGGGTAGGGGAGCGTCGTGCAGCCAGGGAAGCTCCGGAGTGATCCAGGGGTGGAGGCTGCACGAGTGAGAATGCAGGCATGAGTAGCGAAAGGGGGTGAGAAACTCCCCGCCGAATGACCAAGGGTTCCTGGGCCAGGTTAATCCGCCCAGGGTGAGTCGGGACCTAAGGCGAGGCCGACAGGCGTAGTCGATGGACAACGGGTTGATATTCCCGTACCCGTGTGAACGCGCCCATGGCGAACCCCGTGATGCTAACCGCCCGAAGCGCCTCGTAGCGCCGGCTTTCGAGCCGGTTGCGTGGGGTGTGGAGCGCGGGAACCGACCGGGTAGTAGCCAAGCGATGGGGTGACGCAGGAAGGTAGCCGCGCCAGTGAGTGGTAGTACTGGTGTAAGGACGTAGGGGCGGGACACAGGCAAATCCGTGTCCCACGAAGCCTGAGATCTGATGCATAGCCGACTGAGGCGAATGTGGTGATCCTATGCTGCCGAGAAAAGCCTCTAGCGAGCTTTCACACGGCCCGTACCCCAAACCGACACAGGTGGTCAGGTAGAGAATACCAAGGCGATCGAGATAACTATGGTTAAGGAACTCGGCAAAATGCCCCCGTAACTTCGGGAGAAGGGGGGCCATGGCATGTGACGCTCTTCTCGGGCTGAGCGTGTTGTGGCCGCAGAGACCAGTGGGAAGCGACTGTTTACTAAAAAAACACAGGTCCGTGCGAAGTCGTAAGACGATGTATACGGACTGACGCCTGCCCAGTGCTGGAAGGTTAAGAGGACCGGTCAATCACTTCGGTGGTGAAGCTGAGAATTTAAGCCCCAGTAAACGGCGGTGGTAACTATAACCATCCTAAGGTAGCGAAAATTCCTTGTCGGGTAAGTTCCGACCTGCACGAATGGCGTAACGACTTCCCAGCTGTCTCAACCATAGACTCGGCGAAATTGCAGTACGAGTAAAGATGCTCGTTACGCGCGGCAGGACGGAAAGACCCCGGGACCTTCACTACAGCTTGGTATTGGTGTTCGGTTCGGCTTGTGTAGGATAGGTGGGAGACTGTGAAGCGGCCACGCTAGTGGTGGTGGAGTCGCCGTTGAAATACCACTCTGGTCGAGTGGATGTCTAACCTCGGTCCGTGATCCGGATCAGGGACAGTGCCTGGTGGGTAGTTTAACTGGGGCGGTTGCCTCCCAAAAATGTAACGGAGGCGCCCAAAGGTTCCCCTCAGCCTGGTCAGCAATCAGGTGTTGAGTGCAAGTGCACAAGGGAGCTTGACTGTGAGACTGACAGGTCGAGCAGGGACGAAAAGTCGGGACTAGTGATCCGGCATCGGCAAGTGGAAGCGGTGTCGCTCAACGGATAAAAAGGTACCCCGGGGATAACAGGCTGATCTTCCCCAAGAGTCCATATCGACGGGATGGTTTGGCACCTCGATGTCGGCTCGTCGCATCCTGGGGCTGGAGTAGGTCCCAAGGGGTTGGGCTGTTCGCCCATTAAAGCGGCACGCGAGCTGGGTTTTAGAACGTCGTGAGACAGTTCGGTCCCCTATCCGCCGCGCGCGCAGGAAACTTGAGGAAGGCTGTCCCTAGTACGAGAGGACCGGGACGGACGAACCTCTGGTGTGCCAGTTGTCCCGCCAGAGGGCACGGCTGGTTGGCTACGTTCGGAAGGGATAACCGCTGAAAGCATCTAAGCGGGAAGCTCGTTCCAAGATGAGGTTTCCCACCCCCTTGAGGGGGTAAGGCCCCCAGCAGACCACTGGGTTGATAGGCCGGAACTGGAAGCACCGCAAGGTGTGCAGGTGACCGGTACTAATAGGCCGAGGACTTACCACAAAGCTGCTACGCGTCCACTGTGCGGTATCTGAGACAACACACCGCACCACCCACCCTTCCCAGGGGCCACCGGGTCGGGAGGGTGAAGTGTTGTCCCGCCTTGTTACGGTGGTCATAGCGGAGGAAACGCCCGGTCCCATTCCGAACCCGGAAGCTAAGCCCTCCAGCGCCGATGGTACTGCACTCGCCAGGGTGTGGGAGAGTAGGACACCGCCGAACACCATTCCCAGAAAGGGGACCCCACACGTTGGGGTCCCCTTTTCTGCGTTCACAGCAAGAAGCGTCAGAGAGGTGTGCATCGTGGCTGAGGACGATCGTCGATCCGGTCGGGGTGCGCCCTCACGAGGTGGTGCCGGTCGCGGTGGTTGGCGTCCCGACGGGCCTCGCAACGACGTGCGGCGGGTGCCCTCGGGCGAGGACGCACCCCGTCGTGTCCGTCCCGACGAGCCGGACCTGCCCGACGAGGTGCAGGCGGGTGCGCTCGACAAGGACGTGCGACGTGACCTGCTGAGCCTGGACAAGTCCAACGCCGAGGCCGTCGCCCGCCACCTGGTCATGGCCGGTGCCCTGGTCGACGAGGAGCCCCAGCTCGCCCTCGCGCACGCGCGCGCCGCCCGCAACCGTGCGGGCCGGATCGCTGCCGTCCGGGAGGCGGTCGGGATCACGGCCTACCACGCGGGTGAGTGGGCCGAGGCTATCGCCGAGCTGCGTGCGGCACGGCGGATGGCGGGTGGACCTGGCTTGGTGGCCGTCCTGGCCGACTGCGAGCGCGCACTGGGCCGGCCGGAGCGAGCACTCGAGCTGGGTCGCTCCGAGGAGGCGCGGGCGCTCGGCCCGGACGAGGCCGCCGAGCTGCGCATGGTGCTGTCGGGTGCTCGCCAGGACATGGGGCAGCTGGATGCCGCCGTGGTCATGCTGCAGACCCCTGAGCTGGACGCGACCCGCACCGGGACTCCGGCCGCGCGGTTGTTCTACGCCTACGCCGACGCTCTCGTCGTGGCGGGCCGGCGGGACGACGCGCTGCGGTGGTTCCTCAACGCGGCCCAGGCCGACGTCGACGGGGAGACCGACGCGGAGGAGCGCGTCGAGGAGCTCGGCGGGGGCGTCGAGGCGTGAGCGGCACGCTGCGCGAGGAGCACGACGCGCTGCTGCTCGACCTCGACGGCACGGTGTACGCGGGCCAGGACGTCGTGCCCGGGGCACTGGCCGCTCTGACGGGATCCGCCCAGCGGCTGCTGTACGTCACGAACAACGCCAGCCGCACACCGAGCGCCGTGGCCGCACACCTGACCGAGCTCGGCCTCCCGACCACCGCCGCGGACGTGGTGACCAGCGCTCAGTCCGCGGCCCGGCTGCTGGGTGAGCGGCTCGAACCGAGGGCGGCCGTGCTCGTGGTGGGGGCACCTGCGCTGGTCGAGGAGATCAGCGCGGTGGGGCTCGTGCCGGTCCGCGGGTCCGAGCCAACGCCGGCAGCCGTCGTGCAGGGCCACTCCCCGGACACCGGGTGGACGGCGCTGGCGGAGGCGACGGTGGCCATCCGGGCGGGTGCGGTCTGGGTGGCGACGAACACCGACCTCACGCTGCCGAGCGCGCGCGGGCTGCTGCCGGGCAACGGATCCCTGGTGGCGGCCGTTCGCTGCGCCACCGGTCAGGAACCGCTGGTGGCGGGGAAGCCGGCCAGGCCCCTCATGGAGGACGCGCTGGACCGGTCCGGCGCGACGGCCCCGCTGGTCGTGGGCGACCGGCTCGACACCGACATCGCGGGGGCTCGCGCCGTCGGTGCCCGCTCGCTGCTCGTCCTGACCGGGGTGAGCACACCGATGGAGCTG